>NZ_JBBCQO010000001.1:0-1096745 GCF_037149875.1 Pantoea sp. USHLN256 | reverse complement strand
ATACTGGCGTATTATGACCAGGCAGAAAAACGTATTATCCGGATAGACTGAGCACAAATGTGTTACCTATGTGCCCGGTCTGATCTGTTACCTATGTGCCCGGTCGTACCTTCATGGCGACCAGCCCACCATTAATCCTTCTGCACCGCCACAGTCGTGCGATACGCCGCGACCGACGCTTCACGGTCAGCACGCGCCAGCCAGCGATAGCAACCGGCGCCCAATGCCACACCGATAAACCAGCTAAAGTTCGCGACTGCATGCAGTGAGGGAATAAAACTGATCACCAGACCAATCGCCACTGACGGCAGCAGCGCGGCAATCGCTTTTGGGTTGAAGCCGCCGCGATACCAGTAACGTCCTTTCGGCGTGTCATCAAACAGATCGTCAACGTAGACTTTGCTGCGTTTAATCAAATAGAAATCAGCAATCAGAATACCGAACAGCGGCCCAATAAACGCACCCAGCACATCCAGTGTATAGTGAATCAGCTCCGGTGACTGGAACAGGTTCCACGGCGTCAGCAATACCGAGCCAACCGCAGCAATCATGCCACCGGTACGGAAGCTGATTTTCTGCGGTGAGCAGTTAGAGAAGTCGAACGCTGGCGAAACAAAGTTGGCCACGATATTAATGCCGATGGTGGCGATTATCATGGTCAGCAGGCCAATTGCCACCGCCACGTCGTTACCCACCATGCTGACGGTCTCAATCGGATCGGTAATCATTCTGCCGAACAGCGACTGAGTGCCGGAAACAATCACCACGGTGACAATCGAGAACAGCAGGAAGTTGAACGGTAAGCCCCAGCGGTTGCCGCGACGAATTTCGCCCATGCTTTTACCGTAACGTGAGAAGTCACCAAAGTTGAGCAGCGGACCCGAGAAGTAAGAGACCACCAGCGCGGTGGCGGTGATCATCTGCCAGGTTTGCTCGCCGGTGCTTAGCTGTTTGCTGGCCAGAGTGAAGGAGATACCGTCGAAACCGGTTTTGTATACAATCCAGCCAGCCAGCGCCACCATCACCACATATACCGCTGGACCCGCGACATCGATAAAGCGTTTAATCGCGTTCATCCCATGCCAGAACACCATCGCCTGCAGTAACCACATCACACCAAAACAGCACCAGCCCAGCTGCGATAAGCCGAGCCAGCTGCTCTGCGTCATGCTGCTAAGCGTCGGGAAGAACTTTAGCAGCACCAGCATTAACGCGTTGGCCGCCAGATATGTCTGGATGCCGTACCAGGCAAAGGCGATCAGCCCGCGAATGATCGCCGGGATATTGGCACCAAACACGCCAAACGCCTGACGCGAAATCACCGCGTACGGCACGCCTGCCATCTGGCTCGGTTTGGCCACCAGATTAGCGCACAGCTGCACGATGCAGATGCCCACTAACAAACACAGCAGAACCTGCCAGCTCGCCAGACCTAAAGTAAAGAAGCTGGCGGCAACGACATAGCCGCCCATGCTATGCACATCCGACATCCAGAAAGAAAAGATGTTGTACCACGACCAGTTCTGGTCGCGCGTTGGCGCCAGATCGTCATTGCACAGGCGCGGACTGTATTGTGCGTTGGCTTCAGAGGCCACCCGCGAGGTCACTTCAGAATGATTTGGCATGAAACCTGCTCCTCTCTACATCATGGAAGAATAATCACAGCGTGAAACGGTATTGCAGGATCCAGGCCACATTTGATTTCTTGTATACAAAAAATTCATTTCACGTATACGATGTGCAGCACACAGTCACTTACCGGAGCAGGTAATGAAGAGTGAAACAGGCCAGAAAACGGCTGCCGATCTGAACGATCGCGATGAACCCATCTACCAGGCGCTTCTCACCGCCATTGTTGAGCATCAACTGCCGCCGGGCAGTAAATTGCCGGAAGAAGCGTTATCTGAGGTGTTTGGTGTCAGCCGCACCGGCATTCGTAAGGTGCTGCAACGCCTCGCCGCGGTGCAAATGATCACCTTGTCGCCCAGGCGTGGTGCACAAGTGGCCACGCCGGGCGTGGATGAAGCACGCGATATCTTTGCTACCCGCAGCTTATTAGAGTGCACAAATTTGCCCGCGGTGATGACCCACATACAGCAACCGCACTTAGCCGCGCTGGCGGCTCTGATTGAAGCCGAGCAGCAGGCGCACGATCAGCATGATGGTGCCGCCGCGATTCGGCTGTCTGCCGCCTTTCATATTCAGCTGCAAGCGATATCGGGTAATGAAGTGCTCACCGATATGGTGACGCGTCTGACGCAGCGCTCGTCGCTGGTGATCGCCGCGTACGGTGCGCCGTGGCAGCGCGGCTGCCGTTGCGATCATCACGATCGGCTGGTGGATCTGCTGCGAAAAAAAGATCTACCGGCGTTAACTGCCGCACTGCAGCAACACTTCGAACACATTGTTGCCAGCCTGCACTTTGAGCGCAGCGGCGAAACCTTGCCTGATTTCTCCCGGTTATTTGCCGGTAACAAAGGAGCGGCATCATGAGCCTGATCCAGGTGATCAATCCCAACACCAGCCTGGCGATGACGGAAACCATTGGCGCCGCCGCGCGCACGGTCGCCGCGCCAGGCACCGAAATTCTGGCGGTGTGCCCGAGCCACGGCGTGCCGTCGATTGAAGGGCATTTTGATGAAGCCATTGCGGCGATTGGCGTGCTGGAGCAGGTGAAGCGCGGCAAAGAGCAGGGCGTTAGCGGCCATATTATTGCCTGCTTTGGCGATCCGGGATTACTGGCGGCACGCGAACTGGCGAGCGGACCGGTGATCGGCATCGCGGAAGCAGCGATGCACACCGCCACGCTGGTGGCGACGCGTTTTTCGATCGTCACCACCTTACCGCGTACGCTGGTGATTGCTCGCCATCTGCTGCAGCAATACGGTTTTACCCACCATTGTGCTGCGTTGCACGCCATTGATCTGCCGGTGCTGGCGCTGGAGGACGGCAGCGGCGTGGCGCAGGAGAAGGTGCGTCAGCGCTGCATTCAGGCGAAACGCGAAGATGGCAGCGGTGCGATTGTGCTGGGCTGCGGCGGCATGGCCACGCTCGCCCAGGATCTCACCAAAGAGCTGGGACTACCGGTGATCGATGGCGTAAGCGCCGCGGTGAAAATGGTGGAGTCGCTGGTGGCGTTAGGCTTTGGCACCAGCAAGCATGGCGATCTCGATTATCCGCTCGAAAAACCGCTCAGCGGGGCATTTCAGCACCTAAACTAAGTGCTGGTTGAGGACTGACGACAGGAACTTGCAGAATGAGTGATGTATCTGAAAAGAAAGAGTACAGCTTCAACAAGAACTATCCACGCGATCTGATCGGCTATGCTGGCCAGCCACCGCATGCGCAGTGGCCGGGTAAGGCGCGCGTGGCGGTGCAGTTCGTCCTGAATTACGAAGAGGGCGCCGAGAATAACGTGCTGCACGGCGATGCCGGTTCCGAACAGTTTCTTTCTGATATCATCGGTGCGGCCAGCTACGCCGATCGTCACATGTCGATGGATTCGCTATATGAATACGGCTCGCGCGCCGGTTTCTGGCGCATCCACAACGAATTTCAAAAGCGCGGTTTGCCGCTCACGGTGTTTGGCGTAGCGATGGCGCTGGCGCGTCACCCGGATATCGTTGCAGCGATTAAAGCGGCGGATTACGACGTGGTCAGCCATGGCTGGCGCTGGATCCACTATCAGGCGATGGACGCCAAAACCGAGCGCCAGCATATGCAGCAGGCGGTCGACGTGTTAACCGATTTGTTCGGTAAAGCGCCGACCGGCTGGTACACCGGCCGCGACAGCCCCAACACGCGGCGTTTGGTGGTGGAGCAGGGCGGCTTCAGCTACGACAGCGATTACTACGGCGACGACCTGCCATTCTGGACGCAGGTCACCTGTCAGGACGGCACGGTAAAACCGCACCTGATCATTCCTTATACGCTGGAGTGCAACGACATGCGCTTCGCCTCGCCGCAGGGCTTCAACACTGCAGAGCAGTTCTTCACCTACCTGCGCGACACCTTTGATGTGCTGTACGAGGAGGGCGAAACCGCGCCGAAGATGATGTCGATTGGCATGCACTGTCGCCTGCTGGGGCGTCCGGGGAAATTCCGCGGACTGCAGCGCTTCCTCGATCATATTCAGCAGCATCAGGATGTGTGGGTGTGTACAAGGCAGCAAATCGCCGACCATTGGATAGAGACGCATCCCGCGCCGGATGCTTGATGGGCGCTGGCTTGCAGCCAGACTGCTTTTAAAGGCTTAAAGGCTTAAAGGCTTAAAGGCAACTCCAAGGTCAAGGGCGGTTTCGATTGTCCTGCGGACAACCGACCCAGGGGAGGCAGTCGCCCCTCCCCTGGGGACCCGGTCTCTTTGTCGGCAGAATTGCCGCTGCGCGGTCCCCTCACTTCAGGTGAATTCCTGACGGACCGGCTGCGATTCGCTCCTGCTCAGCGCAGCCTCTCGCCGCCGTCCTGGCGGCTCATCCTGGAATCCCCCCTCCGTTCGGCAATTCTGACGACACCCACCATGCTGCCAAACCTCTGCCCTAAAAAGAGATCGCATCGCGATAAGAATATTTGATTTTATTAAATTTATTTCAGCGGGGGGTGTTGAGTCGGCATCACTTTCGGCGCTGTCCTGGCGGCTCATCCTGGAATCCCCTCTGTTCGGCAATTCTGACGACACTCTCCTGCTGCCAAACCTCTGAACCAAAAAAGAGATCGTATCGCGATAATATTTTCTGATTTTATTTTTGATTTTACAGCGGGGGGGTTGAGTCGGCATCACTCTCGCCGAGGAGAAGCCTGCTTCCAGGATGAGCCGCCAGGACGGCGGCGAAAGGGCCTGCTGAGCCAGGATGGCGAATCAGGGCCGGTCCGTCAGGAAGTGGGATTTGACGAGGGAACCCGCGTAGCGGGCGATAGTGCTGCCGAAAAGCCCGGGTTCCCAGGGGAGGGGCGACTGCCTCCCCTGGGTCGGTTGTCCGCAGGACAATCGAAACCGCCCTTGACCTTGACCTTGACCTTGACCTTGACCTTGACCTTACCCTTACCCTTACCCTTGACCTTGACCTTGACATTGACCTTGAAGTGGAAGTTGAAAGCAGCAGTCTGATTGCCAATCAGGGCGAAACGCTGCGCCCTCAGCTCATTAAGCTGACCTGTGCTGCAACAATTCGCCACCCGTCCGGCATCCGGACCCATGTCTGTTGTTGACGCCCAATCTTCTCCACGCCCTCGCGCGTAAACTCAGTACTGCACACCGCATAATCATCACCAAAAGTGGTGATCACCGTATTGCGCAGCGTACGATCCAGGCCTTTTGACGGGCGCGCGGCGCGAAACGCGCGGATCTCGTCGATGCCATACAGATTCTCGCCCGCGCCGAGGCGCACGGTGCGTGGGTCGTGCCAGAACAGTTCATCCAGCACCGTGACGTCATTGCTAATCAGCGCTTGCTCGTAACGGTAAAAGGCGGCGGTGACTTCGGCGAGTACCGCCGGGCGGTCGATATCTTCAGGTGTCATCTTCAGGCGTCCATTAAGGTGGTTTGTGGCAGCGTCAGCCCCTGCTGTTGCAGCGCCCAGGCGGCGCGCAGTGCAAGATGTTCTTTAAACGGTGCGGCGATCAATTGCAAACCAATTGGCAAGCCGCTGGCGGTGTGCAGCGGTACGGTGCACACCGGTAAGCCGAGGAAGGAGATCGGCTGGGTGAGCATGCCCATGCTGGCGCGCGTCGGCAAATCCTGGCCGTTGATGTGAATGGTTTCCTGACCGATGGTGGTGGCGGTGCACGGCGTGGCAGGGGCGATCAGCACATCGAACTGCTCAAACAGCGGTAGCACCTGCTGCTGGAAGTGACGGCGGAAACGCTGTGCCTGTACATACCACGCCGAGGGCAGCATTGCGCCAGCCAACAAGCGTTCACGCGAATTAGGCTCGAACTGCTCCGGTTGGGTGCGCAGCGCTGGCAAGTAGTGATTGCCGCCTTCCGCAGCGGTCATGATAAAGGCCGCCGAACGCGCGATTTCAGCATTCGGTAGAGTCACTTCGTCTAACGCATTCAGCGCCTTAGCCACAACCGCGACGGCTGCGCGTGCTTCATCGCTGCACCAGGTTGAGAAGAAACCACCGAGTACTGCGCTGCGCACGCCTTCTGCGCCGTGGCGCAGTACATCGCTGACCGGCGCAACCGGCTGGGCGGCCTGGAAAGCATCGCTGGCATCCGCGCCTTGCAGAGTGTCATACACCAGACCTAAATCTTCCACCGAACGGGCAAACGGGCCGATGTGATCGAGGCTGGCGACAAACGGATGGCTGCCGCTACGCGACAGGCGACCAAAGGTCGGTTTTAAACCGAATATGCCGCACAGCGAAGCGGGCACGCGGATCGAACCGTTGGTGTCGGTGCCGAGTGAAAAATGCACCAAACCCGCCGCCACCGCTGCCGCTGAACCGCCGGATGAGCCGCCCGCTACGCGGGTTAAATCGCGTGGATTGTGTGTCGCGCCGTAATGGGTGTTTTCGGTGGTAAAGCCATAGGCGTAGGCATCCATATTCAGCATGCCGGAGAGCAGCGCGCCGGACTGGCGCAGTTTGCTTACCGCCCAGGCATCCTGACGCGCCGCCGCGCGATCGCTGAACAGGCTGGCACCGGCTAAGGTGCTGTGTCCGGCGACATCAAACAGGTTTTTCACCGCGTAGGGGATGCCGGCCAACGGCGGTAATGCGTCGCCGCGCTGGCGTTGCTGATCAATTTGCTCGGCCTCACGTAACATGCGCTGGCCAGTCACTTCGGTCCAGGCATTGAGCGCCGGATTATGTTGCTCAATCGCCGCTAGCGTTGTTTGCGCGATCTCGCGGGCGCTGATTTCGCCCTGGCGCAGCGCCTGCTGTAGGGCGTTAATCGAAAGTGACGACAGTTTCATGGATGGAACACTCCTGCCACTTCCAGCCGATCGTCGAGCGGCAGCGCCATCAGCGGCTCGGCCATCGCGGCGATGCGGTTGAACTGTGTCAGCAGCTCGGCACGGCGCGCGTCGTCCAGCTCCAGTGCCAGTATCTGCTCCATTTGGGCGATATAGGTGGCCCAATCCGGTTGTTTGCTCATAAAAAATCTCCGTTAGAAACCGGCGGCGCTGCCGTTGCTGCGCGGATCAAACGCGCCTTCCAGCATGCCGTTGTTGTGTCGCACGATCGCACCCGCATGGCCGACCACTTCACTGAAATCAGGCAGCAGTTCCACCTCATGGCCGAGCGCGCGCAGCTGCTGCACCGTTTCCGGCGCGATGCGCGCTTCCAGCTTGAGTGAATCCGATGATTGTCCCCACGTGCGCCCCAGCAGCCAGCGCGGCGCACTCACCGCCTGTTGCAGAGGATGCCCCTGAATCACATGGCGGGTGAAAATCGCCGCCTGGGTTTGTGGCTGGCCGTCGCCGCCCATCGATCCATACACCATGGTGCGGCCATCTTTAAGACGCGCGGCGGCAGGATTAAGCGTGTGGAACGGCTGTTTGCCCGGCTGCAACGCCAGCAGATGATCGGGCTGCAGGCTGAACGCAGCGCCACGGTTTTGCCAGGTGATGCCGGTGCCGGGCAGCACCACGCCGCTGCCAAATTCGTGGTAGATGCTCTGGATAAAGGAAACCGCCAGCCCGCTGCTGTCCATCACGCCCATCCACACCGTGTCGCCGGGTCCGCGCCCGGTGCCCCACGGCGCCGCTTGCTGCTCATCCACCTGCGCTGCCAGCGTGCTGAGATGCGCATCATCCAGCAGGCTTTGTATATCAACGTCGATATGGCGCGGATCGGTAATGTGCTGGTCGCGCAGCGCAAAGGCTTTTTTGGTGGCTTCGACGATACGGTGCACGGTTTGCGCCTCATCGGCGTCCGCCATATCCAGCCGATCGGTGATGCCGAGGATTGCCAGCGACACCAAACCCTGGGTCGGCGGCGTCATATTCCAGATATCGCCTTCGCTATGCGCCAGATGCAGCGGCGTGCAGCGGCGGGCGTGGTGCGTCTGCAAATCTTCCAGCGTGATCGGCATACCGAGCGCGGTCATTTCGCGCGCCAGATGATGTGCCAGTTCACCGCGATAAAAACTCTCCAGCCCGTGATCGCACAGCATGCTCAGCGTATTGGCCAGCGCCGGTTGGGTGAAGCGGCTGCCTGCGGCGGGCACGCTGCCGTCCGGTAAGTAAGTGGCGGCAAAACCGGGCTGATGCTGCAGTTCATGCTGCTTGGCGGCGGTGGCAGCGGCTTGCGAAGCGGTGACCGGAATCCCGTCAGCGGCATAGCGAATCGCATCGCGCAGCAGGCGCGTTAACGGCATCGGCGCAGCACCCAGTTCCTGCGCCAGCGTGAGCGCTTCCTGCCAGCCGCTGACGGTGCCGGCGACGGTTAATGCGGCTTTCGGGCCGCGATGCGGAATGTGGGTTTCGCCGTGATAGAAATCGAGGTGCGCCAGCGTTCCCGCTGCGCCGCTGGCGTCAATGGCGATCGGATCGCCATTCGGCGGCACGATCAGCCAGAAGCCGTCGCCGCCTAAGCCATTCATGTGGGGATAAACCACGGCGATGGTGGCAGCCGCGGCGACCATCGCCTCAATTGCGCTGCCGCCTTCACGCAGCACCGCTAATGCGCTTTCGCTGGCGAGATGATGCGGCGTAACGGCCATGCCTAACGGCGCCATGTTGCTCTGTATCATAGTGATTTCTTCTCTTGTTCTTTTGAGAGCACGCTGTTTAATCCCCGCACATTCCGTAGCGGCGCGATTTATCGCGCAATAAATTGCGCCGCTACGGAATGTGCGGGTTTATGCGCACCTGGCAGATACTGCACAAAACTAAGCAAGAGCTGTTCCAGTTTTGGTCGGACATCAATCTGGATCGATTTATGCTAGCTTGTGGTGAAACGAAAGTTACAGGACCGATGATGAAACAACTTGATGAACGCCTACGCAGTCACTATCCGCAATTGTCGCCGCAGGAGCAGCGCATTGCCGACTTCGTGTTTGACCATTTTGATGATCTGATCAGCTATAACAGCGCCGAACTGGCGCGGCTGAGCGGGGTGTCAAAGGCCACGGTGAGCCGTTTGTTCAAGCGTCTCGGTTACGAGAAATACAAGGACATGCGCGATGAGCTGCGCATCCTACGCCAGAGCGGTATGCCGCTCACCGACAACCGCGATGCGGTGCAGGGCAACACCTTGCTGTCGCGCCACTATAAACAAGAGATGGCCAACCTGACGCAGTGGGTCAACAGCATCGATCCGCAGCAGTTCGGTGAGGTGATTGCGGCGCTGGGCGTGGCTAAACGGGTGTTTATCATCGGCATGCGTAACGCGTATCCGGTGGCGCTGCACCTGCGTCAGCAGCTGATGCAGGCGCGTCCGCAGGTGCATGTCCTGCCGCAGCCGGGCCAGACGCTGGGCGAAGAGCTGGTGGATATAACGCCGGAGGATATTGTAGTGGTGATGGCGTTTCGTCGCCGTCCACGCATCATTCGTCCGCTGATGCAGCAGCTGCAGCAGAGCCACATTCCGGTGCTGGCGCTGTGTGAGCCGCAGGCGCAGGGCATCATTACGCTGGCGAGCTGGCAGCTGTGCGCACCGCTCGACAGCGTTTCCGCCTTTGACAGTTACGCCTCCGCCATGAGCCTGATTAATCTGCTGGCCAACGCCTTGCTGCATGAAATGTTGTCGCAGGGGCGTCAGCGCATCCACCAAATCGCCGATCTTTATCAGCATCTCGACGAGCTGGAACACCGTTAACGGGCGCCATTATGGTGCATTGCACTGTTTTAGATCGTTAACTCCCACGGGCACCATGCCCGTTTTTTTCGCCTTGTATTCAGTAAAACCTCAATTTTTCCGCTTTCTTTCCCTGACGCTGCGGTTGGCACATTAGTTGCAGAATGATTCATCAAGAATCTTTTGTTTCACGTAAACTCACCGGGGTGCATAATGAAAAAAGTATTATTGGCGGTAGCGGGCGCGGCTTTGCTGATGGCGCAGGTCGGTAGCGCGATGGCCGATCAGTTGCAGGATATCCAGAAGCGCGGCGTGATTCGCGTAGCGGTACCACAGGATTTCCCGCCGTTCGGCTCGGTGGGCACCGATTTGCAGCCGCAGGGCTACGATATCGATATGGCGAAGTACCTCGCCAAACAGATGAAACTGAAGTTGCAGCTGGTGCCGGTTTCCAGTGCCAACCGCGTACCGTATCTGCAAACCGATAAAGTCGATCTGGTGATCTCCAGCATGGGCAAAAACGCCGAGCGCGAAAAAGTGATCGATTTCACCCGCGCCTACGCGCCGTTCTTCCTTGGCGTGTTTGGTCCGAAAGGCGACACGCTGAAAGATGCGGCGGCGCTGAGCGGCAAATCCATCGGCGTAACGCGCGGTGCGGTAGAAGACATGGTATTGAGCGATATCGCGCCGAAAGAGGCGCAGGTGAAACGTTATGAAGATAACAACACCACGCTGTCAGCTTATCTCTCTGGCCAGGTGCAGTATGTCGCCACCGGTAACCTGGTAGTAGCCGCGATTGCGCGCCAGAACGCCGATAAAGCGCCGGTTGCTCAGTTCATGTTGAAAGATTCACCGTGCTACATCGGCCTGAAAAAAGATGAGCCGGCGCTGAAAGAGAAAGTGAATGCGCTGATTGAGCAGGGCATCAAAGACGGCACGCTGAACAAGCTGTCGGAAGAGTGGCTGAAAGCGCCGCTGCCAGCCAATCTCGGCGCATAAAACATGGGGCAACTTAACTTTGCCGATCTCTGGCCACATTGGCCAGAGCTGCTGGCCGGGCTGTGGGTCACCGTTCAGATCACCGTGCTCGCCACCGTGGGCGGCGTTAGCCTCGGCATTCTCGGCGCGGCGTTGCGCAGCGGTAAACCGAGCTGGGCGAGCCGCCTCTGGGGCGTGTACGTTGAACTGATTCGTAATACGCCGTTTGTGGTGCAGCTGTTTTTTATCGTCTTTGGTTTGCCCAATCTTGGTCTGAAACTGACGGCGGGCGAAGCCGCACTGCTGGCGATGTTGATTAACCTCGGTGCCTACAGCACCGAAATTATTCGCGCCGGGATTCAGGTAACGCCGCGCGGGCAATGGGAAGCGGGGCGCGTGCTGGGCTTAACCCGTACGCAAACCTTTATACGCGTGGTATTGCCGCCGTCGCTGCAGCGCATTTATCCGGCGCTGGTGAGCCAGTGCATCATTGTTATGCTCGGATCATCGGTGGTATCGCAGGTGTCGTATGAAGAGTTGACCTTCGCCGCCAACCTGATTCAGTCGCGCACCTTTTTGAGTTTTGAAGTCTATTTCGTGACCACGCTGATCTATCTGGCGTTGTCGATTGCCATGCGCCAACTGCTGCTGGCGCTGGGACGTAAATGGTTAGGAGCGCAGCCGGCATGACGACTTTTACCGACTGGGACATCCTGCGTAACCTGCTGCTGGCGGCGCGCTGGACAATTTTACTCTCGCTGGTGGCGTTTTTCGGCGGCACGCTGGTGACCTTGCCGCTGCTGTTTATGCGCTTGCTGAAACGCAAATGGCCAATGCGCCTGGTGCGCGCTTACACCGAGCTGTTTCAGGGCACGCCGCTGCTGATGCAGCTGTTCCTCGCCTTCTTCGGCGTGGGCCTGTTCGGCATCGACGTGGCGCCCTGGACCGCCGCCTCGCTGGCATTAACGCTCTACACCAGCGCGTTTCTGGTGGATATCTGGTACGGCAGCATTCGCGCCTTGCCAAAAGGGCAATGGGAAGCGTCGCGCTGCCTCGGCCTGACCTTTGGTCAAACGCTGTTTCGCGTGGTGGCGCCGCAGGCGATTCGTATCGCCATCGCGCCCACGGTCGGTTTTGCCGTACAGGTGATTAAAGGCACCGCGCTGGCGTCGATTATCGGTTTTGTCGAACTGACCAAAGCCGGCACCATTTTGAATAATGTGACGTATGAGCCCTTCAAGGTGTTTGGCCTGGTGGCGCTCGGTTACTTCCTGATGTGTTATCCGCTGTCGCGTTACAGCCAGTACCTGGAGAAAAAATTCAATGCCGCTCATCACCATTAATCAGGTACAGAAGTACTACGGCGACAACCATGTGCTGAAAGGGGTCGATCTCGACGTCGATCATGGCGAAGTGATCTCGATCATCGGTCGCAGCGGATCGGGCAAAAGTACCCTGTTGCGCTGTATGAACGGGCTGGAAGGCTATCAGGAAGGCAGCATCAAACTCGGCGGCATGACCATTACCGATCGCGAATCACAGGCGCGGGAAATCAGCCGTTCGGTTGGCATGGTGTTCCAGAACTTCAACCTGTTCCCGCACATGACGGCGCTGGAAAACGTGATGCTGGCACCGCGCCGCGTGCTGAAGAAAAGCGAAGCCGAATGCCGTGAGCTGGCGACGCAGATGCTGGAGAAAGTTGGCCTCGGTGAACGTATTAACTATTACCCGGCCAATCTGTCTGGCGGCCAGCAGCAGCGCGTGGCGATTGCCCGTGCGCTGGCGATGCAGCCTAAAGTTTTACTCTGTGATGAGATCACCTCAGCGCTCGATCCCGAGCTGGTAGGCGAAGTGCTGAAAGTGCTGGAGCAGCTGGCTGCCGAAGGCATGACGCTGATTCTCGTCACCCATGAAATGAACTTCGCCCGCGACGTGGGCGATCGCGTGGTCTTTATGCATCAGGGGCGCGTCTGGGAGCAGGGCGACAGCAAAACGCTGTTCGCCAATCCGCAAACGGCGGAGCTGAAGCAGTTTATCTCGACCGTGCGTCTCTGAAGCTCTCAATGAGGAATCAATACCCCATGGATATCAGCCAATTTTCGCAAATCAATCCGCCACAGCGTCTGCTGATGGGACCGGGCCCGATCAATGCCGATCCGCGCGTGCTGCGCGCCATGTCGAGCCAGCTGATTGGTCAGTACGATCCGGCGATGACGCACTACATGAATGAAGTGATGGCGCTGTACCGTGGCGTATTTCGCACTGAAAACCGCTGGACGATGCTGATCGACGGCACCTCACGCGCCGGGATCGAAGCGATCCTGCTGTCGGCGATCCGTCCAGGCGACAAAGTGCTGGTGCCAGTGTTCGGCCGTTTTGGTCATCTGCTGTGTGAAATTGCCCGTCGCTGCCGCGCGGAAGTGCACACCATTGAGGTGCCATGGGGCGAAGTATTCACGCCGGATCAGATCGAAGATGCGATCAAAAAGGTGCAGCCGCGCCTGCTGCTGACGGTGCAGGGCGATACCTCCACCACCATGCTGCAGCCGCTGGAAGAGCTGGGCGCAATTTGCCAGAAATATGGCGTGCTGTTCTACACCGATGCCACCGCGTCACTCGGCGGTAACGCGCTGGAGACCGATGCGTGGGGCCTCGATGCGGTCTCTGCCGGGATGCAGAAATGCCTTGGTGGACCGTCCGGCACCTCGCCGATCACCCTCAGTCCGCAGATGGAAGCGGTGATCCGCAAGCGTAAGTGCGTGGAAGAGGGCATTCGCACCGCCGATCATCAGGATGGCGACGACGAGATGATCTACTCCAACTATTTCGATCTCGGCATGATCATGGATTACTGGGGCCCGGAGCGTCTTAATCACCACACAGAAGCCACCACCGCACTGTTTGGCGCGCGTGAATGTGCGCGTCTGATGCTGGAAGAGGGGCTGGATAACGGCATCGCGCGCCACCAGCTGCACGGCGATGCGCTGCTGAAAGGCATTCAGGGCATGGGCCTCGAAACCTTCGGCGACCTCAAACACAAAATGAATAACGTGCTCGGCGTGGTGATCCCGCAGGGCGTGAATGGCGATCAGGTACGCAAGCTGGTGCTGGAGGATTTCGGCATCGAAATCGGCACCTCCTTTGGTCCGCTGCACGGCAAAGTGTGGCGCATCGGCACCATGGGCTACAACGCGCGCAAAGATTGCGTGATGCAAACCCTGAGTGCGCTGGAAGCGGTGCTGAATCACGTGGGTTACCGCACCACGCAAGGTGCCGCGATGCAGGCGGCGTGGGATCTCTACGGGAGCCGCGCATGACACAAAGCCTGATGAGCGCCAGTGAGGCACAATCGGCCGCCGCGCGCGTCATGGTGCGCTGTGACACGTTAGCGGCGATCAGTGAAAGCGAAGAGGGGCTGACGCGCGTTTATCTGTCGCCGGAACAGCTGCGCGCTAACGCACGCGTTGCTGAGTGGATGCAGGCTGCGGGCATGACGACGTGGCAGGATGCGGTGGGCAACATCTGTGGCCGCTATGAAGCGACGCAGCCGGGCGCGCAGGCGCTGTTGCTCGGTTCGCACCTTGATACGGTACGCAATGCCGGTCGCTATGACGGCATGCTCGGGGTGTTAAGCGCTATCGAAACCGTGCAGTGGCTGCACGATCGTCAACAGCGTTTGCCGCTGGCGATTGAGATTATCGGCTTCGGCGATGAAGAGGGCACGCGTTTCGGCATTACGCTGCTCGGCAGCCGTGGCATGACCGGCAGCTGGCCCGAAAGTTGGGTCACGCATCCCGATGGCAACGGCATCACCGTGGCGGAAGCGATGCAGGATGTCGGTTTCGATGCGGCAAAAATCCTCGACGCGGCGCGCGATGTGAATGACATCGCGGCCTATCTGGAGCTGCATATTGAGCAAGGTCCGTGTCTCGAGCAGGAAGATTTGGCGCTCGGCGTGGTCACCGCGATTAACGGCGCGCGTCGTCTGAACTGCAGTTTTATCGGAGAAGCCGGTCACGCCGGCACCGTGCCGATGACGCATCGCAAAGATGCGCTGGCCGCCGCTGCCGAATGGATGGTGTTTATCGAACACACCACCGCCGAGCACGACCCGCAGCTGGTGGCGACGGTCGGTACGCTGAGCTGTTTACCGGGCGCGGTGAACGTTATCCCCGGCGAGGTACAGCTGTCGCTTGACGTGCGCGGCCCGCAGGATGAGCCGCTAGAGCGCCTGCTCTCGACGCTGCTGACTCAGGCGCAGGCGATTGCGCTGCGTCGCGGCTTAACCTTTAGCGCTAACGAGTATTACCACATTGCCGCAACGGCCTGCGATGCACGTCTGCAGCAGGCGTTGAGCCACGCGGTGGAAACCGTGCAAGGGCGCAGCCTGTCGCTACCGAGCGGCGCGGGCCACGATGCGATTGCCATCGCCGAACGCTGGCCGGTGGGGATGTTGTTTGTGCGTAATCATCGCGGTATTAGCCATCATCCGGCGGAATCGGTGCAGGCTGAGGATGTGGCGCTCGGTGTGCAGGCTTATCTGCAAGCGGTGTGCGACATCGCGCGTGCATAAAGGAGCAGCAATATGGATTTGGTAAGCTTCAATCAGTTGCCACCGGAAGCCGCGCAGGCGGCGATTGCGCACTGCGTGGCGATTCCGGCCTGGCAGCAGGCGCTGGTGGCTGCGCGACCTTTTGCCAATGTGGCGGCGCTGCAGGAAACCGCCGATCGTCTGGCGCAGTTGTGGCAGGCCGATGCGTTGACGCAGGCGCTGAGCGCTCATCCACGTATTGGCGATAAGGTGGCGGGCGCGAATAAAGAGGCGGCGCTATCGCGCAGTGAGCAATCGGCGATGCAGCAGGCCAACGGTGCGCTGCAGCTGGCGATGCTGGCGGGCAATCAAACCTATGAGCAGCGTTTTGGCCGGGTGTTTCTGATTCGCGCCAAAGGGCGCAGCGGCGAGGAGATGCTGGCTGAACTGCAGCGCCGGTTGAACAATGATGCACAGAGCGAACAGCGTGAAGCGCTGACGCAGCTGCGCGAAATTACCCTGTTACGGCTGAAGGAAAGCATCACATGAGCACCATTACTACCCATATTCTCGATACCGCGCTGGGCAAACCGGCGATTGGCGTCGCGGTTTCCCTTGAGCAAAACAGCCCGGAAGGGTGGCTGCCGCTGGTGGAAGGCGAAACTGACAGCGATGGGCGCATCAAAGATCTGACACCCGAACCGCTCGCACCAGGCCACTATCGTTTGACCGCGGAGATTGGCGACTACTTTGCTGCCGAGGGGCGCGATGCGCTGTACGTCAGCGCGCAAATCGATTTCGTGATTGGTACCACGGGCAGCCATTATCATCTGCCGTTTCTCATCTCGCCGTGGTCGTGGTCGACCTATCGCGGTAGCTAATTTGCCGTTTTGCGCGGCACGTCACACGGCTGCGCTTGAAAGCCAGCAACTATCAAAACCTTCGGTTCATCCAAATATATTCTTGGCTTAAGTGCGGCTAATCTTAGTCGCATAATAGAAAGCAATGTGAAGCCAATGGAGCCGAAAAATGAGCACGCACGACAATAACGATAATGCAGCAGCCTCAGGTAAATGCCCCTTTCATCACGGGGCGTCAGAAGAGAAAAGTGTTTTAGCACGCGGTGCCGGTAGCGGGACATCTAACCGCGACTGGTGGCCTAATATGCTGCGTGTCGATCTGTTAAACCAACACTCCAACCGTTCCAACCCGCTCAGTGACGACTTCAACTACCGCGATGAATTCAGCAAGCTCGATTACTCCGCGTTAAAAGCCGACATCCGCGCGATTCTCACCGATTCGCAATCCTGGTGGCCAGCCGACTGGGGCAGCTATATTGGGCTGTTCATTCGCATGGCGTGGCACAGCGCGGGTACTTATCGCACTATCGATGGTCGCGGTGGTTCAGGCCGTGGTCAGCAGCGTTTTGCGCCGCTTAACTCATGGCCGGATAACGTCAGCCTCGATAAAGCGCGTCGCCTGCTGTGGCCGGTGAAACAAAAATACGGTCAGAAAATTTCCTGGGCCGATCTCTATATTCTGGCGGGCAACGTGTCGCTGGAAAACGCCGGCTTCCGCACCTTCGGCTTTGGTGCCGGTCGTGAAGACGTGTGGGAACCGGATATGGATGTGGACTGGGGCCACGAAACCGAATGGCTGGCACATCGCCATCCGGAAGCGCTGGCCAACGCCCCGTTGGGCGCCACCGAAATGGGCCTGATCTACGTTAACCCGGAAGGTCCGGAAGCCAGCGGCGATCCAAAATCCGCTGCACCGGCCATTCGTGCCACCTTCGGCAATATGGGTATGAACGACGAAGAGATCGTGGCGCTGATCGCCGGCGGTCATACTTTGGGTAAAACCCACGGCGCGGCAGCAGCCAGCCACGTTGGCGTTGATCCGGAAGAGTCACCGATTGAAGCGCAGGGCCTTGGCTGGAGCAGCAGCTACGGCAGCGGCGTGGGTAAAGATGCCATCACTTCTGGCCTGGAAGTGGTCTGGACGCAAACGCCAACGCAGTGGAGCAATTACTTCTTCGAGAACCTGTTCAAATATGAATGGGTGCAGACGCACAGCCCAGCTGGCGCGATTCAATTCGAAGCGGTGGATGCCGAAGCGATTATCCCGGATCCGTTTGATCCCGAGAAAAAACGCAAACCGACCATGTTGGTGACCGACCTGACGCTGCGTTTTGATGAAGAGTTCGGCAAGATCTCGCGCCGCTTCCTCAACGATCCGCAGGCGTTTAACGAAGCCTTTGCTCGCGCCTGGTTCAAACTGACGCACCGTGATATGGGGCCAAAAGCGCGTTATATTGGTCCGGAAGTGCCGAAAGAAGATCTGATCTGGCAGGATCCGTTACCGCAGGCCATTCATCAGCCTACGCCGGCGGATATCAGCGACATCAAAGCGCGCATTGCCGCTTCAGGCTTGAGCGTCAGTCAGCTGGTTTCTGCCGCCTGGGCTTCAGCATCGACCTTCCGCGGGGGTGACAAACGCGGTGGCGCCAACGGCGCACGTCTGGCATTAGCCCCGCAAAACGGTTGGGCCGTTAACGCCAGCGTTATTTCCGATGTGCTGCCAACCCTGCAGAAGATTCAGCAGGAATCGGGCAAAGTTTCACTGGCTGACGTCATTGTGCTGGCGGGCAGCGTGGGTATCGAGCTGGCCGCCGCCGCTGCGGGTGTCGCGACACAAGTGCCGTTTACGCCGGGCCGCGTCGATGCGCGTCAGGATCAAACCGACGTCGAGTCGTTCAACTTCCTGCAACCGCTGGCCGATGGTTTCCGTAACTATCGTCGTAGTGCGAAAGGTTCCTCAACCGAAACCCTGCTGCTGGATAAAGCGCAACAGCTGACGCTGAGTGCGCCAGAACTGACGGCATTACTGGGTGGTTTACGCGTATTGGGCACCAACTTCGATGGCGGCCAGCACGGCGTGTTCACCGATCGCGTTGGCGTGTTGAGCAACGACTTCTTCGTTAATCTGCTCGACATGCGTACCGCATGGAAAGCCACCGATGAGAGCGAAGAGCTGTTTGAGGGCCGTGATCGTCTGACGGGAGAAGTGAAGTTCAGCGCTACGCGTGCCGACTTAGTGTTTGGTTCGAATGCTATTTTGCGCGCTCTGGCAGAAGTGTACGCCAGCAGCGATGCCAAGCAGAAGTTCGTGGCCGACTTCGTCGCCGCCTGGACGAAAGTGATGAATCTGGATCGGTTCGAGCTGTAATCAATCAAGCCGCAGCGAAATACGCTGCGGCTTTTGTCTTTAATCTTCGCGAAACGCCTCGAACGGCAGATTGAAACGTTTAGCCAATGCGGCCTTATGTTTATCCGTTAACTTGCGCTCTCCTTTCAGAATACGATTCACATAAGATCGCTGACCAATCTCATTCACAAAAGATGACTGGTTGAGATGATGCTGATCCATTAACACCCGCAATAATGCAACACCGCCAGCCAATGTATTGATACGTTTATTGAATTCTGAAAACTCGGAGGCGGAATCCTCATATTTCGCAACTTTATCAGCCAGCATTTCAATCAGCGGATGGGCAGGATGATGTTCAATCAAATACTCCACCAGCTCCAAAGCCTGCTCGTAATCAGCTTCTGATTGACTTCCACCCAGAAGCGGAACCGCTTTGATCAGATTATTGGAGGCCTGAATGGCTTCGGCGATCATTCTTTATTCTCCCGATAATGCTTAACCACTTTGTCATACTCAGCATGGGTCACTATGTGTTTGATAAAAATCCGTTGGGCAATGAAGTCCGCAAAAAACATCACTCTGAGATTATTCCCGCCGACGTTAATCACCCACCATTTGGCTCGGTATTTCATTCGATCAAGACTTGGAAAAATAGCTTTTAGCGCATCGGGATCGAGGAAAACGTTGCCATTTAAGGTTCTGTAAGTGGCATCCAATGCTGCTGCATCATTTGGAAATCTCCGTGTTGCTTCAGTGAACACTCTCCTTGAGATAACGTGCATCATTCCCTCGACATGTTCCAACATGGAAACATCATAGCGCAGAGCTGCAATGTTTCCAAGCAGGAAACTCGATGGCACATAGATAGCGTTGAGAAGGGGATTTGCCGCGCAGTGTTTACGCGGCAAAGAATTACTTCAAGGTGTAAGCATCCGCATCACGCCACGCCGGGAAGCGTTCGCGGTAGGCTTGTAGCTCTTCCAGTGACAGCTCCGCGTCGAGGCGCGCGCGCGCAAAGGGCTCGCCGGCGGCCAGAATCTCACCCTGTGGCGAAATAATGCGGCTATCGCCGCTGTATTGATGTTTATTGCCATCGCTGCCAACGCGGTTGCAGCCGGCGACGTAAGCCTGGTTTTCAATCGCACGCGCCAGCAGTAGCGACTGCCAATGCAGCGCACGCGGCGCTGGCCAGTTGGCGACATACAGTGCCAGATCGTAATCATTGTGATTACGCGAAAACACCGGGAAGCGCAGGTCGTAACAAATTTGCGGCAGAATGCGCCAGCCGCGCCACTCAAACACTTCGCGCGTTGCGCCCGCCACATAGTGCTGATGTTCATTGGCCATGCGGAACAGATGGCGTTTGTCGTACTGATGCACCGTGCCGTTGGGTTCCACCAGCAGGAAACGGTTTACCGCGCCTTTTTCCGTCTGAATCGCCGCGCTACCTCCCACTAAGGCATTGCTGGATTGCGCGTGCGCATGCAGCCACGCCACTACCTCATCCTGCGGCAGCGAGCTTTCGGCGGCTTCCATGGCAAAACCGGTGGTGAACATCTCCGGTAGCAGAATGATGTCGCGGCCTTCAATCCCCTTCAGCACACCGTCAAAATGGCGCAGGTTGGCGGCGCCATCCATCCAGCTCAGCGTTTCCTGCAGCACGGTAATTTTCAAAGCTGACATAAGCGCTCCGCAGCGGCGTCGAGCGTCGCTTCCTGTTTGGCAAAGCACAGGCGAATCAACTTGTGCGGGAAAGGTTCGGCGCAGAATACCGACAGCGGAATCGCCGCCACGCCAACCTCTTTGGTCAGCAGCTGGCAGAAACTGACATCGTCCAGATCGGAAATCGCGCTGTAATCCACCAGCAGGAAGTAGGTGCCTTCACACGGCAACACCTTGAAACGGCTGGTGGAGAGCGCCTTAATCAGCCGATCGCGGCGTGCGCGATAGAATTCAGACAGCTCGCGATAGTGTTCGGGCTGCTGGCGCAGCATATCGGCAATCGCCAGCTGTGCCGGTGTATTCACGGAGAAGGTCAAATACTGATGCACTTTGCGGATTTCGGCGCTGAGGGCGGCGGGTGCGATGCAATAACCGACTTTCCAGCCGGTCATGTGGAAGGTTTTACCAAATGAGGATACCGCAATCGCGCGCTGGCGCAGGTCGGCATGCGCTAATACGCTGGCGTGGCCCGCTTCGGCGAAGCAGATGTGCTCATAGACTTCATCGCTCAGCACATAGATTTCCTGCTCGGCAATGGCCTGCCAGAGTTCGGCATAATCACTTTTGCGCCATACGGTGGCGGAAGGATTGTGCGGCGTATTCAGAATCACCAGGCGGGTTTTGGCGCTTAGCAGGCTGCGGAATGCTGACCAATCCACGCGAAACTCAGGGGGTTGTAGCGCAATGCGTTTCAACACGCCGCCGGCGAGCTGAACAGCAGGTGCGTAGCTGTCATAGCTTGGGTCGAAGCAGATCACTTCATCACCCTGGCGTACCAGCGCGGTGATCGTCGCATAGAGCGCTTCGGTGGCGCCCGCCGTCACGGTAATGTCGCTGTTAACGTCAGGCGAGTGGCCGTAAAGTTCGGCGGTTTTCTCAACAATCGCCTCACGCAGTGGCAGTGTGCCGATCATCGGTGCATATTGGTTCGCGCCCTGACTAACGTGATAAGCCAGACGCTCTTGCAGATAGCGTGGACCGTCGAAGTCGGGAAAGCCCTGCGAGAGATTGATGGCGTTGTGCTGCTGCGCGAGCGCGCTCATTTGCGTAAAAATAGTGGTGCCGAGCGCCGGTAGTTTGCTCTCGGGGATCAGGTTGTGCTGCGTCATTATTTGTGGCCTTAAGCGCGAATGTCGTTGCGGAGAAACCCTGTGTTGCTGCCACTATAAACAGGATGTTAATATTTGGCAATCGAGACGCTTAGACGTCTAAACTAACCTGCGGAGCCTGTATATCGCTATGACGGATTTTCTCCCACTGGAACATTTAGTGGCCGCCTGTCACTGGATTGGTGGTAAAGGCTGGGCGCCCGCCACCGGCGGTAATATGTCGGTGCGGCAGGATGCGGAATATTGCCTGTTGAGTGCGTCCGGCAAAGATAAAGGCAGCCTGACGCGTGATGACTTTATGCAGGTGGAGATCGCCACCAATGCGGTGCCATCGGGGCGTACCCCATCGGCAGAAACCGGTCTGCATACCTTGATTTATCGTCTCTTCCCCCAGGCTGGCGCGGTATTGCATACCCATAGCGTTAACTCCACCGTGCTGTCGCGCGTTGATCAGAGCGATGCACTGCTGCTCAGTGGCTATGAGATGCAAAAAACGCTGGCTGGTCAGCATTCTCACCTCAATACCGTCGCTATTCCGTTGTTCGATAACGATCAGAATATTGATGCACTAGTCGAGCGTATCGCCGCCTTTGCCGCACACTCGCCGCTGCAATATGGCTTTCTGCTGCGCGGTCACGGTCTGACCTGTTGGGGCAAGGACGTGAACGAAGCGCGCCGCCATCTGGAAGGGCTGGAATTCCTGTTTGCTTGTGAACTGCAACGTCGCCTGCTGGAGGCAAAATGATCCGCGCCATTGTTACCGATATTGAAGGCACCACCAGTAATATCCAGTTCGTCCACACGGTGCTGTTTCCCTATGCACGTCAGCATTTAGCCGCCTTTGTACGCGAGAATGAGGCCGATGCAGGCGTGGCTGCGTCACTCAACGCGGTGCGGGAAGAGTCGGGAAGTGCGCAGGCCTCGCTCGACGAACTCATCACTACGTTAATTGGCTATATCGATCAGGATCGTAAGTCGCCGGGCTTGAAGGCGTTGCAAGGCATGATTTGGCGAGCCGGTTACCTTGAGGGCCAGTTTACCGGCCACCTCTATCCGGATGTGCTGCCAGCTTTGCAGCGCTGGCAGCAGCAGGGCCTTGGCCTGTATGTATATTCCTCGGGATCGATCGCCGCGCAAAAACTGTTATTTGGTTACAGCGATGAAGGTGATTTAACCTCGCTGTTTAGCGGCTATTTTGATACCGGCGTGGGCGCGAAACGTGAAACGCAGTCGTATCGCAACATCGCTGAAAAAATTGGGCTCGCACCCGACGCCATCCTGTTCCTGTCGGATATTCATCAGGAACTGGACGCGGCGGCACAAGCAGGCTGGCACACGGTGCAGTTAATTCGTGGCGCGGCAGATAACGTTAGTCGTCATCATCAGGTAAATGATTTTTCACAGATTAAACCGGAGTCGATTTAACATGAGTGCATTGACCATTTTTACCGATACCGAAGCCAATCAGCCGGTGTGGCACAGTACCGATGCAGCAGCGATTCGCGATCGCCTTAACGCTAAAAACGTGCGTTTTGAGCGTTGGGAAGCGGATCGCGATCTGGGCGTTGATCCCGATTCTGAGACGGTGATTAAGGCTTATCAGCATGCGATTGATCGCCTGGTCGCCGAGAAGGGCTATCAAAGCTGGGACGTGCTGAGCATGCGCGCGGATAATCCGCAGAAAGAGGTGCTGCGCACTAAGTTTCTCAATGAACATACCCACAGCGAAGACGAAGTGCGCTTTTTCGTTGAAGGTTCAGGGCTGTTTTGTCTGCATCTCGATGGCGAGGTTTATCAGATTCTGTGCGAGAAAAATGATCTGATTTCCGTACCTGCGGGCACCGCGCACTGGTTTGATATGGGCTCTGAGCCGCACTTCACTGCAATTCGTATTTTTGACAATCAGGAAGGCTGGGTGGCGAATTTCACCGGTGACCAGATTGCCGATGCGTATCCGCGTTTGGCGTGATTTTGAGTGTACTTTGCGAGCTAGATTGTGCTCGCTGTCCCCCATCCCGACCTTCCCCCATAAATGGGGGAAGGAGACGCTGCCACATGCAGCTTCAGCACTGACATACAGCAGCGTCATCCTCCTCCATTTATGGGGGAGGACCGAGGAGGGGGACAGCGAGCACAATCCAGCCTACCTCAAGGCAAAAATACCCCTTCCTGAACCTGTGCAGGTGTCACCACTCCGGTATCCAGCACCCAACCGCTAATCAGCGCCGCAGGCGTTACATCAAACGCCGGGTTATACACCGCTGCGTTTTCGGGCGCCCACTGCACGCTGCCAAAACTGCCTGACACGCCGGTCACTTCGCTGGCGGCGCGTTGTTCAATCGGTATCGCGGCGCCATTAGGGCATAGACGATCAAGCGTGGTATGCGGCGCTGCCACATAAAACGGAATGCCGTGATACTGCGCCAGCACGGCCAGGCTGTAAGTACCAATCTTGTTTGCTACATCACCATTGGCGGCGATGCGATCTGCACCGACCCAAATGGCATCTACCGCGCCGCGCGCCATTAAGCTGGCGGCCATCGAATCAGTAATCAACTGGTAAGGAATGTTGAGCTCACCGAGTTCCCATGCGGTTAAACGGCCGCCTTGCAGCAGCGGTCGGGTTTCATCAACCCAGACATTTTTCACCAAACCTTGCTGATGGGCATAGGCGATCACGCCCAGCGCGGTGCCCACACCCGCTGTCGCCAGACCGCCGGTATTACAATGGGTTAGCAACTGGCTGCCCGGTTTCACTAGTGTGCTACCGGCGCGGGCAATGTTGTCACACAGCCGTTTATCTTCGGCCACCAGCCGCAGCGCCTCAGCGCTTAACGCTGCGACAAAATCGTTCTCCGCCAGCGCCACTTTCATGCGATCCAGGTTATTCATCAGGTTCACCGCCGTTGGGCGGGCGGCACGCAGAACCTCCAGAGCGGCAGCTAATTCCACCCGCGTTGTCCCCTGTTCGCCAAGCAGCGCCAGCAGCAAACTGGCGGAGAGGCCAATCAGCGGGGCACCGCGCACGCGCAGGGCATGAATATGCTCAACCAGCTGCGCAACGCTGTGCGCAGGCAGCCAGTTTTGTTGTTGTGGCAGCGCCTGCTGGTCAAGGATCCACAGCTGGTTATCGCGGACCTCAAGGCTGGTGGTTCGAAGTGTTTGCATTGTGTGAAATCCCTGTTGCCTTAATGCTGGCTATTGTGCCAACATGCGTAACGGATGTATAGACGTCTGAACGGCTTATTACTGTCGAAACACGAGGAAAAAGCAATGTCGCAATACCGTACGTTCACCGCTGCCGATGCTGTGGAATATGCTAAAAAATTTGGCAGCGTGGACGATCCGTCAGCGCTGGTGAGCGCCGAGGAGATCGGTGACGGCAATCTCAACCTGGTGTTTAAAATCTTCGACAACCAAGGCCGCAGCCGCGTAGTGGTAAAACAGGCGCTGCCGTATGTGCGTTGTGTGGGCGAATCCTGGCCGCTCACGCTCGATCGCGCACGGCTGGAAGCGCAAACGCTGATTGAGCACTACAAACATTGCCCACAGCACACCGTTAACGTCACCCATTACGATGCAGAATTAGCGGTAATGGTGATGGAAGATCTCTCCACTCATCGTATCTGGCGTAGCGAGCTGGTGAACGGCGCTTACTATCCACAAGCAGGGCGCCAGCTGGGGGAGTATCTGGCGCAGACGCTGTTCCATACTTCTGATTTTTTCCTGCATCCGCACCGGAAAAAAGCCGAAGTAGCGCGTTTCATTAATCCGGAAATGTGTGAAATCACGGAAGACTTGTTCTTCAACGATCCTTTTATTGACCACGAGCGCAACAAGTATCCTGCCGCGCTGGAGTCGCTGGTGGTCAGCCTGCGCAGCGATGATGCATTAAAAATCGCTGTTGCGGGCCTCAAGCACCGCTTCTTTGCCGATGCCGAAGCTCTCCTGCACGGCGACGTGCACAGCGGCTCCATCTTTGTGGCTGATGGCAGCCTGAAAGTCATTGATGCAGAGTTCGGCTACTTCGGGCCGATTGGTTTTGATGTCGGCAGTGCGATTGGCAACCTGCTGATTAACTACTGCTGCTTGCCGGGCCTGCTGGCACCGCGTGAAGCGGCAGAAGGGCGCGAACGTCGTCTTAGTGATGTGCAGGATGTCTGTAACCAATTTGCCAATCGTTTCCTTGAGCTGGCCAAAGCGAAAACCAGTGATGTGGCGCTGGCCTATCCGGGCTATGCCGAATCCTTCCTGCGTAAGGTATGGCGCGATACCATTGGTTACTGCGGGACCGAATTGATTCGTCGTACCGTGGGGATGTCGCATGTCGCGGACTTTAAACAGATTAACGATGACACGATGCGCACCGAGTGCATTCGCAGCTGTATAACGCTAGGACGTACGCTGATTTTGGCTGCCGATCATGTTGCCGATGTTGACGCATTAATTGCGCGCATTCGGCAGGCGGGATAAAGCGATCGCCATAAAAAAAGCCTCCGCATGGAGGCTTTTTTATTTTATGCCGCTTCGCTGGTGCGCGAACGGGGTTTACTCTGCGGCTTTGGCACCGCCAGCGCTTCCGGCGCAAAGTCATCGACATTGATGGCTTTCAGGCGACTGGCTTCGGCGCGAATCAGCACCTGTGCTTCGCTCTCATCAATCCAACCCTCCTGCAAAGCACGCTGCGCTAGCGCATCCAGTCGGGTGAACGACAGGTGTTTTTTCTGCTGCTGGCACAGACGATCGTGAATCACTTCAGCCGCCATCACATCCTGCAGCGCTTGCTCCAGTTGACCCGCCGGATTGTGCGCGCTCGGTGCCAGATACTGACCGCGACCTAAACGGGTGCGCGTGGCGGAGGGCAGCTGCAGCAGTTTCGCCAACTGGTGATCGAGCTTGTCAGACGGCGCTGGGCAATGATGTCCACCCGCGAAGATCACCAGACGCAGCGCGCCGGCAACCAGGCGATTTGGGAAGTTGCGCAGCAGATCATCCATCGCCACTTCGGCCTGATGCAAGGCATCCTGCACGCCCCAATGCACCAGCGGCAAGTCGGCGGCATTACGGCCTTCATCGTCATAGCGTTTCAGCGTGGCCGAGGCGAGATACATCTGGCTCAGTACATCGCCAAGGCGCGCGGAGATGCGTTCGCGACGCTTCAGGCTGCCGCCCAATACCGCCATCGATACATCCGACAGCAGCGCGAGGTTGGCGCTTAAACGGTTGAGGTGCTGATAGTAGCGGCGCGTGGCATCGCGGGTCGGCGTGGCGCTGGTGCGGCCGCCGGTTAAGCCCAGCCACAGGCTGCGCACTTTGTTACTGCCGACGTGGCCGATGTGGCTGAACAGCGCGCGGTCAAAGGTCACTAAATCGTTTTTCGCTGCGGCATTCATCTCTTCCAGTACCCACGGATGGCAGCGGATGGCGCCCTGGCCGAAGATGATCATGCTGCGCGTCAGAATATTCGCGCCTTCCACGGTGATAGCGATGGGAGCGCCCTGATAAGCTCGCGCCAGGAAGTTATTTTCGCCGAGCATAATCCCTTTACCGCCGGCAATATCCATCGCATCGATAATGGTGCGCTGGCCGCGATGGGTGCAGTGATACTTCACAATCGCCGACAGCACCGCCGGTTTTTCTCCCAGCATAATGCCGCTGGTGATCAGCGTAGCCGCGGCGTCCATCACATAAGCATTACCGGCAATGCGCGCCAGCGGTTCTTCAATTCCTTCCATTTTACCGATGGAGACTTTGAACTGACGACGAATATGCGCATAGGCACCGGTTGCCAGCGCAATACTTTTCACGCTGCCGGTTGAGTTCGAAGGCAGCGTAATGCCGCGACCCACTGACAGGCACTCCACCAGCATGCGCCAGCCTTGACCGGCCATCGACGGGCCGCCAATGATGAAATCAATCGGCACGAAAATGTCTTTACCGCGCGTTGGACCATTCTGGAACGGCACGTTAAGCGGGAAGTGGCGCTGACCAATCTCCACGCCAGGCGTGTGGGTCGGAATCAGCGCGCAGGTGATGCCGAGCTCTTCAGTATTGCCCAGCAGATGATCCGGGTCGGAAAGTTTAAATGCCAGGCCAAGCACGGTGGCAATCGGTGCCAGCGTGATATAGCGCTTATTCCAGGTGAGACGCATGCCCAGCACCTGCTGACCTTGCCACTCGCCCATGCACACTACGCCGGTATCGGGAATCGCCCCGGCATCGGAACCCGCTTCCGGGCTGGTCAACGCAAAGCAGGGAATCTCATCACCGCGTGCCAGACGCGGCAAGTAGTGATCTTTCTGCTCGTCGGTGCCGTAATGCTGCAGCAGTTCGCCTGGGCCAAGCGAGTTCGGTACGCCAACGGTGATCGCCAGAATGCCGGAGACGCCGGCCAGTTTCTGCAGCACGCGTGCTTGCGCATAGGCTGAGAACTCCAGGCCGCCATACTCTTTCTTGATGATCATGGCGAAGAAGCGATGCTGCTTGAGATAGGCCCACAGCTCCGGCGGCAGATCGGCCATTTCATGGGTGATTTCGAAGTCGTTCGCCATGCGGCACGCTTCTTCTACTGGACCATCAATAAAGGCTTGTTCCTCTTCCGTCAGACGCGGTTGCGGATAGTTGTGCAGCTTCTGCCAGTCCGGTTTACCGCGGAACAGATCGCCTTCCCACCAGGTGGTGCCTGCATCAATCGCCTCTTTTTCAGTGCGCGACATCGGCGGCATCACTTTCTGGAAGCTGCGCAGTGCCGGCTTGGAGAACAGGCTACGGCGCATCGCTGGCAGGTTAAACGGCAGCAGAATGATCGCCAGGGGGACCAGCAGCCACGGCGTCCACACGCCAGCGGCCGCCAGCGCGCCGGTCCACAGCAGCAAAATCACGCTGCTGAGCAGCAGGGAGATTTGGTGATAGAACAAGACGCTAAGCAAAATTAGCGTCGCAATGATTGAGGCAACCAACATAATGAACCACTCCATAAGTAGTAAGAGGTCTGACCTGTTATGGGTGTAGGTTTAGAATATGGGGCAAAATTTATCAATCTGTTTACATCGCAATTACAACACATCTCACAAATTCATTGCGCGAACGGCAACAGCTGCCAAACTTCCTCAACAGGTCGCGCTTTTCCTGATGGCGGGCGCTTTGCGGCTTAGTCCCATTCCGTTAAACTTGCTGCGTCAATCTTTCCTCTAAAAGGACATCCCTATGTACCAGGACATTATTCGCTCAGAGCTCAATGAAGCAGCCGATACGCTCAACAACTTCCTGAGTGATGAAGCTAACATTCACGCGATTCAGCGCGCTGCGGTTCTGCTGGCCGACAGCTTTAAAGCGGGCGGCAAAGTGCTTTCCTGCGGTAACGGCGGCTCGCACTGCGATGCCATGCATTTTGCTGAAGAGCTGACTGGGCGCTACCGTGAAAACCGTCCTGGCTACCCGGCGATTGCCATTTCTGATGTCAGCCATCTCTCCTGCGTGAGCAACGATTTTGGCTACGATTACGTGTTCTCGCGCTATATCGAAGCGGTGGGTCGCGAAGGCGATGTGCTGCTGGGTCTGTCCACGTCAGGTAACTCTGCCAACATCATCAAAGCCGTTGAGGCCGCGCGCGCGAAGGGGATGAAAGTGATCACGCTGACCGGCAAAGATGGCGGCAAAATGGCGGGATCGGCGGATATCGAAATTCGTGTGCCGCATTTTGGCTATGCCGACCGCATTCAGGAGATCCACATTAAAGTGATTCATATCCTGATGTTGCTGATCGAAAAAGAGATGGTTAAGTAATGATGTGTTCCTCTCGCCGCTGGCGAGGGGTGCTAACCTAAGGCGGTTGCTATGTGCGAATTGCTCGGGATGAGCGCCAATGTCCCAACGGACATCTGTTTCAGTTTTACGGGTCTGGTGCAGCGTGGCGGTGGAACCGGGCCGCACAAAGATGGCTGGGGCATTACCTTTTATGAAGGCAAAGGGTGTCGCACTTTCAAAGATCCGCAGCCAAGCTATAACTCTCCGATTGCCCGATTAGTGCAGGAATACCCGATCAAATCGCATTCGGTGGTGGCACATATTCGCCAGGCGAATCGCGGTGAAGTGTCGCTGGAAAATACCCATCCGTTCACGCGTGAACTGTGGGGCCGTAACTGGACATACGCGCACAACGGACAGCTTAAAGGGTATCGCCAGTTGGATACCGGGCCTTTTCGTCCCATCGGTGAAACCGACAGCGAAAAAGCCTTCTGCTGGATTCTGCATAAACTTACCGAGCGCTATCCGCGCACGCCGGGCAACTGGCCGGCAGTTTTCCGCTACATCGCCGAGCTGGCAGCAGAAATGCGTGAGAAGGGCGTGTTCAACATGCTGTTGTCGGATGGTCGCTATCTGATGGCGTTCTGTTCGACCAATCTCTACTGGATTACGCGTCGTGCACCATTTGGCAAAGCGACACTGCTCGATCAGGATGTGGAGATTGATTTTCAGCAGCAGACTACGCCGCAGGATGTGGTGACGGTGATTGCTACGCAACCGCTAACCGGGAATGAAACCTGGCACCGGATAGTGCCAGGCGAATGGGCATTATTTTGCCTGGGTGAGCGCCAGGAATGATTTCGAGGCAGCATCCGGTGTTGAAATCACCGGGGTGCTGTTCACCGCATATTGGCCGGTTGCCGTTACGTTAACCGTTGGCGGCACACGGTACTTCACAAAGTAGGCATAGCCCGGCTGCAGTTCACGCCAGAAGTTAATGTAGGTCGAATATTTATGACGCTGCATGTTGCTGTCTGTCATGCGGAACGGATAGATATTGACCTGAATCTCCTGCTGACCATTACGCAGCGCGGCGTTGGTAAAGGCGAAGATCTCATCCATCGATGCATCGGTCATCGCGTAGCAGCCAACTGACACGCAATCACCGTGAATCATTAAATAGTTACCGTCATAGCCTTTAGCGCGATCGTACTGGTTAGGAAAACCGGTATTAATGGCGCGATAGAAACGGCTATCTGGTTTTAACTGGTTCAGCTTAACGTTATAAAAGCCTTCGGGACTTTTGAAATCGCCCTGACGACGTTTCGGTCCTAAGCCGCCAGAGAAATTACAGATGCGATAGCTGTCCAGCAGACGATATTCATTACCGATTTTGCCGTACAGTTCCAGCGTACGCTCTTCCTTGAAAATCTGAATAAATACAGGTGTACCAATTAATTGTTTCTTTAACTCTTTGCTCACCGGAGCCAGCGGTTGCGCAGGCTCAGGGTTAATTGCCCAGCTAAGGACCGGCATAAGAATCATCGCAAGCAATAATGCGATTCTGCCCATTCTGTAGATACCTTGATGTGAAGAGAGATGATGACGCTAAGCGTCCGGGTATTGCATTATCGGAAATATCCGCTATCGCAGCGCAACATTAACATTGTCTGGCTTTTAATCAAGCCAGTGTCCGAGAAAATGGCGCGTTCCTAAAAGGAATACGACCAGAAATTTGTAAACTTTAATTTGTTGATCAGAAAGTTCGCTTTTTTTCCTGGTTTTTAAAACGCCTTAATCCTGATGATAAACAAGACGCGTCCTGGCTGTTAACGGAATCCGTCTGCCTATACTGCGCCGGTCAATTTCATCAGGTAATAATCCATGGAACACTCCTCTCGCCCGTCCCTTTATCAGGTTGATAACCTGAGCTACATGTTGTCGTCCGGCCCGGATATGATTAATGCGCATTTACGCGGCGGCAAAGCCTGGGAGCCGACAACGCTGCAGATTTCTCAGCTGCTAATCGCAGGTATTGAGCGTCCGATATTGATCGATGTGGGAGCCAATTTAGGCGCCTGGTCGGTGCCGATGGGCGATCATATCCGGGCGAAGGGCGGAAAGTTATATGCTTTCGAACCCCAGCGTCAGGTGTTTTATCAACTTTGCGCCAATCTGTTTAGCAATCAGCTGTTTCATTGTCATGCCATGCAGATGGCAATTGGCGACGTGAATGGTGAAATTGACGTACCGGTACTGGATATGCAAACCGAGGTGAACGTCGGTGCGCTGTCGCTGGATGCTGATATTCGCGCGCAACAGAAGATGCTCAGCACCGCCTTTACAGAGAGTGAATCGGTACGCATCGCGACCTTAGACAGTTTGCACTTACCGGCCGCGCATCTCGTCAAAGTGGATGTGGAAGGGCTGGAGTTAGAAGTGCTGAAAGGTGCACGTCAGTGGCTTGAGAGCTCAGGCTATCCGGCGATTTTGTTTGAAGTGTGGGGCGACTATCTGCCGGCTCTGATCCCGAAACGCAATCGCCTGCTCAACCTGTTAAAACGTGCGCTGGGCTACGAAGTGGAAATGTTTGGCGAACTTGGCATCGCACAGCATCCGCAGAATAAACGCCTGGAGATTAAAAAAACCGATAAAGGCATGGAGATTCGTCGCCTGGTGTAATTGGCGCGCTAACATCAGGGTACTTTTGCATCTGTACAAATATCCAGTATTATAAAGAGGTCTCGATTGAATCTGGGTTAGTTGCAAAAGTGAAAATCATTCATGTCGATATGGACTGCTTCTACGCGGCGGTGGAAATGCGCGATGATCCTTCATTGCGCGATATTCCCATCGCGATTGGTGGCAGCCGCGTACAGCGCGGCGTGATCAGTACGGCTAACTATCCCGCGCGCAAATATGGCGTGCGCAGCGCGATGCCCACCGGTATGGCGCTAAAACTCTGTCCACATCTGCGTTTATTGCCGGGCCGCTTCGATGCGTATAAAGAAGCATCGCGCCAGATCCGCGACATCTTCTCGCGCTACACCGCGCTGATTGAACCCTTATCCCTTGATGAAGCCTATCTGGATGTGACCGACAGCCTGCATTGTCACGGCTCAGCAACATTAATGGCGCAGGCGATTCGGGCGGATATCCTGCGCGAAACCGGTTTGACCGCCTCGGCCGGCATTGCGCCGATTAAGTTTCTCGCCAAAATCGCCTCCGATCTCAACAAACCCAACGGGCAATATGTGATTACACCGGATGCCATGCCAGGTTTTTTACTGACGCTGCCGCTGAGCAAAATCCCCGGCGTTGGCAAAGTGGCGACGAAAAAGCTGGAAGAGATGGGTTTACGCACCTGCGCTGATGTCCAGCAGGCCGATCTGGCGCTGCTGCTGAAACGCTTTGGCAAATTTGGTCGTATCTTGTGGGAACGCAGTAACGGCATTGACGAACGCAATGTGGTGGTGGAGCGTGAGCGTAAATCGCTGGGCGTTGAGCGCACGCTCATGGAGGACATTCACAGCTGGGAGCAGTGTCTGGAGATTATTGACTTTCTCTATGCCGAATTAGATCGCCGCTTAACGGCAATCAAGCCGGATAAGCAGATCGCTCGTCAGGGAGTAAAGCTCAAGTTCAACGACTTTCAGCAGACTACGCAGGAGCATGTCTGGCCGGTATTAAACAAAGACGACATGATCGCGGTAGCGCGTCAGGCATGGGATGATCGTCGGGCAGGGCGCGGAGTGAGGCTAGTGGGATTGCATGTCACTATGGTTGATCCGCAGCTGGAGCGGCAGCTTGTGTTGGGGTTGTGAGGTGATGGTGCGGCCTGGCTCGCACCCACCCAAAACACTACTTCTTAGCGTACTTCGCTTCCAGCGTGGCAAACCACGGCGCGACGAAATCGCTGTTCTCGCCCCAGCCAGGGATAATCTTGTTCAGTGAAGCCACGTTAACCGCACCTTGCTGACTGTTCAGCTGCTGCTGCGAAATGGATGCCGCTTTAAACTCATAGCTTGCAGGCGTGGTTTCGCCGCCAATCTTGTTCGCCACCAGACGCATATTCACCGCGCCAATGGTTTTCGGGTCCACCGCCACGGTCTGCACCCAGGGACTGTTTTTCTCGTGCATCAGCTGCAGATCCTGGTTGGATACGTCGATGCTATACAGCTTGATTTCAGTACGACCATTCTCCTGCAACGCTTTGTAGGCGCCCTGGCTAAATGCATCCCACGAACCCCAAATTGCATCAATCTTGCCTTTCGGGTACTTCGCCAGAATCGCGCCAATCTTGTTGGCGGTATCGCCCTGAACATCAGAGGAGACGGCGCCGATCGATTCCAGTTGATGAATGCCTGGGTTCTCTTTCAGCAACTTCTCATACACCACCTGACGACGATCCATCGCCGGGAAACCGGCCACCCACAATTTGACGATATTCGCTTTGCCATTGAAGTCTTTGATCAGACTGCCGAGTGATTCCTGCGCCAGCGAGGCGTCATTTTGCGCGGTTACGGTCACACCCTTCACTGGCGTATTTACCGGCGTATCAAACACCGACAGCTTAATACCGGCATCGGCGATGCGCTGCACTAGCGCGGTAGAGTAGGGATCTTTGCCATGCGACAGAATAATGCCGTCATATTTTTGGCTGATCGCCTGATTAACAAAATCCTGGAAACGCGCATCATCGCCGTTGCTTAAAAAAGTGCTGACCTTAAAGCCCAACTTGCGGCCCTGCTGAATCGCACCGGCCACAAACTGTGTGGTGTTGTCGTCGGAACCGAGGTTACGGATGATGGCAATGCGCACCGGGCCTTCGTGATTGGCGATGGCTGCGGGCACCGGCGTTGTGGTGTCGGCAAAGGCAGCGCTGACGTTCAGCAGGCTCACTGCCAGCAGCGAAAGGGTAATTTTTTTCATTATGCTCTCTTTCTGAATAACAGCGCTTTAGCGGCGCTGGATGTAAGTGATTGCCAGCGCCAGCGCCAGCACCAGTCCTTTAATGATGTCCATCGCGTAATAGGGCACCGACAGCATCACCAGCCCGTTCTGCAACACGCCGAGGATGACGGCACCCACCAGAGTCCCCAACGCATTAGGTTTGCCTGAACCGGCCAGCGAGAAGCCAATCCACGCCGCGGCGACGGCGTCCATCAGGTAACCGCCGCCGGCATTCACCTGCGAAGAGCCGATGCGCGAAGCCAGCAGAATGCCGCCCAGCCCAGCCAGCAGCGATGAAAGCACATAGGCCAGCACGCGATAACGCGTGGTGCGGATGCCTGATAACCGCGCCGCTTCCGCATTACCTCCGAGCGCATACATGCGACGACCGTGCTTGGTTAGCGATAGCGCCAGCTGCGCCACTATCGTCACCACCAGCATAATAATCACGATAGTTGGCACCTGGCCGAGCAGGCCAAAAGCAGCGGGAATGGTGCCCTCGGCCATGTCACCGCTTGGCAGCACCATATTTTCCGTGATCGACCCGCCGAAGCTGTAGGTCATCGCCACGCCCTGAATCACAAATAGCGTGGCCAGCGTGGCGAGCATGTCGGGAATACGCAGAATCACAATCAAGAAGCTGTTGAATAATCCCACCAGCGTGCACAGCAGCAGCGTGATAATAATGGCTTCGGTGGTGCCAAAGCCGTGCCAGACGAAGAGCGAAATCACCAGCGCATTGGCCAGCGATGCCGTCGATCCGACTGACAGGTCAAAGCCGCCAATCGTCAGTGAAATCGATACGCCGATGGCGATTACCGTCACGATGGCAATCGAACGCAGGATGTTGATGATGTTGGTGGGCTCAAGGAAGCTGTCTGAGGCCAGACCAAACGCGGCAATCAGAATAACCACCGTCAGCAACATGCCCCATTTATAGAGGAAATCGAAGAGCTGGTGGCGCAGAGAAGGCTGCGGGGTTAGGGATAGTTCTTTGCTGCTCACGCAGGTGTTCCTCCGGTGGAATAAAGCAGAAGTGTCTCTTCTGTGGCGTCTGTGCCCTCCATCTCTGCCACAATGCGCCCATCCCAGAGCACACAAATGCGATCGCATAAACCGACCAGTTCAGAAAACTCGCCCGAAGCATAAATGATGCCTTTACCTTCGCGCGCTAAGCCTGCGATCAAACTGAATAGCTCGGTTTTGGCTTTGATATCAACGCCCTTTGTGGGCTCATCAAAAATCAGTACATCGGCGTTGTTGCGCAGCCATTTGCCAATTGCCACCTTCTGCTGATTACCGCCGGACAGACGACGCAGGGTTTGCGCCGGTCCGGTAGTACGTACATTCAGGCGTTGAATCACCTCTTCAGCCCAGCGCCATGCCTTGCGATGACCGAACACGCTCCAGCGCGAAAAACTGTTATCAGCGCTGATACTGAGATTCATGCTGACGGGTTCATCGATGAAAATGCCCTCTTTGCGCCGCTCTTCCGGCACCAGCGCCATGCGGTTCTCGACAGAATCGTGGGGTGAACGCGGTCGCCATGCTTTGCCGTGCAGTTCGCCTTTCTCAACGCGGCTTTTGCTGGCGCCAAACAGCGCTTTGCACAGTTCGGTTTTACCGGCACCGGCTAAACCCGCAATGCCGAGGATTTCGCCCTGGTGCAGCCGCAGCGAAATGTCCTGCAGTAACTGGTCGTCGTGCAAGCCGTCAACCGACAGCAGCAGCGGTCGCGCCTCACGCGTGCGACGGGGCGGAAAGACATCGTTGAGCTGATGTCCCAGCATCTTCTCTACGATTTGCTCGCCGCTCAGCGCGGCCATCGGACAGCTTTCGATCAGGCGTCCGTCACGCAGCACCGTCAGGCGATCGCATATCGCTTTCAATTCGTGAATACGATGCGAGATAAACACCACGCCAATACCGCTGGACTGTAAGCGACGCACCACGGCGAACAGGCGCTCGCTCTCGTGCTGATCGAGCGGAGCGGTAGGTTCATCAAGAATTAGAAAGCGGCAGTGGTGCGAGAGCGCGCGAGCCAGCAGAATTTGCTGCTTCTCCGCTAGCGTGCAGCGTTCAACCAGACGATTGACGTCAATGTTTACTTGCAGCTGCGCCAGCAAAGCACGCGCCTGGCGACGTATATCGCGCCAGTTATAGAGGTGCCCCGGCTCGGCTAAGCGATCGAGCAGAATGTTCTCTGCCACGCTAAGTTGCGGCACCAGCGCCACATCGACTTCCTGCTGGACCAGATGGATGCCCAGCTTTTTGGCATCACGCGGCGAGCGAATCATCACCGGTACGTCGTCCAGCAGAATCTCACCGCTGTACTGCGCATGCGCCCCAGCCAGCACCGCCATCAGCGTTGATTTTCCGGCGCCGTTGGCACCGGTTAAGGCATGTACCGAACCGCCTGCGGTGAGGAAATCGACCTGCGATAGCGCGGCGAAACCGCCAAAGGCGATGGAGATATTACGCATCTCCAGGCGGTTGATCGCAGTCATGAAGCCGGGCCTTTAATTATTTGAGTGGGAGGCATTTTTTCCTGAACCCACACTCTGGGCAACAATCGAAAGGGCATAAGCTAGCACGAAATCTTCTTAGCCGTCCGGACATCTGGACATGATGGCGGCTAAAGCTGAAGAGCAGGTAAGAGTTGGAGGAATCAGGAGGTGGGAAGCAAGATTGTCAGGGCAATATTCTGGGGAAGTCGATCGCCATAAAGGGCAACCCGACGCTATGCCTGCAAAGATTTTGTCGACTGTGCATTAATTTGCGCAAGGCAAAAAAAAACCCGACCGAAGCCGGGTTGCTCGCGAAAGCGCAAACTTACGCTTTTTCTGGCATTACGCTCAGCAGCGCAGTCAGCAGCTTCCAGTACAAACCGACGCTCTCGATGTGTACCTGCTCATCGGGCGAGTGCGGGCCGGTAATGGTGGGACCGATCGAAACCATATCCATTTCCGGGTACGGCTTCTTGAACAGACCACACTCCAGACCGGCGTGAATCACCTGAATGTTTGGCGTTTTGCCAAACAGCGCTTCGTAAGTTTTACGCGTCAGCGCCATAACCGGTGAGTCAGCATCGGGCTGCCAGCCTGGGTAGCCGCCCTTCGGTGCGCCTTGCGCGCCAGCAAGATCGGCCAGCGAGGTCAGCACTTCAACCACCCAATCTTTACCAGTATCGATCAGTGAACGAATCAGGCAGATGATTTCGGCATTATTCTGATCCATGGTCACCACGCCGACGTTCAGCGAGGTTTCCACCACACCTTTAGCGACGTCGGAGTTACGGATCACGCCGTTTGGCGTAGCATTCAGCAGGTTCAGGAAACGATCGCGGCTGTCAGTGCTTAACGCCTGGCCCTGGTGCACCAGCGACTCGGTAACCACCGCAATGTGTTTCTCTTTAATGCCCAGCTCGTTCAGCAGCGTCGCCTGGAAATGTGCCGCAGCAGATTTCAGCGCATCCACTTGATGGCTATCGATGGCCAGCGTCGCGAAGGCTTCGCGTGGAATGGCGTTGCGCAGCGTACCGCCGGTGAATTCGATCAAACGTACGTCGAATTCACGCGCGTGCAACGCCAGGAAACGCGCCAGCAGCTTGTTGGCGTTGCCCAGACCGTGGTGAATGTCGGCACCGGAGTGACCGCCTTTCAGGCCTTTCAGCGTCAGCTTCAGGGTCTCATAGCCCGCCGGGACAGCTTCACGCGTCAGTGGCAGGGTGGTGATGAAGTCGATACCCCCGGCGCAACCCATGTAGATCTCGCCTTCCTCTTCGGAATCGGTGTTGATCAGAATGTCGGCCTGCAGCCAGTTCGGCTGTAAACCAAATGCACCGTCCATGCCGGACTCTTCGGTCATGGTCAGCAGCACTTCGACCGGACCGTGGATCAGGCTGTTATCAGCCAGTACCGCCAGCGCAGAAGCCATACCAATGCCGTTATCCGCGCCCAGCGTGGTGCCGCGCGCTTTCACCCATTCGCCATCAACGTACGGCTGAATCGGATCTTTGGTGAAGTCGTGCACTGTGTCATTGTTCTTCTGCGGCACCATATCGAGGTGCGCCTGCAGCGCCACCGGCGTGCGATTTTCCATGCCAGCCGTAGCGGGTTTACGAATCAGGATGTTGCCAACCTGATCGCGCTCAACCCAAAAACCTTGCTCTTTTGCCCAGCCAACAACGTATTCGGCCAGGGCTTCTTCATGGTAAGAAGGGTGCGGAATGGAACAGATTTTGGCAAAAATATCCCACAGCGGTTGGGGTGAAAGTTGCGACAATTCAGACACCATGCGTCTCCTGTGTCAGCGTGGCGGACATACCGCACGCACGCGGGTTTCCAGTAAAAATCGTCGTCAGAACATCTGACGTGATGGGCCTGAGAATATCACTGTTTCTCGCCGGGTGCGTAATCAGGCGCGCTAAAAACCTGCAACCAGTAAGACAGATGCTGGTTTTTAAGGCGTCAGATCCTTATAATCTCGCGCAACCTTTTCCCCCTTGCATATTTTTTAAGCCAAGTTTCTTGGCCGGGATTCCTTCATATGAGCGAAAAATACGTCGTAACCTGGGACATGTTGCAAATTCATGCCCGTAAACTGGCCCAGCGCCTGCTTCCTGTGGAACAGTGGAAAGGTATCATTGCGGTGAGCCGCGGTGGTCTGGTTCCGGCATCATTGCTGGCGCGCGAACTGGGTATTCGCTATGTCGATACCGTTTGCATCTCCAGCTACGATCACGACCATCAGCGCGAAATGAAAGTGCTGAAGCGTGCAGAAGGCGACGGTGAAGGCTTCATCGTGATTGACGATTTAGTGGATACCGGCGGCACCGCGCAGGCGATTCGCGATATGTATCCAAAAGCGCGTTTCTGTACCATCTTCGCCAAGCCAGCTGGCCGTGCGTTGGTAGACGACTATATTGTCGACATCCCGCAGAACACCTGGATCGAGCAGCCTTGGGACATGGGCGTGGTGTACATCCCGCCAATCGTCAAAAGCTAATTGATGCATCGCAAACAACGCCCGGTTATGCCGGGCGTTGTGCTTTCTGCGCCTCGCGCGCGTATGGCGGGTGCAGTACACTCTTAGCCATCGCCATGACGTTGGCAGGAGAATCACTAAGATGTCTGATAAAAACCTGAGCGAAGAACTCTTCAAACCCCGTTTCAAACACCCGGAAACCTCTTCATTAGTGCGCCGCCAGCATCACGCGGCGGTACAGGTGCATAACGCCCTCGAAGGTGACACCCAGCGCGGCTGGTACCGCATGCTGAATAAGCTGCTGTGGACGTGGCGTGGTCTGTCGCCACAGGAGATCAGCGAGGTGCTGGCGCGTATTGCCGTTAGCGATTTCGAGCGCACCAATGAAGCCCTGCTCGACACGGTGATCGGCTATCGCGGCGGCAACTGGAATTACGAGTGGTCGAAGCAGGCAGCGCTGTGGCAGCAGCAGGCGATGCAAAGCGAGAATCATGAAACCGCCGGTCAACATTGGCTGCACGCCGCCAATCTGTTCAGCCTTGCCGCCTATCCTTATATTAAGGGCGACGATCTGGCCGATCAGGCGCAGGTGCTGGCTAATCGCGCCTATGAGGAAGCCACGCAGCGCTTGCCGGGTGAACTGAAATCGCTGACCTTCCCGATAAGCGGTGGCGCGCCGGTAACCGGCTTCCTGCACATGCCAGCGCAGGCCGAAGCGCCGTATCCAACGGTGCTGCTGTGCGGCGGTCTCGACTCCCTGCAAAGCGATCACTATCGCCTATTCCACGATTATCTTGCGCCGCGCGGCATCGCTATGCTGACGCTGGATATGCCGTCGGTAGGGTTCAGCAGCAAATGGACGCTCAATCAAGATACCAGCCAGCTGCATCAGCAAGTGCTGCGCGAGCTGAGCAACGTGCCGTGGATCGATCATACGCGTGTGGCGCTGCTGGGTTATCGCTTCGGTGCCAATGTGGCGACACGTCTGGCTTATCTTGAGGTGCCGCGCCTGCGCGCCGTCGCCACGCTCGGCGCCATGGTGCACAGCGTGTTTGTTGATGCGCAGCAACAGCAACAGTTACCGGATATGTATATGGATATGCTGGCGAGCCGTCTCGGCATGTCATCCACCTCCGACAGCAATTTGCGCATCGAACTCAATCGCTACTCCTTGAAGGTGCAGGGTTTACTGGGGCGCCGCACGCCAACGCCGATGCTGGCGGCGTACTGGCCGGATGATATTTTTGGCCCGCAAGAGGATGCGCAGCTGATTGCTAACTCATCCTCGCAGGGCAAGATGCTGGCGATTCCCGCCAAACCGGTGTTTGCCAGTTTTGACCAGGCGTTGAACCAAATTTGTGACTGGCTGGAAAAACAGTTGAAAAACTAACTGGCGAAAGCGCGAACCTCTGCTACTACTTATATCCGGGATTTTCCATTTTTAGTTTCATGGGAAGCTAAAAATGCATTTGATACGGTTTATTTGAGGGAGAGTTTGCATGACGTTACCGAGTGGTCACCCCCGTAGTCGCCTGCTTAAGCGCTTCACCGAATTGGGGCCGTATATTCGCGAGGGGAAATGTGAAGAGACGCGTTTCTTCTTTGATTGCCTGGCGGCCTGCGTCAACGTCAAGCCGGCACCGGAACTGCGTGAATTCTGGGGCTGGTGGATGACGCTGGAAGCCCATGAAGATCACTTTACCTATGAGTACCACTTCGGTCTGTTTGATAAAGCAGGTGATTGGGGCGCAGCAACCATCAAGGGCAAAGAGAACAATGCCAAAGTGGAAAGCACACTGCGTAATTTCCATGAGCGCCTGAAAGCCATGCTGCATGAGCAGAAGCTGGATCTGAAACCGGCGGAAGGGTTTAAAGACGAGCCAGTAAAACTGAGCGCCTGATAAAACGTAGCGTGATTGAACAAGAAAGAGCCGGTGATGAGCCGGCTCTTTTTTTATAGACACAATTTATAGACACAACAAGGGTAATACGAAATCAGAACTGGTACGTCAGACCAACGGCCACGATGTCATCGTTGTTAAGTGACAGACGGTTGTCGTCGCTCAGCTGGTTGATTTTGTAATCAACAAAGGTCGACATGTTTTTGTTGAAGTAGTAAGTCGCGCCCACATCGATGTATTTAACCAGGTCCGCATCGCCGATACCTTCGATGTCTTTGCCTTTGGTCTGAACGTAACCGATGGAAGGACGCAGGCCGAAGTCGAACTGATACTGAGCAACCAATTCAATGTTCTGCGCTTTGTTCGCTGCACCAGATACTGATGCGCCGGTAGCGGAATCCGTACCGCTGATTGGCGTCATGTTACGGGTTTCGGTGTAGATGGCCGCCAGGTAAACGCTGTTAGCATCATATTTGATGCCCGCGCCCCATGAATCGGCTTTATCACCGGAACCGTATGCACGCGCTTGCTGCTGGTTAGTACGATCGGAAGAGGTAAGGGCAGACATCAGGCTGATGCCGGTATCACCAAGGGTGTAGCCCAGAGACGCACCGTAACCGTCGCCGTTCTGGCGTGAGGTATCGGTCGCGCTACCGCGTGCGTTGGCGCTGGTCGAATCGTTTTTGCCCTGATATTGCAGCGCGAAGCGCAGGCCATCAACCAGACCAAAGAAGTTGTTGTTACGATAGGTTGCCACGCCGGTCGCACGCGCGGTCATGAAGTTATCGGTACGCGCCGTACCGTCACCGCCAAACTCTGGGAACACGTCCGTCCAGGCCTCAACGTCGTACAGCACGCCGTAGTTACGACCGTAGTCGAATGAACCGTATTGACCAAATTTCAGGCCAGCAAAGCCCAAACGGGTTTTGTTGCCAGTGTTAGCGTCAGAACCTTCAGAGTTGTTGACGTTATATTGATATTCCCACTGACCGTAACCGGTCATCAGGTCATTAATCTGCGTCTGGCCCTTGAAACCGATACGCACGTAAGATTTGTCGCCATCGCTTGACGCATTATCGCTGAAGTAGTGTTCAGCTTTAACACGGCCGTAGAAGTCCAGTTTATTACCGTCTTTGTTATAAACTTCTGCGGCGTTTGCGGTGGAAGCCAGTGCCAGCGCAGAAACAACCAATGCCAGTGTGCTTTTCTTCATTTTGCTATCAATCCCAATGAGTAAAATTTGTTGTACCCGTGAAAGGTTTTGTAAAACACGGGACTTTTTACCGGTTGGCGATGAAAGTTTTATGACAGTTTTTCGGTTTTCTTGTTAATCGCGAACTTTTGGTCTAGCGCATTGTCCGCGGATTTTTGTGCTTTTCCCCTTGCTGCTGTTGGCTTCCTTGCTCACTCCTGATAAAACGTCCCTTCGCAGATTTTTTTCTTACATGGCAGGAAAAACATGAGTGGCAGTCAGACCCTTGTGGTCAAGTTGGGTACTAGCGTCCTCACCGGCGGTTCGCGTCGGTTGAATCGGGCGCACATGGTGGAGCTGGTTCGTCAGTGTGCACAATTGCACGCGGCGGGCCATCGTATTGTTATTGTGACCTCTGGCGCCATCGCCGCTGGACGCGAACACCTTGGTTACCCCGAACTGCCGCCTACCATCGCCTCAAAGCAGCTGCTGGCTGCGGTGGGGCAGAGCCGTTTGATCCAGCTGTGGGAACAACTTTTCTCGATTTACGGCATTCATATTGGACAGATGCTGCTGACGCGCGCCGATATGGAAGATCGTGAACGCTTCCTCTACGCGCGAGACATGCTGCGTGCGCTGCTCGACAACCACATCGTGCCGGTGATTAACGAGAACGACGCGGTGGCGACCGCGGAGATTAAAGTCGGCGACAACGACAATCTGTCGGCGCTGGCCGCGATGCTTGGCGGTGCCGATAAACTGCTGCTGCTGACCGATCAGCAAGGACTGTTCACCGCCGATCCACGCACGAATCCTGAAGCTGAATTGATCAGCGACGTGCACCAGATCGATGACGCGCTGCGTACCCTCGCCGGCGGCAGCGTTTCCGGCCTCGGCACCGGCGGCATGGCGACGAAACTGCAGGCGGCCGACGTCGCTTGCCGCGCTGGCATTGATGTGATTATCGCTGCGGGCAGCCGTCCCGACGTGATCAGTGACGTGCTGTATGGCAAACCGGTTGGCACGCGCTTCCATGCGCAGCAGTCGCCGCTGGAGAACCGCAAACGCTGGATCTTTGGCGCGCCGCCTGCCGGTGAAATCACCATTGATGATGGCGCGCTGGCCGCGATGCTCGAACGCGGCAGCTCGCTGCTGCCAAAAGGGATTCGTGAGGTGCAGGGCAATTTTTCGCGCGGTGAAGTGATCCGCATTCGCAATCTGCAAGGGCGAGATATCGCCCACGGCGTGACGCGTTACAATAGCGATGCCATGCGCATGATTGCCGGTCATCACAGCCAGGAAATTGGCGAGATCCTCGGTTACGAATATGGCCCGGTAGCGGTGCACCGTGACGACATGATCGTCAGTTAAGGAGCGGATGATGTTAGAAGAAATGGGTAAAGCGGCGCGCGCAGCGTCGTACAAGCTGGCGGAGCTCTCCACCGAACAGAAAAATCAGGTGTTGCTGACCATTGCCGATCGTCTGGAAGCGGAAAGCGCCGACATTCTGGCAGCCAACGAGCAGGATCTGGCCGATGCACGGCAAAACGGCATGAGCGCAGCGCTGCTCGATCGTTTGACGCTCAACCCGCAGCGCCTGAAAGGCATTGCCGATGATGTGCGTCAGGTGTGTCGTCTGGCCGATCCGGTTGGCCAGTTAATTGACGGCGGCGTGCTGGATAGCGGCCTGCGCATTGAGCGTCGTCGCGTGCCGCTCGGCGTTATTGGCGTGATTTACGAAGCGCGTCCCAATGTGACCGTCGATGTCGCGTCGCTGTGCCTGAAAACCGGCAATGCGGCCATCTTGCGCGGCGGCAAAGAGACCTATCGCACTAACGCGGCCACCGTGCGGGTGATCCAAAATGCCCTGATGCAGCACGGATTACCGGCGGGCGCGGTGCAGGCGATTGAAAATCCAGATCGCGAACTGGTTAATCAGCTGCTGAAGCTTGATCGCTACGTCGACATGCTGATCCCGCGCGGCGGCGCAGGTTTGCACAAGCTGTGCCGTGAGAACTCGACTATTCCGGTCATCACCGGCGGCATCGGCGTGTGTCATCTCTATCTCGATGAAACCATGGAGACCGAGGCGGCGCTGGAGGTGATCGTCAATGCCAAGAAACAGCGGCCAAGCGCCTGTAACTCACTGGAAACGCTGCTGATTCATCGCGATCAGGCTGAGCGCTTTATCCCGGCATTCCTGCAGCGCATGGCGCAGGAGAAGATTGCGCTGCACGGGGACGAAAACGTGCTGGCGCTGCTGCAAAACGGTCCCGCTGATGTGGTGGCGGTGAAAGCAGAAAATTATGATGACGAATGGTTGTCGAACGATCTGAACGTCAAGCTGGTGGCCGATATTGATGCCGCCATCGCGCACATTCGTCAGCACGGCACGCAGCACTCCGACGGCATCCTGACGCGCAGCATTGGCAACGCCAATCGCTTCGTCAACCAGGTTGATTCATCTGCGGTATACGTTAATGCCAGCACCCGTTTCACCGACGGCGGTCAGTTCGGCCTCGGCGCCGAAGTGGCGGTCAGCACGCAGAAGCTGCACGCGCGTGGACCGATGGGACTTGAAGCGCTAACCACCTATAAATGGATTGGTTGGGGCGACGATACGCTGCGTCGTTAATGTTCGCTCCTGCATGACAATGGGCACCGAAAACGGTGCCCATTTTTTTCGCTTTCGATCCAGTTATTCCAAGAGCTTTTTGATTTATTTCTGTCATCTATGGCGGGGTCGCTGCTTTTCACCCATTTTTTCCTTTAGATGCTGGTCTTACTGCTACAGAACAATCCTGAAAACCCCTGTCAGAACAAGCGATATGGTAATGATCACTGGTTTCGGCTTAACCGAAAGGGATAATGATTGTCCAGCTTCATTGATAAAAGCGGTTGGGTAGTAAACTGACGGTAATATAAAATGAACTGGTAGCAAAAATGAAAATAACATTCAGTCTTTTACTGAAGGCAGATTATTAACTGATGGTTAAAAAAGAAAGTACCAGACAAGCATTTACTGCCAGGCTGATTGCCGCGTGCGAGAGCGCGGGAATTGTCGGACACGGACGGAACAAACAGGTTGCGCTTGCTCTGCAAGAGAGGGGATGCAAGATCTCAACGCCGGGGGTTTGGAAATGGTTTAACGGACAATCAATTCCGGATGATAACAATTTGCTGGCGCTCAGCCAGTTATTAGACGTGCGCGTCGAATGGCTGCAGTTTGGCATGGAAAAACCGGCTGCCTTGCTGACTCAGCGAAGCCTGGTTAATCCACAACATCTGTTTCGCGTGGAGAGTCTGGATATCGGACAACACGGCGTGCGCAGCAGCAGTACGCGTGACGAACTGGTGGAAACCATTCAAGCCATTGAATATGGGCTGGAAGAGGCGCGCGTACTGTTTAACGGCCGTCCGGCCGAAAATATTCGCCTCATCGCCCTCAACAGTGACTCGATGGCCGGCACCTTTGCGCCGCGCGATCAGCTGTTTGTCGATATCAGCGTGCATCGCTTCGATGGCGATGGCATTTATCTGTTTACGCTTGACGATCAGCTCTATCTCAAACGCCTGCAGCTGCAGCACAAGAAGGTGGCGGTGATCTCCGATAACAAGCGCTATGAGACCTGGTATTTAACGCTGGAAGAAGCGAAGACGCTGCAGGTGGTGGCGCGGGTGATCATGAGCCAGGCGCGTGATTACCAAATTCTGGGCTGATCACAAAACGGCAGGTTGCGACAAAAAAATATTTTGGCTGAAATCATAAATTTAACTGATGGTAAATAAAAAATTAACCATTGGTGTTTGCCAATGCATTAGAACCTGTTAATAATTTGAGCATGGATGGACGACATACCTGCTCCCGGATGAGCCCGCTCTTAAACAATTGAGGCGCTGCACAAGCGCGATACATACCATCCAAAGTTAGTGAACTTTGGGATGGGGTGGATACGCACTTTGCAGCGTTGTCAGTTGCCCTCTGTTTTTCACTCTCCTCTACTTCACCCTGGCCGTTAACACTGCCGGGCGAGTTGACGTCGAGTATTTCCAGAGGAACAACCGACGCTTCGGTTTAAGCCGAATCGCCGTGCCTGCCACCCCATCGCCAAAGACTCATTCACAGGAGGAGTTATGGCGATCATCCAGTACGGAAAATCAGTATTCTCAGGCAATGCACGCACGCGCCGTCATCGGCGGCGCCAGTCCCTCAGTCGCCTTAAGCGCAGCATCGACAGCGCACTCGGCATCGAATATGAAAACGTCACCTTACGCACCGCTGAGCGCATCTGCCAGCGCCAGACGCAATCACGCGTCGACAGTGCGGTGTTAGCACCCACACGCGTCCAGCAGACGCAAGCGAGTTTCGATAACTGCTGTTTACCCCACGTTTATTTGTACGCCGTGCGCTAAGTCCTTCTCTCCCTTTCCCCAGTTTTAAGCGGAACGTTTCAATGGTGCTCACTGTTTAACCATTCTTGAGCGTTTCGCTTACCAAACAATGCGCTGAGATCGATAAACGATCAGCGAGATTTATGTGTTTTTGCCATTTTGCGCAGCCATTTTCAGACTATTGCGCCCGTTAAAGAGGAACCAACCACTATGAGCCAGATTATTGCCATCCTGAATTTCGAAGAGGGTTATCGCGAAGCGCCTTACCTCGACACGCTGGGCTTTCCGACGGTCGCTGGCGGTATTCGCATCGGCCCAAAAGGCGCATCGCTTAGCAATTACATTTTCCAGGTGCCACGACCGGTGGGGGATGTATGGAAGCAGTGCATCGTCGAGGGCAAAGTGCTGCAGATGCATCAGCGCGCGCTGGTGCAACAGGCGCTTGCCAAGTGCAATGAGGCGCGTAGCGATGTGCTGATCAGCATGGGGTATCAACTCGGTGTGGATGGCCTCGCGATGTTTCGCGGCATGCTCACCTCCATCACGCAAGGCGACTTTGATGCCGCCGCCAATGCCATGCTCGACAGCCTGTGGGCGCGGCAGACATCCGGCCGTGCACGGCGCCATGCCGAAGTGATGCGCAGCGGCACCTATGACATTTATCGGGGGCTGCTATGAATCTGAAACTGTTGATTTTTGTTACTGCGGTGCTGGCGGTGATCGTCGTGGTGATGGTGATGCAGCGCTTCACCACGCTGGAGTTCGTCAAGCATGCGCGGCTGTTATTCAAAACCTGGTCGGTGTGGCTGGCGTCACTTGGTTCGATGCTCAGCGCATGGGTGCAATCTTTTCCCAGTGCTGCGCTCGATGCGTGGAACAGCATGCCGCCAGATGTGAAAGCGATTCTGCCGCACAACTATCTCGGTTTGATTGGCGCCTTCATGGTGGCGATGGGCGTGATTGCGCAATTCGTTCGCCAGAAAGGTCTCAACCAGCAGAAAACAGCGATGGAGGAAAAAGCATGACATTTCTCATGGCAATGCTCGGCGGCAGCTGGCACTGGCTCGCCGCACTGGCGGGCGTGATTGCCGCGCTGGCTGCCAGTTATTTCGGCGGTAAGAAAATCGGCAAGGTGCAACAACAATCCCAATCCGCCGTGGAAAACGCCGACAAAGCGGCAGCCCAGGCGGTGGCAGTTAATCAGCAGCAGCAACAGCTGCGCGAGGAGGCCAAACGTGTGGAAGCCACCAATCTTAATCTTGATGACGCTGCTGCTCGCGACAAGCTGCAGCAATCGAAATACCACCAGCCCTGAAGCCCCTGTCGTCATCGACTCTGCCTGTACCCTTTTTTCCCCGATTTACACCCACGGCAATGATGCCGAGCGCATGGACGTTCGTACCGTGCGCGCCATCAACAACCACAACGATCTTTGGGATCAGCACTGCGGCCAACCGGCCAAATAACGCTGCTCTCACGCATTTGCATTACCTACCTGAAAAGCCGAGGAGGCTATGATGATCGAAGTTAACTCTTATGCTGAACTGCGCACCACTGCACCATCCAAAAACGGCGATCTGGCATTCTTACGCCGTTACAATCCAGATTCCACCTTCCGTGGCGGCGGTGATTTTACCGGTTTTATCGGTACCACAACGGCCGTTGATGATGGCGGCACGCTGGCGGTAGGAAACGGTTTTTACTGGAAGCGCGTGATTAACAACCCTTCCGATATCAACCTCTATCACTTCGGTGCGAAGGGCGACGGTTATGCCAACGACACCGATGCGTTTAATCGGATGCTGGCGTGGACGCAAAACTACTCGGGGAACATCACCGCATTACCGGTGCGTTTCCCAGGCGGTAAGTTCCTGATTAGCCCAATCGATATCAGCGGTACCGAGCGCGCCTTCTTTGGCTTGCAAGGCGATGATGTTGAGCTGGGTTCTTTGCCGCGTACTACCATCATTTCAGACAAAAGCGCCAATACGGTGTTCAAGGTGAAGGCGCGTCGTACCTCGATCAGAGGTATTGCATGGAATGGCCAGGCGTCGGCCGATATCACCACCAACAAAAGCACCATCACTGCCGATATGTGCAGCAACGTGCAGCCGTTCTTCGAAAACACCTGTATCGAAGGCACCACCGTAAATATTTACTGTTTCCGCGCGCAGAATAATGGCGGCACGGTAATCAAAGTGCTGGATACTCTCGACAGTAAATTCGACCAAATCTACACCCTCTATACCTACGGACGCGTGTTTGATGTCGGCTGGTCGAACTCGCCAAAAGGCGCCTGGGATCACTCCACGGCGATTGAGATCTGTAACTGTAACTTCCAGACCGGTTACGGTGACGCCACGCTCTATATGCCGCGCGTGACGCAGGGGATTTTGCGCAACGTATGGATTGAGCATACGCGTAATCCGGGCGATCTCTCTGACGGCGGCTGGACCATCGATACCCTGAATATTGAGGATTGCGGTAACCCATTCAACCTCAACAATGCGCGCGTCACCATCCGACAGCTGAACCTGCAATCTGGCGCCAAACTCACCACCGATGCCGCCGCAGGACGTTGGTTATCCACCTTTGAATATGGCTATCGCCGTGATGAAAGCTACGGCAGCTTCCTGACCGGTTCGCTGCGTGCGGGCTATTTCAGCGGCTACAAGATCACCAACAATACCGACACCGATAACTGGTATCGCCTGGGACAGCTGTTTTTCCCGAACGCTAACCAGCAGTGGGTGATGGAGTTCATTGGTAAAGCGGATGCCACTCAGCCAACCGGCACCGCCGGTTCCCCGGTCAATGTGGCTGCCACCGGTAAAACCTGGATCAACCTGCAGCGACTGGAAACGGTATGGGCCGATGTTTATCACATGGGGCAACCCGCGGTGCTGGATATCCGCTACAGCCGTGTTGGCACCACCTATGCGGCGGTATGGGTAAAACTGCGGGCTAACAGTGGCGACACCATGATGAACCTGAAATGCACCGGTCCAACGCGTTTCGATAGCGGTTCATGCTCGCTGTTCCAGCAGGACTTCTCGGTGGTGACTGATACCACCAAACTGGGCGGCTTCAAACCCGCCGCGCGCTTCGGTCTGCATAATGGACTGGCAGGTATCGGCGCCAATGAGAAAGGGGTGCTGACCGTCGCGACGGCGGCCGGTACGCCGACCAATAAAACCGCGCCTACGGGCTTTGTGCTGGTCAATATTAACGGTGTCGATCGTAAGCTTCCCTATTACGATTGAGGTCCAGCACCTTTTTGGCGAGGCCTCTGGCCTCGCCTTTTTTTGTTTATAGACCGGAGAAGGATATTTTGTTCTGTAAGCTCTTGCTGAAATGATTTCCGTATAATTTATAAACACAATAATTGATGTACACTTTAAGGTGCATTATTATGTGCTTAATAAAATATAGTGAGAGGTGGTTTATGGAGCGAATTCTCGCGGAAAAATCTATAAATATTACTGAGTTGAGAAAGAATCCGGCAAAGTACTTCATTGATGAGCCGGTAGCTGTTCTTTCCAACAACCGACCTGCGGGTTACATGATCAGTGCTGAGGTATTTGAAGAACTGATCGATCTGTTGGAGGAGAAACAAGGAAGAGTTCATACGGCTGCGCGATTCAGACCCAATGCTAACCGTCTAAGTGACATTGCGGAGAGTGGCGAGAAACTGCTGCAAAGCGCCTCTGACAAGGATCTGACCGAGTTCACCGAATGAGCATTAGGGTTTTTAAATCAACTTTGATTCGTCAACAATTGAGCCAGGCAGAGCTTGATGATTTAGTGGCGGATTTTCTGTCCTATAAAAAAGAGGGGGAGTTGCCAGATACGTTTGGTCGGGATGCGCTCTATGATGACGACCGAACCTATCCATTGGTAAAAGAAGAGCAGGTGGCTCACATTCATCTTGCCGATGCAGATGCACCTTTTCCCAAATTTTTACGTCAGTTCAAGCGGACCAGCGATCAGGCCCACTTGGTTTACTGTCAGGGTGCAATGGATCCCAATGCCTATTTACTGATTATCATCCTGAAGCCCGAAGCGCATAAAATGGCACGCAATAATAACAATATGCATAAGATCGGGATGATGGCCGAAGCATTCAGGATGAAGTATTAAGTTGATCAAAAACCCCTTTTTATAGAGGAGCGGCATAACACCGCTCCTCTATCCGTCACCCTTTTGGGAAAATCCACACATGGTTTTCCGGCAGCGCCAGATGGCAGTGCTGCGGATCGCGTACCTCGGTGCCGTAGGCGCGAATCACAAAATCATCGCCCGCGGTACGGAACAGATATTCCCAGCGGTCGCCGAGATACATGCTGGTGAGCAGCGGCAGTTCCAGCTGATTTTCACCCGGTCCGTCTACCAGTCTCACGCGCTCCACGCGAATCACTGCCGTGGCGTCCTGCCCCTGTTGCACACCTTCTCCCGCTAATCCCCACAATGCCCAGCCTTTCCCTTCGATACGCGCTTTACCGGCGCGCAGCTCGGTGATTTTGCCGTGCAGCCGGTTGTTGCTGCCCATAAACTCAGCGGTAAACAGGGTTTTCGGCGAGCCGTACATCTCCTGCGGCGTACCCTGTTGCTCGATCTTGCCGTTATTGAGCAACAAAATACGGTCGGAAATTGCCATCGCCTCATTTTGATCGTGTGTCACCATCAGCGCCGACAAGCCCAGCTTGATGATCAGTTCACGCAGGAACACCCGCGCCTCTTCACGCAGCTTGGCATCCAGATTTGATAACGGCTCATCCAACAGGATCACCGGCGGGTTATAAACCAGTGCGCGGCCAATGGCTACGCGTTGCTGCTGTCCACCGGAAAGCTGATGCGGGTGGCGTTTGCCGAGATGACCTAAGCCCAACTGCACCAGCACATCCTGCACGCGCTGGGTAATTTCAGCGGAGGCCACTTTGCGCAGCTTTAACGGATAAGCCACGTTCTCAAACACGGTTTTGTGTGGCCATAACGCGTAGGACTGGAACACCAATCCAAGGTTGCGCTCTTCCGCCGGGATCTCGCTGCGCGGCGTGCCGGCGTAAACGGTGTTGTTGCCAATAACAATGGTGCCCTGCGTCGGCTTCTCCAGCCCAGCGACCGCGCGCAGCAGCGTGGTTTTACCGCTGCCGGATGGCCCCAATAGAGAAACCACCTCACCGCGCTGCAGGTTCATGGAAACGCCTTTCAGCACCGGATTGTCGCCGTAGGTTAAGTGCAGGTTCTCGACCGATAATTCAATCATGTAATTTCACTCCAAATCGCAGGGCAATACCCAAACCGACGACCACCAGCAGGATGTTAATAAAGGAGAGGGCGGCAACGATATCAATCGCGCCCGCCGCCCACAGGGAAACCAGCATTGAGCCGATGGTTTCCGTGCCGGGTGACAGCAGATACACGCCGGTGGAGTATTCGCGCTCGAAAATCAGGAACATCAGCAGCCATGAGCCAATCAAGCCGTAGCGTGACAATGGAATCGTGACGTGGCGCGTAATCTGTCCGCGCGTGGCGCCAGTGCTGCGCGCCGCTTCTTCCAGCTCCGGCCCCACCTGCAGCAGCGTTGAGGAGATCAAACGCAGACCATACGCCATCCACACCACGGTATAGGCCAGCCAGACGCTGAAGATGGTGCTACGCAGCGAACGCAGCCAGACGATCAGGTTATCGCGCAGCCATTGCGACCAGGCGAAATCAGAAAGCCAGCCCGCTTTGAGGGAGTTATCCAGCCACATCGGCAGGAACAGGAATACCCAAAGAAATGCCAGACCGGCCAGCAGCCCTGGCACCGCGCGCGGCACCAGCACGCTGTAGTCGAGGAAGCGCGTAGTGTTGTCCGGTTTGCGGTGCATGGCGATGCCAATAAACAGATAACATCCCACCGCCAGCGCGCCGCCAATGACGCCGATCGCCATGGAGTTGACGATAGCGCGCAGCAGGTTGGGTTGCGCCCAGATGGTCTGGAAGGTTTTGATCGACAGTTCATCCCACAGCGAGACGCCAACGCCCCAGTTGGAGATAAAGGCGCGCAGCACCACGCCGAGCAGCGGTACGCCAATGGTGACGGTTAGCCAAAAAGCGACCACCGCACCGGCAACCCAGCGCCATTTGCCCAGCGGCAGGGCGCGCGCCTGCGACGCTTTCCCTTTCACAGTGACGAAGCGGTTGGCGGTGCGCATCAGGCGGCGTTGCAGCATCACCAGCGGAATGGTGATGCAAATCAGCACCACCGCCACCGCGGCCATCAGGTGATAGGACGGCGTGCCGAGTTTATTGGTCAGCTGATAGAGATAGGTGGCCAGCACCATGTTGCCTTCGGGATCGCCCAGCACCAGCATCAGACCGAACACCTCCAGCCCGAGGAAAAACAGCAGTACGATGGCGTATAGGATCGAGGGACGTACCATCGGCAAACTGACCGCCGTCATCACCTGCAGCGGCGATGCACCTGCGATACGCGCCGCTTCTTCCACATCCGAACCCACGCTGCGCAGCGCCGAGGAGATATAGAGATAAGCGTGCGGCACGTGCGTCAGACCGGCGATCACCACGATGCTCGACATGTCGTAGATATTCCACGGCACAAATCCCAGCAGCGACTGCGCCCACAGCGAGAAGAATCCCACCGGGCCCGCCGCCACCACATAACCAAATCCCAATACCATCGGCGAGACAAAAATCGGCACCAGGATCAGCGGCTCAATGAGGCGTCTGCCCGGTAGATCGGTGCGCACCATTAAGAATGCCAGAATGCCGCCCAGTGGAATGGCGATGATCACCAGGCCGAATGCCAGAATGAATCCGCTTCTCAATGCCTTATAGAAGTCGGGATCGGTAAAAATAAATGCGAAGGACTCCAGGCTCCACTCTTTCGACGGAGAAAAGAACGGGGCGGAGAGGAAACTTTGAATGACGATAAACGACAGCGGAACGTAGATAACCAGCGCGGTTATCAGCACCACGACGCCGCGCGGCAGGCTTTGCCACTTTCTGCGCAATGTACTCATAGTGAGACCCTGAATGGCGAAATCAGATAAGAGAAAACCAGCGCGACGCAGCGGGTCGCGCTGGCTTAATGCCCTTATTTACCGGCGGCGGTGCGCCACTGTTTGATGTAATCGAGGCGTTTTTTCGGCTGCAAATACTCCAGCAGGCTTTCATCCACCGGGATCGGTTTCAGCGCCGTGCCTAACATTTTGGTCATGCCATCAATGTCGTTTTTGCCTTCAATATCGTTGCGCAGGGAAGGGATGTCGGCCTGATTGGCCAGAATGCTTTGTCCTTTCTCAGACAGCACGTAATCCAGCCACAGTTTGGCGGCATGGCTGTTACTCGCTTGCTGGCTGATAAAGGAGACGCGCGACAGTACTAGCGTGTAATCCTTCGGATAAGCGATCCCCAATGAAGGATCGGTTTTGGCGCGAGCTTCGGCATAAGAGCCGAGGATGTTGAAGCCGATCAGGTTTTCACCGGATGAGACCCGCTCCATCATGGTGCCAGTTGATGACTGCACCGCTAAGCCGCCTTTTGCTACGTCGGCCAGGGTTTTGAAATAGTTGGGATCGGCTTTCGCATCCTGCACCGAGAGCATGAAGCCGAGGCCCGATTTCTCAATATCGTAGGTGGTGACTTTGCTCTTGAACTTGTCGGTCTGACTGGCGATCAGCTTGGCCAGCGCGGTGTGTGAATCAGGCACATCAGCGGCGGGAATCAGGCGTTTGTTGTAGATGAAAACCACCGGTTCGTAGGTGGTGCCGTAAGCTTTGTTATTCCACACCGCCCATTTGGGGATCTGGCTCAACTCTGGCGATTTATACTCCTGCGCATAGTCGGTAGCCAGCTTCAGGCCGGTATCCATTGAGGAGCTCCACACCACATCGCCGCTGGTGCCGCCCGACGCCTGTTCGCTGATAAAACGGTTGTACAGCTCGGTGCTGTTCATATCGTTATATTCAACTTTGATGCCGGGATAGGTTTCTTCGAAGCCTTTGATCAGCGGACCGGCGGCTTTGGTGTCGGTGGTGGAGTAGACCACCACTTTGCCCTCTTTCGTTGCGGCATCAATAACGCTTTGGTAGTCCGCCGGATAGCCCTGCGGCGGGGCGGCAAAAGCAGAGCACGACATCAGGACAGTAGCGGTAACCAGAGAGAGATGAAATGTGTTCGACATTATAATTAACCTTTTAGTTACATTTGAGGAACTAAGGGTCAACATAGCCGATCGTCTTTGCCAGACAAGAGGTGACCGAACGTTATCTTCACGAAGTGTGATTGTCGGCGCTGTTTAGCCAATTAACACCATTAAAACCACGCAGGCCGCGGCACGGCATTTGCGCTCGGTCACACTATTGCGCGTCGGTTATTTTACGGTACAGCCGACGCGGATGGCCGATATTGCCATACTGCATCTCCACGCCAATAAAGCCGATCTCGACACAATATTCCAGATAACGGCGCCCGGTGGTTTTGCTGATTCCCACGCTCTCTACCACTTGCTCCACTGACCAGCTGTCCGCGGGCGCCGCGCTGAAAACGCGTTTAACCCGTTCCAGAGTGATTGCTTCAATGCCTTTGGTTGAGGGCGCGGCAGGCATATCGCTGGTGGGCAGATTAAACAACTTATCCAGCACCTGCTGATCAACACTCTTCATCTGGCGCAGGGTCTGCACCAGCAGCATAAAGCGTTCCAGCGAGGCGCGCAGACGATGAAAAAATACCGGTTTTAACAGGTAATCAAACGCGCCACTGCGCATCGCGTGGCTACAGGTTTGCATGTCGCTGGCGGCGGTAATAAAAATCACCGAACACTCAAAACGTTTTAGCAGCGGATCGTCAATCAGCGTGACGCCCTGGCCGTCCGGCAAGTAATTATCCAGTAGCACCAGCCTTGGCTGATGCTCGCGGATAAGATGACGCGCCTGCTCCAGCGTGGCGGCAATGCCCACCACACGTAGGTGAAAGTGCTGCTCAATAAATTCGCGATGCAAATCGGCGAGATGCGGCTCATCTTCGACAATCACAACATCAAGCGCCCTGGCACTATTCATGGCAACCTCCTGGCGAAACTGCGGGCTGGAACGGGATGAAAACCGAGAAGATGGTGCCCTGCGGCGCATTGTCGCTGATCTCGATGCTGCCGCCGGCCTGCTGAACATAACCTGCCGCCAGATAGAGGCCAATGCCGTGTTCCGCTCCCAGCACGTCGTCGTTGCTGGAGGGTTTACTGGTGACGCCCTGCTCAAACAGATACGGTTTAATGCTGTCATCTACGCCGCCACCCTGATCGGCGACTTCAATGAGCAGCTCCTGATTACGATCGGAAATATACAACTCCACCGGCGTAGTGGGCGTTCTGGCGATGAGCGTGGCATCGACGGCGTTATCCAGCAAATTCCCCACCACAGACATCAATGCAGTTTCGCTAATGCCGGCGGGAATACGGTTGAGCTGGCAGGCGGGATCAAATTTTAGCTCGACGCCTTTTTCACGCGCGCTGACATATTTCCCCAGCAGCAATCCGCACAGCGCCGGTGAGGTGAAGCGTGCAGAGACAAAATCCAGCACCTGCTGCGCCCCGGCAGATTGCGCGTGGATATAGCGCATCGCATCGTCATAGCGCTGCATTTGTAATAAGCCCACCAGCGTGGCGGTCCAGTTCAGCTGCTCATGACGCATAATGCGCAAATTATCCGCATATCGCTTTACCTGGCTCAGCTGGCTGCTCAGGGTATTGATGTCATTTTTATCGCGAAAGCTGCACACCCAGCCGCTTGGCTCGCCGGGCTCCAGCTCGATCGCCACCCGGTTGACGATCACCTGACGCTGATTCAGCACGGTGATGTGATCGTGGTGACGACCACTCGGTTGCTCCGCGTGTTGGCTGAGAAACCCCGGATGAATCTGTAGCGCCTCATGCAGCGGTTTACCCAGCAGTTCGCTCTCGCTCTGCTGAATATCCAGCAGTTCTCGGGCGGCGCGATTAATTAAAATCAGCTGCTTCTCCGCGTTAACGGCAAATACCCCTTCATACATCGCTTCCAGTAACGCTTTTTGTTGCAGCACCAGCAGCGCGATATCTTTCGGCTCCAGCCAGAACATCTGTTTCTTCAGGTTGCGGGTAAACACCCATGAAAAAATAAACAGCAGCAGCAGCAGAGCGAGGCCATACAGGCTTGCTTGCCACAGCAGGCTAACGTTGATATTGGCGATATAGGAGGTGAGATAGCCCACCGACACAATACCAATCACCCGATGCTGCGCATCAAAGATCGGCGCTTTGCTGCGTAGCGATACGCCGATGCCGCCTTTACGTACGGAGATGATGGTTTTCCCCTGCAGCACCTCCGCGTTGTCGCCACCAATTAACGGCAGGTTGAGGCGTTCGGGCGATTCCGAATGATAGAGGTGCTGCTCATGGACGTCGCCGATGACGATATAACTGGCATCGCTTTGATTACGCAGTGGCTGGATCAATCCAGCAATGCCCGCAATATCCCGGTGTGCCACTCTCTCCGCCAGGCCCGGCATCAGCGCGATTTCACTGGCCTGCACCCGCGCGCGCTGGCCCAGATCGTGATGCAGTTGTCGGTCTATAAAATGGAACAGGATGGTGCCCAGCAAGGCTAAAAGCAGGCAGGAAAAAAGCACCAGAGAGAGAAAGAGTTTCACCTGAAAAGGTAATCGGCGTTTCATACAACCTGCAGTAAGGAAAACTGGAGTGAGGCGTGAGGGGAGACTAGCACGCGAAAATGCCGCCCGGCATCGGTTGAAGCCAGAGTTGTGAGCTGGCTACAATCTCTCAGCGGCTTGGGCGCTGGTGAGTGCTGGTACGCCGAACAAACGCTTTCCCTCCTTATTCCTGGCATTCTCTCCCTGCGGCGCTAATCAATTGCTTAAATGCCAATTCATCGCGGCTAATCTATGCGCATCATTTTTATTAACGCGCAGCCTGAGTAAATTCCGTTTTGGTCTGGCAACCATTGACCTTATAACCACTAGTGGTGAGAATGCCGCTATAAGTTTTGAACCAGATCGCAAATTTTGGGCATTAAGCCCGTTGCAGTGCGGCTGCGAGAGCCGCACTGAATTAACGCCACTTGCACGCATCGGCTAGCGAAAGACGCGCCGAAGTAATAAAAGTGCAGGGCATACAGCAAATATCGTTAATGTCGTGACGTTCGTTGAGAAGGCCCGTCTATTGATGCACCTTTTCAGCCCCGGTCGGCATTTCTTGTTTTCCGTGATGAGTGCGATAAAGCGCCAGCGCTTTTTTATTCTCATTAGGAAGTAGATAAAAATTTAATTTAAGTTCGGATTGAAAAGGCGGTCACTGCGTAAAGCATACTCCGCAGCTGAAAAAAACGTAACTAGCTGAAATTACACTGAACTCTCATGAGTGCAGCGCAGCCTTTTTACGCCAAAAATAGTGCTTTGTCTGTTTTCAGTACACTGGTAGCTGTAAGCCAGGGGCGGTAGCCTGCCCATTTTGTCGAGTGAAAACAGAATTAAATTGCTCAGTTTATTTGGCGATTATCTTATTACGCTTGCTGTGTAGTCAGAATTAACCGGCATTTTTAATTCGCCTGAGGAAACTCTGAAATACACAGCCAATAAATGTTAAGCAGGGCGAAAGCAACGCACAGCAATGGTTATCGATTATTTACTGTGACGTTCATCGATCTTTTTTTACGCCCGCAAATTTTACTCCGACAGAGTCCAGAGGTCCTATGCAAAATCCCGTTAACGACGTTTTAATCAGCGTCATCGTGCCGGTGTATAACGCCGCGGCGTATCTGGAGCGATGCATTGATAGCCTGCTACGGCAGGATGAAACCCGTTTTGAAGCCATCTTCATTAACGATGGTTCCAGCGATAACTCGCTCGCCATTTTACAGCGTTACGCCCATTACCCGCATTTTCACATCATCGACAAAAGCAACGGCGGCGTCTCTTCAGCACGTAATCAGGGGATTAACGCATCGCGTGGCAAGCTGCTGTGCTTTTTAGATGCCGATGATTTTCTGCCAGCCAGCGCCTTCGCCACCTATGTGCGCCTGATGCAAAACCCGGTGGCGATGGTGGTGGGGGAGTCGCAGCACTTTACGCCGCAGGGGCAGCCACTCGATTTTCCGGCCAATTCGAGTGATGCGCGCCAGCTGGCAGCCTCAGCGGCCATCAATGATTTGCTCTACTTCAATCCGCGTCACGGCATCTGCGACAAGGTATTTCGTGGCGATGTAATCCGCCAGCATCAGCTCCGTTTTAACGAAGAAATTTATAACTTCGAAGATCTGCTGTTCGTGATTAATTACCTGCATCTGCAGCAGGATCGCCAGGTGATATTTACCCAACAGGTGGTTTATCACTATGTGGTATCAGATAACTCTGCCACGCGCTCGGCACTGCGGGAAAAACACTTCTCGTTTGCACGCTCCTTTAATGGCATGCAGGCGTTTTTATCCACGCAGCACAAGCGTTGTTATTACCATCTCTATTTAAAAGTCACCTCATCTTATATCTATAAAGCGCTGCACAGCGATGGATTCAGCCGTGCCTTTATTGATGAATATATCTCGCTCTACCGTCGCAGCTTTAAGTCCTATTTCACCTCTGGATTGATGTTCAATCCGTGGAGTTTGTACTTTGCGCTGTTTTTCGTCAGTCCACGACTGGTATCGCGTCTGCGCCGCCTGGCACAGAAATAAACGCTGAGGTTGAGTTGTGAAAGATAAATTAAAAAACTCGATGTGGATGATCGCGGAAAAGCTGATTGCAGTATTTGGCCTGATATTTGTCACCTCCTATGTGGCGAAATATGTTGGGCCCACCACCTTCGGCATCATCTCGATCTCCATGCTGGTGTTCCAGTTTATTCAAAGTATTGCCCTGATGGGCAGCGATGTGATTCTGCTGAAACGCTTATCGCAAAATCATCACTCCGGTATGCGTTTAATGATGGCGACATTCCTGCTGGTGTTACTGATTTATGGCGTGTTATCCGTCACTGGCATGCTGATTATGGGCGAAGAGTGGAGCGCTGATGCGTTGATATTTATTTGCGCTGCGGCGATTGCCTGCCTGTTTTCCTCACTCGATTTGGTCAATATCTACAATGAGGCGATGCTGAATGCGCGCCTGAATGTGATAGCCAACCTGGCTGGCCTGGCAATCAGTTTGACGGTGCGCTTCTTTATTTCCTATTACGGTTTTGACCCGCACTATTTGGCGATTCCCATTGTACTGGCGACCTTTATTCCGTTTGTCATCAAGCTGACGATATTCCTTAAATACCATCGCCAGGTGCCGATTCCCGCGATACGTCAGATGAAGAAATACTCCCGCTATATGGTGGCCTCGGGTATTTCACTGGTGTTTTCGGTGATAGCGGTAGCGATTTATACCCGCGTGAATCAAATCAGCGTCTCTTATTTCCTCGGCGTGAAAGAGGCGGGGATATTCTCCGTCGCGCTAACGCTGGCTACCGCGTGGGTATTTTTACCCAATGCCTTACTGGCTTCCTTTTTCCCAGCGTTCTTTGCCGAGCGCGATGATGAGCAGTCGATCATCAAGGCGCAGAAATTACATCTGCTGGTGATTGGCGTTTCATCAATGGTGATTCTGGCTATTTGGCTATTGTCCGGATGGTTTATCCGTGACTTTTACGGCGCCGAGTATCTCGATGCGGTCGCGCCAACGCTATTACTCAGCGTTGGCGCGATGTGTGCCGTGCTCAGCAGCGTGATGGATCGCTTTATTATTAAGTACAACGGTTACCGTTATTTGGTGAAGAAAACCTTCGTAGTGTTATTAATCTGTGTGGCGTCATCACTGTTATTGGTGCCGTATTTTGGTTTAAACGGCGCGGCCATGAGCGTGGTATTAACCGAGTTCCTCTCCTTCTCGCTACTTAATTACTTTTTCCCTGCTCAGCCAGTTATGCGTATTCATCAAGTGTTTATCAACCCCAGGAAACTATGGCTGTTATTTAGCAATATCAAAACCTCAGACAGTAAAGAGAGTTTATCATGAATGAAAAACCCCTATTTAGTCTTATCATTCCCGTCTATAACTCACAAAAAACCATTCAACGTACTTTGCTGAGCGTACTTAAACAGACGTTCAGCAATTATGAGGTTATTGTCGTTAATGATGGCAGCAGCGATTCAACCCCGAAAATACTGGAGGAGTTTAGCGCTTATTCGCAAGTCACCGTTATTCACCAGATTAATGCCGGTGTTAGCGCGGCGCGAAATAGCGGGATGCAACAGGCCAAGGGCGACTATGTACTGTTCCTTGATGCGGATGATTGGGTGGATGATAACTTCCTGATGATCTTCAAACAGAATCTCGATGCCTGGCCAGCGGAAACGGTGGATCTGATGGTTGGCAACCTCAACGACAGCCGGGTGGGGAAGGTGTCGCAGGCGGGCTTCTTCAGTAATGAGGATATTCCCTATGTGCTCGGTGAGTTGGAGATGAGTGACAACATTGGTTATCTGCATAACAAATGTTATCGCCGGCAGATTATCGAAGAGCTAAATCTGCGCTTTTTGGAAGGTATCTCCATGAGCGAGGATCTGCTGTTTAACCTTAAATTCTTCAGCTGCATTAGCAATTTCCTGGTGACACCGGGCGCGGCTTATCACTATGAAGATGTCGAGGCGTCACTTTCCAAAAGAAAAGTGCAATACAGCGAACTGAAAGTGAGAAAACAGTTTCTGACGGCGCTTTATGACTCAATTATTAGTAAGTATCACGCCAGCGATCTCGATTATTTTCTTAAAGGTATCTCCAAGCGCGTATTGGCGTTGGATATGCAAATCGTCACCGCCATGTATCACTCTTCATTTTCACCTGCTGATATTGCCCAGGAAATTAATGAAATAAAGCGAGGAAAATACTCCAAAGGTATTTTCATTCTGCTGAATAAAAATGAAAAACTGAAGTACATGATTATGAATTTGAATACTCTCACAGCGTACTATTTTCTTTATGCACTCTACCGGATGCGCGCATTCTGATTCTGCCTTCATACTTCAAGTTGCAGGTGCGTTGGCTGCGTGGATTCGCCCCGGTCACTTACTGATGTAAGCTCCCGGGGACTCATCCACTTGCCGCCTTCCCGCAACTTGAATTATTTGGCAGAACCGTTATCAGTGGCAACAGAGCAGCGTTGCCACTCCTTTCCACTCTCGCCACGCCTTTCTGCTTCCTCACTGTGACTCCTTCTTGCACTCCTCTCGCGTCTCATGTCAAATAGCGCCCCAGGCAATCGATTGCGCGCAAGTTTCGTGCATTTCCTGCCCTTAAAAACATCAGGGTGCGTGAATTTGATCCATTAAAACGTCATCCTTTGCGTTACGGCGGCGCTGCAGAGCCCGCGCCATGATTGGCAGCCATCGTTCTGGCTGCATTTTTGTTCAAGCTTGAATGTGTGGAGAGACAGATGGACAACTCACAAACCAGTACGCTTAGTACCGTTGAAACAGCGGCTAAGGGCTGGCGCAAGAGTGATACCGTGTGGATGTTGGGTCTATACGGTACGGCGATTGGTGCGGGTGTACTTTTCTTACCGATCAATGCCGGTGCAGGCGGACTGGTCCCGCTGATTATCATGGCGATTCTTGCCTTCCCCATGACCTATTACGCGCACCGTGCGCTGACGCGCTTTGTGCTCTCCGGGAAAAATCCCGGTGAAGACATTACCGAAGTGGTGGAAGAGCACTTTGGTGTGGGTGCCGGCAAGATCATCACCTTGCTCTACTTCTTTGCCATCTATCCCATCCTCTTGATGTACAGCGTGGCGATCACCAACACCGTCGATAGTTTTATCGTGCACCAGTTGGGCCTGGTTTCGCCGCCGCGCGCATTGCTGTCGCTGATTTTGATTATTGGCATGATGACGGTGGTGCGCTTTGGCGAGCAGATGATTGTCAAAGCGATGAGCGTGCTGGTGTTCCCGTTTGTCGCGGTGCTGATGCTGTTGGCGGCTTATCTCGTGCCGCATTGGCATGGCGCGGCGCTGGAAACCTTGTCACTGAGCCAGAGCGTGAGCGGTCACGGCATCTTAATGACGCTGTGGCTGGCGATCCCGGTGATGGTCTTCTCCTTTAACCACTCGCCGATCATCTCGTCATTTGCGGTTGCCAAGCGCGATGAATATGGCGCGGGCGCTGAGAAAAAGTGTTCACGTATTCTCGCCAACGCGCATTTGCTGATGGTTGTGACGGTGATGTTTTTCGTGTTCAGCTGCGTGCTGAGTCTCTCGCCAGCCGATTTGCAGGCGGCGAAAGATCAGAACATCACCATTCTCTCCTATTTAGCCAACCACTTTAATGTGCCGATGATTGCCTGGATGGGACCGATTGTGGCGATGGTGGCGATCACTAAATCATTCCTCGGCCACTATCTTGGCGCGCGTGAAGGTTTCAACGGCATCGTGGTGAAATCCCTGCGCAGCCGCGGAAAAACCGTGACGCCGCAGCGCCTGAATCGACTGACTACCGGCTTTATGCTGCTGACAACCTGGCTGGTGGCGACGCTGAATCCGAGCATTCTGGGGATGATTGAAACGCTGGGCGGGCCGATCATTGCGATGATTCTGTTCCTGATGCCGATGTACGCCATTCAGAGAGTGCCGGCGATGCGTCAGTACAGCGGTAAGATCAGTAACGTATTTGTGGTGATGATTGGCGTGCTGGCGATTTCTTCTATCGCCTATTCATTGGTGAATTAATCATCGTCATCAACAAGGTGCGCATTAATGCGCACCTTACGATTTTGTAGGGTCGCCATTTATGGCGACCTGGCAAACATTACACCGCAGCCGTTTTAAACACGCTCATTGATTGTGCCAGGCGATCCGCCTGTTCCTGCAACGCCTGCGAAGCCGCTGAGGCTTCCTGCACCAACGCGGCGTTCTGCTGCGTTACTGCTTCCATCTGCGTAATCGCCGAATTAATCTCGCTAATTCCGCTGCTCTGTTCGCTGCTGGCGATGGTGATTTCGCTCATGATATCCGCCACGCTTTTCACGCTATTGACCACTTCGCCAATGGTGGAACCCGCGTGCGTCACCAGACGGCTGCCTTCGTCGACCTGCGCCACCGAATCCTCAATCAACACCTTGATTTCTTTCGCTGCAGAAGCCGAACGTGCCGCCAGATTGCGCACTTCGGTTGCCACCACGGCAAAACCGCGGCCCTGTTCGCCGGCGCGCGCTGCCTCAACGGCCGCATTAAGAGACAGAATATTGGTTTGGAAGGCAATGGAGTCGATCACGCTGATAATATCGACGATCTTCTTTGATGAGAGCGTAATGGCTTCCATCTTCTCGATCACCTGCTCCATCACCACGCCGCCCTGTTTCGCCACGTTAGAGGTATTAGCGACCAACTGATTGGCTTCACGCGCATTCTCGGCGTTATGTTTGACGGTGGCGGTCATCTGCTCCATCGCCGATGCGGTCTCTTCCAGCGAGCTGGCTTGCTGTTCGGTACGGGAAGAGAGATCGATGTTGCCACTGGAGATCTGATTCGATGCCACGGCGATGGTATCGGAGCCCGCGCGCACATCGGAAACGATGGTCAGCAGATTGTCATTCATCGCCTGCAGCGCCTGCATCAGCACGGCGGTTTCATCTTTGCCAGTGATCTCAATGTGCGAACTCAGGTCGCCCGCGGCCACTTTCCCGGCGATTTCCACCGCTTCGTTGAGTGGGCGCACAATTGAGCGCGTCAGCATAAAGCCCAGCACGATGGCCGCCGCAATGGCGATAGCGGAGAAGATCAGCGTCATTTCAATCGCCGATGAGCCGTTATCGATAATTTTGGCGCCTTCCTGCTCCAGCTGTTGTGACTGTGAGTCGGCAAACGCCACGGCGCTCGCGAGGAAAGCATTTTGCGTATCGGTAATGGATTTCAGCACAAAGGTGCTGGCCGCTTCGGCATCGCCAGCACGCACCAGCGCAATCAGCTGGTTTTTTTCCGCTTCAAACTTGTCACTGGCGGCAAGCAGTCCGGCAATTTTCTTTTTACCCACCTCAGTCACCTGCAGCGCTTTGATTTTATTCATCGCGTTATTGGTATGTTCGGTGGCTTCCGCTAATTGCTGGTAGCGCTTCTCGTTATATTGCGGACGCGTGGTATCAATCACGATGCCGCGCAGATATTTAATTTGATCGTTAACGCCATCGCGCACGTCAAAGCCCAGGCGCACTTTTACATAACGATCTTCCACGATCGACGTGATGCCGGTTTTGATGTTGTTAATTTTGGTAATGGATGTCACGCCAACAATCACCAGCAGTGCCACCACTAAACCAAAGGCGATGCCCAGACGGACGCCGACCTTCATATTCTTTAAGCTCAACATTGGATCTCCCCGTAATGCCAAAAATTGATGTTATCAAGACGGAAAAGCAGGCAAGACGCCCGCAGCAGGTTGATGTTTTTTAAGGTGAAAAAAGTTACGCAGCGTGACAAAACTGGTATGGCAGCACCGGCGCAAGCGCTATCAGTTATCGGTTGTTAATGTTTTAACTTTAATTTTTTAGAGGTGCGTCACAGTTTGGTGAATGGCGATGACGTTGATTTTTGGCTGGGCGGGGAGAGGTGTATCTGGTCGCCATGAATGGCGATTCTACGATGGCGATTCGTAGGGTGCGCATTTCTGCGCACCGGGATAACGATGTCATTAACGCGGTTTTTTCAGTACGCCGTGAATCACGCTGGAGAGTTCGTTAATTTCGAATTTCGCCACGTAACCATCGGCACCGACTTTGCGCACGTGATCTTCGTTGGCGCTGCCGGAGAGCGATGAGTGGATCACCACCGGAATCTGGCGCAGGTTGTTATCGCGCTTGATATTGCGCGTCAGGGTAAAGCCGTCCATCTCCGGCATTTCCAGATCGGTCAGCACCAGCGCGATCTTGTCGTGAATCGACTCGCCGTTGGCTGCGGCTTCTTTCTGCATCTCGTTAATCTTGATCCAGGCTTCCAGACCGGTGTTGTGCATGATGGCCGGAATGCCCATGCTCTTCAGGCCCTGTTCCAGCAGCTGACGCGCGACTTTAGAATCTTCCGCCACAATCGCCACCTGGCCCGGCTTCAGATTGAAGTCTTTGGCGGTTTCTGCGCTTGGCTCAACGCCGCGCACCGAGGGAATGATGTCATACAGAATCTGCTCAACGTCCAGCACCATCGCCAGATTGTTACTCTGGCCGTCGGTATCGAGGCAGGCGATGCTGGTAATATTGCGGCTACCGATGCCCGCTTCCGCGGTATGTACCTGGCTCCAGTCGAGACGCACAATGTTCTCCACCGACTCCACCGCAAACGCCTGCGTACTGCGCGCATATTCGGTTACCAGCAGCAGATTAAGGCCGGTTTCCGGTTTGCAGCCGGTGACGGCGGGCAGATCGATAACCGGAATAAACTGTCCGCGAATGCTCGCCATGCCAAGCAGCGGCGATTGCATACCGGCAGCGCGGGTGATGGTCGGCATCGGCACGATTTCACGCAGTTTAAACACGTTGATGCCGTAGAGCTCAGATTTGCCTTTCAGCTGATCGGAACCCAGGCGGAACAACAGCAGTTCGAATTTATTGGAAAGCGCAAGGTTAGCGCGTTCATCGATCTCTTTCTGAAAATTATCCATCATGGCCTCGGGGCAGATCTGGGCTGGGAAAAGGGCAGGGCAAAATCGCCATGATTAACTTATCGGCAGCAGAGAAAAAAAATGAAGGGAGATAACGGAAATTTTAGCGTGAGAGCGATCGCCCTCACGCGAGAGTCGATTACTTCAGCAGGATGGCGCGTACGCTTTTGCCTTTGATCTTGCCCTCTTTCAGCTTGATCAGGGCTTTCTTCGCCTGCGCGGCGTCGATGGCGACGTAAGCGTGCGTGGCCGTCATATCGATCTTGCCGATCTGGTCGCCACTGAAACCGGCTTCACCGGTCAGCGCGCCGAGGATATCGCCCGGACGGATTTTGGCTTTGCGGCCGCCATCAATGCACAGCGTCATTTTGGTCGCCGGCAGCGACTTCGCGCTGGTGCCTTTCAGCGTGCTGGAGGAGACCCAGTTGAGCTTCTGCTGCAGATACTCTTCCAGCGCATTGGCGCGCACCATTTCGTCTGGGGCGACAAAGCTCACCGCCAGACCTTTCTCACCGGCGCGACCGGTACGGCCGATGCGGTGGATGTGCACTTCCGGATCCCACGCCAGCTGAAAGTTCACCACCAGCGCCAGCGATTTGATATCCAGGCCGCGCGCCGCCACATCGGTGGCGATCAACACGCGGATGCTGCCGTTGGCGAAGCGAATCAGCACGCGCTCGCGATCGCGTTGTTCCAGATCGCCATGCAGGGCTAACGCACTGATATCCCGTTCGTTCAGCGCGGCGGCCACGTCGTCACATTCGCGTTTGGTGTTGCAGAACACCACGCAGGAGGCCGGTTGCTGCTGGCTGAGCAGGGCACCGAGCAGGCTGTGACGCTCTTTGGCGCTGGCTTCAATAAACTGCTGCTCGATGGTCGGTAATTCAGTTTTATCTTCGGTGGCAACCGCCAGCGCATCACGCTGAAAACGCTGGCTGAGGCTGGCGATGGTGTCCGGCCAGGTAGCAGAGAACAGCAGCGTCTGGCGCGTCTCTGGCGTAAAGCCAATGATTGCTTCCATATCGTCGCGGAAGCCCATCTCCAGCATGCGATCCGCTTCATCCAGCACCAGCGTTTGCAGCTGGCTAAGATCGAGGTTGTCGCGCTTGAGGTGATCGAGCAAACGACCCGGCGTGCCGACCACGATGTGCGGTGCATGCACCAGTGAATCTCGCTGCGCGCTCATCGGTTGGCCACCGCACAGCGTCAGAATTTTGATATTGCGGGTAAAGCGCGCCAGCTGGCGCAGCACATTGCTGACCTGATCGGCCAGTTCGCGCGTTGGGCACAGAATCAGCGCCTGCGTATGGAACTGGCTGTTATCAATACGGTTCAGCAAACCCACGCCAAACGCGGCGGTTTTGCCACTGCCGGTTTTTGCCTGCGCACGCACGTCGCGCCCTTCCAGAATAGCGGGCAGGGATGCGGCCTGAATCGGCGTCATGGCGTCGAAACCCATCTCGCGCAGGTTATCGAGTTGGCTGGCAGGCAGTTGCGTCAGGGTAGAAAAAGCAGTCACGGGAATGTCTCTAATTGCGGGTAGGATTGCGGCGGTCAGTCTGGCAGAAAGGGCCGGGATCGGCAATGGCAAAAGCGTGGTTGGTTTAGGCGTGAAATCAGTTAGCAATGCGATCGTTTTGTTCATTTTATCAGCGAGAACTATCGCATAGTTCTAATGCTTTTCCGGTTGCTTTTACGCTAGCGCGTTGCGGGAAAAACAGACATCTTTAATGAAAAGGTGGGATTACCCTTGATAAATAAGCCTTATCGCATCTTTTCGTCGCCTTTTAGCGGGGGTAACGCTTATGTGTCGCTCCGGTTGGGTAAAATTCTGATTAAAAAACACCGTCGATTTGCTTTATATTTAGCGCGCCATTTGGCTAATTATAAAGTACCCGAAATAATTCATGATGCAGGAAGGCGGCAAACGAGAGCAGCCAAGGCACCTGCAGCGTGAAGGAGGAAGGGTAAATTCAGAGGTCATTTCATTGAGTCATCATGTCCAGGGACAAAACGAAGACATTCTGAAGATCGTCGGCCGCGCCGTGTTAACGCTGCATCTGCATGGGGAAACTTTGTCATCGGATAAAGTCAGCTCCATGATTGCCTGTTACGCGGAAGAAGAGCCTGTCAGCGACGATGAAAACCAGCGGCTGTATGCGCTGGCGATTCAGATGCTTTCGTAAATCCAGCACTCATCGGGTGTGCGCATGCCGCCCTTTTTATGTCGTACGTAAAGCCTCCTTGCGGAGGCTTTTTTGTTTATGGCGTCAATATGATTCGCGCATTGAGTGGGACGGTCGCCATAAATGGCGATCCTACAACAGCGGAGGGTGCGCATTCATGCGCACCTGAGAACATCAGGCGCTGAACACCGGCAATCCGCGGTGGAAGGTAGCGCGTACCGGGGAAATGCGCGCCACGGCTTCGGCGGAACAGCTGGCCTCAACCAGCATCATGCTGGCTTCATCCGCCACCTGCGGCCATTGGCGCTCGCCCTGATTCGATAGCGGTAAAATGCCGCCGGTGGCGATATGCAGCGCACGGCTTAAACCAAACTCATCGGAACCGCGATACAGCTGCGCGTACAGATTGGCTTTTTCCAGCATGCTGCCGGTGCCAAACGGCGACCAGTGATCGATCACGCTATCGGTCCCGGTCATCACCGTGATGCCCGCCGCTTGCAGCTGCGGCAGTGGCATGGTCAGTTTGCCAATCGGAATGGTCGAGGCCACGCTCATCTGCTGCTCCGCCATGCCGGCAATCATCTGATCCAGCGCCTTGCCTTCCAGCGTAGCGAGCGCAAAGCCGTGGCTCAGCGTCACTTTACCTTTCAGCTGTGGATTTTTTGCAATGGTATCAACCATGTACTGAATCGCCGCCACGCCAGCGGGCGAGGTTTCATGCAGGTGGATATCCACGCCGCGCTGGAAATCGATAGCGATCTGGAACATGGCATCCAGCGACGCCTGCATCGCGCCATCCACGTTGGTCGGATCGAGTCCGCCAACGAACTCCACGCCCATTTGCATCGCTTCACGCATCAAACCATCGACTTTCGAGTGCAGCAAACCGTGCTGCGGGAACGCGACAATTTCACAGGGAAATTCCGGGTGATCGGCCAGCGCCAGCTTCAGATGCTCAAGACTTTTCAGGCCGCTAACCGGATCGATATTGCAGTGGCTGCGCGCTTCGGTGGTGCCTTTACTGTGCAACAGGCCAATGATCGCTGCAGCACGCGCCTGCGAGGTCGGCAGCAGCTGCGGGATCAGCACCTGCTCACGCGCAATCATATCCATGATGGTTTTGCCCTGACGCGGACGCGGCGCTTGCCACGGGCCACCATAGAAGGTTTTGTCGAGATGAATGTGCATATCGCGGGTGCGGGGCAGCAGCAGGGCGCCGTTGGCATCCCACTGCGTGAGCGCGGCATTGCGCGCTTTGCCAGCAGCATCAATTGCAGCGAAAGCGCCATCTCTGATCGTGATGTCGTACAGCGCGGTGCGCGTAGCGATGATTTCACTGCCGTCGCGCTCAAAGCCCTCTTCGAGACGCACGTTAAGCAGTTGGTAGTGGGCGACGCGCGGCGGTGGCGTGTGCGGTTGCGTGCTGTTTGACAGCAGCGGAGAGGCTTGTCCGGCATAGCTCATACCGGCTGCCATCAGGCTGCCAGCAGCGGTCAGGCTAAGAAATTCGCGACGGCTGGGAGAAGTGAGTTGCATCAGAGGTTCCATCAAATGAGAAACGCTTAATCTGGCAAAACCTGACGCGGCGCGCTGCGATATTTTCCACTGATGAGCAGTGGAAAAATCACTGCCACTGCAACTGGCAAAACGTCACGAGCGCGGCGGCCAGCGCCTGCTGCAACGCATCCTGCGGCGTACGACAAAACAGCGCCAGTTCAAAATGGCTGATGCTCGGCAACCCGTCGGCTTCGCTTAGTACGCGATGCTCCGGCAGGCGGCAGCTGGCGGGCAGCAGCGTCACACCTAATCCGGCGGCGCTGGCGCTGGCAAGGGCCACTAAACTGGCGCTGCTATAGCTGATGCGCCAGCTGCGGCCGAGGCTATCCAGCGTCTGCGCCATCTCTTCGCGGTACAAACCGAGCTGTGGAAACACCACCAACGGCACCGGCGTTTGCTCAAAGCAGGGATGGGCGGCACTATCCAGCCACAGCAGCGGCTCCGGACGTGAAGCCAGCGGGCGCTCGCCGCCGGGCTGTTTAATCAGCAGGATATCCAGCTCTTCGCGCTGCCATGCGCGATGCAGATCGACATACATGCCGCTCATCACGTCAAGGCGCAGCTGCGGGTGTTCGCGGCTGAATTCCGCCAGCAAACCGGCGGTCGGCGCGGCGAAATCTTCCGGCACGCCGAGGCGTAAAACGCCGTCACGCCATTTGTCGCTCAGCACGTCGTGTGCTTCGCCGTTCAGCGCGATAATACGGCGCGCATAGCCGAGCAGTTTTTCGCCCTCTTCGGTTAACGCGACCTGATGCGAAGTGCGCTCCAGCAGCGCTTTGCCAATCATCTCTTCCAGCCGACGTACCTGCTGGCTGACGGTAGATTGCGACAGATGCACGCGATCGGCGGCGCGCGTAAAGCTGGCGGTTTCGCATACCGCGACGAAGCTCAGCAGCTGCTGCGGGGTGAACATCGGCTGACGATTCATTATTCCACTGGTCACTATGGTGTTATTTCATTTCCAAATAGTAACCACTGCTGCGATGCTGGCAACTCTTTTACAGCAGGATTGTGTATGAATCGACATTATAACGGACTAACACTCGGCGCTTTGGTGCTGGCTGGGCTGAATATGCGTCCGTTTCTCACTTCTATTAGTCCATTACTCGGCCAGCTGCGCCAGGCGATGGGACTCTCTTCACTGGCGGCCTCGCTGCTTCCCGCGGTACCGATGGTGATGATGGGCGCGGTGGCGCTGCTAAGCGCTTCATTGATGCAACGCGTGCCGCTGCAACGCTTGCTGCTGGCCGGATTAATGCTGCTACTGCTGGCGCTGGCCGCGCGCGGCATTATCCATGACGGCAGCTGGCTGGTGGTGAGTGCTCTCTTTGGCGGCCTTGGCGTGGGCGTGGTGCAGATGGCGATGCCAGGCTTGATTCGTCAGCGGTTTGCCCAGCGCAGCGCGGCAGTGACCGGACTGTGGGCGGGTGCGCTCATGGGCGGTGGCGGCTTGGGCGCCGCACTGTCACCGTGGCTGAGCGAGCATTATGGTTGGTCGCTGGCGTTGACCGGCTGGACGCTGCCGGTGCTGCTGGCGATTGGCCTGTGGCTCTACGTGCGCGTGCCGACTGCCGCAAGCACGAAAAACATTGCGCTGCCGTCGCTGTGGCGCAAACCGCGTGCCTGGACGCTGGCGCTGAGTTTTGGCCTGGTGAACGGCGGTTATGCCACCTGTGTCGCCTGGCTACCGGATGCTTATCAGCAACTGGGCTGGTCAGCGCAGGCCGGCGGTTCGCTGCTGGGCGTGATGATTCTGTGCCAGGTGGCGGGCGCGCTGCTGATGCCGCTGCTGGCGCGCAAGGCCGATCGCCGTCCGCAGCTGATTATTAGCCTGGTTTGTCAGTTGATCGGCATGAGCGGTTTTCTGCTGGCACCGCAGTTGGCACCGTGGCTGTGGGCGGCGATTGCCGGTTTTGGCCTCGGCGCGGCGTTCCCATTGGCGATGGTGCTGGCGCTCGACCATCTGCCCCATCCGCAGGCCGGTGCGCGGCTGGTGGCGTTCATGCAGGGCGCGGGGTTTATCATCGCTGGCAGCATGCCGTTTATCGCCGGTCAGCTGCAGGCGTTGACCCACACTTTTAGCAGCGTCTGGCTAATGCAAGCGGCGGTGACCGTCGGGCTAATCGTGCTTAATCTGCGCTTTCATCCTCACAGCTACCGTCGCGCCTTTGGTCAGACATCGGTGTGATTGGTCCTACCAAATGAGTGAAATTGCACCGCATTATCACATAACGGGAAAAATCACGCGCCTTTCGTTGCGTTGAGTTAACAATGCATTAACTATCTGGAACCTGAAATCCCGACCAAACGAATATTGGTCCTACCAATGGTGGAGGGTTCCATGAATGATAACTCGCCGCGCTTAGCGGATACGCTGCGCGCGCGGCTCTGCACGTGGATCAGTGAACATCAGCTGGAGCCGGGCATGCGTTTGCCCTCCGAACGCGCGCTGGCGGCGGAATTTGGTGCCTCACGTTCATCGCTGCGTGAGGCAATTCAGCAGTTGATCAGCAGCGGCGTGCTCGTTAGCAAACGCGGAGGCGGCACCTGGTTACGCCAGCCGCAGGCGCCGTGGTCGGAACAGCGTATCGTTGAGCCGATTCGTCAGCTGCTGGCCGCCGATCCCGACTATCGCTATGACATCCTGGAAGCGCGTCATGCCATTGAGGCCAGCACCGCCTGGCACGCGGCGTTACGCGCCACCGAATCCGATAAAGAGCGGTTGCGCTACGCCTTCGATGCGCTGTTGAAGATGAACGAGAGCGACGATCCCGATCTCGCGGCGCAGGCCGATCTGCGCTTCCATCTCGCCATCGCCGAAGCCTCGCACAATGTGGTGTTGCTGCAAACCATGCGCGGCTTCTTCGATCTGCTGCAATCCTCGGTGCTGCACAGCCGCCAGCGCATGTATACCCATCCGGTGATTTTCAATCGCTTGCACGAACAGCATCAGGCGATGTTTGAGGCGGTGATGAGCGGTGACGCGGAAGCGGCGCGCCAGGCGGCGATGGATCACCTCGGCTTCGTGCATACCACCATGAAAACCCTGCATGAAGATGAAGCGCGTCAGGCGCGGATTACGCGTCTGCCGGGCCACGATTTACCTCAGCATAAGGAAAACAACGGATGATCATCTCTGCTGCCAGTGACTATCGCGCCGCGGCGCAACGCATCTTGCCGCCGTTCTTGTTTCATTATCTGGATGGCGGCGCCTATGCCGAGCACACGCTGAAGCGCAATGTCGCCGATCTCTCCGACGTGGCGCTGCGCCAGCGCGTGCTGAAAAACATGTCGGAATTGAGTCTTGAGACAAAGTTGTTCAACGAAACCTTATCGATGCCGGTCGCGCTGGCACCGGTGGGCTTGTGCGGCATGTACGCGCGCCGCGGTGAAGTGCAGGCGGCACGCGCAGCGGCACTGAAAGGCATTCCGTTTACGCTCTCTACCGTGTCGGTTTGCCCGATAGAAGAAGTTGCGCCGGCAATTAATCGCCCCATGTGGTTCCAGCTCTACGTGCTGCGCGATCGCGGCTTTATGCGCAATGCGCTGGAGCGCGCCAAGGCTGCCGGTTGCACCACGCTGGTGTTCACCGTCGATATGCCAACGCCGGGCGCGCGTTATCGCGATGCGCATTCGGGCATGAGCGGCCCGAATGCGGCACTGCGCCGTTATTGGCAGGCGGCAACACATCCACAATGGGCATGGGATGTCGGGCTACATGGCCGTCCGCACGATCTCGGCAATATCTCCACCTATCTTGGCAAACCGACCGGGCTGGAAGATTACATTGGCTGGCTGGCGAACAACTTCGATCCCTCCATTTCATGGCAGGATCTGGAGTGGATTCGCGAATTCTGGGATGGCCCGATGGTGATCAAAGGCATTCTCGATGCGGAAGATGCGCGTGATGCGGTGCGGTTTGGCGCCGATGGCATTGTGGTATCCAATCACGGCGGTCGTCAGCTGGATGGCGTGCTCTCCTCGGCGCGTGCGTTACCGGCGATTGCCGATGCGGTAAAAGGCGATATCACCATTCTGGCCGACAGCGGTATTCGTAGCGGTTTGGATGTGGTGCGCATGATCGCGCTCGGCGCCGACAGCGTGCTGCTGGGGCGCGCGTTTGTCTATGCGCTGGCCACGCACGGCCAGCGCGGCGTCGAGAACCTGCTCAATCTGATTGAGAAAGAGATGAAAGTGGCGATGACGCTGACCGGTGCGAAATCCATTAAAGAGATTACTCAGGCTTCGCTGGTGCAGGCCAATGCGCTGCTGAGCGAGGCAGGATTAAGCCCGGCACGTCCACGCGTGGTGAGCTGAGAAAAGCAAAATCAGTCACGTTGTCTATACTCATTACCTGTCGAACTAAACAGGAGGAATGACATGACCATTCATAAGAAAGGATCGGCCCATTGGGAAGGCGACATTAAAGGCAAAGGAACGGTAAGCACTGAAAGCGGTGTGTTGAGCAATCAACCATACGGTTTCAATACCCGTTTTGAAGGGCAGAAAGGCACCAACCCGGAAGAGCTGATTGGTGCAGCACATGCTGCTTGCTTCTCCATGGCGTTGTCGCTGATGTTGGGCAATGAAGGGCATAAAGCGACCAGCATCGATACCACTGCGGATGTGTCGCTGGATAAAAAGGGCGACGGTTTTGCCATCACCAAAATCGCGCTGACCAGCGCCATTGTGCTGCCAGGCATTGATGATGCCAGGTTCGATGAGATTATCCAGAAAGCCAAAGCGGGCTGCCCGGTGTCTCAGGTACTGAACGCTGAAATCACGCTCGACTACACGCTGAATAAATAATCGCCCTATTGGGTGACCAGCGTTAGAATTAACGGTGCGCCTGAGGGCGCATCGTTGCTTTCTGTCGTCTGGAGGATGCGTGGCAAAAAAACTGGCTGCAACTAAACACTGGAAAATGATTGTGGTGCTGTTGTGCATCTGCGGTGCGCTAATGCTGATTCGCTGGGCTGCGATGATATGGGGATGAAGGACTGGATTGGCAGTCACAAGCTCGGCGTGCTGGTGATGGTGATTTTGGTACTGGAGTTACTGCATTATCTGCTCACGGCGTCATGGTTGCCGTGGCAGCTTGGCTAATCAATCAGGCGTATTCGCCATCGGTATGACGAACGTTACGCACACTGCTGCGCGCAATGCGATAGGCCTTGCGCGGATCGCCCGCCACGAACTCAAACGTGGGCGAGAAGTAGAACGGCAGCCAGCCGCCGAAGCCGCTTTCCCACTCCCAGCGCACGGGGCAGGGCCACAGGATGCCATCATACAAAATGTAGTAAACCCAGCGTCCGTTTGGACGACGGGGGCGAGATGTTTTCATTGGATTCACAACGATAATAGTGAAAAGCAGCTTATATTTTGAACGCTACAACCCATTCTTGCAATGCCGTCTGGCTGTTTTTTGCGCGACTGTAATAAAACTGGCACCGAATTAACGGTGCACTTCGCCACAAAGTAAGACCACGTTTGGCCGGACTTTATGGATGCGATCGGCCATCTGCTCACAGGCCACTTTGGTCGGATAGATGCGCTCCGAAACCGGCAAGGCGTCACAGGCATCATGCCCACACGCGCTCACTAACAAAACAAAACCAATCAGCATAATCAGACTCCTTTAACACCTTCTCGCTGGTACGGAATGTGTGGCTGGTCGTTCCCTTTTTTGATCCAGTATAGCTAAACGCGTCGGGAGTCAATTATCACCCTGAGCGGCTTTCTTGTCCGGTCGGCAAGATTATACGCTGCGCGGCGCGCATCCGTAGCGTAATCTGGGCTAAACTGTGCGGCCCTGATAAAAACGATGAGTGAGTTAACCATGTCGAACGAAATTGCCCATCCGGCCAGCAGCCCAAAACAAGCCGCCCTGCAGCTGGTGATTGAACTGGTCCGTGCAGGAAAGCTGAGCCCGCTGCACGGCGATGCTTCCAATATGATCTCTATCTACGAGCAGTTTAAAAACCATTTCGAAGCGGAAAAAGAGTAGCTCTTGCGCCTGCGGTCGCCATCATTGGCGGCCCTACGCTAGCTCATCCGTATGGGTGCGATCGTACTCTTCCTGCGCACGCTCCAGTGATGGACCATGTTCCAGCGCCCAATCATACAGGGCGATAAACGGCTGCTGCAGCGTCTGCGCCAGCGGCGTCAGGCTGTATTCCACACCGATTGGCGCCGTGTTCAACACTTCACGATTCACCAGCCCATTGCGCTCCAGCCGCTTTAACGCATCCGCCAACGCTTTGTGGGTGATGCCGTCCAGCCGACGACGAATCTCGTTGAAACGCGACGGCTTAGTACAGAGCACGGTGAGAATTAAAATCGACCATTTATTGGTGATGTGCTCCAGCACCGGACGAGTTTTTCCTACATCTCTCAAGCTGTTACCGTCGATCTCTGCCATGGCGATATACTCCGCGATATCTGGTATAAACAAAGTGCGTAATTGTTATTAAGTATAAAATATATACCATCTGTTTTCTACCCAAACAGGAGAGTGCAGATGAGCAGACTGGAAAACAAAGTAGCGGTGGTGCTGGGCGGTGCGAAGGGGATTGGACTGGCAATTAGTCAGCGGTTTGCCCGCGAAGGCGCCACGACCTGGTTTACATCGCGTCGTGATGAAGAATTACAGGCCGCCAGCAGCACCATTACCGGCAATGCGCACCCGTTGCGTGCCGATGTGAGCCAGCAGAGTGAACTGATCCGTGTTATTGAGACGATTAAGCGTGAGTCCGACCAGATTGATGTGCTGGTGATTAACGCCGGAATGGCCGAGTACGCCACCATTGATGAGATTGGCGCGGAGCATTTCGACCAGATCTTCGGCCTCAACGTGCGCTCGCCGGTGTTTGCGCTGCAGGCGGCGCTGCCGCTGCTGAAGCCCGGCGCCAGCGTGGTGCTGATAGGGTCGATCGCTGATGTCATTGGCACCCAAGGGTATGGCGTTTACAGCGCCAGCAAAGCCGCGCTGCGCTCCTTTGCCCGCACCTGGACGCGCGAGCTTTCGGCGCGCGGCATCCGCATTAATGTGGTGGCGCCGGGCCCGATCGATACCGAGATGATGCAGGCGGCGTCCGAAGAGGTGCGCATTGGCATCACCAGCACCATTCCGCTCAGTCGCATGGGCCAGCCGGAAGAGGTGGCCAACGTGGCGCTGTTCCTCGCCAGCGATGAGAGCAGCTACATTGCCGGTGCCGAGATTTGTGTGGATGGCGGGCTGACGCAGGTGTGAGGGAATTGAGGCAACTCAACGGCCATCGCAGGATGGCTGTTTTTTGGGTATCAGGCGAAATACCAGGCGGGCAGGATAGCGATCAGGTTATTTAGCGTATGCAGGAAAATTGGCAGCGCCAGGCTGTTACTGCGTAGGCGTGCATAACACAGCAGCAGTGAAAACAGCGTTAACGCAACCAGCGTTTCCCAATGCACATATTGGGTATGCATGGCGGCGAACAGCAGAGAAGTGAGCAGCATGCAGGCAAAGCGGCTTCGCGGCGCCCACAGCAGAAAACCTTGCAGCAGGAATCCCCGGAACAACACCTCTTCAAACACCGGCGCCAGTAATACCGCAGTGAGCAGCAGAATCAGCATTGAGCTGCGTCCCTGCTGCGACTGGGCGATCAGCCAGCCTTCCGGCTGCAAAAACTGAGTCTGCGCCACCATCAAAGCGAACAGCAGGCCGATAAACAGCAGCCCCTGCATCGGGCGCACAAATCCAAGCGGAATATCACTACGACGCTGGCAGTAAAAGCGGTATAGCGGATAGATCACTGCAAACTCTACCAGGCAGAGCACCGGCATCAGCAAGCCATTGGTGCGCAGCATCCCATAATTGGGAAACAGCGTAACCAGCATGGTCACGAGGTAATAGACCACAAAGCTACCCACGTAAAACAGCGTTAACGTAACTTTGTCGGATTGGGTGTCCATAGGCGACTCAGCGAGCAGAGGAGAGCGCATAGTAGCAACGCCGATCACCGCTGTCGAGGTGGTGTGCTGCACATTTGCGCTGCTCAAATATTCCACCAGCAAGACTAAATCTGCGGCGCGCCGGGCCGATAACCGATCAAACCCTTACAGGGTGGAGATGTGCGCCGTGTTCGTCATCATCCGCCTTTTTTGCTGCCTGTATTCTACGAGCATTACGCATGAATTCTGAGTTTCACCGTCACGCGGGCCTGGCCGCCAGGGCTAATATGGAAGCACACACGGTTAAGGTGACGCGGCGCAGCCTACGCACCTTATCCTCGCTGCTGTTTGGCGTGCTGCTGCTGTCGGTGATGATGGTGCTGGTTATCGCGCATCGCCAAAACCGCGACTCCATTCAGCAGGACGCCAATCTAATGCGTCAGGCGTGGCAGCAGCAACAGCAGGAGATGATTGTCGATGCGCGTGATTACGCTAACTGGGGCGAAGGCTGGAAAAACCTGCATCTGACGGTCAATAAAGTCTGGGCGTGGGACGAAGAGAACTTTGGTCCTGGGCTTTATAATGAGTATCACTACGACGGCGTGTTTGTGGTCGATGGCAGCGGGAAAACCCGCTATGCGGTGATTCGCGGTAAATTATCTGATGCTTCTCTCGAGAGTTGGTTAGGCGGGCAAAGTTCGCTGTTGCTGAACACGGCGCGCACGCAACGCGATGGTATCGCGCGCAATGCGATCGTTGAGAATAACCCGGCGATTATCGTCGCCGCGCCAATTACACCGGGCAAAGTGCCCGATCTTCCTACTATTGCTGGCCCCGCGTCGGTGATGATTTTCGTCAATATTTTTACCCCGGATAAACTGCAAGCGTTAGGCAAATCTCTTAACGTGATTGAACCGCGCATTGCCAGCGGTTTAAACGATGCCCTGTTTGAGCCACGTCTGGTTGAACCGGTGCTGCAGGGCGAATCATTGGTACTGCGCTGGAAGCCGAAAGATCCCGGATTTGGCGTGATCTGGATGATGATGCCGCTGTTGCTGTTTACGGCGCTGGCCGTGACGCTGGTGACGCGCCGCGTGATCCGTCACGCGTTACACAACGCGGTCATTTCCGATCGTCGTTTTGAAATGCTGGCTGTCAGCCAAAGTGAACTCGCTGATAGCGAAGAACGTTTTCGCGATTTGGCGGAAGCGGCATCGGACTGGATTTGGGAGATCGACGACCAGGGCCGCTTGCGCTATCTCTCGTCACGCTTTACTGCGGTTACTGGCCATCAGGTAAAGAGTTGGATGGGACGCTCACTTGATCAACTCATCAGCCATCCCAGCCATTCGTTGGTGTCATGGTTGATGCATCAAGAGGAAGAAGTGCAGCGCGTGCCGTTGCGCTGCCAGTTTATGTCGGCCAGCGGTGAACGGCGCATTGGGCAATTAATGGCGAAAACAATTCGTCGTAATGGCCTGCGTGCCGGTTTCCGCGGCACGGTTTCAGATATCACTCATGAAGTGGATGCCGAAGCGCGAATTCAATTCCTGTCACGTCACGATATGCTGACGGGATTGGCCAATCGCGTTCAGCTGCAGGAGTATTTGACCACTTATCTGGAGAGCGTTAGCGAAGAGGATCCGCTGTTTGTCATCAGCTTTGACCTCGATGAGTTCAAACCGATTAACGATACCTGGGGCCACTCGGTGGGCGATGCGGTGCTGAATGAGATCTCACAGCGGTTGAAAAATCTGCTGGCGCCGAATGAGCTGGCGGCCCGGCTTGGCGGCGATGCCTTTATTCTGCTGCTGCGCGAAACTACCCGTGCTGGCGTTGAGTACCGCTGTCGTGCATTGCAACGCACCGTTCATCAACCGATTATCAGCGGATCGCATCAGATCAATTTAACCGCCAGCATGGGTATCGTCTCTGCGCCGCAAGATGCAGCACAACCGGAAGCGCTATTGCGACTGGCAGACATCGCGCTCAGCCAGGCACGCAGTGCCGGGCGCAATCAATGGATGTGGTATTCCAGCGATATGGCAAATCACCTGCAATCGAAGCGTGACATGGCACAGGCAATAGAAGCGGCATTGAAAAATAAAGCTTTTTCACTGCACTATCAGCCGCGCTATCAGCTGCAGAGCGGAAAGCTGGCTGGCGCGGAAGCGCTGATTCGCTGGCAGCTGGAAGATGGTCAATGGATCACGCCGGATCGCTTTATTCCGTTGGCGGAAGAAAAAGGATTAATAACTGCGATTAGCGATTGGGTGCTGATGCGTGCCTGCCTCGATGCCTACCATTGGGGTGAACAACGTTACGTCTCAGTTAACATTTCACCGGTTGAGTTCCGAGCCAACGATCTGGTGCAGCGCGTGGCGCATGCACTGCGTATCAGCGGATTACCCGCCACGCGGCTGGAACTGGAGATTACCGAAAACGTCACCTTCGAGAATCCGGATCGCGCGCTGGAGATCATGCAAGGTTTACGTGCGCTTGGCGTGCGGCTAACGGTGGATGATTTTGGCACCGGCTATGCGGCATTGGGTTATCTGAAAACCTTTCCGTTCAATGGGCTGAAAATCGATCGCTCCTGGATGAAGGAGTTCCCGGAATCGCAGCAGGCGCAATCAGTGGTGGCGGGGATTGTTGGATTGGCGCGCGCGTTTGCACTCACCATCACGGCAGAAGGCATTGAAACTGAAGCGCAGTTAAAAGCGCTCAAAGCGCTCTCTTGCGAAGAAGGGCAGGGATATTTTCTGGGACGGCCTATGCCGTTAGCCGCGTTTAATGCCCGGCTCAGGGAAGAAGTTTTAATCAATTAATGTTGCACATCGTAGCTACCGTCTTGAACGTCAACCGGTAGCTACAAATGTGCCTTACGACTAACGCACTCTAATGGCAACAAAAGTCATCAGCGCGGCGAAGCCGACAAAAATAACCAGTTCCATAATCGCCTCCAACTCAGAAAATTCTTAGTTAATTGTAGTGTCTGGCAGATTGATTTTTAGACAGCTTGTGCGATTAATCCTAATTTATGCGAAGAAGATCGCGCTTTTTCCCTCATTTCTGCGACCAATCTGCTGTAAAAGTTTCCGTTTCACGGTCACGCTTTGCTACTCTCAGAAACCGGTTGTCTATTAATCCAGGAGGAGAAACTTGTGACCCATTATGGAAAAGCGCTACTGGTTACGGCCTTTTTTGCCCTGACCGCTTGCCAGTCTGCCAGCAAACCTGACACCAGCGCGGCGGCCAGCCACGATCCCGAAACCGATCAGTGCGGCGCATCGCAATATCAAAACTATGTAGGGCAGCCGCTATCGGCGCTCGACAATAAGCGCTTCGAAGTCCCGGTGCGTGCTATACCGTGGAATTCAGCGGTCACGATGGATTTCAATCTGCGTCGGGTAAATTTCGCGGCGGATCAGAGCGGTAAGATTTCCCGGGTGTACTGCGGTTAACACCAAAACGACATTGCATTGTCATCTGGCTGTCACAGCGCCGGGCGAGGATAGCTGCGCACTACGGAGATTTCCTCGTCACTCTCGAATATGCAATGCTCGTCTTATTTCTTCCCGCTACGGCGGGAATTTTTTTATCTTTCGGCCTGCAAAGCTGATTGAGGAGTGATGATGAAAAAGAGCGGAACGTTGCTGCTGTTAACGCTGTTATTAAGCCCGCTGGCGAATGCCTCGAGCGAAGCGGCGTGGCAGCAAAACGACAAAAATATGCAGCAAAGCTGCCTCAAGGCCAGTGGCCTGAAGACAGCTAAAGTGGTGGGTAAGCCGATTCATTATGATGACCGCGTGGGTTTTGATGCGCTGCTGCTGGAGGGTCGCTATCCGCAAAAGCACATGAAAAACCAGCTCGGCCGCGAACTGTGCCTGTACCAGCGTCAGAGCGGCAAAGCGTTTGTCAGCGAAGCCGACCATCTGCGTGCGGTAAAATAGTGCCGTGGGCCGCTACTTCTGCGGCCCCGATTCCAGCAGTTTCGCCAGCAGATTGCGATAGCTCTGCAGCTGCTGTTCATCCCCTTCAAATTCCAGCTTGTCGATCACCCGCGCAATAATCGCTTTGCTGGTGGCAGGCTGCCCGTCATCCATCAGTTCGCGCATGATCGCCGCCAACACATCGCTTTCATGCGGTGCATGCCAGGCGGGGCTATTGAAGTAGTCGGTAATCGCCCGACTGGCGCTGTTTGGCTGGGTTCTCATAGCTGACCTCCGCAGAGACAACGATGCCCGCCGCCAGATAATGGCAGCATGGGTAAATATGGGTTAATCATGCGGACTGTCCAGAACGGGCAGCACGTCGCCAGTGATCACTGGTGGTTTTTTAAACATAGATGCGGTGATGAATAATGTCAGTAACGAGTAGACATATTTTTTCACGTTTGCCGGGCGTTGCGATGCGCTTATCTTGCGGCAGGCATTGTTTCAGCACATAAAGACACTAAAAAACGGGCTTCTGGCATGATTTGCTGTGAGCAGAATCACGCTCAACAGCGGAAAACTGCGTTTTTTACCCCATGCCATGTTTTGCCGTCCGGTAATGTTACGAGATTGTTAGACTTAAGCCTCGTTCTATTCTGCTGATGCTCACGCCCATGTTACGCTCCATCGAGTCCTGGAAAGTTAATCTGATATCAGTCTGGTTTGGCTGCTTTTTCACCGGCCTCGCCATCAGTCAGATCATTCCCTTCCTGCCGCTGTATGTTGAAGAACTCGGGATTCGTGGCGGTAACGCGCTGAGCGTATGGTCAGGACTCACCTTCAGCGTCACCTTCATTGTTTCTGCCGCCGTGGCGCCATTATGGGGCAGCCTTGCCGACCGCAAAGGGCGCAAGCTGATGCTGCTGCGCGCGTCATTCGGCATGGGCGCGGTGATTCTGTTGCAGGCGTTTGTTACGCAGGCGTGGCAACTGCTGCTACTGCGTGCGCTGATGGGACTCACTTCTGGCTATATCCCCAATGCGATGGCGCTGGTGGCGGCGCAGGTGCCGCGCGAGCGCAGCGGCTGGGCGCTGAGCTGCGTCTCTACCGGGCAAATCAGTGGCGTGATCCTTGGACCGATGATTGGCGGGTTGCTGGCTGACTGGCTCGGTTTGCGCATGGTGTTTATCGTCACCGCGGTGTTGCTGATGGTGAGCTTCCTCGTCACGCTATTCCTGATTAAAGAGACCGGTTATACACCGGTGAGCAAGAAGGACAAACTGAGCGGCCGCGAGGTGTTTCGTAGCCTCGATAACCCGCGCCTGATGATGTGCCTGTTTGTTACCACCATGGTGATTCAGATGTGCAACGGCTCGGTAAATCCGATTTTGACGCTGTTTGTACGCGAGCTGGCGCCGAATGCGCAAAACATCGCCTTTCTCAGTGGCGTGATTGCCGCGCTGCCGGGCGTGTCGGCGCTGATCTCCGCGCCACGGCTCGGCAAGCTCGGCGATCGCATTGGTACGCAACGTATTCTGATCGCCACCATGATCGTTTCGCTGGTGCTGCTGGTGGCGATGTCCTTTGTCACCAGCGCCACGCAACTTGGCGTGCTGCGTTTCCTGCTCGGTTTTGCCGATGGCGCCATGATGCCCGCGGTGCAGACGCTGCTGGTGCGTCATTCGCGCGATAACATCACCGGCCGCATCTTCGGCTATAACCAATCGTTTATGTACCTGGGAAATGTTGCGGGGCCGCTGCTGGGCGCGGCGGTATCAGCGGCCACCGGATATCGCTGGGTGTTCTTCGCCACGGCGATGGTGGTGTTAGTGAACGTGGTGTTGCTGCGTCGCTTCTATCGCCGCCCGAAAACCACGCTGACTCCACCGCGGAGCCAGCGTGATGCGGCGGAAAAACCTACTGACGCAACTTCAGCGCGTAGTGCCAGCGCTGCTGAGAAAGCAAAAACTCCGGGCTGACGCTCGGGCTCCAGGAGTCGTCACCGCCGACGCCCATATGGAAGCCGTCGAGGTGCAGCCAGCAGCCATCCTCTTCCTGTAATAAGTGGCGATGCGAGGTTGCACTCAGCTGTTCAAGGCTGTAACGACTGAGCGAGAAAGCGAAGTCGCCGCTGACCTGCAAGTCACCGCTCTGCAACTGACGCGTGCCGCAGCGCAAGCCATTTTCACCCGGGAATACGTAGGCGGTGCTCAGCGCGGCCAGCGGCAACTGCCAGCGCGAGAACTGCGCTGCTAGCTGGCGATCTGGATAGTTCTCGTGCGGGCCTAAGCCGAGCCAGCTCACCTGCTGTGGTGCTTTCACCCACTGACAACGTAGACCGATGCGGGCCGGTGGCGGCAAGCCGGGCGCCTGCTCCACGCTCACGCTTACCGACAACTCCCCGTTGCTGCCGATTTGATAACGTTTGTGACTGGTGAAGATCAGTTGCCCGTTGGCCTGCCACTGATGCCAGGTTTCAATCAGCACGCTGTGTTTCAGGCTATCGACCTGCATATCCACCAGCACCGCTTCCAGCTGATCATATCCCGCGCGTTTCCAGCGCTCGATCCACGCATTGGGATCAACGTTGGCGGCTTCGCTGGTACCAATGTCGTTATCAATTGGCGCACGTATAAAGCACTCTTGCAGCGGCGTTAACAGCGTTTCGGCATCATCAACAAACCATTGCACCAGCTCGCCGCTGCGGCGGGAGAAGTGCCAGCGCTGCTGCGGCAGCACCACCGCGACCAGATCGTGATTAGCGATCAGCTCGGGCGCGGTGGTGCTAATTTCAGCTACGCGCTCAGGTAACGCGGCGGGCAGCGGCCACTGATCCCAGGCGACGCGCGCCTCGGCCTCAGACCACGGCGTGGCGTTGAGCTGATAAACCGCCAGGTTCAGCCAGGCGTTGCCCTGCAGGTTCTCACTGGCTGGCAGCGTAAACGACTGGCTACCTTGTGGCGCGAGGTCGAGCGGCAATTCACCGCTGGCGAGGGCGACGCCATCTTGCTCAATCGACCAGCGCAGCACTTCATTATCGCTACGACGGAACAGATATTCGCTGGTGACGGTAAAGCGCCAGGCATCCTGGCTATCGCGTTGAAACTGGAAGAATTGCTGTGCGCGTTGGGCTTCAAACAGCGCCGGATGTGGTGAGCGATCGGCAAACACCAGGCCATTCATGCAGAACTGGCGATCGTTCGGCGTGTCGCCAAAATCGCCGCCGTAGGCTTGCCATGGCTCGCCATTATCGTCGTATCGCGTCAGGCTTTGATCGACCCAGTCCCAGACGAAGCCGCCTTGCAGGCGCGGGAACTGACGGAAAGCCTGCCAGTATTTGGCGAAACCACCCAAACTGTTGCCCATCGCATGCGCATATTCACACAGAATCAGCGGGCGCGTTTCGCCCGGCAGGCCAATCCATTTTTTCAGTGACCACTTCGGCACGGCCGGGAAGGGCTGATCCTGATCGACGCGCGCGTACATCGGACAGACGATATCAGTGGCTGCGGTATTCGCACCGCCGCCTTCGTACTGCACCGGACGTGTAGGATCGCTGCTTTTCACCCACTGGTAGAGCGCATCGTGCGTGCTACCGTGCCCGGATTCATTGCCCAGCGACCAGATAATGATGCAGGCGTGATTGCGATCGCGCTGCACCATGCGCGTCACGCGCTCGCTGTAGGCCGCGAACCAACGCGGATCGCTCGAGAGCCGGTTCATCGGCTGCATGCCGTGCGTTTCAATATTGGCTTCATCCACCACGTACAAACCGTACTCATCGCACAGCCGATACCACAGCGGATGATTAGGATAGTGAGCGCAGCGCACCGCGTTGAAGTTGTGGCGCTTCATCAGTTCGATATCGCGCCGCATGCTGGCTTCATCCACTACCTGCCCATTTTCCGGATGATGTTCGTGGCGGTTCACGCCGCGAATCAGCAGCGGTTTGCCGTTCAGGCACAGCTGGCCGTTCTCAATGCTGACGCGACGGAAGCCAACGTCATACGCTTCGGCTTCCAGCAACGCGCCATTTTCATCCAGCAGGGCAACCACCGCGCGATAAAGATGCGGCGTTTCGGCGCTCCACAGCAGCGGCTGAGTGATGGGCAGCACTAGCAACGCACGTTCGGGATAATGACCGCGCTCATCAATGATGTCGCTGCCCGGCGCCTGCTCCTGCTCAGCAACGCATTTTTCACCGAGCCACAAACTGACGCGTAATCGACACTGCGCAGGCTGACGTGTGCCCGGCTGGATCCTGACGTTCACACGCAGGTCACCGCGCAGATATTCCGGGCTAAGTGCGGTTTCAAGCTGCACATCGGCGAGCTGGGTTGCTGGTTTATGCAACAGGCTGACGTCACGGAAGATGCCGCTCATGCGCCACATATCCTGATCTTCCAGATAGCTGCCATCGCTCCAGCGCAGCACCATCACCGCTAAGCGATTCTGACCTGGCTGCAGCGCGCGGCTGAGGTCAAATTCAGCGGGCAGGCGGCTGTCCTGCGAATAGCCGATCCATTGTCCGTTGCACCACAGGAAGAAAGCTGAATTCACGCCATCAAAGATAATGCGCGTCTGGCCCTGCTGCAGCCAGTTATCATCCACTTTGAATGTGAGCGAATAACATCCGGTGGGATTTTCTTTCGGCACAAAAGGCGGTGTCACCGGAATCGGATATTGCACATTGGTATAAATGGGGGCGTCGAAGCCGTGTAGCTGCCAGTTAGCGGGCACCGGCAACGTTTGCGCGTCCGGCAGATTCTGCAGCAGCCAGCTTTGCGGCACCGCTTCAGGTTGGGTGAAGTAGCTAAAGGTCCATTGGCCATTCAGCATCAGCCGCGAGGGAGAAGGACGATCGTCACGCGCCTGGGTTTCATCGCGCCAACTGGCAAACGGGGGATGCGCATCCAGCCGGTTTAGGCTGGTGATCACCGGATTTTCCCAGTCACGGCGCGCCAGAATTTCGCTGAGGGACACAGCAGATAAGGTCATGATGAGATCTCATATTTTGTAATGCGCTCACATTGCGTGAAATTGCCTCGGCTGTAAAGCCATCTGCCGCGATTTTGCGCGCTGAGTGGCAGGCCGTGATGGCGCCTCTGTGATGTTTTAGCCGCTTTAGTGCCAGTAAATTGTTAAGCGTGGTGAGCGGAGATGAATAGCGCCGGGTTGCGGAGAATTCTGTATTGTCGCGCCCGGTGCGGCCTCATACACTCAGCCCGATTTCACCATTCCGAGGTAATTATGGTTCGTATTATTAAATTCGCCGCAGTTGCGGCACTGGTCACCGCGCTGAGCGGTTGCATTTTCCCCCCTCCGGGCGGCGGCTGGGGCGGCGGTCATGGGCATGGCGGTGGCGGGCCGGGACGTGGCTTTATGGGGCCGCAATAATGAGCGCCAGGGTTAATTAATCTAGCCAGCGAAACGTTTCAATAAATAAAGGACTCGCCAGTGAAACGTTTCGCCGTTACATATTGATATTGCATCTCTTTTTTCGCGCTGCGGCTAATCTATTTTTTACGCAAAATACCGAATAATTGTTGTTGTTTTATTCCGCTCAATGCTAACGTCTGTTTTTCTTCTCTCATTGAGCTTGTCGCATGAAAAACCTGATTGCGGAACTCCTTCTAAAGCTGGCTGAAAAAGAAGAAGAGTCTAAAGAATTAGTGGTTCAGGTAGAGGCGTTAGAGATCGTGGTCACCGCGATGCTGCGCAAACTGAACTCCGAACAATTCCATGAAATTGCCACCGGTATTAAATTAGCGATGCCGCCCGTGGCGCCTGCCGCTGAAACGCCTGATACCACCCTGCTGCGTAATTATGTTGAGAAGCTGCTGGACCATCCGCGGGTATAAAGATTTTCGCCTGTTTTTACCGGCGAATGTCGTTATCGATTTCTCGTATTGACTTATTCCGTGCCATGCTTAGTGGGCAATAATGCTATGGAGAATCCGGTAATGAAATCGTGTCTTTTGGCAATAATGACAGCAGGCTTGCTGATTGCAGGCGGAGCGAGCGCGGCAGAGAAAACCGCGCAGCAGGAAAAAATGACCACGTGTAACCAAAGTGCCGGTACACAAAATCTGAAAGGCGATGCGCGTAAAAGCTTTATGAGTGACTGTCTGAAAAAAGACAGCAAAATGGGCAATATGACGCCGCAACAAATGAAGATGAAAACCTGTAATGCTGATGCGGGCGATAAAAAGCTCACTGGCGATGCGCGTAAAACCTTTATGAGTTCATGTCTGAAGAAGAGCTGATTTAATTATTGGCTGAAGTGTGCGATGCCTTTAGATAACGGCAGCTTAAATATATTAAGGGTTCATGTTTATCATGAACCCTTTCTTATTGCAGTTAACCGCAGCGTAGATATATTCAGGTTTACTTATCACGTCAGAGGAAAAACTCATACCAGGATGTTCATCACAAAAACGCCGCCACAACGCTGGCAGGATGCATTAGTCCTAAGTGATGACTAATTCAGTCAAACCCGCTCAATCCCTGCGAAGCCAGACCGTTCGTTGGGCAGCCTTTATCTGTGGAGTCTGCTATGAATGTGCTTGATTATGCTGTGATGGCGCTGTACGCGCTGATGATTGTGGCTATTACCCTGTGGGCGATGCGCAAGGTGGGCAGCACGCGCGATTTTTTTGCCGCCGGCGGAAAAATGCCGTGGTGGTTGTCGGGCGTGTCGCATCACATGTCGGGCTACAGCGCTGCGGTATTTGTGGCTTACGCGGCGGTAGCTTACAACATGGGCATCACCATCTATTTCTGGTGGGCCTTTCCGATAGCCATCGCCGTGTTGATTGGCTCGCGTCTCTTTGCCCCGCGCTGGGCGCGACTGCGCATTTATATGAATATCGAATCGCCGATGGAATATCTCGCCACGCGCTATAACCTGCCAACGCAGATGGTGCTGGCGTGGAGCGGGGTGCTGCTGAAAACCTTCGATGTCGGCGCGAAGTGGGCGGCGATTGCGGTGATTATCAACGTCTTCACCGGGCTCGATCCGCTGATAGGTATTTGTGTTTCCGGGGCGCTCAGCTTGTTTTACACCGTGATGGGCGGCTTGTGGGCCGATGCCTGCAACGATTTCGGTCAGTTTGTGGTGCAGTTTGTCGCCGCCATTGTGATGGTGGTGGCGGTGGCGATGCATCTTGGCGGTTTTGGCGAGCTGTTCACCATTTGGCAGCGGCTGCCGCCAACCCATACGCAGATCATTCAGGAACCCTATACCCTCGGCTTTGTGCTCGCCTATTTTGTCATCTATACCCTGAGTTACAACGGCGGTACCTGGAATCTGGCACAGCGTTTTATTGCTGCGCCCGCCGGCCGCGATGCCCGCAAAGCGGCGCTGCTCTCCTCGGCACTCTATCTTATCTGGCCGTTAATTCTGTTCTGGCCGATGTGGGCAGCGCCGCTGCTGTTTCCTGGCCTGAGCGATCCGTCGCGCTCTTATTCGATGATGGCGATGGAACTGCTGCCGAATGGCTTAGTAGGGCTGGTGCTGGTGGCGATGTTCACGCATACGCTATCGATGACCTCCTCTGATGCCAACGCCATTACTGCCGTCGTCACGCGCGATATTCTGCCGGGCATGCTGCCGAGGCGCTTTCAGCGCGGTAAAAGTTCGCTGCTGGTGGCGCGACTCACCGCCTTTCTGTTCATTATCACCACGCTGGTGATTGCCATGAACGCCAGCCATTTCGGCGGCGTGCTGTCACTGCTGATCGTCTGGTTTGGTGGTCTGGTCGGTCCGATATCAATCCCGATGCTGCTCGGGCTGCTACCAGCCTTTCGTCGCAGCGGTAGCGCCGCCGCGCTGGTGAGTTGGGCGGTGGGGGTTGGCACCTTCTTCTGCGTGAAATTTATCTTTACCGATGTCAGCACCGCAACGGTGGTCGCTGCGCCGGTGATGTCATCGCTGGTGCTGTTTATCGCCATGGGTTGGCTGCGCCGTGCGCCGGTTCGCCCGGAAGTGGATCAACTGCTGAACGCCCTGAATCAGGATCAGGATGCGACCGCCGATAAGCGCTGGCCGCAGAAAACCAATGTTTCTCAGGAGGGATAACATGACGCTATTACAACAGGGAAAAAAGGAGCGTTTGGAGGTCAAACGCTTCGCCAGTCGCGCTGCGCTAGGCGCTGAGGCAGCCCAGGACGTGGCGATGTATCTGCGCCAGCGGCTGAGTGCACAACCGCTGGTGCGTATGGTGTTTGCCGCTGCGCCGTCGCAAAACGAGTTTCTTGCCGCGCTGGCTGCGGCGCCGGACATCGACTGGTCACGCATTCACGCCTTCCACATGGATGAATACATCGGACTTGATCCCGCTGCGCCGCAGCGTTTCAGCCAGTTTCTGCGTCAGCACCTGTTTGATGTGGTGCGGCCGGGCGAAGTCCATCTGATTCCCTCCAGCGGCGATCCGGCGGCAATCTGTTCTGCATATAGTCAACAGCTTAACGCCGCGCCTATTGATGTGGTGTGTCTGGGGATTGGCGAGAACGGCCACTTAGCCTTTAACGATCCGCCGGTGGCAGACTTCAGCGATCCTTACAGCGTTAAGGTGGTGCAACTGGATGATGCCTGCCGCCAGCAGCAGGTCAACGATGGCTGTTTTGCCACCTTCGCAGCGGTGCCGACGCATGCGGTGACGCTGACCATTCCGGCCTTGATGAGCGGGGGGCGCCTGTTCTGCATAGTGCCGGGCGCCAGCAAACGTGCGGCGGTGCAGGCAACGCTCAATGACGCTATCTCCACGGCTTGTCCGGCAACCCGGCTGCGCCAGCATCCGCACTGCACGCTGTATACCGATAGCGCTGCCTGCCCGGAGGTGACATTTGACTAACGCCATTTTGCGCGGCCGTGATTACCGCACGTTGCAACCCATCGAGCTGGAGATTCAGCACGGCAGCATTGCTAAGGTGCGCGCGCTGAACGCACTCGATGACGATATTATCCTCGCGCCGGGTTTTGTCGACCTGCAGGTCAACGGTTTTCAGGGCGTCGATTTCAACCACTTTCCTTTTAGTGAGCAAGATGTACTGCACGCCACGCGCGCGCTGTGGCAGCAGGGCGTGACCAGCTATTTGCCGACGGTAATCACTGCCAGTCCGCTAGAGATTACGCACGCGATGCAGCGGCTGGCCAGCGCTTGCCAGCAGCATCCTGAGGTGGCGCGTGCGGTGCCGGGTTTTCATCTGGAAGGTCCGTTTCTGTCGCCAGAAGATGGGCCGCGTGGTGCGCACCCGCGCGAGGCGATTCGCGCGCCGGATATCGCGCTGTTCGATAGTTGGCAGCAGGCGGCGCAGCGGCGCATCCGGCTGTTAACGCTGTCGCCGGAGTGGCCGCAAAGCGACGCGCTGATCCGGCATTGCGTGGCGCAGCAGGTGCGCGTTGCGATTGGTCATACTGCGGCAACCTCTGAGCAGATTCACGCAGCGGTAACTGCCGGCGCTACGCTTTCCACCCATCTCGGCAACGGCGCGCATCTGCAGCTGCCGCGTCATCCAAATTACATCTGGCAGCAGCTGGCCGAAGATGCGCTGACGGCCACGCTGATTGCCGATGGCGACCATCTGCCGCCGGACGTGCTGAAAGTGTTTTTGCGCGCCAAAGGCGAGCAGGCGCTGCTGGTCAGTGACGTGACGTCCTTCGCTGGGCAGCCACCGGGCATTTATCACACTGCCATCGGTGGCCGCGTGCAGCTTAGCGCCAGCGGTCGTTTGAGTCTGGCGGATGCGCCGCAGTTGCTGGCGGGTTCTGCGCGCGGGCTACTGGACGGGGTCAACTTCCTGCTGCGCGAGAAGTTGGTTCCGCTGGCGCAAGCCATTGAGATGGCATCGATACGACCAGCGTGCCAACTCGATCTGCCGCAGCAACAGGGTTTGGCTGCCGGAGCGCCCGCCGATCTGCTGCTGCTGGCACCGCAAACGGATGGCAGCGTGCAGCTGCGCGGCTGTGTAAAACAGGGCGAGTGCGTGTGGCGACATGACGCAGCGGCCTGACAATCGCAGATTATCTTTTACTATTTAACAACCAGTTAGCTACCGTTGCGCTTTGCTATTGCGGACAAATCACCACGCTTTGCCAGGCTTACTCTTTGTAGGGATTTGCTGTCTACATCAAAAACCAGAAGAAAGGAGGCCTATCGTGAGCTATCAAACCGTCGTGGAACTCAAGTCGCTGGCGCAGCGCAAACCCACCAAATTTACCGTTGGCGACACCGATGTGGTGTTGATTCGTGACGATGAGCGCGTGCAGGCATTTCAGGCCAAATGCCCGCATGCCGGTGCGCCGTTAGAGCAGGGCGCGGTATGTGGTGACAAGCTAATCTGTCCGTGGCACAAAGCAGTGTTTCAGCTGCAGGATGGCCAGATGTGTGAGCCGCTGGCATTAGCCAATTTGAAACGTTATCCGGTGCGGGTTGAACAGGGCAAAGTGCTGGTCAATCCGCAGGCGATGGCGCCCGCCAGTGCACCATCCGCCCAGGGAACTTCGCCAGTGTGCGTGATTTTAGGTTCGGGCGCGGCGGGCAGCGCGGCGATCTGGACGCTGCGTGATGAAGGTTTTAGCGGGCAGATTGTGTTGATCGAGCGTGAATCAGAGGCACCTTACGATCGCACGGCGCTAAGCAAGTTTGTGCCGTCCGGCAAAATGGCAATTGAAGAGGTGCCGAAACTCCTCAAGCAAGATGTCCTGGGCGCGGTACAGCGCATTCAGGGGGATGTGGAGCAGCTGAAAGCGCTGGAGCAGACGCTGATCCTTAAGGGCGGTCAGCAGGTGAAGTTCGATCAACTGCTGATTGCCAGCGGCGGCGTGCCGCAACCGCTGGACATTGCAGGCAAGGATCTGGACGGCGTGCATCTGCTGCGCTCTCTCAATCAGGCCGATGAACTGCTGAAAGAGGTGGATAAAACCGAACAGCTGGTGATTATCGGCAACAGCTTTATTGGCATGGAGATGGCCGGATCGCTACGTAATCGTGATGTTGAGGTCACGGTGATTGCGCGTCATCCGCTGCCGTTTGCCAAACAGTTTGGCGAAGAGATTGGCCGTCACTTTTACGATCTGCACCGCAGCAACGGGGTGAAATTTGTTGAGGGCGATCCAGTGGCGCTGGAAGGCGAGGGCAAAGTCAGCGCTGTGCGCCTGAAAAGTGGCAAGACGGTAGAGGCCAGCCTGGTGCTGTTCGGTACCGGCGTGGTGCCCGCAACCCAATTCATTCACGACCTGCCGCTCGAAGAGGATGGCAGCTTACTGACGGACAGTCAGCTACGCGTGGCGGATAACATTTGGGTGGCCGGTGATATCGCCAGCTACCCTTCGGTGCGTGGCCCGCAACGTATTGAGCACTATCGCGTGGCACATCAGCAGGGGCGTATCGCGGCACTGAATATGTTGGGTAAACAGATATTGTATGACCGCGTGCCATTCTTCTGGACCGCGCACTACGGTACCCGTTATGAGTATTTGGGGCATGCGGAGGAGTGGGATGATTATCGCCTGCTGGGATCGCTGCAGGATAAGCGCTTTATCGCTTTCTATTGCCGCGAAGGGATGATTGCGGCGGTGTGTTCTGCCGGGCTGTATACGTTGACGGCAGCGCTGGTGCACGAGATGCAGCACCCGATGACGCTGGCGCAGGGGATTGCGCTGTATGAGGCGTATCAGGGGTAGAGTGCAGCGCGCGCTGCCCCTCATCCAACCTTCTCCCGCCAGCGGGAGAAGGGGCCGCCCGAGCTCACTATTTCCTCTCCCGCTGGCGGGAGAGATAGATGCGGCAACATGCTCGATCGGTTCCCTCTCCCGCCTGCGGGAGAGGGTTAGGGTGAGGGGCAAACCGCTCCGATCACTGCTTACTCAACGCCTCTGACTTCGCCATGCAAGCCTGCATCGCGTTAATCACTGCGGCGCGGAAGCCTTTCTCTTCCAGCACTTTTACCGCTTCAATGGTGGTGCCGCCTGGCGAACACACCCGATCTTTCAGCACGCCCGGATGCTCGCCGGTTTCCAGCACCATCTGCGCTGAGCCTTTTACTGCCTGCGCCGCGAACTGATACGCCTGTGCACGCGGCATGCCGCCGAGCACCGCGGCATCCGCCATCGCTTCAATAAACATAAACACATACGCCGGTGCCGAACCGCTTACGCCAACTACCGCGTGAATCAGATATTCATTCACCACCGCCGCTTTGCCGAAGCTCTCGAAAATGGCGACCACTTCATCCACTTCATGCGCTTCCACCAGCACGTTAGGCGTCACCGACGTCATGCCTTCATTCACCAGCGACGGCGTATTGGGCATCACGCGAATGATTTTGCGATCGTGGCCTAAAACAGAAGCCAATGAATCGAGCGTCACACCCGCCGCAATCGATACCACCAGCACATCTTTTTTCAGTTGACCGGCAACATCTTTCAGCACTTTGAGAATCACATTGGGTTTCACCGCGCCAAACAGGATATCGACTTCACGCGCCAGGCTTTCAACGCTCTCTGCGGCGGTGATGCCGTACTGTTGCGCCATCGCCTGATTGGTGGCCGGTTTGCGGTCAAATACCAGGATATTGGCCGGGGCGATCTGCCCGCTGTTCACCAGTCCGCTGATGATAGCTTTCGCCATATTGCCGCAGCCGACAAACCCGATTTTTTTCTCCAGCATCGCTTTATCCTCTAAGTGGTTCATTTTCTGTGGGGCTAAGCTTACGTCAGCGAGGATTAATAACAAGGCAGGCAGACAGCAAAAACAGTTGCCATTCTGCCGCAGCACGGCAAGATCAGCCTCATTGTCTGCGAAAAAGGAGTCATCATGTCGATTTGGGTTGATGCGGATGCCTGTCCCAATGTCATCAAAGAGGTGTTGTACCGCGCTGCGGAGCGCACCAAAGTCACCGTGACGTTTGTCGCTAACCAGCCGCTGCGCGTGCCGCCTTCGCCGTGGCTGAAAACGCTGCAGGTGGCTGCCGGTTTTGACGTGGCCGATAATGAGATTGTGAAACGCGTGCAGCCTGGTGAGCTGGTGATTACCGGCGATATTCCGCTGGCAGCGGAAGTGCTGGAGAAAGGCGCTGCGGCGTTGAATCCGCGCGGTGAACGCTATTCGCCGGATACCATCCGTCAGCGCTTAACCATGCGTGACTTTATGGAAACGATGCGTGCCAGCGGGATTCAGAGTGGCGGTCCGTCGACGTTGAGCCAACGCGACCGCCAACTGTTTGCTAATGAACTGGATAAGTGGTTACGCCAGCGCTAATCAGACGAAGCTGTCATCGTCGTCAAAGTCGCCACCGCTGCTAAAATCGCCGAAATCATTGTTATCCGCCAGGTTGTTATCCCAACCCGAATTATCATTGAGAAACGCGTTGTTACTGTCGTTGCCGTTGAAGGTATCGAGGCTGTTATCGACCTGCGGCAGCGCCGGTTCGTTAATGATGTTAACGATCTCTTCCGGTTGCGAATGGTGGAACATGCTGGTCAGCATATCCGCCATCACCACGCCACCCGCCACGCCAACTGCCGTTTGCAATGCGCCGCCGAGGAAGCCGGTGCCGCGCGCCGGCGCTGCACCGTATTGCTGCTGTGGCGGGGGCGCATACTGCTGCTGAGGCTGCGGCGGTGGCGTGCCCCAGGCTGGTGGTTGCTGAGAGGCTGCTGGACGCGAACCGCCGCCAAACAGGCTTGAAAGAAAACCGCCGCTGCTCTGCTGTGGCGCCTGTTGCTGTTGCGCCTGCGCCAGACGATTTTCCAGATCCGTGACCTGTGCATTGAGCTTTTTCAGCGCCGCTTCCTGAATCAGGATCGCCTGCGACATGTAGTAAGGCGCGCCAGGCTGATTCTGTAAATGCTGTTTGATCAACTGCTCTGCGCCTGCATCACGCGGGCCGCTTTGGCTTTCAGCCTGTTTCAGTCGGCTGAACAGGCTTTCAATCAATTGTTGTTCTTCGTTTTTCATGGGAAACCTCCATTTACGGTATGACTCAATATATGAGGGCGCGACCCAGGAAAGTAAATCAGCGGCCTGGTAAGGAAATGTTGCCCGCTCTTACATTTTCGGCGATGCACGATTCATGCATTGTTTTCCGCTGGTTAATCAATCGAATAGCCCAGGATGTGACTGAAATACGCGTAAATCGTGCCTCGCGGGTGGCTGATAAAATAAAATCCAGGTATTATGCGACGCATTATTGACCTGATGACGTTGCCCGTGCGGCACATTACGGCGGAGGATGAGCCTGGATGTCATTACCCATCTATCTGATCGGCGCACGCGGTTGCGGTAAAACCACGGTGGGCCAGGCGCTGTCGCAAGCGCTGGGCTATGCCTTCAACGATACCGATCACCATCTGCAACTCACCACCCAGCGAAGCGTGGCCGAGATTGTGGCATCTGAAGGGTGGGAGAGCTTTCGCGCCCGTGAGACCGAATCGCTGCGTGCGGTTACCGCGCCAAATACGGTTATTGCCACCGGCGGCGGCATGGTGTTGGCCGAAGCCAACTGTCGCTTTATGCGTGAACATGGTCAGGTGATTTGGCTCAATGCGCCATCGGACGTCTTAGCGCAACGTCTCGAACATCAGCCGGAAGCGGCGCAGCGTCCGACGTTAACCGGCCGTCCGATTGCCGAAGAGATGGGCGATATCCTGCGTGAACGCGCGCATCTGTATCGTCAAACCGCGCACCATGAAGTGAATGCGATGCAATCACCCGAGCGCGTGGTTGAGCAAATTTTGCAGTCGCTGTCACTGGCGCGCGCCAGCTAAACCCTCAGATTTTTCTCTCTTTTTTTGCAGCGATCCTCCGTTGTCTATACTTCACGGTAGGCAGAGGATCACGGCTGCCCGTGGACAACTGAGAGAAGAGGGAAAATTATGCCAACGAAACCACCCTATCCGCGTGAAGCGCGCATCGTCACTGTTGAAAAAGGCTCGTCAGATCAAACCGTGACCTGGTATGAATTACGTGCCGACCATCCCAAACCCGATACGTTAATTAGTGAACATAAATCTCAGGCCGAAGCGCAGGATGCTAAAGAGCGCTACGAGGATGCCGAAAAAGATTAACGTTATCCGTCATATTTCAAGCTGTAGATACGTTGGCTTGATGTGTTCTCCCCAGTCACTGACTAAAGTAAGCGCCTGGGGATTTACACATTTGCCGCCTTTCTGCAGCTTGAACTATTCAGGATAAAGAAACTCAACCAAATACTGCGCATTACCCAATAAGCTCTATCCCTTCCTGCTAAATATCTTTCTCGCCTGATAACGTCATTCAATTCTGTTTTTCTGCCGTATTTTCTCCTGCCTTAAATTCCATAAGTATTGTCCGGCTAAAAATTTGCGCTTGACGCATAAAGCCACGCGTTTTACTTTCGGGGTCTTGATAAAGGAACTCGGTTCCACATAGTGAAACAGGCGCCATGACCACACTCGAAAATGCCTCTGCCGTACTGAAGCTGTTCCAGCGCTTTGGCGTGGCGCAGGGCCATCCGGGCTTAACGTTTACCGAGGTGGTGGATGCGTTGGGGTTGCCGAAAAGCACCGTATCGCGCCTGTTAGCGACGATGGAAAGTGAAGGCTTACTTGAGCGTGATGCCGAGAGCCGCTGCTTCCAGATTGGCCGCGTGCTGCTGTCGGTTGCTGGTCACTATCTCTCGACGCCGTTGGTTGATAGCGCCTCGGCGCCGATGGCGCGTCTGGCGGCCAGCAGCGGTTGCATGGGCTACATCTCGGTGCTGGACGGTGACGATGTGCTGGTGATGCGGATGTATCACGGTCGCTTCTTCACCCAGCTCGTTACGCCGCCGGGCACACGCGTTTCATTAACCGGCACTTCGACCGGACGCGTGCTGTTAGCGCAGTTAAGCGATGAAGAGGTTCGCGATCGTTTTGCCAGTAACTGGCAGGCGGCTTCGCTGAACTCACCGCTAACGCTGGATGATTTGTGCAAAGAGTTAGCCGTGATTCGACAGCAGGGCTGGGCAATGGCGCGCAATGAGACGCTGCCGGGCATCAGCTCACTGGCGGTCGCCGTGACCAATAAACATCGCGGTGAAAGTGCCGCGCTTTGTCTCTCGTTTTTATCGCAAGAAGCGGCGCCCGGTTACCCGGAAGCACTGCTCAGCGAACTACGTGCCACCGCCGCCCTAATGGCGGAAAAGTACGGCGCGTAACCCTGAATCAATCAGGGAAACCCTCTTAACGATTTTAAGGCGTAATACTTCGCGCCACACCAGGGAAATAGCAGGTCTTCGGACCTGCTTATTTCAATAATCAGGGAACGATTAAATAAATATGTGGATGTCCCGCGTGTCGGGCATTGCATTTTAAGGCGTTTCTACAGGGTGAAAATACGGGGATCTCATGCGTCAAAATAATCCAATAAAAAGTGTTGGCGTTGCCTTAATGCTGGTTCTGCTATCCGTTGCAGGCGCCATTATTGGGGTACAGCTTATTACCACCATTGGGGTGACACCCAATACCTCTATTATCGGCGCGCTGTTTGCCATGCTGCTGGCGCGCATTCCACTGCAATGGTTTCGTCGCTACCGTTCGATTGAAGTACAAAACCTCGCGCAAACCGCTATCTCTTCTGCCACCTTTGGCGCCGCCAACAGCCTGCTGATGCCGATTGCGGTGCCGTGGGCGCTGGGTGAACCGCAGCTGGTGCTGCCGCTGTTTGTTGGCGTCAGCGCGGCGATGCTGCTTGATGCTTATCTGCTCTATCGTCTGTTCGATACGCGCGTGTTCCCCGCCAGCAATGCGTGGCCGCCGGGCGTGGCGGCAGCGGAAGCGATTAAAGCCGGGGATAAAGGCGGTCGTCAGGCGTGGCTGCTGGTGGTGGGGATTGTCGGCGGCATTGTCGGTTCGATGCTGAAGATTCCGATGTCGGCGTTTGGTACCGCGTTTATCGGCAATATCTGGGCGCTGAGTATGCTGGGTATCGGTTTTCTGCTGCGCGCGTATGCGCAACCGGTTGCTGGTATTGATATCAACGCCCTTTATATTCCGCACGGCGTGATGGTCGGTGCCGGTTTAGTCGCGCTGATTCAGGTGGTGCAGGTGATTCGCAGTCGCCGTAATGACCAGATCAACGTCAGCCGCAGCGATAGCGAAGTGAAGCGCTCGCTTGGCTTTGGCACCGTGGGTTATATCGTTATCTCCACGCTGCTGGCGCTGGCAGGTGGCTTGTGGAGCCAGATGGGCCTGCCGATGCTGGTGTTGTTTATTGTTTACGCCGCCTTTGCTGCCTTTGTACATGAACTGATTGTCGGCATCGCCGCCATGCACTCCGGCTGGTTCCCGGCCTTTGCGGTGGCACTGATTACGCTGATTCTCGGCATTCTGCTCGGCTTCCCGCCGCTGGCGCTGTGCCTGCTGTGTGGTTTCACCGCCGCAACTGGCCCGGCATTTGCCGACATGGGCTATGACCTGAAAGCCGGCTTTATCCTGCGCGGTAATGGCGCAGATATGCAGCAGGAGCTGTGGGGCCGCCGCATCCAGCTGATCGCCGCCATGATCGCCTTTGTCATCTGTATTCCGGTGGTGTGGTATGCGCATACTATTTTCTTTGCCGAAAATCTGCTGCCGCCGGTGGCGCGTGTGTACGCGAAAACCATTCAGGCCGGGGCGGAGCCGGGTATCGCCGGTAACCTGCTGATGTGGGCAATTCCGGGCGCCATCATCCAGTTAATCGGCGGACCCAAACGTCAGCTCGGCGTGCTGCTGGCGACCGGTTTGCTCATCAATAACGCCGCCGCCGGTTGGGCGGTGATGATCGGTATCGCGCTGCGAATCATCATTTTGCGTGTATGGGGCGAACGTGGACGTTCACCGATGGAGGTGATGGCCGCTGGATTTATCGCCGGCGACGCGCTCTACAGTTTCTTCCATTCACTCTTTGCCAGTAGCACTAAGAAATAATCCAGGGAATTCATTATGAGTTTACAGCAGACACTGCAGGTCTTTGAGTTACTCGATAGCGCCTACATTGATGGCCAACAGGTGGTGGATTTGTTCGCTGCTTATCCGGGCGTTAGCGCCAGCACTACCCGCGTCAGTGGGCCAAAAGGGCGTACCGATTTCGTCCGCATCGATATTCCCGGCGCGCAGGGCAAGCGCAACGGCGGCAATGCGCCAACGCTGGGGATTATTGGTCGTCTTGGCGGCATCGGTGCGCGTCCAACGCGGATTGGTATGGTGTCTGACGCGGATGGTGCCGTGGCGGCAGTCAGCAGTGCGCTGAAGCTGGCGCAGATGCAAACCAAAGGCGATGTGCTGGCGGGCGACGTGATCATCACCACCCACATCTGCCCGGATGCGCCCACTCGTCCGCACGAACCGGTCGATTTCATGGATTCGCCGTGCGACGACATCACCATGAATGACAATGAGGTGATCGCTGGCGTTGATGCGATTCTGTCGATCGACACCACCAAAGGTAACCGCATCCTTAATCACAAAGGCTACGCGCTGTCGCCTACGGTGAAAGAGGGCTACATCCTGCGCGTGTCGGAAGATTTACTGCGCATCATGGAGATGACCAGCGGCAAACCGGCGGTCACGTTCCCGATTACCACGCAGGACATCACGCCCTACGGCAACGGGGTTTATCACCTCAATAGCATTCTGCAGCCCTCCACCGCCACCGATGTGCCGGTCGTGGGCGTGGCGATCTGCGCGGAATCGGTGGTGCCGGGCTGTGGTACCGGCGCCAGCCACGAAGTGGATATCGCCGCTGCGGTGAAGTTTGCGGTGGAAGTGGCGAAAGAGTTCGGACGCGAAACCTGCCAGTTCTATGACGCGCAAGAGTACGCTGTGCTGCTATCTTTGTATGGTAGTCTCAGCCACTTGCGTAACCGGAAAGTCTGATGATGAATACCTCCCTGGTCACACTTACCATTGGTCAATCACCGCGCAGCGACATCTTGCCGCTGCTGCAGGAACATCTGCCCGCCGATCAGATAGCACATGCCGGGCTACTCGACGGCCTGACGCTGGCCGAGGTCGAGCAGCAGTATGCACCCGCGCCGGGCGATAAAGTGCTGGTCTCGCGCATGACCAGCGGCGAGCAGGTGCGTCTGTCGGGACCAAAAGTGGAGCAGGGACTGCAGCGTAAAATCACCGCGTTGGAACAACAGGGCTACGACACCATTCTGCTGCTGTGCACCGGCGAGTTCGGCACGCTGAAAACGCAATCCGCTTTATTGCTGGAGCCGGATCGCATCATCCCGCCGCTGGTGCGCGCGATTGTGCAAGAGCATAAAGTCGGCATCGTGGTGCCGGTCGAAGAGCAGATTGCCGAGCAGGCCAACAAGTGGCGCAACCTGACGAGCCCACCGTGCTTTGCCGTGGCCAGCCCGTATCTGGCCGAGCAGGCCGATTTGGTAGAAGCCGGGTTGTCGTTGCAGGAGCAGGGCGCGGATGTGGTGGTGCTGGATTGCATCGGTTATCACCAGAAGCATCGGGATTTCCTGCAAAAAATGTTGGGCATTCCGGTACTGCTGTCGAACGTGCTGGTGGCCAAGCTGGCGGCAGAGTTGATCGTCTAAGGCGGATAGATCACAACTTACGATCGGTGGCGCTATTTCGCGTGACAGATCAGCGAGTTCCTTAGTAATCTGCCAGTCACGATAATGTGCTGTGAGGAAGTAATATGCTCAATACGAGTGAGTATTTCGACGGAAAAGTGAAATCCATTGGTTTCGACAGCGTGACCATTGGCCGTGCCAGCGTTGGCGTGATGGCGGAAGGTGAATACACCTTCGGTACCGCTCAGCCGGAAGAGATGACGGTAGTCAGCGGCGCACTGAAAGTGCTGCTGCCGGGCGAAACCGAGTGGAAATGGTACGAAGCCGGTTCCGTCTTCAGCGTTCCGGGCCAGAGCGAATTCCATCTGCAGGTAGCCGAGCCTTCTTCTTATCTGTGCCGCTACCTCTGATTTACCCGTCATACTTCGCGCTGCAGATGCGTTGGCTGCGTGTGCTCACCCCAGTCACTTACTTTAGTAAGCTCCTGGGGATTCTCACCCTTGCTGCCTTCCTGCAACGCGAATTATTTAGGGTAAAATTCTGTGCGCTAGATGGTTTTAAACCTGCGATTCTGTTTTGGATTGCAGGTTTTTTGCTTTAATTATGCACCGTTTTAACGCTTCGCTTCGCCGCCTAACGCTTCTACCAGGTTAGCGATCAGCGCGGCCAGTTCGCTGCTCATCAGAATGAAATCAGCATCGAAACGTTGAGCGAAATCGTCGCGATCGATGTCATCATTCTGCTCACGCAGCGTGTCGCTAAACTTCAGGCGTTTCACCGAAGCATCGTCGGCAATGACAAACTGAATGCGCTCCTGCCAGTCGAGCGCCAGCTTGGTGACCACTTTACCGGCTTCAATATGCGTGGCGATTTCATCGGAGATCAGATCCTGTTTCTTGCAGCGGATCACGCCGCCATCTTCCAGCATCGCTTTCAGCTCGGCTTCATCCATCAAGGCAAAACCAGCCGGCAATTCACCGGAACGCACCCATTCGGTCAGCGTCAGCTCGATCGGATTCTCCAGCGTCAGCGGCACCACCGGCAATGAACCGAGGCTTTTACGCAGCAGTGCCAGCGTATCTTCGGCTTTTTTGGCGCTGGCGCAGTCAACGATGATCAGATTGTTTACGGTGTCGATCCACATAAAGGTCTGGCTGAAGCGGCTAAATGCGCGCGGCAGCAGGCTATGCAGCACTTCATCTTTCAGCGAGTCTTTCTCCGTCTTCTTCAGCTTGCGGCTCTGTTCCGCCTCAAGCTTGTCGATTTTGGCTTCCAGCGCCTGTTTCACCACCGGCGATGGCAGGATCTTTTGTTCGGTGCGCGCACAGATTACGATCTGACCGTTAATCTCATGCGTCAGCGCTTCGCTGCGGTTGCCCATCGGTGATACCCAACCGGTTTTCGCCATATCCTGGCTGCCGCACGGTGAAAAGGTGAAGGCGTCGAGCTGCTTTTCCAAATCGTCTGCGGACAGCGGGATGTCACGATTCAGACGATAAACCATCATATTTTTAAACCACAACATCGGGATTCCTTACCGTGGGTGCGATCGGGCGCACAAGTCTCAAAGTCAGCGCGCATGATAGCGAAACATCGGATTCGTTTCATTGCCTTTCCCGATTCAGCCTTCTACTGTATTTGTCACCAGAACGAATAATGAGGAATAAATCGTGCGTATTGGGATTGATTTAGGCGGCACTAAAATTGAAGTGATTGCCCTGTCCGATCAGGGACAAGAGTTGTTCCGTCACCGCGTCAATACGCCGCGTGATGACTACGCTGCCACGGTTCAGGCGATTGTCGATTTGGTGTTGCTGGCGGAGGAGAAGACCGGACAGCAGGGCACGGTGGGCATTGGCATTCCCGGCACCCTTTCGCCTTATACGCAGCGGGTGAAAAATGCTAACTCCACCTGGCTGAACGGACAGCCGCTGGATAAGGATTTGGCGCAGGCGCTGAATCGTGACGTGCGCATCGCCAATGACGCGAATTGTCTGGCGGTTTCCGAAGCGGTGGATGGTGCAGGTGCGGGCCAGCCGCTGGTGTTTGCAGTGATCATCGGCACCGGTTCAGGCGCGGGCGTGGCGATTAGCGGCGAGTCACGCATCGGCGGTAACGGTAACGCCGGCGAATGGGGCCATAATCCGCTGCCGTGGATGGACGAAGATGAATTGCGTCACCGCGCGGAAGTGCCATGTTATTGCGGGTTGCAGGGCTGTATCGAGACATTTGTTTCGGGCACCGGCTTTGCCATCGATTATCAGCGTTTGAGCGGTAAGGCATTGAAAGGCGCCGAAATCATTAAGCTGATTGAGCAGCAGGATCCCGTGGCGGAGCTGGCGATGAATCGCTACGAAATGCGTCTGGCGAAATCGCTGGCGCAGGTGGTGAATTTGCTTGATCCGGATGTGATTGTGCTGGGCGGCGGGATGAGTAATAACGATCGGCTGTATCAAACCGTGCCGGCGCTGATGAAACAGTGGGTGTTTGGCCGTGAGTGTGAAACGCCGGTATTGAAGGCGGTGCACGGTGATTCAAGCGGTGTGCGCGGGGCCGCATGGCTGTGGCCGGTGAAGGGTTAGGATTCTGTGTGTGCTGGCTGTCCCCCTCTTCGTACCGTGCTGGTTGCCCCCCACCTCGGTCCTCCCCCATAAATGGGGGAGGAAGATGCTGCTATATGTGAGTTAAGAAGCTGCATATGGCAGCGTCTCCTTCCCCCGCTTGCGGGGGAAGGCCGGGATGGGGGAAAGCCAGCACATACTCACTCACCCACTAACATCGAATCCTGCGGCGCGTTGTCGCGCTGTGATTTAGTTGCCAGGAAGTAGACATACCCCACCGCCATAATCGCCACAAACAATCCGCCAATCACCGGGTTAAACCACAGCATCGCCACCAGACACACCAGCGACAGCACCAGCGCAATACCCGGCACAATCGGATAGCCCGGCGCGCGGAAGCTGCGTTCCATCTCTGGAGCGGTGCGGCGCAGTTTAAACAGGCTCAGCATGCTCATCAGATACATCACAATCGCGCCGAACACCGCCATGGTGATCATCGCGGCGGTCAAGGTCATGCCCTGCAAATTGATGAAGCCATCGCTGTAAATCGCGGCGATACCAATCAAACCACCGGCGATAATCGCGCGGTGCGGCGTCTGGAAGCGTGACAGTTTCGCCAGACTTTGTGGCAGATAACCGGCGCGGGCGAGAGCGAAGAACTGGCGTGAATAGCCAAGAATAATGCCGTGGAAGCTGGCAATCAGACCAAACAAACCGATCCACACCAGCATGTGCATCCAGTTGGAGTTCTCACCAACAATCATCTTCATCGCCTGCGGCAGCGGATCGTTGATATCCGACAGCTTGCGCCAGTCACCTGCGCCACCGGCCAGCAGCATCACGCCAATCGCCAGTACCACCAGCGTGATAATGCCGGTGATATAGGCCTTGGGAATGGTGCGCTTCGGATCTTTGGCTTCTTCGGCCGCCATCGCAGCGCCTTCAATCGCCAGGAAGAACCAGATGGCGAACGGAATGGCGGCAAAAATGCCCGACATCGCTGGCATACCGAAGCTATCGCTACCCGCCCAGCCATTAGCGGCAAAGTTGGCAAGGCTGAAGCCCGGCGACACCACGCCCATAAACACCAGCAGCTCGAGCACCGCCAGCACGGTGACCACCAGTTCAAACATCGCTGCCAGCTTTACGCCAAGAATGTTCAAGGTCATAAAGACGATATAAGCACCTACCGCTGCCGTTTTCGGATTGAGGTCGGGATATTGCACGTTAAGGTAGGCGCCAATCGCCATGGCGATGGCGGGCGGCGCGAACACGAACTCAATCAGCGTCGCCAGGCCGGCAATCAACCCACCAGTTTCGCCGAACGCTCGGCGGCTATAAGCAAACGGGCCGCCCGCATGCGGAATCGCCGTGGTCAGTTCGGTAAAGCTGAAAATGAAGCAGGTATACAGGGTGGCGATCATCGCGGTGGTGATCAGAAATCCCAGCGTGCCCGCCACGCCCCAGCCGTAACTCCAGCCGAAATACTCACCGGAAATCACTAGTCCAACCGCGATGCCCCACAAATGCAGGGTGCCCAGCGTGGGTTTGAGCTTATTCGTCATCATCTTCTCCCCGTCGTCGTTGTTGGTGCGGCAGCTTCACCGCGCTTTTTTATCTTTGCGCTACAGTGAAGTGATAATGCCGCTGCCGTACGCGGGAAAACTTGACGCGGGCGCAGTGAGTTTTGTCCTCCACGGTCAACTCGCCAGCAAGAAAAGTGCCAGATGCACGCTGCGGTCAACTTTGACTGGTCTGCGGTCAAGCAGTCAGGACGACGTCATCCCATGCTGATAACACCTGCTTGATGCTGGAGACTGATGAATGAGTGCCGAACAATCCGATAGCTTAACCGATGCTGAAATCACCCGGCTGGCGCATCAGGCGCTGGCCGCTTATCCCGCCGCGCTGCGTGGCGACCTGAAGCTGCTGTGCCGCTCGGAAAATGCCACTTTTCTGTTGCAGGCGGCGGGCAAGCGTTATGCGCTGCGTTTGCATCGCCCCAACTATCACAGCAAAGCAGACATTCAAAGCGAACTGCTGTGGCTGGATGCGCTGCGCGATATCGGCATCATGGTGCCGCAGGCGATTGCGGCCAGCGATGGCGAAACCGTGTTGACGTTAGCGATGGCCAACGGCGCCGAGCGCTACGCGGTGCTGTTCCACTGGATCGAGGGCGAGATGCCAACCACGGATGTCGATCCCAAAGCCTTTCAGCAGCTCGGTCACATCACCGCGCGCCTGCACCAGCACAGCCGCAGCTGGCAGAAACCGGCCGGTTTCCAGCGCATCATCTGGGATCATCACACCATGGTCAGCGATCGCAGCCATTGGGGGCGCTGGCAGGACGCGCCGAATCTCAATCCGGCCGATCATGGCATCGTCGCTGCCGCGGTGGCGCGCGTGGGACAGGAGCTGCAAGGCTTTGGCAAAGGCGCGGATCGTTATGGTTTGATCCACGCCGATCTGCGTCTGACCAATCTGCTGCTGCACAAAGGCGAAACGCGGGTGATCGATTTCGATGACTGCGGGCTCGGCTGGTATCTGCACGATCTGGCGGCAGCGATCAGTTTCGTGGAGCATCATCCGCGCGCCGCCGAATGGGTGGATAACTGGATCCTCGGTTACGAAAAAGTGGCGCACATCAGCGATGAAGAGATGGCGCTGGTGCCGACGCTGTTGATCCAGCGCCGTATTCAGATGACGGCGTGGATGGGATCGCACGCGGAAACGGAGATGGCGCTCAGTCTGGGGCCGCAGTGGGCCGATCATTCCGTGCGTCTCTGTCGTCGTTATCTGGAAACCAATCAGCTGCCGGTCGGCGTCTGATGCACCAGCAGTGAGCAGCGCTGCGTCGTTGCGGCGCACGGAAGGCCGCCATTTATCGCGTAATGCTCGTCAGTTAAGCAGCGCACTGGCTCAGTTGGGGTTCCCTGGTCGCCATGAATGGCGACCCTACAGGCGTTATAGCGATGACGAGTCAGTAAGACGCATTGATGCTGCAGCGTGGGGTTGAGGCGACATCCCAGCCCGCTGAGCGAGTGAGGGATTCCAGGGCGAGCCGCAGGGATGCGGCGAGAGGCGGCGCTGAGCAGGAGCGAATCGCCGCCGGTCCGTCAGGAATCGTGAGGGAGCGAAGGCACCGCGAAGCGGCGGGATGGGCTGGCGCAAGGCCCGGGAGTGAAGAGGGCGTGGCGCAAGGCCCTCTTCTCGGTCGCCGCACGGCGTAGATGAAACTGCCTCAGCCGATAGCGAACGAAAGTCGCTCAGCGCTTAACTGATCGGCATTACGCCATTTATGGCGGCCTCACATCAGAATCCACCGATTACCCGCCTGGTACGAAAATTGCTGGAATCCTCTGCCTGTTTCACTCGCGCCATCCTGAGAGGTTCCGATGCCATCACTGATAACCCCCACCGAAGCCTTTAGCGCCTTGTCCATCAACGCCAGTAATCGTGGCGTGCTGGCGGCGGCCGCTACCGGCCTGAGCGCATTTATTACTGACAAGGGCGGTGATGTCGATCGCATCTTCGGCATCAGCGGAATCAACTCGGAGCTGCTGGCGAGCCCAACCTTAAGTCTGGGCTTGGTGAATTATTGTCGCGTGATGGAAGAGGCGGCGCGCCACGCCGATTTTGATAACTTCGGTTTGCACTACGGCAAGCAGTTCAAACCGCAGTCATTAGGCTTGATTGGCTACATTGGCCTGTGTTCGCCGACGCTGGAGCAGGCGCTGCACAACGTGGTGAATGCCTTTCCGTGGCACCAGCACGATACGCTGACGCGGCTGGTGGATAAAGGGGATTGCTGGCGGCTCGATTATCAGGTGCGCCACGGTGCCATCCTGTCGCGTCGCCAGGATGCGGAGCTGACGCTCGGCATGTTCCTCAATTTAATTCGCCACGTTGCCGGCAAGAATTGGGCGCCGCGCGAAGTGCATTTTGAGCATCCGCGCCCTGAGCAGTGGCACGAGCACTGCAAAGTGTTTGATGCGCCGGTCTGGTTCGATCAACCGTTTAACTCGTTACTGATCCCGAAACGCGATCTGCTGCGCAGCATGCCGGAGCACGATCCGATGCTGCTGATGGTGATGCAGGATGCCATTCGCCGCCTCAACAGCGCCGCCAGCCTGCAAAGCGTGGTGGAACAGGCACGATCACAGGTCAATCTGTCGCTGATGCAGGGCGAACCGGTGCTGGAAGAGATTGCCGAAAAAATGGGGTTGTCGAGCTGGTCACTGCAGCGGCGACTGCGCGAAGAGGGCATTAGCTTCACGGCGCTGGTAGACAAGGTGCGTTGCGAAATGGCTACGCATTATCTGCAACAGAAACAGCTACCGATCTCGGAAATGGCGCTGCTGCTCGGTTATTCCGAGGTCAGCGCCTTCTCACGTGCGTTCCGCCGCTGGTTTGGCATCAGCCCGCGCCAGTGGCGCCAGCATGGACTGGCGAACCCGGTGCAAAACCAAACCATGCGGGTTGGCCAGGATTAGGCGGCTGAGGTAAATCTTTGGTTTGCCCAATCAATTGCCAGGCGCGCAGGCACAAGCTTTCATCGCCTTGCGTCTGCGTGACCGCGTAGCGCCCGCTGGGCTGCCACTCCAGTCGCACCAGACATTGCTGACCGGCATAACGCTTAGCATCGCGGAAATGCTGGTTAAGCTGGTGCTGCATGCCATCGGCCCATTTGCAGGATGCGCTGCCCGGCGCACTCTGCGGCTGGCACAGATTGGCGATGCTATCCTGCTGTTTTGGCTGAGCCTGCTGGCAGGCGCTGAGCGCTAAAATAATCACTGCGCCGCTCAGCAACGCGATAATTCTGTTCATCAAATTGCCTAGAGTATTCTCGATTATTAGCCACAGTCTACAGGCCGCATTCAGCATTGCTATGGCATTACTCCGACTGTTGGCAGAACCAGAATTTGCCGCCGCCGCAAGCTACTCTTCGCCGGGCAACTCCAGCTTGCTGTAACCCAATCCGTTCATCTTCCGCACCCGAATCTGCACCGGAATGCGCTCCTTCATCGCTTCCACGTGGCTGATTACGCCGATGGTTTTGCCGCTGGCGTTCAGCGCATCCAGGGCATCCAGCGCGGTATCCAGCGTCTCCGCATCCAGCGTGCCGAAACCTTCGTCGAGAAACAGCGATTCGACACGCGTTTTATGGCTCACCAAATCGGACAGGGCTAACGCCAGCGCCAGGCTGACAAGGAAACTCTCACCGCCCGACAGCGTGCGGGTATCGCGCGTGGCGTCTGCCTGCCAGGTATCAACCACTTCCAGCTCCAGCTCTTCGCTGACGCGACGCTGCAGCAGGTAGCGACCGTGCAGACGATCGAGCTGGCGATTCGCCAGCCATACCAGATGATCGAGCGTCAGTCCCTGGGCGAAGCGGCGGAATTTATCCCCTTTGGCGGAACCCACCAGATCGTTCAGACGGCCCAGCTGGGCCAGCTCCACTTCATCAGCGGCGATTTGCGTCAGCAACGACTGCTGCTGCAGACGCAGCGCGGCATCGCTGTGCAATTGCTGCTGCGCTTCGCCCTGCTGGCGCGCGTTGTCGCGTAGCGTCATGCGCAGCTGCTCCAGCTGTTGCTGGATGTTGGCGGCGCTGTCATCGCTGAGCTCCGCCGGACGCTGCTGCTGATGTGCAGCCTGTCGCTGGCTGAGCTGCTCGTGTAGCGTGAGCTGCTGCTGACGCTGCTGCTCACGCGTTTGCAGCCGCTGGCGCAGCTGCTGCACCTCGCTTTCCTCCAGCAGTGCGGCACGCAGCGCGGCTTCATCAGCAAAATCACTCTGCTGCAGTGCGGCAAGCAGGGCGGCTTCCGCCGCGGCTAGGCGATCGTGCAACGTCTGCTGCTGCGCGGTGATTTGCTCACACTGACCATTCAGGCTGTGCAGCGCGCTTTGCGCCTGTTGCCACTGTTGCAACTGCTGCGCCAGCGCCTGTTCACACTGTTGCAGGGCGGCGTGCTGCTGCTGGCGCGCTGTCGCCACTGACTGCTCGCCAAACAGCTGCTGACGCTGCTGCTGCTGTTGCTGGAGCTGTTGCTGCAGGGCGCTGAGCGAGTGCTGCAGTTCATCGAGACGCTGCTGCTCGCGCAGCTGGTTCTGTTGCAGGCTGTTGCGCTCACTCTCGGCTTTGGCCAGCTGCGGCTGCAATTCCGCGAGTAATCGCTCACTTTCCTGCCATTTGCTCCAGCGTTGCTGCAAGGCGCTAAGCCAGTTTTCGCGTGCCGCCGGTTCCGGCAGATGAAGCTGGTGCTGTGCTAACTGCTGCTCGAGCTGCTGCGCCAGTTGCTGCCTGGCGCTGCGTTCGCTGGCTTCGCGATGGCTAAGTTCGCCCAGTGTTTGCTGCGTGCTGGCGATCTGCTGCTGCGCCAGCTGCTGCTGGTTTTGCTGCTGCTGCCACAGCTGCTGCTGGTGCAGATGGGCATCCTTCGCCTGCTGCACGGCGCGCGCGGCGTTTTCCCGTGCCTGAAGCTGCTGCTGCTGGCTGCTTTCCTGCGCATCCTGCTGCTGCAGCCACTGCGCGAATGCGTCCTGCTGCTCCAGCGCGCAGGACAGGGCAAGCGGGTCGCACAGCGTTTGCCACTGCGTTTGCGCCGTCGCCAGCTGCTGGTCGAATTCGTCAATCTCCTGCTGCAAGGCCTGCTGCTGTAGCAGCGACAGCTTCTGCTGCTCGCCTTTGGCGGTGCCGGACTCTTTTAACTGCGCCACACGGGTTTCTAGCGCGGCCAGTCGCTGCTGGTTTGCGCCGGGTTCAAGCTGCTGATATTGCGCAATGGCGGGATGCTGGCACGAGCCGCACAGCGGGCAGGGCTGATCCGGCTGTAACTTCGCGCGTTCGTCAGCCAGCTGCGCGATGGTGCGCTCCAGCTCGCAAATTTTGCGCACATCCAGCAGCGCTTGATGTTCGCGTTTGTACTCTTCGCGCAGCGCCTGCAACGCCTGTTCAGCGTCCTGATGCTGTTGCTGCAGCTGCGTTAATTTCTGCTGACGCTGCAACCGCTGCGGCTGCAGCGAGCGCCACTGCGCGGCTAATAGGCTGAGCTGCTGACGCGCTGCGCGCTGCGTTTGATGCTGAGCCAGCGCGCTACGCAGCTGAGTCGTGCTGACTTCGGTCTCGAGCGAAGTTAGTACTTGCTCCGCTTGCAGGCGCTGCTGAGCAGCGTGAGCTTCGGCCTGCTGCAGCGGCTGCGCCGCCTGTTCACGCTCAGCCTGCGCCTGTTGATGCTGCGCAAGCTGGCTGCGCTGCTGCTGTTGCTGCGCATTCAGCTGCGTCAGCGTCTGTTCGCGCTCATCGAGCCGCGCGATCTCCGCCTGCCAGCGCGTCAGTTCTGCGCCCCAATCGGCGACAGCGGCTTCGCGGGTACGGAATTCCTGCTGCTGGGTGAGCTGCTGCTGTAAACGTTCACTTACCTGCTGTTGCTGACTCAGAGCAGCTTGGCTGTTGTGCAGCGCCTGCTGCTGCTGAACGTGTAGCCGTTGTTGCTCGCTGAGCTGCTGGGCGTTATTGGTGATGCTGTGATCCAGCGGGATAACCTGTTCGGTCAGCAGCGTTTCCAACTGCTGCTGTTGCTGGATAGCCTGCTCACGCGCCTGCTGTGCCGCTTGATAGTGGCTTTCGCCCTGCTGCAGAGCGGTTTTCGCCTGCTGCTGTTGGCTGTGAAGCTGCTGTGACTGATGCTCCAGCGCCAGCCGATCGCGTTGCAACTGTTCGCGCTGCTGCAACTTATCGCGCAGTTTTTCTGCCGGTTCGGCACGCGCCAGCCGTTGACGATCGCCATCGGCCTGCTGCCAGGCCTGTTGTGCAGCGAGCAGCGTCTGTTCTGCCTGCTGCTGTTCCTGGGTGAGCTGCTGCGCTTGCGTCAGCCAGTGCTGTTGCTGCTGCGCCTGCGTCAGCTGTTGGTTGAGGATTTGCTCCTGCGTGCCGAGTTCCGCCAGCTGTTGTGTCAGTTCTGCGCGCCGCGCCTCGTCCAGCAGCGACATGCCGCCTGCGCGCGCGCGCAGGGTATCCAGCTCGCTGCGGGCGCTGCGCCAGCGCTCGTAGATCTGAATCGAAATTTGCCCGTAGATCTCGGTGCCGGTCAGCTCTTCCAGCAGCTCGGCGCGTTCGCCGGGTTTGGCATTAAGAAAGGCGGCAAACTGGCCCTGCGACAGCATCATGGAGCGGGTAAAGCGCGCGAAATCGAGTCCGGACAGGGTTTCGATCGCTTTTAGCTTGTCACCGACTTTATCCGCGACGATCTGATTATCGGCGACGCGCGCCAGCTCGACGCGCGGTGCCTGTAGCTTGCCGTCGGCCTGACCGCGGGCGCGATTCTGGCTCCAGAAGGCGCGCCAGGCTTCACCTTTGATTTCAAACTCAACTTCTGCCAGACATTCGGCTGTGTCGCGGGTGATCAGCTCATTTTGCGTTTGCGACAGCGTGCCTAGGCGCGGCGTCTGGTGATAGAGCGCCAGACAAATGGCATCAAGCAGGGTGGTTTTGCCCGCGCCGGTGGCGCCGGTAATGGCAAACAATCCGTTACTGGCAAAGGGCTCGCGGCGGAAGTCGATAAACCATTCGCCGCGCAGTGCATTGAGGTTTTTAAAACGGAGCGTCAAAATTTTCATACTAACGGATTCTCCAGCGCGGCCAACTGGCTGCGGAACAGCAGCGTCAACTGCTCGGCCTGGTCGGCGTCCAGCTGATCATCCTGCGCCAGCCGGCGGGCAAACACCTCTTCCACTTTTAGTTCACTCAGGGTTTCGTTATCCAGTCGCTCCAGGCTGCGCTGTCGCTGTTCACGGCTGCGGCGCACCAGCAGCACTTCAACCGGCAAATTTTCCGTCAAGGCTTCGATGCGGCGCTGCAAGTCGCTGAGATACTCCTGGGTGGTGATTTCGATGTCCAGCCAGGTTGGCTGCTCGCCTGCACTTGCGCTGAACTGAGCCAGCTGATGTTCGATCTCCGCCATGGAGCCTTTGAGCATCTGCATCGGCTGGAAGTGGGGAATGGGCAACGGCGTGACGGCATCGAGCGTCGCGCTGAACTCCAGCAGGAACACGCTTTTCTCGCGGCCGAGTTCATCAAAGCTGAGTGGAATCGGCGAGCCGCTGTAGCGAATATGGTCGCTATCGGCGATGCGCTGAGGACGATGAATATGGCCCAGCGCGATGTAATCGGCGGGCGGGAACGCCTGCGCCGGGAAGGCATCCAGCGTGCCGATATAGATGTCGCGTACGGAATCGCTTTTCGTAACGCCAACGGTGGTGAGATGGCCGGTGGCAATAATCGGTAGCGTGCTTTCCAACGCATCGCGCTGCGCCTGCGCGGCGGCGAAGCACTGCTGATAGTGCTGCGCGATGGCTTCCAGCAGGGAAATCTGCTTCTCGCGCCCGGATTGGCCGGCCTGGCTGCGCAAAATATCGCGCGGACGCAGATAAGGAATGGCGCACAGCAGCGCCCCCGGCGCGCCATCGCGCTGCTTCAGGGTTAATACCTGCTGCTCGCCGTGGGGCGTCGCGCTGGTAATCACCTGGGTATTCAGGCAGGCCAGCAGCTCGCGCGATTCATTCAGCGTGGCGACCGAATCGTGATTACCGGCCAGCACCACCAGTTGACAGCCGCTGGGCTGCAGCGCCACCACAAAACGGTTAAACATTTCGCGCGCGTAGCTCGGCGGCGATCCGGTATCAAACAGATCGCCGGCGATGATCAGCGCATCCACCTGATGCTGCACAATCTGATCCAGCAGCCAGTCGAGAAACGCCTGATGTTCTCTGGCCCGACTTTTGCTGTAAAAGAACTGGCCGAGATGCCAGTCAGCGGTGTGAATGATGCGCATGTTTGCTCCGTGCTGAGTTTAGCGAAGGCGAATTATAACCACTTAAGATCACAAAGAAAAAAAGCAGATTTTTATTGTGACATTTCCGTTTTTTATCTATCTATCTTAAGGCGGTGTTTTCATAAAAGTGTCATAAAACTGACGCATAATGGCGCCGCAAATCCCAGTGACACGGTGTCACACTAGCAGGAGTTACAATGGCTAAGCGCATTTTGGTTGTGGAAGACGAAGCTCCCATCCGTGAAATGTTATGTTTCGTGCTGGAACAGAATGATTACCAGCCTATTGAGGCGGAAGATTATGACAGCGCGATTGGTAAGCTGATCGAACCCTGGCCTGATTTAATTCTGCTGGACTGGATGTTGCCCGGTGGCAGCGGGATTCAGTTTATCAAGCATTTGAAGCGCGAAGCCATGACGCGCGACATCCCGGTGATGATGCTGACGGCGCGCGGTGAAGAAGAGGATCGCGTACGCGGTCTGGAAGTGGGCGCGGATGATTACATTACCAAGCCATTTTCGCCAAAAGAGCTGATGGCACGCATTAAAGCGGTGATGCGCCGTATTTCACCGATGGCGGTGGAAGAGGTGATTGAGATGCAGGGTTTGAGCCTCGATCCTTCGTCGCATCGCGTTATGTCCGAAACCACACCGCTGGAGATGGGGCCGACCGAATATAAATTGCTGCACTTCTTTATGACGCATCCGGAACGTGTTTACAGCCGCGAGCAGCTGCTGAACCACGTCTGGGGCACCAATGTGTATGTCGAAGATCGCACCGTTGACGTGCATATTCGCCGTTTACGCAAAGCGCTGGAGCTGACCGGCCACGATCGCATGGTTCAAACCGTTCGCGGAACAGGGTATCGTTTCTCTGCCCGCTACTAATCGTAAACGGAGTTTTTACCGTGCTGGAACGACTCTCCTGGAAGAGACTGTTGACCGAGCTGGCGCTGGTCTGTTTACTTGCGCTGGTGCTCGGTATGTTGTTCGGCTATCTGCCGTGGTTGCTGCTGATTGCGGTGACCGGTGTGATGTTTTGGCACTTCAAAAACCTGATGCGTCTGTCGCACTGGCTGTGGGTCGATCGTTCGATGACGCCGCCAACCGGACGCGGCAGCTGGGAACCGCTGTTTTACGGTTTGTATCAGATGCAGCTGCGCAATCGGCGCCGTCGCCGGGAGCTGGGCAATCTGATCAAACGTTTCCGCAGCGGCGCTGAATCGCTGCCGGATGCGGTGGTGCTGACCACCGAAGAGGGCACCATTTTCTGGTGTAATGGTTTGGCGCAGCAGCATCTCGGCTTGCGCTGGCCGGAGGATAACGGCCAGAACATCCTGAACTTACTGCGTTATCCTGAATTCTCCCGCTATATCCGCCAGCGTAAATTTGATACGCCGCTAACGCAGATCCTCAATAATCAGCATCATATGGAATTCCGCGTCATGCCTTACAGCGAAGGGCAGTGGCTGATGGTGGCGCGTGATGTCACCCAGATGCACCAGCTAGAAGGCGCGCGACGTAATTTCTTCGCCAACGTCAGTCATGAACTGCGCACGCCGCTCACCGTGCTGCAGGGTTATCTGGAAATGATGGATGATTCGGTGATGAACGAGCGCACGCGCAGTAAAGCGTTGCACACCATGCAGGAGCAGACGCGGCGCATGGACAGCCTGGTGAAGCAACTGCTGACTTTGTCGCGTATCGAAGCGGCACCGGCCATCGACCTGAAAGAGACGGTGGATGTACCGGGCATGCTGCTGCTGCTGCAGCGTGAAGCGGAAACCCTGAGCCAGGGACGCCACACCATCCATTTCCATACCGATCCGCATCTCAAAGTGTTCGGCAATGATGAACAGCTGCGCAGCGCCATTTCCAACCTGGTTTACAACGCGGTGAATCACACGCCGGAGGGCACGCGCATCGACATCAGCTGGCTGCGCACCCAACAAGGCGCGCAGTTTAAAGTGTGTGATGACGGACCCGGCATCAGCGAGCAGCACTTGCCGCGCCTGACCGAACGCTTCTATCGGGTAGATAAAGCGCGCTCACGCGCCACCGGCGGCAGCGGATTGGGGCTGGCGATTGTGAAGCATGCGCTTGGCCATCACAACGCGCGGTTGGAGATCACCAGCGTGCCGCATCAGGAAACCTGTTTCAGTTTTCTTCTGCCGCCACGGTTGATTGTGGCTAATGTGATTCAAGAGCGAGTTAACTAAGGTTTGCACGACGTAGCGGCGCAATTTATTGCGCGATAAATCGTGCCGCGACAGAATAGACGTCTTAATGAATTGCGGAATCACTGATGAAATCGCTGTTGCTCTCCTGCTTGCTGCTTTGCTCTGCTCTAGCGCACGGCCAACAAACTATGCTGACCGGCAATTTGAGCAGCGTCGGCTCGGATACGCTGGGTTATTTGATGACCTTGTGGGGCGAGGATTTCAGCCGCCAGTCACCGGGCGTTAATGTTCAGGTACAGGCGGCGGGATCCTCAACCGCACCCACCGCACTGGCGGCCGGTGCCGCGCAACTGGGCGCGATGAGCCGCCCGATGCAGATCGACGAACGTCAACTCTTTATCGCCCGCTACGGCTATCCGCCGCTGGCGGTGCCGGTGGCGATGGATGCGCTGGTGGTGGTGGTCAATCAGGACAATCCGCTGCCGCGCATCGCGCCGCAACAACTCGATGCTCTGTTTTCCATTACCCGGCTGTGTGGCGCGCAGCAGGTGCCGCAGCATTGGGGCGATCTTGGCCTGAAGGCTAGCCAGTGGGCGACGCGCAGCATTCAGCGCTATGGCCGCAACTCGGCGTCGGGAACATGGGGCTTCTTTAAGCAGCAGGCGCTGTGTAAAGGCGATTTCCGTGCCGACGTCGCCGAATTCCCAGGTTCTGCTGCGGTGGTACAAGCGGTTGCCGCCACGCCTAACAGCATCGGTTACGCCAGTTTTGGCTTTCATCTCAGCGGGGTGAAGATGCTGCCGGTGGTGACAGCAGACGGCGACAGCGTGATGCCGGATGCCGAATCGATCCGCAGTGGCCGCTATCCCTGGTCGCGTCCACTCTATATCTACGTCAACAAAGCGCCCGGCAAACCGTTGCCGCCGCTGGTCAGTGCTTTCCTGCATCAGGTGCTGTCGCCTCAGGGACAGCGACGGGTGAGCGAAGCCGGTTATCTCCCGTTATCGGATAACCAGATGGCACAAGCGCGTGCCGCCATTGAGGGAAATTGAAGAACGTGCATCTGATCATGAAATTCCTTCATGTGAGCTGAATTTTCTTCTATTGCCGAAGAGGTAACAGCGTGGCATTCTTCTCGGACATATAGCCATCCAGATGGCTAAAAATAACCAGCCGAAATTATACCCTGACGCAACTATGCGCTCAGCCAGGAGAGAAGATGTCACGTCATTCCCCATTCCGTGCCGATACCGTTGGCAGTTTCCTGCGTCCCGCCGCCATTAAACAGGCGCGCGAGCAGTTCGCGAAAGGCGATATCAATGCTGACCAGCTGCGTCAGGTTGAAGATCGCGAAATCCGTCACGTTGTCGAGCAGCAGCGCGCCAACGGTCTGCAGATCGTTACCGATGGTGAGTTCCGTCGTGCCTGGTGGCACTTCGATTTCTTCGGCGATCTGCATGGCGTAGAGCTGTTCGAAGCCGATCAGGGCATTCAGTTCAACGGCGTACAGACCAAAGCGCACGGCGTGAAAGTCACGGGTAAAGTGGCCTTCAACCCGAATCACCCGATGCTCGATCACTTCCGCTTCCTGCAAAGCATTGCCGGTGATGCGGTGGCGAAGATGACGATTCCAAGCCCAAGCGTGCTGCACTTCCGCGGTGGCCGTAAGGTGATTGATGCGACGGTTTATCCCGATCTGAAAGCGTATTTTGCCGATCTGGCGCAAACCTATAAAGACGCCATCAAGGCGTTTTATGATGCGGGCTGCCGCTATCTGCAACTGGATGACACGGTGTGGGCCTACCTGTGCTCAAGCGATCAGCAGCAGCAGATCCGCGAGCGTGGCGAAGATCCGCAGGAACTGGCGCGCATCTATGCTGAGGTGCTGAATACGGCGCTGGAGGGGAAACCTGCCGATCTGACCGTGGGTCTGCATGTGTGTCGCGGTAACTTCCGTTCTACCTGGATTTCCGAAGGTGGCTATGAGCCGGTTGCGGAAGTGCTGTTTGGCGGCGTGAATATCGACGCCTTCTACCTTGAGTACGACAACGAGCGCTCAGGTGGCTTCGAGCCGCTGCGCTTCCTTAAGCCGGGTCATCAGCAGGTGGTGCTGGGTCTGATCACCACTAAAACCGGTGAGCTGGAAGATGCGGAGCAGGTTAAAGCTCGTCTGCAGGAAGCTGCGCAGTACGTGAGTCTCGATCAAATTTGCCTGAGCCCGCAGTGTGGCTTTGCCTCCACCGAAGAGGGCAACAGCCTGAGCGAAGAGCAGCAGTGGCAGAAGATTCGTCTGGTGGTAGAGATAGCAAGAACCGTCTGGTAATGCTGTAAACCTGAACAAACAGGCGCGTAAATCGCGCCTTTTGTGCATCTTCAGGCCAGATCATGCAAAGAGATCTCTCGTGCTGAGGAAACTTTTAGCAAATCATCTGAGGTGTTTGCCCGCTATTCCGCCGTGATTCACTGCTTTATCCCGCTATCCTGTTATATCCTTCTGGTTTTCCGATCCTGTATTGCCTTTCTTCGCTATAAACGTTCTAATTTGCGCCGTTGTCGATTTATCCCTCTGCGAACAGAAGAAAAGTAGTTTAAATCACCTGCGCTTTAGCGATTTGGCCCGCATAACCCGCTGGGCTTGCCTGATAAGCCCTTGTTTTAGCGCATCCAGAGGACAACACGAACCCAACTTCCACCGCAACATCAGCTACAGGCAGTACAGAAGTTTATGACACATCGTTTAACCTCGAAGGATATCCTGGCGCTGGGCTTTATGACGTTTGCCCTGTTCGTTGGCGCAGGAAACATTATCTTCCCACCGATGGTGGGCATTCAGTCTGGCGAACACGTTTGGGTGGCTGCATTCGGCTTCCTGATTACGGCTGTTGGTCTGCCGGTGATCACCGTTATCGCGCTGGCACGCGTCGGCGGCGGTATTGATGCGTTGAGCTCACCGATTGGCAAAGCCGCCGGTTTGCTACTGGCAACCGTCTGCTACCTGGCTGTTGGCCCGCTGTTTGCCACGCCGCGTACCGCAACCGTCTCCTTCGCCGTGGGCATTGCCCCGCTGACCGGTGATGGCGCGCTGCCGCTGTTTATCTACAGCCTGATTTACTTCGCGCTGGTGATCGGCATCTCCCTTTATCCGGGCAAACTGCTGGATACCGTAGGCCATTTCCTCGCACCGCTGAAAATTTTTGCGCTGATTGTGCTCGGCGTGGCCGTGCTGATCTGGCCGGCTGGCGGCGTGTCGCCGGCAACCGATGAGTATCAGCGTGCGGCCTTCTCTAGCGGTTTCGTCAATGGTTACTTAACCATGGATACGCTGGGTGCCCTGGTGTTCGGTATCGTCATCGTTAACGCAGCGCGTTCACGCGGTGTGGAAGATGCGAAATTGCTGACGCGCTACACCATGCTGGCCGGTATCATCGCCGGAGTGGGCTTGACGCTGATCTACCTGACGTTGTTCAAACTGGGCAATGACAGCGGTGCATTGGTGGCACAGAGCGCCAACGGTGCCGAGATTCTGCATGCTTATGTGCAGCAGACCTTCGGCGGCATGGGCAGCTTCTTCCTTGCGGCGCTGATTTTTGTGGCCTGCATGGTGACAGCGGTTGGCCTGACCTGCGCCTGTGCGGAATTCTTTGCGCAATACCTGCCGCTGTCGTATAAAGCGCTGGTGTTTATTCTGGGTCTGTTCTCAATGGTGGTGTCGAATCTCGGCCTGAGCCATCTGATTCAGATCTCGATTCCAGTGCTGACGGCGATTTATCCGCCGTGCATCGTGCTGGTGGTGCTGAGCTTTACCCTGAAGTTCTGGAACAAAAGCTCGCGTATCATCGCGCCAACCATGCTGGTTAGCCTGCTGTTTGGTATCGTAGACGCCATCAAAACCACCAGCTTTAAAGATGTGCTGCCGCTGTTCAGTCAGCATCTGCCGCTGGCCGATCAGGGACTCTCCTGGTTGCCGCCATCGCTGGCGATGCTGGTGATTGCCGCGGTGGTGGATCGGGCAAAAGGACGTGAACAGGTCGCTGTGCATCAGTAAGCGATACTGCTGTTAATTCCGACCACGGGCTTGCCCGTGGTTTTTCATTTTCAAGGTACTGAGTGTTATGCAAGAAACCAATAAGCTCAAACGCGGACTGAGCACGCGCCACATCCGTTTTATGGCGCTGGGATCGGCGATTGGAACCGGGCTGTTTTATGGCTCAGCCGATGCCATTAGAATGGCAGGCCCCAGCGTGCTGCTGGCGTACATCATCGGCGGTGCGGTGGCATACATCATCATGCGTGCGCTGGGTGAGATGTCGGTTAACAATCCACAGGCCAGCTCATTCTCGCGCTATGCGCAGGATTATCTCGGCCCGCTGGCAGGTTACATCACCGGCTGGACCTACTGTTTTGAAATCCTGATTGTGGCCATTGCCGACGTGACGGCGTTTGGTATCTATATGGGTGTGTGGTTCCCTGAGGTGCCGCACTGGATTTGGGTGCTGAGCGTGGTGCTGATAATCGGTGCCATCAACCTGATGAGCGTGAAGGTGTTTGGCGAAGTGGAGTTTTGGTTCTCCTTCTTCAAAGTCGCCACCATCATCATCATGATCATCGCCGGCTTCGGCATGATTTTCTGGGGCATCGGCAACGGTGGACAACCGACGGGCATTCACAATCTGTGGACCAACGGTGGCTTCTTCGCGCACGGCATTGTCGGCATGCTGCTTTCGCTGCAGATGGTGATGTTTGCCTATGGCGGCATTGAGATTATCGGTATTACTGCCGGTGAAGCCGAAGATCCGAAGACCTCCATTCCGCGTGCTATCAACTCAGTGCCGATGCGTATTCTGGTGTTCTACGTCGGTACGCTGTTCGTGATTATGTCGATCTATCCGTGGAACCAGGTGGGGACGTCCGGCAGCCCGTTCGTACTCACTTTCCAGCATTTAGGCATTGCCGCGGCGGCATCGATCCTTAACTTCGTGGTGCTGACGGCTTCGTTGTCGGCGATTAACAGCGATGTGTTTGGTGTGGGCCGTATGTTGCACGGTATGGCGCAGCAGGGCCATGCGCCGAAAGTGTTCCAGAAGGTATCCAATCGCGGCATTCCGTGGGTGACGGTTTTAGTGATGATGCTGGCGATGCTGATCGCGGTATATCTCAACTACCTGATGCCGGAAAAAGTGTTCCTGGTCATCGCCTCATTGGCCACCTTTGCCACCGTTTGGGTGTGGATCATGATTCTGCTGTCGCAGATTGCGTTCCGCCGCAAGATTGGCAAACAGGAAGCCGGTAAGTTGCAGTTTGCTATGCCGGGCGGCAGCGCGACCGCGTGGTTCGGCGTGCTGTTCCTGGCGTTCATCATCGGATTGATTGGTTACTTCCCGGATACCCGCGTGTCGCTGTACGTGGGCTTTGCGTGGATTGCGCTGCTGTTGCTGGCGTGGCCGCTGGTGAAAAAGCGTAACAGCTGATGCAGCTGATGCAGCTAATGCAGGTGCGCGCTTATGCGCACCTGCAACCCGGCGAAGCTGGCTGGCATCACGTCATGCATGTGTTACCAACTCTTCCCTAGCGCAATCTCGCCACCAAATGGGCTTAGGTGATTATTGTCGTAATAGAGCGGCAGGCCTTCGCTGGTGATCATACAACCTTGTTGATTGCACAGATTGTCGCGCAGCGACAGTACGCGCACGCCTTGCTGCTGATAGCTTTTCAACAACGTCTCAACCGCTTCTTCCGGGAACTGGAACAGTTTGGTGCGTTCGCTCAATAGCGGCGGCGCCTCCCATTTCCCGAGCCAGGCACTCAGCTCACGACGAATCGGCATATTACGGTTATTGCTGAAGCGTAATGGATCGACATCTACCGATGGCGCATCTTCAATCACCGTAACCTTTTTTCCTGCCTGACGCAGCTGTGCCAGCACCTGATCCATACCAAATTTGAGCGCTTCCAGATTGCTTTTCTCTGGATGATCGAGCGCGGTAAAGCCGGCGCCGGGTAACAGACTCATGCCAGAAGCCCAATAGGCGCTGATCACCACCTCATCAATCTTGTCGCTCAGCACCATCTTCAGCACCTGCTGGTTAAAGTTGATGCACTGCTGCGTATGTTTGGGCATTTGGCTCACCACGCGCGTGGCGCCAATCAGGAATGGGCATGAGGCTTTGGTAAGTTGAAACAGCGGCTTGTGTTGTCGCAGCGCGTATCCTGCCACTGAGGTACGTAACGCGGCGGCGTGGCTATCGCCAATCAACGCGATACCGGGACGATCGGTTACGGGATGGCACTCTGCATTCAGCGACGGGAAATTGGCACCGTAATCCAGCAGACACGGATTGCGTTGTGCCGAAATCTTCCATGATTCGCCATTCACCACCATCTCACTCACTCGTGATTTCATGCCGCCGGTTTGCCATAGCAGCACCATCGCGCCGGCAGCAACGACAGAGGAGGCGCAATAACCCGGAATCACCCAGCGCGTGCGGTTGCCAGCCTGACGGAATGGCTGCTCGACGAACCGCCATGACAGCCAGGCAATCGCCAATGCCACGCCGCTGATGGTCAATCCCTGCCACGCGGTGAGCGGGTGATCGCTACAGATGCGTGCCAGGCTGAGCAGTGGCCAATGCCACAGATACCATGAGTAGGAGATCTTGCCGATAAAGCGCATCGGCGCGTTTTCCAGCAGCCGCTGGTTCAGTTCACCGCGTGCGCCAATCATTAAACACGCTGCGATGACTGGAATAAGCGCCAGCCAGCCGGGAAAGCTATCTTCTTTGCTCAGCAGTAGGCTGGCGGCAACGATCAGCTGCCAGCCGATCACATTGAGCCAATTGGCGCAGCGTCCTTCGAGGGGCTGCGGTTTCCATAACGCCAGCAGCACGCCAGCCCCCAATTCCCAGGCACGTGTCGGCAGCAGATAGAAGGCATGCGTGCTGGCAAAAGGCGTCAGCCAGATGCAGGCCGCCAGTGAAATAAGGCTCAATACCAGCACCACACCCGCCATGGAGCGTTTCAGGCGAGCTGCCAGCAGCAGAATAAACGGCAGCACGATATAGAACTGTTCTTCGATGCCGAGCGACCAGGTCATCAACAGCGGGTTGAGATCGGAATCACTGCTAAAATAGTCACCGCTTTTCAGCAATAACATATTGGGAACCGAGATAAATACCGCCACGCTGTATTTCGCCAGCTGGCTGAACTCCAGCGGTGAAAGCAGAATAAAGCCAAGCAGCAGTAATATCGCCATCATAAAAAACAGCGCTGGTGCAATGCGGCGAATACGGCGTAAATAGAATTGATAAAACGAGAAGCGTCCTTCAGATATTTCCTTGCTAATGATGCCGCCAATTAAAAAACCAGAAATAACAAAAAACAGATCGACGCCAATAAAGCCGCCATGCAGCGTAGTGATGCCAGAGTGGAACAGAACAACCAATATAATAGCGACGGCGCGCAGGCCGTCAATATCCGCACGATAGCGGTGAGAGGTAGTCGCAGTCATAATACGAATCCACGTTAGTATTAATATTTAGGTTTAGAAGAATGAAGTTCGTTTAAAAATAAATCGGCGCGTCCTGTCGCCGAAAAAAACTGCAAAAAGGAGAAAATGAGTATTACTAAGGGATGTTTGACGGATGCAGCATATCCCATTTCTAACCGATTCGGGATGTTGATTGAAAAAAGGAGACAAGTCTCAGCTTGCAATAGGTTATTACTCAAGAACGACGTAAGTAATTTTACCTGAAAGTTAAGCCCGCATTACTTATCGAGCTTAACCTCAGGTGCAATAATTCTTAGAATTGGGGATACGTTATTGAGGTTAACGCGTGATGATCGATAGACTGATTAAACTGCTGTAGCGTCGATTGATAAGGACACAGCGTGCCAACATCGGTTACGCGACAATTTTGCTGATGCCACTCTTCACGCAATAGCGCATGGGTTTGATCGATCGGTGTGAGATGGCGCAGATCATCCAGGCTTTGTGCCTGGAAATAGACGCGCAGGAAGCGCGCGTTGCTGGTGGTATCGCGCCAGCGTTCAAACACCAGACTGCTGCCGGGTGGAATATTGCCGCGGGCATAGCCCGGCAACTGCCAGCTAAAATTGATCAGCGTGCGTAGCATGGCGATATTGGTGTCGTGTGCCACCAGCAGTAGCCAGCGCGCGTCGGGTGAGTCAGCGCTGTTGTCTAAACCTTTAACTACCGCATCCAGCAGTATTGAACCGCGCCTTTGCGCAATATAAGCAACATCATTACTGAGATCGTAGTTGGCGGTGAGCAGCGGCAGCAGGGCGCTAATCTGTTGTGCGGAGGTAATATTTCCCCATGCCAGCTGGCTAAGCGGCAGGTTTTCGCTCCAGCCAAGCCGCAGCGTTTCTACCATGCTGGCCAGCACGCTCAGGCCCTGCACATAGGTATGGCCGCTTTTAGTCTGCTTGAGCTGCCACGGACGATCGAAAAAGGCGCAGTCGGCAGTGCACACCGCTTGCTTCAACTGCTGAATTTCCGGCTGTAAATCATGTTGTAGCTCAGCCAGATTGCCCGCTTTGGCAGATATGGCCGCGTTTTCCTGCGCCGGATCGAGCTGCGCAAACGGCAGTTTGTCACTCTGGAACAACGGATCGACATCGCCCTCAACCGAGTGGACCTGCACACCGCAGCCGGGGAAGGCGCCGTCCACCAGCGCTGCGGCGGTGGCACGCGTGCGCTGTAGCGGGCTGGCGCGCACGTAAATCTCTCCGGCAGTGGGGCAACCGGCGCGTAACAGACCGAGCTGGCGATAATGTTCGCCTTGCCAGCGGCCTTTATTGACCACCGCCGCATAACCGTGGCCGGTCAACTCACCATCGGCGGTATTCCAGCGCGGCCAGGCGCGTTCCGTCGCCGCTTCGATCTCTTTACGATTACCCGGCGTTGGCGGACGCACGCCGTGGCGGCTAATCTCCACCACTTTTTCCAGCTGATAGCGATCTTCGGCGTGAACCGGTGCGTTTAGCAGCCACAGCAGGCTAGCGATAAACAGGCGAGCAATCATAACGGCAGGTGCGCGGGCAGCAGCGCTTTCAATTGTGGATAAATCACGGCATTCGCCAGCAGCACTGGATTACCGTTCTGCAGGCCGTGATGGGTGAGATAATCGTTAGTGATGCCGCCTGCTTCGCGCATCAGTACAATGCCCGGCAAGCCATCCCACGGATTCATATGCGCTTCGTAATAACCGATCAGTCGACCGGCGGCCGCCCAGGCGCTCATTAAGGCACCCGAACCATTGCGAATAAACATGCCGCCCTGCGCCAGTAACGCGCCAATAAAGGCGGTAAGTGGCTCAATAGGTTGGCTATTGGAACTGCTGAGGCCGAGCACGCCTTGATCGAGCTGCTGTGCGCTATGCGCCTGGATGCGTTTGTCATTGACCCACGCACCTTTGCCGCGGCAGGCGTGGAAGGTTTCATGGTGGTTGGGATCGCATACCACACCAATCACCGCTTCGTTTTCACAGACAATTGCCAGCGAAACGCACCAGGTGTGCAGGCCATTAATAAAGCTGCTGGTGCCATCGATCGGATCGATCACCCAGATAAAACGCGCGCCGCTGGTCGCGCCGCCGCTCTCTTCGCCCAGCACCGCATCATCAGGAAAGCGCTCATGGATCAGATGTTTGACTAACTGCTCAACGTTGCGATCCGCCTCGCTAACCACATCCTGCAGATCCTTTTTATGCTCAATGACTAACTGATGGCGTTGCTGGTACCAGGATAGCGCGCGGCTGGCGGCGGTTTTCGCGACATCGCAGGCGAAGTGATAGCGTGCGTCGAGTTCGGTTAGCGTGGCTGATGACATCTTTCCCTCTTATGATTTTCCGACCGTAGAAGCAACAACAGACGCCCAAAATGGCGCATTGGCTGTGTGACAGACTTAACAAAAGTTAAGAAAGGCTTCATTAAGCCGCAGATGACTGCGGCTGACAAGAGGAGGAGAAGGCCAGCCAGCGAATTTTTATGTTCACTGGCGGCTAAAGCGGCAAGGAGGATTAGCGGCGGGTTCTCACGCCGATTTGGCGCATATCATTGCCGGTTGGCGATTGATGGACGCGCAGACCAAAGGTTGGCAGTACGGCGTAAATATGGTCGAAGATATCTGACTGAATATTTTCATACTCTTTCCACACCGTGGTGCTAGTGAAAACATACACTTCCAGCGGCAGGCCGTTTTCACCCGGCGCTAATTGACGCACCATCAACGTCATCTCCTTATGAATGCGCGGATGTTGCTCCAGCCAGCTTTGTAACCAGACGCGGAAGGTGCCGACGTTGGTTAAGCGGCGGCCATTGAGTGGTGAATCCAAATCACAGCCCAGCTGTGCATTCCATGCGGCAACTTCCTCGCTTTTGCTGTTCAGATACGGCGTCAGTAAATGGGCACTTTTCAACTGCTGCATCATGGCATCGTCGAGGAAGGTGATGCTGGTGGTATCGATATGAATGCTGCGTTTGATGCGGCGTCCGCCGGATTCTGACATCCCACGCCAGTTTTTAAACGAGTCTGAAATCAGCGCGTAAGCGGGAATGGTGACGATGGTGTTATCCCAGTTGCGTACTTTTACCGTAGTCAGCGAAATGTCGATCACCGCACCGTCAGCGCCATATTTCGGCATCTCCAGCCAGTCATTCATCTTCAGCATATTATTGGCAGCCAGCTGGATGCCGGCCACCAGACCGAGAATCGGATCTTTGAATACCAGCATCAGCACCGCAGTCATCGCGCCGAGTCCGGTTATCAGGACGCCGGGCGATTTGCCCAATAGCAGCGAGATAATCATGATCACCATTAAAATGGCGGCGATCAATTTCACGCTTTGAATGATACCGCGCAACGGCAATTGCTGTGCCAGCACGCTGTTTACACTGAGCTGCTGTAACAAATCCAGCAGAGAAAACAGCATCAGCAGGGTAAACACCATCATCCACAGCTGCGCGAAAATCAGCAGTGCGCTGTAGAGCTGGCTGCTGTCATGCAGGAATAATTCGGTTTGTAATTTAAATAACACGCCCTGCATTAACCACACGCTACGGCTAAACAGGCGGCTATTAATCAGCGCCTTCGGCCACTGGCGACTGCCGTTTGCGCTGTAACGACGCAATAGCGGCAAAATGGCGCGATGCAGAATTGCATGGGTGAGAAGCGAGATGGTAAAGATAATCGCAATCACGATGCCCAAAGCCATGATGTGCGTGTAATTAAGACCGGCTTCTGCGAGCCAGTTGGCAATAAAATGCTGCATGAGATTTCCCTGGTGTGAACGAAGTGTAAGGTCACGCAGGGTAGGGGATGGGAATTTTCCCGTCCAACAGACGGGTCTTGAAATCTCTGAGACTAAAGTTGTTGCGCGCGCGCGTCGGCCATCAGACGTGGATAGAACTGGAAGAACAGCGGTTCTAGCCGATCATAGTGATCAACAAAATCCTGATAGGAATCGCGTAACGCGACCAGACGCGGACGACGATGCGCCATGCCGCTTAGCACGCGCGCCAGCCGGGTGGGTTCGGCGTAATGCTCAAACCAGCGCTCGCGCCACATCACCGCATTCAGCTCAATAAAGCCTTCCGGCGTGCCCGCCAGCTGCGGCACGATGTCGCGTTCGGCTGCGGCAGTGAACGCCACCAGCGATTGCGTCGGGTGGAATTTTTCCCAGTGCAGCGCGAGGAAGTGATCCCAAATCACATCAAGGGTGATGGGCGCCACGCGGCGCGTTTCGGGGCGAAACAGTTCACGTGCAATACGCACTTCGGGCAGATTATCGGTCAGGACGTCGATGCGGCGATGCATCGCAATGCCCTCCACCACCGGCGCGGGCCATTGCGACTGCACGTTGCCGCGCACGAAGTCGGCCATAAGATTGCCCAGCAGAGAGCTGTTAGCCAGCTGCGCCAGGTGAAGATGAGCGAGAAAGTTCATGGCGCATTATATACACGTCAACCTTCAAGTTACAGGTGCGTTGGCTGCTTTCGCTCACCCTAATCACTAACTAAAGCAAGCTCATCGGGCTTCTCTCGTGTGCCGCCTGGCATAGCTCGAATTATTTTGTGTATAAGCAGCATCACAGAAGCGCAGCCAGTTGTTCAGAATTTGCCGCTTTTCCGCTAGACTATGCCGCCTGTTTTTAAGTCCTGAAGAAGTGAAGCATGCGCGTAGCCGATTTTACCTTTGAGTTGCCAGAATCCTTAATCGCCCACTATCCGCAGGCGCAGCGAAGCGGTTGTCGCTTGCTGTCGCTGGATGGTCCAAGCGGCGCATTAAGCCACGGCGTATTTACTGACGTGATGGATAAGCTCAATCCGGGCGATCTGCTGGTGTTCAACAACACCCGTGTCATTCCTGCGCGCGTTTTTGGCCGTAAAGCCAGCGGCGGGAAAATTGAGATGCTGGTTGAGCGCATGCTGGACGATAAACGCGTGCTGGCGCACGTGCGCGCCTCTAAAGCGCCAAAGCCGGGCGCAGAGCTGCTGCTGGGCGATGACGAAAGCGTTAAAGCCACCATGGTGGCGCGTCATGACACGCTGTTTGAAATTGCCTTCGCAGACGATCGCGCGGTGCTGGATATCCTTAACAGCGTCGGCCACATGCCGCTGCCGCCATATATCGATCGTCCGGATGAAGATGCCGATCGTGAGCTGTACCAAACCGTGTATGGCGTGCGTCCTGGCGCGGTGGCTGCGCCAACCGCCGGTCTGCACTTTGACGAACCGCTGCTGGAGGCGCTAAAAGCCAAAGGCGTTGAGATGGCGTTTGTCACGCTGCACGTCGGTGCTGGCACCTTCCAGCCGGTGCGCGTGGAAACCATCGAAGATCACATCATGCATGCTGAATACGCCGAAGTGCCGCAGGATGTGGTGGATGCCGTGCTGGCGTGTAAAGCGCGCGGCAACAAAGTGGTCGCCGTCGGCACCACTTCAGTGCGTTCGCTGGAGAGCGCCGCAAAGGCCAGCCAGGACGCGCTGATTGCGCCATTCTTCGATGACACACAGATTTTCATCTATCCCGGCTATCACTATCAGGTGATCGATGCGCTGATCACCAATTTCCACCTGCCAGAATCGACCCTGATTATGCTGGTCTCGGCTTTTGCCGGTTATCAGCACACCATGGCGGCTTATCGCAGCGCGGTGGCAGAGCAGTACCGTTTCTTTAGCTACGGGGATGCGATGTACATCACCCGTAATCCACAAGCGCCTGACGAAAGCGTCGGTGCATAAAAAAGTCAGACTGTCTTTCTGATGAGGTTAATGTGAAATTTGAATTAGATACTACCGACGGGCGCGCGCGCCGTGGGCGTCTGGTCTTTGATCGTGGCGTAGTGGAAACCCCGGCGTTTATGCCGGTAGGCACCTACGGCACCGTTAAAGGCATGACGCCGGAAGAAGTGAAAGAGACCGGTGCGCAGATCCTGCTCGGCAACACCTTCCACCTGTGGCTGCGCCCGGGTCAGGAGATCATGAAGCTGCACGGCGATCTGCATGATTTCATGAACTGGCAGGGACCGATCCTAACCGATTCCGGCGGCTTCCAGGTGTTCAGCCTTGGCGACATCCGCAAGATCACCGAAGCGGGCGTGCATTTCCGTAACCCAATCAACGGCGATCCGATCTTCCTCGATCCGGAAAAATCGATGGAGATTCAGTTCGATCTCGGCTCTGACGTGGTGATGATTTTCGACGAATGTACGCCCTATCCCGCCGATTGGGATTACGCCAAGCGTTCAATGGAGATGTCTCTGCGCTGGGCAAAACGCAGCCGCGATCGTTTTGATGAGCTGGGTAATAAAAATGCGCTGTTCGGTATTATTCAGGGCGGTGTTTACGAAGATTTACGAGATGTCTCCGTTAAAGGTCTGGTAGAGATTGGCTTTGATGGGTACGCTGTGGGCGGCCTGGCGGTGGGTGAACCTAAAGAGGACATGCACCGAATCCTGGAGCACGTCTGTCCGCAAATTCCGCAAGACAAACCGCGTTATTTGATGGGCGTCGGCAAGCCAGAAGATCTGGTGGAAGGCGTTCGCCGCGGTATCGATATGTTTGACTGCGTTATGCCTACGCGCAATGCGCGTAACGGTCATCTGTTTGTTACCGATGGCGTGGTGAAAATCCGTAATGCCCGGTATAAAGATGACACCGCAACGCTGGATGCTGAGTGTGATTGTTACACCTGTCGCAATTATAGCCGCGCCTACTTGCATCATCTTGATCGCTGTAACGAAATACTGGGCGCACGCCTGAATACAATTCACAATCTGCGCTATTACCAGCGTTTGATGGCAGGTTTACGCAATGCCATTGAAGAGGGTAAATTAGAGCACTTTGTTAGCGAGTTCTACCAACGGACGGGGAAGGCGGTTCCTCCGCTGAACGTCTGATAATTCATCAATGAGGGAAATTTAATGAGCTTTTTCATTTCTGACGCCGTAGCCGCAGCAGGCGCACCGTCTCAGGGAAGTCCGTATTCTCTGGTGATCATGCTGGTGGTATTTGGTCTGATCTTCTACTTCATGATTCTGCGTCCGCAGCAGAAGCGTACCAAAGATCACAAGAAGCTGATGGATTCCATCTCTAAAGGTGATGAAGTGCTGACCAGCGGTGGCTTAGTTGGACGTGTGACCAAAGTGTCAGAAACTGGCTATGTTTCTATTGCCCTGAACGACACCACTGAAGTAGTTGTTAAACGTGATTTCGTGGCCGCCGTTCTGCCGAAAGGTACTTTGAAGGCGCTGTAATTTTTTCTTCCCGAAGGGAACTGCCGTGTTAAACCGTTATCCTTTGTGGAAGTACATCATGCTGGTCGTCGTGATTCTCGTCGGCCTGCTCTATGCGCTTCCTAACCTTTATGGTGAGGATCCGGCCGTTCAGATCACTGGTGCGCGCGGTGGCGCCGCCAGTGAGCAAACGTTGGATCAGATCCAGACCGTATTAAAACAAGACAATATCGAGAGCAAATCCCTCGCTCTGGAAAATGGTGCCATCCTGGCCCGCTTTGCGACGCAGGATGTGCAGCTGCGCGCCCGTGATGCCATCACGACGGCACTGGGCGAAGATTACGTTGTGGCACTTAACCTTGCGCCGGCAACGCCACGCTGGTTGAGCATGCTGGCCGCGGAACCGATGAAACTCGGTCTTGATCTGCGCGGCGGCGTTCACTTCCTGATGGAAGTCGACATGGATACCGCGCTGGGCAAACTGCAAGAGCAGAATGCCGACAGCCTGCGCAGCGACCTGCGCGACAAAAGCATTCCGTATACCACCGTTAATAAAATCGCGAACTATGGCGTAGAAGTGCGTTTCCGTGACGGCGCCAGCCGTGACGCGGCAATCAGCTACTTGTCTACTCGCCATCGCGATCTGGTGATCTCAAGCCAGGGCAGCGATGCGCTGCGTGCGGTCATGAGCGATGCACGCCTGAGCGAAGCGCGTGAATATGCGGTGCAGCAAAACATCACCATTCTGCGTAACCGTGTGAACCAGCTTGGCGTGGCCGAACCGTTGGTGCAGCGTCAGGGTTCTGACCGCATCGTGGTAGAGCTGCCGGGTATTCAGGACACCGCGCGCGCCAAAGAGATTTTGGGCGCAACCGCAACGCTGGAGTTCCGTCTGGTTAACACCAGCGTGGATCCAACCGCTGCGGCCAGCGGCCGTGTTCCGGGCGATTCGGAAGTGAAGAAAACGCGCGAAGGGCAGCCCGTGGTGCTGTACAAGCGTGTGATTCTGACCGGTGACCACATCACCGATTCCACCTCCAGCATGGATGAGTACAACCAGCCGCAGGTGAACATTTCACTGGATGGTGCTGGTGGCAACATGATGTCGAACTTCACCAAGGACAACATCGGTAAGCCGATGGCGACCCTGTTTGTGGAGTACAAAGACAGCGGTAAGAAAGATGCCAACGGCCGTTCGATTCTGGTGAAACAGGAAGAAGTGATTAACGTGGCGAACATTCAGTCGCGCCTCGGTAACAGCTTCCGTATCACCGGCATCAACAATCCAAACGAAGCACGTCAGCTGTCGCTGCTGCTGCGCGCGGGTGCGTTGATTGCGCCAATCCAGATTGTTGAAGAGCGCACCATCGGCCCAACCATGGGTCAGCAGAACATCACACAAGGCCTCGAAGCCTGCCTGTGGGGTTTGATTGCGTCGATCATCTTTATGGTGGTGTTCTACAAGAAGTTTGGTCTTATCGCTACCAGCGCACTGCTGTGTAACCTGGTGCTGATTGTCGGCATCATGTCACTGCTGCCAGGCGCGACGCTCACCATGCCGGGTATTGCCGGTATTGTGTTGACGCTGGCGGTTGCGGTCGATGCTAACGTGTTGATTAACGAACGTATTAAAGAAGAGTTGCGTAACGGACGCTCGGTACAGCAGGCGATTCATGAAGGCTATAAAGGCGCCTTCTCCAGTATCGTCGACGCCAACGTCACCACGCTGATTAAAGTAATCATTCTTTATGCGGTCGGTACCGGTTCAATCAAAGGCTTTGCGATTACTACGGCTATCGGTATCGCAACCTCAATGTTTACCGCTATCGTCGGCACCCGTGCCATCGTTAACCTGGTGTACGGCGGCAAACGCATCAACAAGCTGTCTATCTGAGGAGTGCGTTGTGGCACAGGAATATAGTATTGAGCAGCTAAACCACGGGCGTAAAGTCGTCGACTTTATGCGCTGGGATCGGCTGGCTTTCATCATCTCCGGTCTGCTGATTGTGGCATCTATCGCCATTATCGGTGTGCGAGGCTTCAACTGGGGCCTCGACTTTACCGGCGGAACGGTGATTGAGATTAACCTGGAAAAACCGGCGGATCTCGATGCGCTGCGCGAAGGTTTAGTGAAGGCGGGCTTTGAAGAGCCGCTGGTGCAGAACTTTGGTAGCAGCCGCGATGTAATGGTGCGTATGCCACCGGCCACCGGCAATGCAGGCACGGAGCTGGGCAACAAAGTTGTGGCATCCATCAGCCAGACCACCCAGCAGAACGCCACCGTGAAGCGTATTGAGTTCGTTGGCCCAAGCGTGGGAAGCGATCTGGCGCAGGCGGGTGCGATGGCACTGCTGTCGGCGCTGATTGCGATTCTGATCTACATCGGCTTCCGCTTTGAGTGGCGTCTGGCGCTCGGTACCGTACTGGCGCTGGCGCACGATGTGATTATCACCTGCGGCATTCTGTCGCTGGCACATGTCGAAATCGATCTGACCATTGTCGCTTCACTGATGTCGGTAATTGGTTACTCGCTTAACGATAAGATCGTAGTATCCGACCGTATTCGTGAGAACTTCCGCAAGATTCGCCGCGGTTCCTCTTACGACATCACTAACGTGTCGCTGACTCAAACGCTGAGCCGTACGTTGATCACCTCCATCACTACGCTGGCGATGATCATGATTCTGTTCGTGTTTGGTGGTGCGTTGCTGAAAGGCTTCTCACTGACCATGCTGATCGGTGTCACCATCGGTACCATTTCATCAATTTATGTCTCTTCAGCGCTGGCGCTGAAACTCGGCATGAAGCGTGAACATATGCTGGTGCAGAAAGTGGAAAAAGAGGGCGCAGATCAGCCTTCGATTCTGCCGTAATGCTTCGTTAGAAAGTAAACGGGCTGCCAATGGCAGCCCGTTTTTTTATGCCTGTCGATCAGGGCGTGGTTTTGTGGGTAGCGGGACTCTCAACATCGTGCACGCGCACGTAGCCGAGCTGTTCTGGCGCTAAGCCGCTCAGTCGCAGCGGCACGGTCACCGTACTGCGTGGCATTAAGCTGGCAGGCACCTCGATGGTCTGGCTCAGGCTTCCCGCATTAAGCGGTTTGCCGCTGGACGGATCCATCTCGCCCCAGACTACGGTGGCACTCAGCGCCGGAATCGGCTGATCATCGGTGGAACGGATATTCAGATTGGCGCGACTGCCGCCCGCTTCACCCGCCACCTGCGAGAGCGACAAACGCACTTTACCCAGCTGCGTCTGAAGCTCCACCGGCGTATTGGCTTGTGGCAACAACCACGCGCCTTGGGTGGACTGGCTGTTCAGCTGTCCCTGAATTTCCAGCGCCGTTGCCTGATTCGTCAGCTTACGCATCTGCTGATTAAGCTGACTCACTTCCTGGTGCAACTCTTTGACCTGCGGTGAAACCGGCGTTGAACTGCAACCACTGAGAACCAGCAAAGAGAGTGCTGCTGGTGCCCAAAACGTCCTGATCGTCATGCAATGTCCTTTCTTTATTCGGGAATACGTAAAACCTGGCCAGGGTAAATCTTATCAGGATGCGTCAGCATTGGCTTGTTCGCCTCGAAAATCTTGTTGTATTGATTGGGATTTCCGTAGACCTCTTTCGATACCGCACTCAGGGTATCGCCTTTTTTTACGGTGTAGAACTTCGCGGGCGTGGCGGAATCGCTGGTGGTGACCTTGTCATCCACTTTGGTGATCCCCGCGACGTTACCCGCAGCCACCAGGATTTTCTCCTTCAGCTCCTGAGAAATGCCGTCGCCGGTAACCGTAACGGTATCGCCTTTAACATCCACCTTCACCTTATCGCTGTCAGGCAAGCCGAGCTTGTTGATGTGATCCTGCAATTTCTTACTGGCATCGTCGCCGCCACTCACGGCATCCCACAGTTTTTCTCCAGCTTCTTTCACGAAATCGAACAGACCCATACATCCTCCAGATAATTATGGTGTGCCGCCTTGCTGACGGCTCTCTAAGCGTAGTGGTTTTTTGCGTGCGGGCATGTAGGGGATGTCTTGCATTTGGCTTAACGTCACAAAGTGCGATTCACACATTATGTGCCACACACATACATTTTGTGTCGTGATCGCGCTACACTGTGTGGCCTATTTATCTCGCATCAGGAAGCCTCATGCATTGCCCATTCTGCTCCGCTGTGGACACCAAAGTGATTGATTCTCGTCTGGTTAGTGAAGGATCGTCGGTGCGTCGCCGTCGTCAGTGTTTGGACTGTCATGAGCGTTTTACCACCTTTGAAGTGGCCGAACTGGTGATGCCGCGCGTGGTGAAAAGCAACGATGTGCGCGAACCCTTCAATGAAGATAAGCTCAGCAGCGGCATGATCAAGGCTCTCGAAAAACGCCCAGTGAGCGCTGATGCGGTGGAAAGTGCGGTAAATCACATAAAAACCCAGCTGCGTGCCACCGGCGAGCGTGAAGTGCCGAGCGCGCTAATCGGTAATCTGGTGATGGATGAGCTGAAAAAGCTCGATAAAGTGGCCTACATTCGCTTTGCTTCGGTTTATCGCAGCTTTGAAGATATTCGCGATTTTGGTGAAGAGATCGCCCGCTTACAGGACTAATCCATGACTGACGAACGCTACATGGCGCGCGCGCTGGAACTGGCGCGCCGCGGACGCTTTACCACTACACCGAACCCCAACGTTGGCTGTGTGATTGTGCGCGAGGGCGAGATTGTCGGCGAAGGCTGGCATCAGCGCGCGGGCGAACCGCATGCTGAAGTGCACGCGCTGCGTATGGCGGGTGAACGCGCCAGAGGCGCAACCGCCTATGTCACGCTCGAACCCTGCAGTCATCATGGACGCACACCGCCGTGTTGCGATGCGCTGATTGCTGCCGGCGTGACGCGCGTGGTTGCCGCGATGCAGGATCCCAATCCGCAGGTGGCGGGACGTGGTCTGTATCGTTTACAGCAGGCGGGTATCGAGGTGAGTCACGGCCTGATGATGAGCGAAGCGGAGGCGTTGAATCGCGGTTTTCTAAAACGCATGCGTACCGGATTCCCGTGGATCCAGCTGAAACTCGGCGCATCACTTGATGGACGTACCGCGATGGCGAACGGCGAAAGTCAGTGGATCACCTCGGCAGCCGCAAGGCGCGATGTGCAACGTCTGCGCGCCCAGAGTTCAGCTATCCTTAGCACCAGTGCCACCGTATTAGCGGATAATCCGTCGCTGACGGTGCGCTGGGGGGAACTGAGCGCCGATGTGCGTGCGCAACTTGATGAAGCCCAGTTGCGTCAGCCGGTACGCGTAGTGATTGATAGCCAACAGCGCGTCACGCCGCAGCATAGTTTGATCGGCCAGCCAGGCGAAACCTGGTTGATGCGCAGTGAACCCGATCAGCAAGCGTGGCCCGCCAGCGTCACACAAATTGCGGTACCGCAGCGTGGTGAACAGCTCGACCTGGTGGCGATGATGATGTTGCTCGGCCAGCGACAGATCAACAGCGTTTGGGTGGAAGCGGGCGCCAGTTTAGCGGGCGCACTGCTGCAAGCCGGGCTGGTGGATGAGCTGATCGTCTACATGGCGCCGAAGCTGCTGGGAAACACCGCGCGCGGCCTGTGCGCGCTGCCGGGATTAGAACAACTGGCAGATGCGCCCGCCCTGAATTTTAGCGACGTCCGCCTGGTTGGCGAAGACCTGCGCCTGACGCTGACTCCGCGTTGAAAACGCGCGGAAAAGCCTGAGCGCGTCGCCAAAGAGTATGATAGAATCCGCCCCCTTCTGCGGGGCCATAAAACAACCCAAAGGATATGTATGAAAGTTATCGAAGCTCCTGTTGCCACGCCTGATGCAAACATTGCCATCGTAATTGCGCGTTTTAACAACTTCATTAATGACAGCCTGCTGGACGGCGCGATTGACGCTTTGAAGCGCATCGGCCAGGTGAAAGCAGATAACATCACCGTTGTCTGGGTTCCAGGTGCATACGAACTGCCGCTGGCAGCACGCGCACTGGCGAAAGCCGGTAAGCACGACGCCATTGTCGCGTTGGGCACTGTCATCCGTGGCGGCACCGCACACTTCGAATATGTGGCCGGTGAAGCCAGCTCGGGCATTGCGCACGTCGCCATGACCAGCGAAATCCCGGTGACCTTCGGCGTGTTGACCACTGAAAATATCGAGCAGGCGATTGAACGCGCCGGCACCAAAGCAGGTAATAAAGGTGCCGAAGCGGCCCTGACTGCACTCGAAATGATCAACGTATTGAAAGCCATCAAAGCCTGATTTTTGTAAGGGGAATTTTGTGAAACCTGCTGCTCGTCGTCGCGCCCGTGAGTGCGCTGTTCAGGCGCTTTACTCCTGGCAGCTGTCTAAGAACGACATTGCCGATGTGGAATACCAGTTTCTGGCGGAACAAGACGTCAAAGACGTCGATATTAGCTATTTCCGCGAATTGCTGGCCGGTGTGGCGACTAACAGCGCGTACCTGGACGGTCTGATGAAGCCTTACCTGTCGCGTCAGCTCGAAGAGCTGGGCCAGGTGGAAAAAGCCATCCTGCGTATTTCGCTGTATGAGCTGAGCAAGCGTTCGGATGTGCCGTATAAAGTGGCCATCAACGAAGGCATTGAGTTGGCAAAAGTGTTTGGTGCTGAAGACAGCCACAAATTCGTCAACGGTGTCCTCGACAAAGCTGCCCCGCAAATTCGACCCAATAAAAAATAGTATTAAAGGCCGGTTTACCGGCCTTTTTCTCATTGAGACCTGACTTATGTCTTGTGGTGAATTCGAACTGATCGCACGTTACTTTAACCGCGTCACCAGCTCCCGCCGCGATGTGGAGAAAGGAATTGGTGACGACTGCGCGTTGCTCAACGTGCCAGAAAAACAAACCCTCGCCATCAGCACCGATACGCTGGTTGCGGGCGTCCACTTCTTGCGTGATATCCATCCTGCCGATTTGGGTTACAAAGCGGTTGCCGTTAATCTCAGTGATTTAGCCGCGATGGGCGCCGATCCTGCCTGGCTGACGCTGGCATTGACGCTGCCCGAGATCGATGAAGATTGGGTAGCGGCTTTCAGCGATAGCCTGTTTGAGCTGCTGGATTACTACGATATGCAGTTGATTGGCGGCGATACCACGCGTGGACCGCTAAGCATGACGCTCGGCATTCACGGATTGGTGCCGGTGGGAAGGGCGCTGAAACGTTCGGGTGCTAAGCCAGGCGACTGGATTTTTGTCACCGGTACGCTGGGTGACAGCGCCGCCGGTTTGTCGCTGCTGCAGCATCGACACCGTCTGAATGATCCGGCGGTGCACGAAGCATTGATTAAACGCCATTTGCGTCCGATGCCGCGCGTACTGCAAGGCCAGGCGTTGCGTGGTTTGGCAACCTCGGCAATTGATATTTCAGATGGTCTGATTTCCGATCTTGGCCATGTGCTCACTGCCAGCCGCGTCGGTGCACGCCTCAATCTCGACGCGTTACCGCTTTCACCGGCGCTGCGCGATCACTTCGAACCTGAGCTGGTGCTGCAATGGGCGCTAAGCGGTGGCGAAGATTACGAGCTGTGCTTTACCGTGCCGGAAGTTAACCGTGGCGCGCTGGACGTGGCGCTCGGCAATTTTGGCGTGCCTTATACCTGCATTGGCCAGATTGCTCCGGAATCGGAAGGGCTGACACTGCTGGAGAACGGCAAGCCGCGTAGCGTAAATCTGAAAGGGTTTGATCACTTCGGCAGCAAGTGAAAGTGGTGACCATGAATGGCCACCCGACAAAATCAGCGTAGGGTCGCCATTTATGGCGACCTGTTTCAAAAACTACTCAAATCCTACCACCGGATGCGGTTGATACACCGTCTCCAGCTCTGCAATATCTGTCGAACTCAACTCCACATCGACCGCCTTCACCAGCTCAGCAAACTGCTGCTCACGCGAGGCGCCAATGATCGGCGCTGTAACCGCCGGCTTGTGTAACAGCCACGCCAGCGCCACCTGGGCACGCGTCACGCCTTTATCCGCCGCAACATTAGCCAGACGCTCGGCAATCGCCGCATCGTTCTCTTCGGTACCGGTATAGAGCTTCTCCATCACGTTATCCGAGACCGAACGCGCGGTGGTTTCGCCCCATGGACGCGTTAACTTACCGCGCGCCAGCGGACTCCACGGCAGCACGGCAATGCCTTCACGCTGGCACAGTGGATGCATTTCGTTCTCTTCTTCGCGCTGAATCAGATTGTACTGATCCTGCATGCTAACAAACCGCGCCCAGTTGTTTTGCTTTTGCAGGTCCAGCGCCTGAGCAAACTGCGATGCGTGCATCGACGATGCGCCGATGTGGCGCGCCTTACCGGATTTCACCACCTCATGCAGCGCCTCCAGCGTCTCTTCAATTGGCGTATCGTAATCCCAGCGGTGAATCTGCAGCAGATCGACATATTCCATGCCAAGACGCGTCAGGCTGTCATCGATAGACTGCAGGATATTCTTGCGTGATAGGCCTTGTGACAGATTGCTGAGCGGGAAATAGACCTTGGTGGCGACCACAACCTGATCGCGGCGGGCAAAATCTTTCAGCGCGCGGCCCACGATCTCTTCGCTGCTGCCGTCGGAATAGCTGTTGGCGGTATCGAAGAAGTTAATGCCGGCCTCCAGCGCTTGTTTGATCAGCGGTCGGCTGCTCTCTTCCGGCAACGTCCATGCGTGATTACCGCGCGTGGGATCGCCGTAGGTCATGCAGCCTAAACAGAGACGCGAAACCTGTAAGTCGGTTTGGCCTAAGGGAATAGTTTTCATTTGGGCTCCTGCTCTTATGCTTGAGGGAAATCGTTCCCTAAGCATAGCAGCAGGCTCGCTCACCGGGCGGTGAGCGAGTCGGGCAGTTTACTGGGCGAGCCAGTCAGCGATTTGCTGCTGAATACCGGCGGCATCCAGCTGGTAATCCTGGCGCACCTCTTCCTGCGTGCCTTGCGGGATGAACTCATCCGGCAGGCCGAGGTTAAGCACCGGCACGCGCAGGCGTTTTGCCATCACATACTCGTTGACGCCGCTACCGGCACCGCCTTTGATCGCGCCTTCTTCCAGCGTGATCAGCGAATCGTGACTGGCCGCCAGCTCGGTAATCAGTGCTTCGTCGAGCGGCTTCACAAAGCGCATATCCACCAGCGTCGCATTCAGCGCTTCAGCGGCCGCCGCCGCTTCTGGCAACAAGGTGCCGAAGTTGAGGATTGCCAGCTTTTCACCGCGACGCTTCACGATACCTTTACCCAGCGGCAAACTGGCCAGCGGTTCCAGCACCGCACCGGTGCCGGTACCACGCGGATAACGCACCGCGCTTGGGCCATCCTGATAGTGATAACCGGTGTAAAGCATCAGACGGCATTCGTTTTCGTCGCTTGGCGTCATGATCACCATCTCTGGCACACAGCGCAAAAACGCGATATCAAACGCGCCCTGGTGGGTTTGACCATCGGCGCCGACAATGCCGCCGCGATCGATAGCAAACAGCACCGGCAGTTTCTGAATGGCAACGTCATGGATCAGCTGATCGTAGGCGCGCTGCAGGAAGGTCGAATAGATTGCCACAATCGGCTTATAGCCGCCGATCGCCATACCGGCTGCGAAAGTGACGGCATGCTGCTCGGCAATCGCCACATCAAAATATTGCTGCGGGTAATCACGCGAATAACTCACCATGCCGGAACCTTCGCGCATCGCTGGCGTCACCGCCATCAGGCGCGGATCGTCGGCGGCCATTTCGCTCAGCCAGTTGCCGAAGATTTTTGAGTAGCTTGGCAGTCCCGGCACGCTTTTCGGCAGCGCTAAGCTGGCGGGATCGAATTTCGGTACCGCATGCCAGGTGATGGGATCTTCTTCCGCCGGGGCATAACCTTTGCCCTTTTTGGTCATGATGTGCAGGAACTGCGGACCTTTCAGATCGCGCATGTTCTTCAGTGTGCTTACCAGCGTCAGCACGTCGTGACCATCGACCGGGCCAATGTAGTTAAAGCCCAGCTCCTCAAACAGCGTGCCCGGCACCACCATGCCTTTCAGGTGCTCTTCGGTGCGTTTTACCAGCTCTTTAATCGGCGGTAAACCGCCCAGCACGCGCTTGCCGCCTTCGCGCAGGCGTGAATAGGTTTTTCCGGAGAGAATCTGTGCCAGGCGATTGTTGAGCGCGCCGACGTTTTCGGAGATCGACATTTCGTTATCGTTGAGGATCACCAGCATATCCGGCTTGATATCACCGGCGTGGTTCATCGCTTCAAACGCCATGCCTGCGGTAATGGCGCCATCACCGATAATACAGGCGGTGCGACGGCCTTTACCTTCACGATCGGCGGCAACCGCCATGCCGAGGCCCGCGCTGATCGAAGTGGACGAGTGGCCGACGCTCAGCACGTCGTATTCACTCTCACCGCGCCACGGGAACGGATGCAGGCCATTTTTCTGCCGGATAGTGCCGATGCGATCGCGGCGTCCGGTCAGAATCTTGTGTGGATAAGCCTGATGGCCAACGTCCCACACCAGATGATCAAACGGGGTGTTATAAACATAATGCAGCGCCACTGTTAGCTCGACGACGCCCAGACCCGAAGCAAAGTGGCCGGATGAACGGCTTACGCTATCCAGCAGATACTGACGCAGCTCGTCACACAGTTCCGGAAGTTTTTCTTTCGGTAATAAACGTAATTCCTGAACCGTGTTTGCTAACGCCAGTGTCGGGTATTTTGCAATATCAAAACTCATCAGAGACTCATTATGAAAGTTATTTATCGCGTTCAATTATGAAGCTTGCCAGCGCTTGTAAGGCGATTGTGTTGTAAGACTGTGCAGCCAGAATATCGAGCGCGCCAAGCGCCTCTTGATAGAGATCCCAGGCTTTGCTGCGAGCATTTTCCAGCCCCATCAAGGCAGGATAGGTGCTTTTTCCTAACGCCTGATCCGAGCCCTGCGTTTTCCCTAACACCGCAGTATCGCCGACCACATCAAGGATGTCGTCCTGCACCTGAAACGCCAGTCCGATGGCGTTGGCGTAGGTATCCAGTACCGGCAAGGCGGCACGGCCACGTTCTCCGGCGGCTAATGCGCCAAGACGCACCGCTGCACGAATTAACGCGCCGGTTTTATGACGGTGAATCTGTTCCAGCTGCGCCAGGTCGATACGTTTGCCTTCAGCCGCTAAATCCAACGCCTGTCCGCCGCACATGCCCGCTACGCCGCTGGCCTGCGCCAGTTCGGAAATCATCGCAATGCGCGCTTCGGCGCTGACGCCAGGCATCGGCTGATCGGCCAGAATCGAAAAGGCCAGAGTTTGCAAAGCATCGCCGGCGAGAATCGCCGTGTCTTCGCCATATTTAATATGGCAGGTTGGCTGCCCGCGGCGTAACGCATCGTCATCCATCGCCGGCAGATCGTCATGAATCAGGGAATAAGCATGGATGCATTCAACGGCGGCAGCCGGCACATCCAGGCTGGCCGCGTCGGCCTTCAGCATTTCGCCTGTGGCGTACACCAGAAAGGGACGCAGACGTTTACCGCCTAATAATGCCCCATACTCCATGGCATTCACCAGAGGAGAACTCTGAAAAGGAAGTGGATCTATTAAGCGCGTCAACGCCTGATTGACGCGTTGATGGTACGCGCTCAGCAGTTTAGCGAAATCCATTACTCATTATCCGGCGTAAAAGGGGCGAGGGCGGCATCTTTCTCATCGCTGAGCAGGATTTGCACCCGTTGCTCTGCCTGTTGCAGGGTTTGCTGACCGGTACGTGCCAATTGTACACCGCGTTCAAATTCGTTTAGCGCCTGTTCCAGCGGCAACTCACCACTTTCCAGACGGCTAACAATCTGTTCCAGCTGCTGTAATGCGCTTTCAAAACTGGCTGGCGCTTCGGCTTTTTTCGGCATAATCAGTGTCGACTCACAGGTTAGGACATTATGTTGCAATCGGTCATGGTAGCCGACGAGGATTAATTAGCAAAATAATGAATGTGACTGCGGTAGCAGAAGCAGTCACCCCTCAAAGGTGATATACTTTTGCGCCTCGGATGCGGGGGCTCCTGAATCAACCCGCAATTATATGATTTTAACAGCTAAGTGCCGATGCTTTTAGCACTTATTTGCCCAAACGAACCCCTGTCGCCATGAAGTTTATCATCAAGCTGTTCCCAGAAATCACCATCAAAAGTCAGTCGGTGCGTCTGCGCTTTATCAAAATTCTTACCAGCAGCATTCGTAATATCCTGCGTACCGTCGATGAAGACATCAAGGTCGTGCGCCATTGGGATCACGTTGAAGTGCGTTCCAAAAATGAGTTGCTGCGTGAAACCATCGTCACCGAACTGACGCGTATTCCCGGCATTCACCACGTGCTGGCGGTGGAAGATCGCGCCTATACCGACATGCACGATATCTTCGAGCAGACGCTGGTGCTTAATCGCGAGCGTCTGGAAGGCAAAAGCTTCTGTGTGCGCGTGAAGCGCCGCGGAACGCACAGCTTCAGCTCGCAGGATGTTGAGCGCTACGTTGGCGGCGGTCTTAATCAGCACATCGCCAGCGCGCGGGTGCAGCTTAATCGTCCGGATGAAACGGTGAACCTGGAGATCGAAGACGATCGCCTGTTACTGATCACCGCACGTTATGAAGGTCTGGGCGGTTTCCCGATAGGGACGCAGGAAGATGTACTGTCGCTGATTTCCGGAGGTTTCGACTCCGGAGTTTCCAGCTACATGCTGATGCGTCGCGGTTGCCGCGTGCATTACTGCTTCTTTAACCTTGGCGGTGCGGCACATGAGATTGGTGTACGTCAGGTCGCGCATTATCTCTGGCAGCGTTTTGGTCGTTCGCATCGCGTACGTTTTGTGGCGATCAACTTCGAGCCGGTAGTCGGTGAGATTCTGGAGAAGGTTGACGACGGCCAGATGGGCGTGGTGCTGAAGCGCATGATGGTGCGTGCGGCGTCAATGGTGGCAGAACGTTACGGCGTGCAAGCGCTGGTCACCGGCGAAGCGCTCGGTCAGGTGTCCAGCCAGACGCTGACCAACCTGCGTTTGATCGATAATGCCTCTGATACGCTGATTTTGCGTCCGCTGATTTCACACGATAAAGAGCACATCATCGATGTGGCGCGTAAGATCGGCACCGAAGATTTTGCCCGCACCATGCCGGAATATTGCGGTGTGATTTCGAAAAGCCCGACCGTGAAGGCGGTGAAAGCGAAGATCGAAGCGGAAGAGCTGAATTTCGATTTCGAGATTCTGAATCGTGTCGTGCAGGAAGCCAGCAACGTCGATATCCGTGAAATCGCTGAACAGACCGAAGAAGAAGTGGTGGAAGTGGAAACCGTCGACTCCTTCACCAGCAACGATGTGGTGCTGGATATTCGTTCGGCGGATGAGCAGGACGCGAAGCCGTTGGCACTTGAAGGCGTTGAGGTCAAACCTCTAGCGTTCTACAAACTCAGCACCCAATTCGGCGATCTGGACCAGAGTAAAACCTGGCTGCTGTATTGCGATCGCGGTGTGATGAGTCGCTTGCAGGCGCTGTATCTGCATGAGCAGGGCTTCAAAAATGTGAAGGTTTATCGTCCTTAAGCTCCAGGTGCGCATGAATGCGCACCTTACCGTTTTTGTTGGGGCGTCTTGATGGCGACCCCAGTAAATTAACGCTCTTCAAACTCCTGATAGTTATAAATCCCCGCCGCCAGCACCAGCTGCGCAGCGACTTCGCGCGCCTTCTCTTTATCCACCAGCAAATCAATCAGCTTCAAAGCAAAGTCCATCGCAGTGCCCGGTCCCTGACTGGTCAGCAGATTTACGCGCGGGTCCCATACCACGCGACGCTCCATCCATTTGCTGTCTGGAATGGTGTCACGCAAGCCGGGAAAACCGGTCATATTGCCCACCGGGAACAGATCGTGCGGGACCAAAACGGTGCCCGGCGCGGCACAGATTGCCGCCACAATCTTGCCTGAAACATGGAACTGGCGCACGGTCTCGACCAGTAGCGGGCTGTCGCGGAAGGTTTCTGCGCCTTTTAAACCGCCAGGCAGCACAATCGCGTCGTAATCATTGTCGGCGACCTCTACTAACGGCGCGTCCGCCAGCAGGCGCACGCCGCGCGAACAGACGATCTCGCGCGTGCCGTCACTCTCGACGCTGGCAGTGGTGACACTTATTCCGCCGCGCACCAGCAAATCGATAGTGGTGACCGCTTCGGTCTCCTCACTGCCATGTGCCAGGCAAACCAGAACCGATGCGTTCGCGCTCATAGTGGGACTCCTTACGTTTAATCAGATCGTACAAACGGGTGTTCTCCGGCAGCGAAATACCCTGCGCGCGGGCGCGGCGCAACAGGTAGCCAGTGATGTAATCAATTTCGGTCAGACGCTGCGCCCGCACATCCTGCAGCATCGATGAGGTGTTGGCGGCGGTGCTATCAATCACGTCGTAAATAATGCCGCGCAGATTATCCACCGCCATATGCTGGCCTTCGCGCTCCATCACCCAGGCGATCTCTTCACACAAAGTGGCGATTTGCTCTGGCCAGGTTCGCAACGCGCCGTTCTGGCAGTCGTGCTCGACGGTTAGCGGATTGATCACGCAGTTGATCGCCAGCTTGCGCCAGCTGGCGGCGGCGATGTTGTCATGCCAGGCCACATCCGGCAGCGCCTGATGCAGAATATCAGCGATATCGCTCAGGGCCGCGCTCTCGCGATTAGCCGGACCGATATGTGTCATACCCTGGGCGACATGTTTGATCACCGTGCCATCACGCATCGCGGCGTGGGTGGTGATACCGCGCAGCAGCGGCTGACGCACATCTTTTAGCTCATCCAGCGTGCCCATACCATTGTGCAGTAGCAAAATGGGGGCATGCGCAGGCAGCACGCTTTGCAGGTTTTTCACCGCAGGCGAAACCTGTGGCGCTTTTAGCGTCACCAGTAACAGCTGGCTTTCGGCGAGGAACAGCGGATCGTTAGCAATAAATCTGTGATTGCTCACCTTGCCTTGGGGATCGATGACATTCGCTGAGCAGTAAGGCTGTGGCACACGCAGCCAACCCTGTACCTCATGTCCCTGACGGGCGAGCGCGGCGAGCCAAATTTGACCTAAGGCGCCACATCCCAACACGGTAATTTTCATTTTGCCTCCCGTGGGCGGGTTCCTGTTTTCACGATATGGGTAAGTATAGCTTTCCGCGTATCGTGTTTTATTAGCGCCACAAGACGCGTATTATGCATGTCACTTTAGTATCAGGAGAAGAAAAGATGCCATCTTTCGATATCGTTTCCGAAGTCGAATTGTCGGAAGTGCGAAATGCCGTGGAGAATGCGAGCCGCGAGATCTCAACCCGTTTCGATTTCCGTAACGTGAGTGCAACCATTGAGCTCAACGAAAAGAGTGAGACCATCAAAATCAGCAGCGAATCTGATTTCCAGGTAAAACAACTGGTGGATATTCTGCGCGAAAAGCTGCTGAAGCGTGGCATTGAAGGCGCGGCAATTGAAGTGCCGGAAGAGATTGTGCACAGCGGTAAAAGCTGGTCGGTTGAAGCCAAGCTGAAAAAGGGTATCGAAAGCGATATCGCCAAAAAGCTGGTGAAACTGATCAAAGACAGCAAGCTGAAAGTACAGACGCAGATTCAGGGCGAAGAACTGCGCGTAACCGGTAAGTCACGCGACGATCTACAGGGTGCGATGGCGCTGGTGCGCGGTGGTAACCTCGGCCAGCCTTTCCAGTTCAAAAACTTCCGCGACTAATCGCGTTTGTCGCGCGCTGCACGACGATAAAGCGTGCTGCGCGCGACGCCCAATGCCTGCGCCGTTTTACTGATATTGCCATTGAAGCGCTGCAGCGTTTCGCTAATTAAGCGTTCATCATGACTCTGCCGATCTTCCTGCATGGGTAGTGCTGCGCGGCGATATTCGGCAGGTAAATGCACTTCGGTCACTTCCTCACCTTCATCCGCCAGCGCCAGCAGCACGCGTAACAGGCTGCGTAATTGCCGCACATTACCGGGCCACGGCAGCTGTGCCAGCGCGGTCAGCAGCGCAGGCGACAGCTGAATGTCACGTTCTGCGCCGCCCAGCTCGCGCCATAAACGGCAGATAAACCCTTCGATATCCGGCCAGTCGCGCAGCGGCGGAATGGTCATAGAAAATTCCTGCAGGCGATAAAGTAAATCTTCGCGGAATTCACCTTCTGCCACGCGCTGTGCCAAATCCCGGTGCGTGGCGCAGATAACGGCAAAATTTACCGGCCAGCTGCGACTGGAACCGAGCGGCGCCACTTCTTTCTCCTGCAACACCCGTAGCAAGCGAGTTTGCAGCGCCAGCGGCATATCGCCGATCTCATCAAGGAACAGCACGCCGCCGTCCGCTTCGCGTATTTTGCCGATATAGCCAGTCTTGTTGGCGCCGGTAAAGGCGCCGGGCTGGTAGCCAAACAGCTCGGATTCAATCAGCGCTTCCGGGATTGCCGCGCAGTTAATCGCCACAAACTTGCCTTCACGCCAGCGGCTCTGCTGATGCAGTGCACGACTTACAAACTCTTTGCCGCTGCCGGTTTCGCCGTGAATGCAGAGTGACACCCCGGCGTTGAGCAGTCGCACCATCTTTTCGCCATCGCGATGCAGCGAGAAGGGCAGATCGCGGGTAGGTTCGCTCGGTGCGGCGAAATGGCTGCGCTGTGGCGCGCGCAGGCGGAAATAGTAGCGCTGGGTGGCGTAATCGAGCGGCACGGGAAGGGTATTGGCGTGTTGCTGCTGCTGCGGAAACAGCTGCTGGAAAGTCACGCTGCCGAGTTGATCGCTACTCAATGCCAGCTCGCGCATCGCCAGACGATTCGCGGCGGTCAACACGTTATCTGAAAATACCAGCAGCAGCTCATCGCTGGTATCGATGCCTTGTGGCTGAAGGTGCAGACTCATCAACCACTGCTGCGGATGCAGGCTCTGCTTCACCCACAAATACTCAATCTGTTTCGCTGCGGCTTTGACCCAGCTAAAGGTTTGCGGATGTGGGAAGTGCGCCGGACCGGAGATGTCCAGCACGCCAGCAATCTGACCGTTCGGCATTTGCAACGGCATCGCCGCGCAGTACAGCCCTTGATTAAGCGTCAGGAAGTGCTGATGGCCGGCAATTTCGCAGCCATCATCAATCGCCAGCGCGGTGCCAATCGCATTGGTGCCACGCCCGCATTCACTCCACAAATTGCCGGGTGCTAGCGCATAACGCTGAGCTTTTTCCATCGAGGGCATATCGCCAAAGGTATTGAGTACCAAACCGGTGGCATCCGAGAGAATGACCACCGATTGCTTCTCAGCCAGTTTTTGCGCCAGCTGGTTAATCACCGGCTGGGCGAACTGCTGCAGTCCGGCATTGCTGGCGAGCAGGTCTGCCAGCTCACCCTGGCGAACGCGAGGAAAATCGTCGGCGGTGCGATCGAGGCCATACAGCTGGCTACGAAACCAGGAGTCGCTTAACAGCGGATTGGCGGTAACGGCAGACGCGGATGAATTTCCCTGCATTGATGACCTCGTACCCAAGCGAAAGTGTTGCGGCATTGTAGCGGCTTGGTTTCCGTACTGTTGCGATACGCAACACAGATGACGATTTTTTCTCCATCTGCTCGCGCAGAAAATGGAAATGTGATTTGTTAATTTTCTGATTTATTTGGTTATTTATGCATTTTTTGTTGGGTTGGTAAAACTGGCACGCGCGCTGCAATTGCTTATCCAGCAGCGTGTTATTCAATGAAGTCATACAACGTTGCCGCTGTCCGTTCAGATTATCTGACCCTACATTAAGGAGTTTGCGATGCGTTATGCACATCCCGGCACGCCCGGCGCTTTAGTTTCATATCAGGCGACCTACGGCAACTACATTGCGGGCAAATTCGTCGAGCCGCTCAGCGGCCAATACTTCACCAATACTTCACCGGTAAATGGCAGCGATATTGCGCAATTCCCACGTTCAGACGCGCGGGATATCGATTTAGCACTGGACGCTGCTCATCAGGCCGCTGACGCCTGGGGGAAAACCAGTGTGCAGCAGCGTGCCAATATCCTGCTGCAGGTAGCGGATCGCATTGAGGCGAATCTTGAGAAACTGGCGGTGGCGGAGAGTTGGGATAACGGTAAGCCGATCCGTGAAACATTGAATGCCGATCTACCGCTGGCGGTGGATCACTTCCGCTACTTCGCCGGTTGTCTGCGCGCGCAAGAGGGCAGCACCGCGGAGATCGATGAAACTACCGTGGCCTATCACTTCCATGAACCGCTCGGTGTGGTAGGGCAAATCATCCCATGGAACTTCCCGCTGTTGATGGCAGCGTGGAAACTGGCGCCGGCATTAGCGGCAGGTAACTGCGTGGTGTTGAAACCTGCCGAGCAGACGCCGCTGGGGATTACGCTGCTGATGGAAGTGATTGGCGATCTGTTCCCGGCGGGCGTGCTGAATGTGGTGCAGGGATTTGGCCGTGAAGCGGGGGAAGCGCTGGCGACCAGCAAGCGCATCGCCAAAATCGCCTTCACCGGTTCAACCCCGGTTGGGCGTCACATCATGGCCTGTGCCGCTGAAAATATCATTCCCTGCACCGTGGAGCTGGGTGGCAAGTCGCCGAACATCTACTTCGCTGATGTGATGGATGGTGAGGACGAGTTTATAGAGAAAGCGGTAGAAGGCTTAGTACTCGGCTTCTTCAATCAGGGGGAAGTTTGTACCTGTCCTTCGCGCGCGCTGATCCATGAATCGATCTATCAAGCCTTTATGGATCGCGTAATGGCGAAGGTGGCAAATATCCGCCGTGGCGATCCGCTTGATACTGACACCATGATCGGCGCGCAGGCCTCGCGCCAGCAATTCGACAAAATCCTGTCATATATCAACATCGCACGTGACGAAGGCGGGCAAATTCTGACCGGTGGCGAACGCGCGAGCGTGGCCGCTGAGCTGAATGATGGATTCTACATTCAGCCAACCTTAATCAAAGGAACTAACCAGATGCGCTGTTTCCAGGAGGAGATTTTTGGGCCGGTGATTGGCGTTACCACCTTTAAGGATGAGGCTGAAGCGCTGGCGATTGCCAACGAAACGCAGTTTGGTCTTGGGGCTGGCGTGTGGACGCGTGATACCAATCTGGCGTATCGCATGGGACGCGGCATTAAAGCGGGGCGCGTCTGGACCAACTGCTATCACATCTATCCCGCTCATGCGGCATTCGGCGGCTATAAGCAATCGGGTGTTGGCCGTGAGACGCACAAAATGGCGCTGAGCGCTTATCAACAAACCAAAAATCTGCTGGTCAGCTATGGCACCGCGCCGTTAGGCCTGTTCTGAGTCCGCATCCGATCAAATGGAGAGTGAAAGATGAATATGCAAATCAAAACCACCATGAAAGCCGCCGTGGTGAAGTCTTTTGGTGAACCGTTAGTGATTGAGCAGGTACCGGTGCCGCAGGTGGGACCGGGGCAGATTTTGGTGAAGATCGCCGCCACCGGCGTGTGTCACACCGATTTACACGCCGCGGAAGGCGACTGGCCGATCAAGCCGAATCCGCCGTTTATTCCGGGTCATGAAGGTGTCGGCCAGGTTGTGGCGCTGGGCGCAGGCGTTAAACATTTGAAACTGGGCGATCGCGTGGGCGTGCCGTGGCTCTATTCGGCCTGCGGTCACTGCGAGCATTGCCTTGATAGCTGGGAAACGCTGTGTTTGTCGCAGCAAAACGCCGGCTACTCGGTAAACGGCAGTTTCGCCGAGTATTGCCTCGCTGATGCTAACTATGTCGGCATCATTCCAGATAACGTTGATTACAATGAAATCGCACCGATTCTCTGTGCGGGCGTCACCGTCTACAAAGGGCTGAAGATGACCGACACCAAACCCGGCGATTGGGTGGTGATTTCGGGCATCGGCGGCCTGGGTCATATGGCGGTGCAATATGCGGTAGCGATGGGATTGAACGTGGCGGCTGTAGATATTGATGATGAAAAGCTGGAATTTGCTAAACGCTTAGGTGCCAGCGTGGTGGCTAATGCGAAAAATGTCGATCCGACCAAAGTGTTTCAGGAGAGCTTCGGTGGCGCGCATGGCGTGCTGGTGACGGCGGTTTCACCGAAAGCCTTCGAGCAGGCGATTGGCACGCTGCGTCGTGGCGGTACCATGGTGCTGAACGGTTTGCCGCCGGGAAAATTTGATTTGTCGATCTTCAATATGGTGCTGGATGGCATCACGGTGCGCGGCTCCATCGTCGGGACGCGTAAAGATCTGCAGGAGGCGTTGGATTTCGCCGGTCGTCATAAAGTGAAAGCCACCGTTGCGGTGGAACCGCTAACCAACATCAACGATATTTTCGCGCGCATGCACGCCGGCAAGATTGAAGGGCGTATCGTGGTGGATCTGTCGCTGTAAGAAAAAGCCCGACACGGAGGTCGGGCTGATGATTTAGCAGCTGGCGAGCAGCGCTTCGAGTTCTACGCGGCTCGTCACTTTGCTGTCTATTTTGATATAAGCACTTTTCTCTTCCGGCACGATAAACACTGACGCCACGCCGGGTTGTGCTTTCAAACGTTTCTCAAGGTTTGGCACCGCCAGCACCGCATCGCTGAGCATGATACGCAGGCTGCTGACGTAAGGCGGTTCCTGCATCGACATCGCCACAAATAGCCACGCTGCCGCGACAATGGCGCCAACCAGGAATACGGTTTGTGCATCAACATGACCAAAGATCCAGCCGCCCATGCTGCCGCCAATCGCCACGCCAATGAACTGGCTGGTGGAGTAAATGCCCATCGCGGTGCCTTTGTAGCCTGGCGGCGACTCTTTGCTGATCAGGGAAGGCAGAATGGCTTCCATCAGGTTGAAGGCGAGGAAGAACAGCTGCACGCCAATCACCAGCGTCCAGAAGTGACCTGCCGCGCCCCACAGCACGATTTCCGCAACGATGATCGTCGCCACACAGCCAACGAACACGCGCTTCATGCGGCGTTTAACTTCGGCGTAGATGATGAAGGGCACCACGGCAACAAACGCGACTAACATGGTGACCAGATAGACTTTCCAATGTTCTGCTGCTGGCAATCCAGCCTGTTCAAACTGCCCTGGCAGCGCCACGAAACTCGACATCAGCAGAATATGCAGACAGAGAATGCCGATATTCAATTTTAATAATCTTGGGTTGGCCAGCACCGTGCGGATGCTGCCTTTTACCATGCCCGATTCACGATTGAGCACGTGGTTTGGTGCATTCGGCACCACTAACAGGGTGATGACGATGCCAAGCGTCGCGAGGATAGCAATCATCCAGAACAGCGCGTGCAAGCCCAGCGCATGCGTCACGATGGGACCGACCACCATCGCAATGGCAAAGGTGACGCCGAAGCTGATGCCAATAAATGCCATGGCTTTCGTACGGTTCTGTTCGCGGGTTAAATCCGACAGCAATGCCATCACCGCTGCAGCAATCGCGCCAGAGCCCTGTAATGCACGGCCTAAGATCACGCCCCATATGGAGTCGGAGGTTGCGGCAATGATGCTGCCGAAGACAAACAGCATCAGTCCGCCGACGATCAACGGCTTACGGCCGACACGATCGGAGAGCAGACCGAAAGGAATCTGGAAGATGGCTTGCGCCAAACCATAGATGCCGATTGCGAGACCAATCAGCGTTTCACTGGCGCCCTGTAACGCCATGCCGTACGTGGTGAGTACCGGCAAGACCATAAACATTCCCAGCATGCGCAGGGAAAAAACCGTACCTAAACCCCATGTAGCGCGAAGCTCTACTGGCGTCATTTTATTGTCGTTCATGTTTACCTCAAAATTATACTGCGCCCATTTTAGGCAGCAGGGCAGGGCGGGTAAAACATTTGTTCTTAAGCAGTGGTAACAAAAAGAAAGGGCGCGAAATTCGCGCCCTTTCTGGTTTTGCGGAGCTGAATTACCAGACGTAAGTCAGCAAGTCTTTCGACGCCGGCGTCATGAAATCAACTGACATCATCACGCTGAGGGCAGTGATAGCGATAATCGAGAACACAAACAGTTTACGCGCCCAAACTTTATCGTTTGAGGTTTTGTAACCTGAAAGCGCCATCCCGAGCCACCACACGCTAACGGCCGCGGCCACCACCAGATATTTGTAGCCCGCGTAACCGCCAAGGGTCAGCATCAGCGTGGCAATCATGAACGCCAGGATATACAGCGTAATATGATTTTTCGCCACCGAGATGCCTTTTACTACCGGTAGAACCGGAATGTTGGCAGCCTGGTAATCTTTAAAGCGGAAGATGGCAATCGCATAGGAGTGCGGCATCTGCCACAGGCTAAAGATAGCCAGTAAAATCAACGCGCCAGCGTCAAACTGGTTGGTTACCGCGCAGTAGCCAATCACCGGCGGCGCAGCGCCAGAGAGACTACCAATCAGCGTGCCGTAGACAGAGTTACGCTTCATATAGAGGCTGTAAACGCCTACGTAGACCACGAAGCCCATCACCGCCAGCCACATGGCCAGCGGGTTAGCGCCGAAATACAGCAACGCAAAGCCAGCAATACCCAATGCGGTTGCATAAACCAGGCTTACTTTCGCCGAGATCAGGCCTTTGACCAGAACACGGTTCCGCGTTCTCTCCATTTTGATGTCGATATCGCGGTCAATCACATTGTTGAATACACAACCTGATGCGACGACCAGCGACACCCCCACCAGCGAGGCGAGAAACAGGGTGTAATCAATGCTGCCTTTCGAAGCCAGCAGGAATCCACCGATCACAGAAATTAAATTGCCGAAAATAATTCCTGGTTTTGTTACTTGCAGGTATTGCTTAATCATTACACGACTCTTTAGTGGGCCATCATGTTGTAGTTGAGGTTCCACATAATCCACAGTGAGCCTACGACAACAATCAAGATGATGAGTGCTGAGAAGACAATGGCCACCATGTTCCAGCCACCTTCTGATTTGCTGTCTAAGTGCAGGAAGTAGACCAGGTGAACCAGCACCTGAACCACCGCACACACCAGAACCACACCCAGAATAGTGCCGTGTGAAGCGCCGCCATCCATTACCATCCAGAACGGAATACCGGTCAGGATGATCGAGAGGACGAAGCCGATCATGTAAGACTTCACGCTACCGTGCGAAGCGCCATGTTCGTTAACAGAATGACTCATTACATGGCTCCCATCAGGTAGACAACGGTGAATACGCAGATCCAAACCACATCCAGGAAGTGCCAGAACAAGCTAAGGCACATGATACGGGTGCGGTTGGTTGCAGTCAGACCACGTTTAGAAATCTGGAACATCATCACTGCCATCCAGATCAGACCAGAGGTCACGTGCAGACCGTGCGTGCCGACCAGCGTAAAGAACGCTGACAGGAAGCCGCTGCGGTCAGGACCGAAGCCTTCCTTGATCAGGTGATGGAATTCATAGATTTCCATCCCGATGAAGCCCGCACCGAACAGGAAGGTCAGGGCTAACCAGCTGATGACCGAACCCTTGTTCTGGTTGTTCATCGCGATCACTGCCATACCATAGGTAATGGAGCTGAGCAGCAGCAGCGCGGTTTCGACCAGTACGAACGGCAGTTCGAAGATGTCTTTACCTGCCGGGCCACCGGCAGTGTTATTGACCATAACTGCATAGGTCGCAAACAGGGTTGCGAAGATAATGCAGTCACTCATCAGGTAGATCCAGAAGCCAAAGACTTTATTGGCTCCTGCATCGTGATGCCCATGCTCCGCATGGGCGTCGTGGTGGTGTTTTGCAGTTTCAGTTGACATTATTTCAGACCTGCTTTGCTGATTTCGTCAAAGTGCTTCTTCTCGATCTGCTCGACTTCGGCAACCGGTACGTAGTAATCCACGTCTTCATCGAAGCTCTTCACAATCCAGGTCACGATAGTACCTACGAATGTGAGGCCAGCCAGCCACCAGATATGCCAGATCATTGCGAAACCGAACACAGTCATCAGGGCCGCGATAACAACAGCTGCGCCGCTGTTTTTCGGCATATGAATTTCTTCATATTTTTCTGGCTGCTTGTACGCTTCGCCTTTCTCTTTCATTTCCCAGAACGCATCACGCTCGTGGATATGTGGGATAACGGCAAAGTTGTAGAACGGCGGCGGTGAAGAGGTTGCCCACTCCAGCGTACGTCCACCCCACGGGTCACCGGTCAGGTCACGGTTCTGGTCGCGGTCACGCACAGAAACGTAGAACTGGGTCAGCTGGCACAGAATACCGCAAGCGATCAGCGCCGCACCGCCTGCTGCAACAACCAGCAGTGAGTGGAACTGTGGATCGATGTCCTGGCTGATACGACGCGTCATACCCATGAAGCCCAGCGCATACAGCGGCATAAATGCCACGAAGAAGCCGATGATCCAGAACCAGAACGCGCGGATACCCCATTTTTCATTCAGCGTGAAGCCGAATGCTTTCGGGAACCAGTAGGTCACGCCAGCCATACAACCGAACACCACACCACCGATAATAACGTTATGGAAGTGCGCGATCAGGAACAGGCTGTTGTGCAGAATGAAGTCCGCACCCGGAACCGCCAGCAGAACACCTGTCATACCACCAATAGAGAAGGTAACCAGGAAGCCGATGGTCCACAGCATCGCTGAGTGGAACTCAACGCGACCCTGATACATGGTGAACAGCCAGTTGAAGATTTTCACGCCGGTCGGGATAGCGATGATCATCGTCATGATACCGAAGAAGGCGTTTACGTTTGCACCCGCACCCATGGTGAAGAAGTGGTGCAGCCAAACGATGAACGACAGTACGGTAATCGCGATGGTCGCCCACACCAGAGAGGTGTAACCGAACAGACGCTTTTTAGAGAAGGTCGCAGTGACTTCAGCGAAGACACCAAACACCGGCAGAACCAGGATGTACACTTCCGGGTGACCCCAGACCCAAATCAGGTTGACGTACATCATCATGTTACCGCCCATTTCATTGGTGAAGAAATGGAAGCCAAGGTAACGGTCAAGTGTCAACAGTGCCAGCGTAACGGTCAGTACCGGGAACGCAGCGATGATCAGGACGTTAGTACACAGTGATGCCCAGGTGAATACCGGCATTTTGAACAGGTCCATGCCCGGTGCACGCATCTTCAGAATGGTAACGAAGAAGTTGATACCGGTCAGTGTGGTACCGATACCGGACAGCTGGAGACTCCAGATCCAGTAATCGACCCCGACGCCAGGACTGTACTCCACCCCCGAAAGCGGCGGATAAGCCAACCAGCCGGTCTGTGCGAACTCGCCCACACCCAGAGAGATGTTCACCAGGATCACACCGATCGCGGTAAACCAGAAGCTCAGGTTGTTCAGGAACGGGAAGGCAACGTCACGTGCACCGATTTGCAGCGGTACCGCGATGTTCATCAGACCTACCACGAATGGCATCGCCACGAAGAAGATCATGATCACGCCGTGAGCGGTGAAGATCTGGTCGTAGTGGTGCGGCGGTAGAATGCCGGCTTCCCCAGCGGAAGCCATCACTTGTTGGGTACGCATCATTACCGCATCGGCAAAGCCGCGCAGCAACATGACGAATGCCATGATGATGTACATGATACCCAGTTTTTTGTGGTCAATGGAGGTGAACCATTCAGACCACAGGTACTGCCACTTACCAAAATAGGTGATGGCCGCAACCAGCGCCAGACCACCTAAGATGATAGCGGCGACCGTAACCACGATAATGGGTTCGTGGTATGGCACTGCATCCAGTGTTAATTTTCCGAACATCGTATTATTCCTCGGCTCCCGCGGAAGCGGCGTGACTCATGTCCATACCTTCATGCTGTGGCATGTCCATCTTCCCGTGGCTCATCTTGAACTTATCAATAACTTGCTTGAACAGTTCTGGATTCGTCGTAGAGAAATATTCCACCGGGTGATTTTCGCTTGGCGTAGCCAGTTTCTCGAAATCATCCATGGTGTTCAGCGCGTTAGGTGCCGCTTTAACTTTGGCAACCCACTGCTGGAATTCCGCATCGTCTTTAGTTGCAATGGCTTTGAATTTCATACCAGAGAAACCACGACCACTGAAGTTCGCAGAGATACCGTCAAATGTTCCTGGCTCGTTGGCGATCAGATGCAGTTTGGTCTGCATACCGGCCATTGCATAAATCTGGCTGCCGAGAGTAGGAATAAAGAAGGAGTTCATCACGGAGTTGGAGGTGATCTTGAAGTTCACCGGAGTATTTGCCGGGAAGGCAATCTGGTTAACGGTGGCAATACCCTGTTCCGGGTAAATGAACAGCCATTTCCAGTCCAGCGCCACTACATCAATCTCAACCGGTTTAACGTCAGAAACCAGCGGTTTGCTCGGCTCCAGCGCGTGGGTTGATTTCCAGGTCAAAACGCCGAGGAAGATAATGATCAGGATCGGAATGGTCCAGACCACGGCTTCCACTTTGTTCGAGTGTGACCAGTTAGGGCTATAGGTTGCATTAGTATTGGTTGCCCGATATTTCCAGGCAAAAAATACTGCCATGAAGACTGCCGGGATAACGACGATCATCATCAAGCCAAAAGCTGTCAGAATCAACGAACGTTGCTCCAGTGCAATCTGTCCTTTGGGATTTAACAACGCACTATCGCAGCCACTGAGTAATACAGCGCCTGCAATTAATGACAAAATCCCCAAACTTTTATTGTATTTACTGAGTCTCATTTAACGACCTCAATGACAAAGGGCTCTATTGTCGTTTAAGTGTGCGCGCATTTTACGGGAAGGTTTATGCAGTGTAAACCAGCATAAGGATGTGTCAGAAGGCTGTTGACACCTTTTGCTAAGGGTGTCACAGATGTTACGCAGGGTGACAAATTATTAACTGCGACAAGCAGTTGGCGTTAATATAACAAAAAACAATGGTAGAAACCGCAGAAAAATCAGGGAAAGTATAAACCGTACTCTTAATGCTCATTTATTTAACATTTCTGTATCATTTTTGCGATGAGTTTAATACAAACTAATTGCTCACCGGATTTAAATATTACCGCGAAGTTGTTAATTTAATGTTTCTAATTCGCGTTAAAAAAAATGCTATTGGTAAAATCAGTTCCTGATATTTTTTGCGCCATTTATTTGTCATTCACAAATAGCGATGAGTTAACGGTGATTGCCCGGCGACATTTTTCTTAATGCCAAACTGTCCAAAATTACGCCGAGTGCAACGGCCAACAGGGCAAATGCCATGCCGGCTTCAAACATCGGCGTAAGCAGCGCGTTGATTGGCAAAACTCCGCTGGCATTAAGCGCCAACGCCAGCAGCCATAACGCCAGCAGGCCACAGCCAACACTAAATAGACGTACTGTCCAGCGGTAGCCTTGCGGCCATAAGCTGCGCATCACAAACTCACCACTTTGCTGGATGCTATTTAACGTGCCGCGACATAGCCACAACAGCAGCAAACCCGGCACACCGGCAAATACCGTAAAGGCATAAAAAGCTGGCCATCCCCAAAGCTCAACCAGCCAACCGGCTGCGGGGCCAACGTAAACGCGTCCTACCGCCGAAAGGGCCGAGAGCAGCGCGAACTGGGTGGCGGAGAAGGATTTATTACACAGTGTCATTAACAAGGCGACAAAAGCCGCTGTGCCCATACCGCCGCACAGGTTTTCAATGAAGACCGCGCTGGCCATACTCCCAAGATGCGGAGGCGTCACGGCCAATAGCCAGTAAGCAAAGTTTGAGACAGCTTGTAGCACGCCGAAAATCATTAATGCACGGAACAGACTTAAGCGCTGCATCAGCACGCCGCCATATAGCGCGCCAATAATCGTAGCAAGCAAGCCGAGCGTTTTGTTGACCAGTCCGACGTCGCCGGCGCTGAAACCTACGCCGCGAATCAGGAATGTGGTGGTGAGCGAAGCGGCAAACGCATCGCCGAGCTTATAAAGGATAATCAGGGTGATCAGCAGCCAGGCATTGTTACGCTGGAAGAAGTCTTTAAGCGGGAACGTTACTGCCTGACGTAATGAATGTGGTTCACGCGCTGGCATTGTCGGCTCTTTAGCCAGTAATGTCGCGATCAGCCCTGGCACCATCAACAGCGCCATCAGCCAGTACGTGGCTTGCCAGCCGAGATAGCGATCCGCTAACCAAAGCGCGAGTCCGCCCGAAATCAGCATCGCCAGACGATAACCCAGCACGGTGATGGCCGCGCCGCTGCCGCGCTCTTCCGGCGGTAGCACGTCGGTTTTCCAGGCATCAAACACGATATCCTGCGAAGCCGAACAGAACGCCACCAAAACCGCCAACGCCGCCAGCAGCGTTAAGTCACGCGAGGGTTGCATAAAGCCCATGGCAATAATGCCGCCAATCAGTGCCAGCTGGGTGACCAGCAGCCAGCCGCGACGCCGGCCAAGAAACGGCGGCGTATAGCGATCCATCATCGGCGACCACAGAAACTTAAATACGTAAGCCTGGCCGACAAGGGAGAAGAAACCAATCGTTTTCAGGTCAACGTTCTCAACCGTCATCCACGCCTGTAACGTCCCGGCGGTTAACGCCAGTGGTAAGCCAGAGGCAAAACCGAGCAGCAGCAACACCGCCGCATTACGTTGGGTAAAAATACGCAGATAATGAGATGTCATAGCCAACCTGAAATGAAGCCCGGCCAGAAGTGACCGGGCAAATTACTGCGGAAATTAGCGGGCGTTCTGCTTAATGAAGTTGTGAACGCTGGTGTCCTGCGCCATATCAGCAATCACGTCACTCAGCGTTGAGTTAACCGCGTTGGTGATCTTCGCGTTGGTAGCGGTAAACGCACCTTCTACGCTGTAAGTCTGGCGATAGTTTTTCACCTGCTTGTTGCCGTTTTTCGCGGTAGCGATGATGGAGATATCGGCTTTGGTCGTAATGCTGTAGCGCACGTTGCCCTGTGTAACATCAGCATATAGACCGTTCACCACAATTTGCAGATCTACCGCACCGCTTGGGCCGATCATATAACCGCGTGACGTCATCTGCTTCTCCAACACTTCCTGCAGCAGGAAGCGCAGATCGCGTGAAGGCGTCAGCGTAATCAGTTGACCATCGCGGTTGACTTTCGCCAGCGCCTGATCGGAACGTTGATCGGCACCGTTAACACTGATGGTAACGCCCATCAGACTTGGATCTTGCTGCGGCAGTTGAATCTTCGGTTGAATATCCAACGTGGTGTTGTTGCTGGCACAGCCGGCCAAAATAAAAGCAGCCAGCAGAGGGAATAACAGTTTTTTCAACATACTCATTCTCGTTAGCATATAGGTTGGTTTGCAAAACTGCGGCCATCATAGCATTGCGCAGCGGTGAAAAAAGCCCCGGGCTAATGGAAATTGATTGTAAAGGCTTTTTTCAGACGGGCAGAAACCCCACCCGGTTGACCTGAAGCATAAGCGGGTTACTATGCGCAGCGTCGAGGGATTTATTTGCGGCTAACCCACGGAAGCGGTGAAAAACCTACTAATATTTAAACAGATGGGCACAGCGCTCGCCGGAGAGGAGTGTTAATCATGATTCGCGAACAAATAGAAGAAAAGTTGCGTAACGCTTTCGAGCCTGCACATCTTGAAGTGCATGATGAAAGCTACCGTCATAACGTGCCCGCCGGTTCTGAAAGTCACTTTAAAGTGGTGATTGTCAGCGATCGATTTACCGGTCAGCGCTTTCTGCAACGCCATCGCGCCATTTATGGTGAACTGGCAGCCGAGTTAGCGGGCAGCGTACACGCGCTGGCACTGCATACTTACACGCAAAAAGAGTGGGATGGATTGCAGGATACGGTTCTGGCCTCACCCAATTGTCGCGGTGCAGGAACCCTTGCCTGAATTCATTTCATCACCTTCCTCAAAACGGCCTGCGGGCCGTTTTCTTTTCATTTATTCCCTCCAAACGCGATCTACGGCGCAAAAAAGCAGCAAAACCGCCAAAAAGTGGTGAGTTTGCAGCCTCGACTCATTCCAGCGATGCCGCTATAATGCGGCGTCTATTTTTCCGGAATGTCTTCGGGACGCTTCTGGTAACAGGGATTAGGTTCTGCCTGCAGAGGCCGTCCCGGTTGTTGGATACGGCGCATTTATGTGTGGTGTCTGAAGTTGACCGAGCACGTGATTTTTTGAGGTAACAAGATGACAGTTTCAGTAGAAACCACTCAGGGTCTGGGCCGTCGCATTTCGATTACTGTTGCAGCTGACAGCATCGAGAGCGCAGTGAAGAAAGAACTGGTGGAAGTGGCTAAGAAAGTCCGTATCGACGGTTTCCGTAAAGGCAAAGTGCCGGCACACATCATTTCTCAGCGCTACGGTGCTTCTGTTCGCCAGGACGTGCTGGGCGAGTTGATGACGCGCAACTTCGTTGACGCCATCATCAAAGAGAAAATCAATCCGGCTGGCGCACCAAACTATGTGCCGGGCGAATATAAAGAAGGCGAAGATTTCACCTACGCGGTTGAGTTCGAAGTGTATCCAGAAGTTGAGCTGAAAGGCCTGGATGCTATCGAAGTCGAGAAGCCAGTAGTAGAAGTGACTGACGCTGACGTTGATACCATGCTGGAAACCCTGCAGAAGCAGCAGGCGACCTGGAAAGAGAGCGATGCTGCAGCGACTGCAGAAGATCGCGCAACCATCGACTTTAGCGGTTCTGTTGACGGCGAAGAGTTTGAAGGCGGCAAAGCCTCTGACTTCGTGCTGGCAATGGGCCAGGGTCGTATGATTCCAGGCTTCGAAGAGGGCGTTGTTGGCCATAAAGCCGGCGAAACCTTCACTATCGACGTGAAATTCCCAGACGATTACCACGCTGAAAACCTGAAAGGGAAAGACGCGAAGTTCGAAATCGTGCTGAAGAAAGTTGAAACCCGTGAGCTGCCAGAGCTGACAGAAGAGTTCATCAAGCGCTTTGGCGTGGAAGATGGTTCAATTGCCGGTCTGCGTGCTGAAGTGCGTAAGAACATGGATCGCGAGCTGAAAGGTGCTATCCGCAATCGCGTGAAGACTCAGGCAATCGACGGTCTGGTTAACGCCAACGACATCGATGTTCCGGTTGCGCTGATCGACAGCGAAATCGACGTTCTGCGCCGTCAGGCAGCACAGCGTTTTGGTGGCAACGAGAAGCAAGCGCTGGAACTGCCACGTGAACTGTTCGAAGAGCAGGCTAAACGTCGCGTAGTTGTTGGTCTGCTGTTGGGCGAAGTGATTCGCATCAACGAACTGCAGGCTGATGAAGATCGCGTTAAAACGCTGATCGAAGAGATGGCTTCTGCGTATGAAGATCCGCAGGAAGTGATTGAGTTCTACAGCAAAAACAGCGAGCTGATGAACAACATGCGCAACGTGGCTCTGGAAGAGCAAGCGGTTGAAGCAGTTCTGGCCAAAGCCAAAGTTACTGACAAAGCCACTAACTTCCAGGAACTGATGAACCAGACCTCAGCGGCCTGATTCGTAAGTTAACCGTAAGTGCTAAGCCCGTGACTGAAAAGTCGCGGGCTTTTTCGTTTCTGGCCTGATGTGCGCAGATTTGTCCTCTATTTGCTTAATTAATCGGCAAATTATCCGCTAAGCTCTTTTTCCGTGTTAGCGAATGGGCAAAAGGTTGTTATGCTTGAAACAACTGGGCAGCATCCCCAGATACAGGGAGAATGCATGAAAACAGTGAGACTGACTGATTAACCGTGTCGATATCTCGGTTTGAGACCGTGGCACGTAGTGTTCCTGCCGCGGCTTACGTAAAATCGGTACAGAATGTTGCCAATGAAATTTATCAGGAGACGGTAATGTCATACAGTGGCGATCGTGAATTTACTGCACCGCACATGGCGCTGGTGCCAATGGTGGTCGAACAAACCTCGCGCGGCGAGCGTTCTTACGACATCTACTCTCGCCTGCTCAAAGAGCGTGTGATCTTCCTGACCGGTCAGGTTGAAGATCATATGGCTAACCTGATCGTGGCGCAGATGCTGTTTCTGGAAGCTGAGAATCCTGAAAAAGACATTTACCTCTACATTAACTCGCCTGGCGGCGTGATTACTGCTGGGATGTCGATTTATGACACCATGAAATTTATCAAGCCCGACGTTAGTACCATCTGTATGGGTCAGGCTTGTTCAATGGGTGCGTTCCTGCTGACTGCGGGCACCAAAGGCAAACGTTTCTGCCTACCTAATTCACGTGTGATGATTCATCAGCCATTAGGCGGTTATCAGGGCCAGGCGACGGATATCGAAATCCATGCGCGCGAAATTTTGAAAGTGAAGCAGCGTATGAATGAGTTAATGGCTGAGCATACCGGCAAGTCGCTGGAAGAGATCGAACGCGACACCGAGCGCGATCGTTTCCTCTCTGCGGGCGAAGCGGTAGAGTATGGCTTAGTCGATTCTATCCTGACGCATCGCCAATAAGACACATCTGTCTGCCCCTTACGCTATAGTTAACGGGAAGCAGGCAGATGGGTTGAATGCATATCGGCCGTTGATGTACGGCCAGCGCCGTACAACAAATTTGGTCTGAGAAAGAAAAGAGGTTAGCTGATGACAGATAAGCGCAAAGACGGTTCAGGTAAGTTGCTGTACTGCTCTTTCTGCGGCAAAAGCCAGCATGAAGTCCGTAAGCTAATTGCCGGGCCGTCAGTGTACATTTGCGATGAGTGCGTTGATCTCTGCAACGACATCATTCGTGAAGAGATTAAGGAAGTAGCGCCGCATCGCGAGCGCAGTTCACTGCCGACGCCGCACGAAATCCGCCATCATCTTGATGATTATGTAATTGGTCAGGAAAGGGCGAAGAAAGTGTTGGCTGTAGCGGTGTATAACCACTACAAACGCCTGCGCAATGGCGATACCAGTAATGGCATCGAACTGGGCAAAAGTAACATTTTGCTGATCGGTCCAACCGGTAGCGGTAAAACATTGCTGGCAGAAACGCTGGCGCGTTTACTGGATGTGCCATTTACCATGGCCGATGCCACCACGCTGACCGAAGCCGGTTATGTGGGTGAAGATGTAGAGAACATCATCCAGAAGCTGCTGCAGAAGTGTGATTACGACGTGCAGAAAGCGCAGCGCGGTATTGTCTACATTGATGAAATCGATAAGATTTCTCGTAAGTCGGACAACCCATCGATCACCCGTGACGTATCGGGCGAAGGCGTGCAGCAAGCGCTGCTGAAATTGATTGAAGGCACCGTGGCTGCTGTACCGCCGCAGGGCGGACGCAAACATCCACAGCAGGAATTCTTGCAGGTTGATACCTCTAAGATTCTGTTCATATGTGGTGGCGCATTTGCCGGTCTCGACAAAGTGATTTCTCAGCGTGTTGAAACCGGATCCGGTATCGGCTTCGGCGCAACCGTGAAGGGCAAATCTCAGAAGGCGAGCGAAGGCGAATTGTTGTCGCAGGTTGAGCCAGAAGATCTGATTAAGTTTGGCCTGATTCCTGAATTCATTGGTCGTCTGCCCGTCGTGGCAACGCTGAGCGAGTTGAGTGAAGAGGCGCTGATTCAGATTCTGCGTGAGCCGAAGAATGCGCTGACCAAACAGTATCAGGCGTTGTTCAATCTGGAAGGTGTAGAGCTGGAATTCCGTGACGAAGCTTTAACGGCAATTGCTAAAAAAGCGATGTCACGTAAAACCGGTGCACGTGGTCTGCGTTCCATCGTGGAAGGTGCGTTACTCGAAACCATGTATGACTTGCCATCGATGGATGACGTTGAAAAAGTGGTGATTGATGAGTCAGTAATTGATGGTCAATCCGAGCCGATGTTGATTTATGGAAAGCACGAAGCCCAGGCTTCTGGCGAATAAATAAACAATCGCACCGCGTTGTTATCTTAAAAAAGGGGAAAAATCTTTCCCCTTTTGTTTTTCTCTCGCCAGTGACATTGAATGTCGTACAAGCATCCCCATATACTCAATATCCTGTGGGTTTAACTGCAAAACCTCTATTGCGCGGTACCCATCACCTGGCGGACATTAAACTAAGAGAGAGCTCTATGAATCCTGAGCGTTCTGAACGCATTGAAATCCCCGTGTTGCCGTTGCGCGACGTGGTGGTTTATCCGCACATGGTAATTCCGTTGTTTGTTGGCCGGGAAAAATCGATTCGGTGCCTCGAAGCCGCGATGGATCATGATAAAAAGATCATGCTGGTTGCACAGAAAGAGGCTTCAACGGATGAACCTGGCATTAACGATCTCTTCTCAGTAGGGACCGTCGCTTCTGTATTGCAGATGCTGAAACTTCCAGACGGCACGGTAAAAGTGCTGGTTGAAGGTTTACAGCGCGCACACATCACCACGTTGGCTGATAATGGCGACCATTTTGTTGCCCAGGCTGAATATCTGGTCTCGCCGGAAATTGAAGAGCGCGAACAGGAAGTGCTGGTGCGCACGGCCATCAACCAGTTTGAAGGCTATATCAAGCTGAATAAAAAAATCCCGCCTGAGGTATTAACTTCCCTCAACAGCATTGACGATGCGGCCCGATTGGCCGACACCGTAGCAGCGCATATGCCGCTGAAACTGGCTGATAAACAGTCGGTGCTGGAGATGTCCGACGTGAATGAACGTCTGGAATATCTGATGGCGATGATGGAATCAGAAATCGATCTGCTGCAGGTTGAGAAGCGTATTCGCAACCGCGTTAAAAAGCAGATGGAGAAAAGCCAGCGTGAGTACTATCTGAATGAGCAAATGAAAGCCATTCAGAAAGAGCTGGGCGAAATGGATGACGCGCCCGATGAATACGAGGCGCTGAAACGTAAGATTGAAGCGGCTAAAATGCCGACCGAAGCGCGTGAAAAAGCTGAAGCTGAGTTACAAAAGCTGAAGATGATGTCGCCGATGTCAGCAGAAGCGACCGTGGTTCGTGGCTATATTGACTGGATGGTTCAGGTTCCATGGGTCGCGCGCAGCAAGGTGAAAAAAGACCTGCGTAAAGCGCAAGAGACGCTGGATATTGACCATTATGGTCTGGAGCGTGTTAAAGACCGCATCCTTGAGTATCTTGCGGTGCAGAGTCGCGTCAGCAAAATCAAAGGACCGATTCTGTGTCTCGTTGGACCGCCAGGCGTAGGTAAAACCTCGCTGGGCCAGTCGATTGCAAAGGCAACCGGACGCAAATATGTGCGTATGGCGCTGGGTGGCGTACGCGATGAAGCGGAAATTCGCGGACATCGTCGTACCTACATTGGCTCTATGCCCGGTAAGCTGATCCAGAAAATGGCGAAAGTTGGCGTGAAGAACCCGCTGTTCCTGTTGGATGAGATCGACAAAATGTCGTCCGACATGCGCGGCGATCCGGCTTCAGCGCTGCTTGAGGTGCTGGATCCCGAGCAGAACATCGCGTTCAACGATCACTATCTGGAAGTCGATTATGATCTTTCTGACGTGATGTTCGTGGCGACCTCCAACTCCATGAACATCCCAGCGCCGCTGCTTGACCGTATGGAAGTGATTCGTCTTTCGGGTTATACCGAAGATGAAAAGCTGAATATCGCTAAGCAACATTTGCTACCGAAACAGATTGAACGTAATGCGCTGAAAGACAAAGAGATCACCGTCGACGACAGCGCCATTGTAGGTATCATTCGCTATTACACCCGTGAAGCGGGCGTGCGTAGTCTGGAGCGCGAACTCTCCAAGCTGTGCCGTAAAGCGGTGAAAACGCTACTGATGGACAAATCGAAAAAACACATCGTGATCAACGGTGATAATCTCAAGGATTTCCTTGGCGTTCAGCGCTTTGATTATGGTCGTGCAGAGAGCGAAAGCCGTGTTGGTCAGGTGACCGGTCTGGCGTGGACGGAAGTGGGCGGCGATCTGCTTACCATCGAAACTGCCTGCGTACCTGGCAAAGGTAAGCTGACTTACACCGGTTCGCTGGGCGAAGTGATGCAGGAATCGATTCAGGCGGCGCTGACTGTGGTGCGTGCGCGTGCGGAGAAACTGGGCATCAATGCTGATTTCTACGAGAAACGTGACATTCACGTCCACGTGCCAGAAGGTGCGACGCCGAAAGATGGCCCAAGCGCCGGTATCGCCATGTGCACCGCGCTGGTCTCATGCTTAACCGGTAACCCGGTGCGTTCTGACGTGGCGATGACGGGCGAAATCACCCTGCGTGGCTTGGTTCTGCCGATTGGCGGACTGAAAGAGAAGTTGCTCGCAGCGCATCGTGGTGGCATTAAAACGGTACTGATTCCCGATGAAAACAAGCGCGATCTGGAAGATATTCCTCAGAACGTAATTGCCGATCTGGAGATTCATCCGGTGAAGCGTATTGAAGAGGTGCTGAACCTGGCACTGGAAAATGCGCCTTATGGTATGCAGGTTGCGACCGCAAAATAGTGATTAGCGACATAAACCGCTAAAAAGCGAAGCTGGCAGGCAAATTGTTGCTTGCCAGCTTTTTTTTGTGCCGCTAACTTAGTGGGCTGCTGGATCAACGATTAAGATGAATACCGTTGTTTCGGCTCCACAGGCTTGATATAACTTGCTGCGCGTTCGCACCGGGCGGGAAGCGCGGGTGCGATGTGAATAATAAAAGAGGGGATGAAGAGAGTGAATAAGTCACAGTTGATCGACAAAATTGCTGCAGACGCTGACATTTCTAAAGCAGCAGCGGGACGTGTATTAGATGCATTCATGGAATCCGTTACCGAAGCTCTGAAAGGCGGTGATGAAGTGGCACTGGTTGGTTTCGGTACTTTCTCTGTACGTGAGCGTGCAGCTCGTACAGGCCGTAACCCACAAACGGGTAAAGAACTCACCATCCCGGCTGGTAAAGTTCCGGGCTTCCGTGCAGGTAAAGCACTGAAAGATTCCGTCAATTAATGACCGCTGATCTATCCATTGAAGCAATTTCTTCCATGGATTGAGGACGCAAAAGCCGTTCTCATGTAACATACGGGCACATCATTTTTGATGTGCCTTTTTTATTCTTGATGCGCGGCGATGGCCTTTGGTTGTTGTCTCCGCATGGTTGCCAACTGCCAGCCTGAACAGCAGTTGCACGATGATGACATCGTGTTAAAGCTTTACATTCACACTACAGCGGAGTGTTGTCATACCATGATGGACAATTTACGCGCGGCGTCGAATCATGTCGTGCTCAAGATTATTCTGGGATTGATCATCCTGTCTTTTGTACTCACCGGGGTGGGCAACTACCTGATTGGCGGCGGCAGCGATTATGCCGCGAAAGTTAACGGCCATGAGATCAGCCGTGCGGAGCTGGAGCAGGGTTATAACAATGAGCGCAATCGTCAGCAGCAGATGCTGGGCGATCAGTTCTCACAGCTAGCCAGCAACGAAGGCTATATGCAGCAGATGCGTCAGCAGGCGCTGTCGCAGCTGATTGATCAGGCACTGCTCGATCAATACATCAAAGATCTGCACATTGGCATCAGCGATGATCAGGTGAAACAGGCAATTTTCAATCAAAAAGCCTTCCAGACCAACGGTAAGTTCGACAACGCCAAATACAGCGGCCTGATCACCAGCATGGGCTTCACCGCTGACCAGTATGCGGAAGCGCTGCGCAAGCAGCTGGCGACGCAGCAGCTGATTAACGCCATTACCAATACCGATTTCATGCTGAAAGGCGAAACCAGCAAGCTGGTAGATCTGGTGTCACAGCAGCGTGAAGTGCGCCAGGCGGTGATTGATGTCAACGCGTTGGCGGCTAAACAGACCGTCAGTGACGATGAAATCAGTCAGTATTATCAGCAACATCAAAACAGCTTTATGGCGCCTGAGCAGTTCCGCGTGAGCTACATCAAGATGGATGCCGCTAGCATGACGGAAACGGCCAGCGAAGCAGATATTCAGAGCTGGTACGACCAACATAAAGCGGATTATTCACAGCCGCAGCGCAATCGCTATAGCGTGATTCAGACCAAAACTGAAGCCGATGCCAACGCCGTGGTTGATGCCCTGAAGAAAGGTGAAGATTTCGCTGCACTGGCAAAAAGCAAATCAATTGACCCAATCTCAGCGCGTAAAGGTGGCGATATGGGGTGGCTGGAGCCGAGCACTACGCCAGACGAGCTGAAAAATGCCAATCTGACGCAGAAAGGCCAGCTGTCGGGTGCTATTAAGTCTTCTGTTGGCTACCTCGTGGTGCGTCTGGACGATATTCAGCCGGAGCAGGTTAAGCCGCTGGCCGAAGTGCATGACGCCGTTGCGGACAAAGTGAAGCAAGAGAAAGCGGTGGATGCCTTCTACAAAATTCAGCAGAAAGTGAGCGAAGCGGCCAGCAATGATAATGAATCGCTGGCTGGCGCAGCACAGGCTTCGGGTCTGAAAGTGGTCGAAACCAATTGGATCACCCGCGATAACTTGCCAGATGAGCTGAATTTCGATGCGGTTAAGCAGGCGATCTTCAACGGTGGTTTAGTCGGTCAGAATGGTGCGCCGGGTAACAACTCCGACATCATTTCTGTGGATGGCGATCGCGCCTTCGTCTTGCGTATCAGCGAGCATAAACCGGAAGCGGTGAAGCCGTTGGATCAGGTTAAAGCGCAGATTGTGGATACCCTGAAGCATGATAAAGCGACGCAGCAGGCAAAAGCGCAGGCCGACAAATTGCTGGCCGATCTGAAAGCCGGTAAAGCAGATGCGCTGCAAGCTGCGGGCTTGACGCTCAGCGCCAGCAAATCATTCGACCGCAATGCACAGGATCCGGTTGCGCAGTCAGCCTTCAATCTGCCACAACCTGCCGACAATAAGCCGTCGTGGGGCGTGAGCGAAGATATGCAAGGCAATGTGGTGCTGGTCGCGCTGGATAAAGTCAGCGCGGGCAATATGCCGCAGGCACAGACCGATGAGATGGTGAAAGGTGTGACGCAGAATAATGCGCAGATCGCCTTTGAAGCGCTGCTGGAAAACCTGCGTAAAGAGGCGAAGATTAAGTACGGCGCCGCTGCACAAAACCAGTAAGCCTCACAAAAAAAGTTAAATCACTGCAATACCGAAAGGCCGCTTATGCGGCCTTTTCCATTTCTGGAATTGCCCTTTTGAGCGTTGATTTTAGCTGTGACACCCTGCTGTTGCTGTCAAACACAAGGAGAAACACAGCATGGTTAAATCAACGTTTCATGCCCTCTGTATTGCGCTGGCGCTGGGCGGCGCAGTTTATACCACTGGGCTCGCGGCCGCCGAGAGCCCCAGCGAAACGCAGGCAACGCAAGTTTCCACGCCACAGGAAGGGCAGGTCAGCATTAATTCAGCCACAGCTGAGCAGCTCGCTGCTGGCATGAATGGCATAGGACTAAAGAAAGCGCAGGCGATAGTGAGTTATCGCGAGCAATACGGTCCCTTTACTGCCATTGAGCAACTCAAGGAGGTGCCGGGCATCGGCAGTGCATTGATAGAGCGTAACAGCGCTCGGCTTAAACTGTGAGGCGACTCGCGACTTTGAAGGATTGAAAAAGCCCCTATTCAGGCTGTGCTATGCTCAACAGGTCTTACCAGTTGTCATTCTCAGCCTGAACAGGAGCAACAATGCAAACCACAATTAAAGTGCGCGGGTATCATCTGGATGTTTATCAGCACGTGAATAACGCGCGCTATTTGGAGTTTCTTGAAGAGGCGCGCTGGCAGTGGTTGGAGGATGTCGATGCCTTTCATTGGCTGATGGCGCAACAGCTGGCGTTTGTGGTGGTGAATATCAACATTAACTATCGTCGTCCGGCAGTGCTGGGCGACGTGCTGAATATTGAAAGTGAAGTATCTCAGCTAAGCGGTAAAAGTGGTGTGATCACGCAGCGCGTATTATTGGCGAAAGATAATTCGGTGGTGGCTGACGCAGCGCTAACCTTTGTTTGTATCGATTTACGCACGCAAAAAGCGGTGCCGATGGAGGGGGAGTTGCGCGATCGTATGGCGGCGTTGATGCTTGAGAGTCATTAGCTGGCATCAATGACGCCAGCTTACAGCGCAATCTGAATCAGCTGAGGCCGCTTTTCTGTTTCATCGCGGCCATCACGGCTGACGTGTTTTCCTGATACTCGGCTAAGCCGCGGGCACGTAAATGACAGGCTGCGCATTCGCCACATCCATCGCCCTTAATGCCGTTATAGCAGGTGAGGGTTTCGGCGCGTACCAGCGGCAACTGCTGCCAGTAATCTGCCAGCGCCCAAGTCTCCGCTTTGTTCAGCCACATTAGCGGCGTTTCAAAGCGAATATTGCGCGCCATCCCCAGACTTACGGCGTTATTCAGGGCTTTAACAAACTCATCGCGGCAATCCGGATAACCGGAGAAATCGGTCTCACATACGCCGGTGATGACTGCCTCAGCTTCAACCTGATAGGCATAAATTGAGGCCAGCGTCAGGAATAGAATATTGCGGCCCGGCACAAAGGTACTCGGTAAACCGCTGGCGTTAGGATCATACGTCGGTACGGGAATATTATCGCGCGTCAGGCTGCTGACGGCTAATTCGTTGAGCAGCGTCACATCCAGCACTTTGTGCGCGCGGGCGCCGAGCTTTTGTGACAGCTCAGCCGCAACCTCAATCTCTTCGCGATGACGCTGGCCGTAATCAAAGGTGACGCAATGCACTTCATCATAATGTTGCAGCGCCTGAATTAAACAGGTGGTGGAGTCTTGTCCGCCACTAAATACCACAACGGCTCTTTTCATTTTTTCTTCCCCAAAAATCAGTGCGCCTATGGTACTGGCTCAGACGCGGACTGAACAGTATACCCGTCATACTTCAAGTCCCTTCATGGCGCCTACTCTTGGATAGATGCGTTGGCTGCGCGTGTTCATCCCGGTCACTTACTTCTGTAATCTCCTGGAATTCACCCACTTGCCGCCTTTCTGCAACTCGAATTTTTTAGGATGTAACGCTGGCTGTGGTTGGCGGCGGAATCCAGGCGCGGGTGAAATCAAACCAGCCCAAACTGTTGAGTTGAATGCCCTCAACGCCAGGCGGAGCAAAAACCTGATAGCGATAGTTAAACAGTGGCAGAAGATGACCTGCGCGCATCAGATGCTGGAACAGTTGATGGGTTTGCTCGCCACGCAGCGCCGCGCTGGGTTGCTGGGCGATGGCGCTAAGCGGTTGTTGCAGCACGTCTTCGCGCAGCGGTTGCCATACCGCATCGTTCTCCAGCCAATTCACTAGCGTGAACAGCGGCGCATCGCCGATCAGCCGATCGCCCATCACGACATCAGCTTGACTGAGATCGATATCGTCGCGCCAGCTTTTTACGTCGTGAAAAAAGCAGGTCAGGGTGCAGCCGTATTGCGCCAGTAGGGGGATCAGCGCCTGCGCCATGACATGCAACTCGACCGGTAAATGGTAATGCAGCGTCAGAGCCGGCGGCAGTGCAATGTTGTCGCACTCTGCAAACGGCACGGGCCAGCCGGGGAGCAGTTCGTGACTTGGGGTGATCAAGCCTTCATCCAGCGGCAACTGCTTAATCACGCCGCTACGCTGAATCAGCGCAATCAGCGATTTGGCCTGGTCGGCACTGAAGTGCGAAGAGATACGCGGTGCGAGATAGCAAAATCCGAGGCTTATGCTGCGATCTACTGAGCGCAGCGTATCCAGTTCATCAGGATCGCCAATCGCGATTTGCACCGGGTGGCTACAGCTGGTGCCGAGATCACGATCAAACAGCTGTGGCGTGATCCAGTATTCCATCCGCTGGATCAGCGGGCGCTGCAAATGCCAGCGCGCATGGCTCTCCAGCCGCACCAGATCAGCGGTGAAGTGCGTCAGTTTCCATGCTCCGCTGCCAATATCAGCGAATTCAGGATGAGGTAACAAACAGAACTGATGCGCCAGCCTCTGCGGCAGCCAGTAATCGCTCTCGCGCAGTTGAATATGCACCGCCAGCGGATGCGGGGCTTCAATTTGCTCAATTGCCGCGAGCAGGCGCGAACCGCGCGGCGATTGCATGATCTCTTGCAGCTGCTCGACCAGTTGCGCCGCTTGCACCGGCTCATCGTTATGCCAGCTGAGCTGTGGGCGGAGCCAGAAGTACCATTCACGGCCGCTGGCATCGTGCTGCCAATGGTGAGCGATATCGCCTTCAACATCATTATCGCGAAAGCGCGTTAGCCCGGAGAAAACCTGGCGCGCCAGATGTTGCTCGGCGCGCCCGGTCAGCTGCAGCGGACGCAGCGGTTCCATCGCGCGGTAATAGGGGATGCGCAAAACCGGCGACTGGTTTTGCCATTGGCCGCCCATCAGCGGCCGCAGCATTTTCACCAGTCGATCGGGATGCAGATCCAGCACTTGCAAGGCTTGTACCGCTTCACCGGCATCAAGTTGCCGTGTTAACAACTGCTGCCGCAGCTGCTCCGGCGACAGCAGAAAAGTCAGCTTGCCCTGTTTGCCGCGTCCGGATTCAGCGCGCCAGCGCAGCCAACCCGCGTCCTGCCATTGGCGTAGCAGCGTACGCGCGTGGCGTTCACTGCAAAAACAGTGCTGTGCCATCACAGCGACGCTGAGACGTTGTGTTTCACCGTGGCTGAGTTGCCACAGACGCTGAAATTGGTTGACCCGATGCAGTTCGCGCATAGCTAAACCCGGAACAGTTTTTAAAAAGTATTCACTATTAGTTCCGTAATTACCAGGCGATAGTAGCCACCTCATTCAGACAGGAGAATTCGCATGGCTCGTCTCGCGGCATTTGATATGGACGGTACGCTGCTGCTGCCCACCCATCGGTTAGGTAATGAGACGCTGGCAAGCCTGCAGGCGTTGCATCAGCGCGGGGTAACTCTGGCTTTTGCCACCGGCCGCCATCTGATGGATATGCAGCGAGTCCGCGAGCAAATCACCTTGCCAGCATGGCTGATCACCGGCAACGGCACGCGTATTCATGATCTGGAAGGCAACCCGCTTTACGGCTGTGATTTGAGCTCATCAGTGGCTGAAGAGGTGATTCACACCCATTGGCAAACGCCGGCGTCGATTCATATTTTCAATGATGAAGGCTGGTTTACTGATAAGCCCATGCTTGGTGCGCTGGAAGCTCATGCGATGAGCGGCTTCCATTACCAACTGCGTGACTTGCGCCAGATGTCGGCGCATGAAGTGACTAAGATCTGTTTTATTGCGCCGCATGAAATGTTGCAGGCGTTAAGAAGTGAACTGCAGGCCGCATTAGGCGAGCGGGCCAATATTTGTTTTTCCGCGTGGGATTGCCTGGAGGTATTGCCGGTCGACTGCCATAAAGGCGCGGCGTTGGGACGTCTGTGTCAGCATCTTTCGCTGTCGCTCTCCGACTGCATGGCGTTTGGCGATGCGATGAACGATCGTGAAATGCTGGAGAGCGTGGGCAACGGATTTATTATGGGCAATGCAATGAATCAACTGAAGACGTCATTGCCGCATTTACCGATTATTGGTCATTGCGAGACACAGGCGGTGTCTCACTACTTAAATCACTGGATGACCACACCACACCTCGATTATTCCCCCGAATGCTGAGGCTTACAGTGAACCGGACAGGACGTCCGGTTTTTTATTGCAGCTCATGCACCCACGGCGTAATGTCGCCGATATTCTGCTTCACCCACTCTGCATTGTAATAGGTATCGGGATAGCGCTCGCCGCTGTCGCATAGCAGCGTCACCAGTGAACCTTGCTCGCCATTTTCCCGCATGCGTTTTGCTACCTGCAACATGCCCCAGAAGTTAGTGCCGGTTGAAGCGCCAGGACGACGTCCGAGGATCTGCTCCAACTGCAGCATCGCAGCGACGGTCGCCCCATCCGGCACCTTCATCATTTCGTCAATCACGTCCGGTAAAAACGACGGTTCCACGCGTGGACGGCCAATGCCCTCAATCAAACTGCCGCGTTCGCTGCGCAGCGTACTATCGTGGCTGTGCCAGTAATCAAAGAACACAGAATGCTGCGGGTCGACCACCAGCAGGCGGGTATCGTGGCCCTGATAGCGGATGTAACGGCCTAAGGTGGCTGAGGTCCCGCCGGTGCCGGCGCTCATGATGACGGTATGCGGTACCGGAAAAGGTTCATGCGACATCTGACGGAAAATGCTTTCGGCGATATTGTTGTTGCCGCGCCAGTCCGTCGCGCGCTCAGCGTAAGTGAACTGGTCCATAAAGTGGCCTTTTAATTCACGCGCTAAACGCTCTGACTCGCTATACAGCTGGCAGGGATCGGCGACGAAATGGCACTCGCCGCCATAAAAACGAATCATCTCGATTTTACGTTTGGCGGTACTGGCGGGCATCACCGCGATAAATGGCAGGCCAAGCAGCTGCGCGAAATAAGCTTCTGATACGGCGGTGCTGCCAGAAGAGGCTTCAATGATCGGCGTATTTTCACCGATCCAGCCATTAACCAAACCGTAGAGAAACAGGGAGCGCGCCAGGCGATGTTTCAGGCTGCCACTAGGATGGGTGCTTTCATCCTTTAGATAGCAGTGAATACCGGGGAAATCGTCCAGTTTGAAGCGGATGAGATGCGTATCCGCTGAACGCTGAAAATCGGCGTTAATTTCATTGATGGCGTGGCGAACCCAGAGCGTTTGCATGTTGCTTTTCCGTGATCATTATTGCGCACATTGTAAGGCACTGGCAGGAAAAAGAGGTTGCTTTAATCGGGGTATAATGGTGCGCTTAGAGAAAATTTTTCTCCGGGAGTGGTAAATGTTAGATAAAACTGACCGTACTTTGCTGGCAATGCTGCAGCAGGATTGCACGCTGTCGCTGCAGACGTTGGCCGAAGCTGTGAATCTCACCACCACGCCGTGCTGGAAACGCCTGAAAAAACTGGAAGATGATGGCATTATTCGTGCGCGTGTGGCGCTGGTGGACGGCGAAAAAATCGGTCTATCGCTCACCGCTTTTATGTTTGTCAAAACTCAACAGCACAGTAGCGAGTGGTTTAAGCAATTTGTCGCCGTGGTGCAGCAAATGCCGGAAGTGATGGCGTTTTACCGCATGGCGGGTGAGTACGATTATTTGCTGCGTATTCAGGTGGCGGACATGAAGAGCTATGACAACTTTTATAAGCGTCTGGTGAATGGTGTGCCGGGCCTGATGGATGTGACCTCCAGTTTTGCCATGGAAGAGATTAAATACACCACCGCATTGCCGGTAGCGCCCTAACGGGCAGAGAAAGAGACACGCTTGTGCGATTATTCAGCCAGTTAAGTTGGTATTTTTTGCGCGAGTGGCGGCGATATTTGGGTGCCGTCAGCTTGCTGATTGTTATTGCGCTGCTGCAGTTGCTGCCCCCGCACGTGGTCGGCGTGATTGTCGACGGCGTCACCCAGCATAACCTGAGCGCAGGGCAAATCTTCATGTGGATTGGCGTGATGCTGCTGACCGCGGTGATTGTCTATCTGCTGCGTTACGTCTGGCGCGTGCTGCTGTTCGGCGCCTCCTACCAATTGGCCGTTGAGCTGCGAGAAGATTTTTACCGTCAGCTCAGTCGCCAGCATCCTGCCTTCTATCTGCGTCATCGCACGGGCGATCTTATCGCCCGTGCCACCAATGACGTCGATCGCGTAGTGTTTGCCGCCGGTGAAGGCGTGCTGACGCTGGTGGATTCGCTGGTAATGGGATTGGTAGTGCTGATCGTGATGAGCACACAAATCAGCTGGGAGCTGACGTTACTGGCGCTAATACCGATGCCAATTATGGCATTCGCTATTCAAAAAGATGGCGCACGCTTGCATCAGCGTTTCAAAGTGGCGCAGGCGGCCTTCTCCAGCCTTAACGATCAAACTCAGGAAAGCCTGACCAGCATTCGCATGATTAAGGCGTTTGGCCTTGAAGATCACCAGTCGCAACAGTTTGCGGGCATCGCCGCAGATACCGGCAAGAAAAATCTGCACGTGGCACGCGTTGACGCGCGTTTCGATCCGATCATTTATATCGCCGTCGGCTTCTCCAATCTGTTGGCGATTGCCGGTGGTGGCTGGATGGTGTGGAACGGCAGCTTAACGCTCGGTCAACTCACCAGTTTTGTGATGTATCTCGGTTTGATGATTTGGCCGATGCTCGCGCTGGCATGGATGATCAATATCGTCGAGCGTGGGAGCGCGGCGTGGAGCCGTATTCGCTCACTGCTGACAGAAGCGCCTGCGGTCGAAGATGGACAGAAAGTGTTACCACCTGAACCGGGCGTGCTGCAGGTTGCGATCCGTGAATTCCGCTATCCGGCCAGTTCCGGCGCGGTGCTCAGTCACCTCAATTTTCAGTTAAAACCGGGCCAGATGCTGGGATTATGTGGACCGACTGGCTGCGGTAAGAGCACATTGCTCAGCCTGATTCAGCGCCATTTCGATGTTGATCAGGGCGATATCCGCTATCACAACACGCCGCTGCCGCAGCTGCGGCTCGATAGCTGGCGCAGTCGGCTGGCGGTAGTGAGTCAGACGCCGTTCCTGTTCTCCGATACCATCGCTAATAATCTGGCGCTCGGCTGTCCGAATGCCACGCAACAAGAGTTGGAGCAGGTGGCGAAGATGGCCTGCGTGCACGACGACATTCTGCGCCTGCCGCAGGGCTATGAAACCGAAGTCGGCGAGCGCGGCGTGATGCTGTCCGGTGGACAGAAACAGCGCATCTCTATTGCACGCGCGCTGCTGCTGAATGCGGAAATCCTGATTCTGGATGATGCGCTGTCGGCGGTAGATGGCCGTACCGAGCATGACATACTGCATAACCTGCGTCAGTGGGGCAAAGGGCGCACGTTAATTATCAGTGCGCATCGTTTGTCAGCGCTCACTGAGGCCAGCGAAATTCTGGTGCTGCAGCAGGGCGCAGTGGCGCAGCGTGGCGATCATGACACCTTAGCGGCAAAAGAGGGCTGGTATCGCGACATGTACCGTTATCAGCAGTTGGAAGCGGCATTGGATGACGATGAAGTGGCAGAAGGAGCAAGCCGTGGCTAAATCACAACGTCTGTGGCCGACGCTGAAACGTCTGCTGGCGTACGGCAAACCGTGGCGTAAATCGCTGTGGCTGGCGGTCGGTATGCTGTGGATTGCTGCCGCAGCTGAAGTTACCGGGCCGGTTCTGGTGAGCTATTTCATCGATAATTTGGTAGCGAAGCATCAGATGCCGTGGGGCATTGCCGCTGGCTTGCTGGTGAGCTTTGTTTTGCTGCAATTGCTGGCGGCGGGATTGCACTATTTTCAAGCGTTGCTGTTTAACCGCGCGGCAATTGGCGTGGTGCAGCAACTGCGCGTTGATGTGATGAACGCGGCGCTACGCCAGCCGCTGAGCGCCTTCGACACGCAACCGGTGGGGCAGATTATCTCCCGCGTCACCAACGACACCGAAGTGATCAAAGATCTCTACGTCACCGTGGTAGCCACCGTATTGCGTGCTGCTGCGCTGATTGGTGCGATGCTGGTGGCGATGTTCTCACTGGATTGGCGCATGGCGCTGGTCGCGCTGGTGATTTTCCCGTTGGTGCTGACGGTAATGTTGATATATCAACGCTTCAGCACGCCGATTGCACGTCGCGTACGCAGTTATCTGGCGGATATCAACAACGGCTTTAACGAAGTCATCAACGGCATGAGTGTGATCCAGCAGTTCCGCCAGCAGGCGCGCTTTGGTGAGCGCATGGGCGAAGCCAGCCGTTCACACTATCTGGCACGGATGGAAACGCTGCGGCTGGATGGCTTTTTATTGCGCCCGCTGCTGAGCCTGTTTTCCGCCATGATTCTTTGCGGTTTGCTGATGCTGTTTAGCTTTGCCACGCCGGGCGTGTTTGAAGTCGGCGTACTCTATGCCTTTATTACCTATCTTGGCCGGCTTAACGAGCCGCTGATTGAGCTGACCACGCAGCAGTCAATGCTGCAGCAAGCGGTAGTGTCTGGCGAACGTATCTTCGAACTAATGGATGCCGAACAGCAAGGTTACGGCGGTGATATTCAGCCGCTGGCCTCCGGCAGTATCTCGCTGCGTGATGTGAGCTTTGCCTATCGCGATAATCGCGATGTGTTGAGCAATATTAACCTTGAAGTGCCGGCGCGTAATTTTGTTGCGCTGGTCGGTCATACCGGCAGCGGTAAAAGCACCTTAGCCAATTTGCTGATGGGCTATTATCCGGTAACACGCGGTAGCATCGAACTGGATGGTCGCCCGCTGCCGCAGTTGTCGCATGCCGCCTTGCGTCAAAGTATTGCGATGGTGCAGCAGGACCCGGTGGTACTGGCAGATTCGCTGCTGGCCAACGTGCGTTTGGGCCGCGATATCCCGGAAGAGATGGTGTGGCAGGCGCTGGAAACGGTGCAGCTGGCACCACTGGCACGCAGCATGGCTGAAGGGATTCACACGCGGCTGGGCGAGCAGGGTAACAATCTGTCGGTTGGGCAGAAACAGCTACTGGCGCTGGCTCGCGTGCTGGTTTCACTGCCGCAGATTTTAATCCTCGACGAAGCCACGGCCAATATAGACTCTGGTACGGAGCAGGCCATTCAGCATGCGTTACGGGCGCTGCGCCAGCACAGTACACTTGTGGTCATCGCGCATCGGCTTTCCACCATCACGGAAGCCGATCAGATTTTAGTGCTGCATCGCGGTCAGGTGGTTGAGCGCGGAACGCATGCTGAACTGCTGTCTGAGCAGGGCCGTTACTGGCAAATGTATCAGCTACAGCAGGCGGGCGATGAACTCGCGGCGGGCATCCCCGTACAAGCTGAAGGGTGAATTGCACCTTTTTTGCACAGTTTTATCGGAATGTTCTGTATTGATGCACCCCTTTGAGGCCTGAAGCACCAAAGGGGTGCAACATTGCAACACCACTCTTGCCACCACTCCCCAATTAGCGCCATACCTCACATAACGAAGCGCCATGCAGCGCGCCCAGGCTACTGACATTCCCCTTTTTTTATTTATGGCACAGCCTTTGCTTATATCCCTACGTGTCCGCGAAGACTCACTCAATTTCTTATCCGGAGGGGAACGTATGAAGCTGGTTACCGTGGTAATCAAACCATTTAAGCTGGAGGACGTGCGTGAAGCCTTATCCTCTATTGGCATTCAGGGACTGACAGTTACCGAGGTGAAAGGTTTCGGTCGCCAGAAAGGTCACGCAGAGCTTTATCGCGGTGCCGAGTACAGCGTTAACTTCCTGCCAAAAGTAAAAATTGATATCGCTATTGCGGACGACCAGCTTGATGAAGTGGTCGATGTCATCAGCAAGGCCGCTTATACCGGCAAAATTGGCGACGGCAAGATTTTCGTCGCAGAACTGCAGCGCGTCATTCGTATTCGTACCGGCGAGACCGACGAAGCAGCACTGTAACTGGGGCTCTGAATTGTGATGGGATGGAAAGAAATGAATAAACTGATAACGAAGTTGGGCCTCACCAGCCTCGCGCTGTTACCTTCTCTGGCGATGGCGGCAGCACCTGCGGTGGCAGATAAAGCTGATAACGCCTTTATGATGATCTGTACCGCGCTGGTACTGTTTATGTCAATTCCAGGCATTGCGCTGTTCTACGGTGGTTTGATCCGCGGGAAGAACGTGCTGTCAATGCTGACTCAGGTTGCGGTGACGTTTTCACTGGTTTGTGTGCTGTGGGTCATCTATGGCTACTCGCTGGCGTTCAGCGAAGGTAACGCCTTCTTTGGTAGCTTCCAGTGGGCCATGCTGAAAAATATTGAGCTGAAAGCCTTGATGGGCAGCTTCTATCAGTACATCCATGTCGCGTTCCAGGCTTCCTTCGCCTGTATCACCGTTGGCCTGATTGTGGGTGCGTTAGCTGAGCGTATTCGCTTCTCTGCGGTACTGATTTTCGTGGTGGTGTGGCTGACGCTGGCCTATCTGCCAATCGCACACATGGTTTGGGCGGGCGGCTTGCTGGCGCAAGATGGCGCGCTCGACTTCGCAGGCGGTACCGTAGTGCACATCAACGCCGCTGTTGCCGGTCTGGTCGGTGCTTACCTGGTGGGTAAACGTGCTGGTTTCGGTAAAGAAGCGTTCAAACCGCACAACCTGCCAATGGTATTCCTTGGTACGGCGATTCTGTATGTGGGCTGGTTCGGCTTCAACGCCGGTTCTGCATCTTCTGCTAACGAAATCGCTGCGTTGGCCTTCCTGAATACCGTTGTAGCAACGGCGGGTGCTGTTCTGTCCTGGGTGTTTGGCGAGTGGGCGGTACGTGGTAAGCCTTCTCTGCTGGGTGCTTGCTCGGGCTTCATTGCGGGTCTGGTGGCGATTACCCCAGCCTGTGGTTACGTGGGTGTTGGCGGCGCGCTGATCATCGGTCTGGCGGGTGGCTTAGCCGGTCTGTGGGGTGTGACAACGCTGAAGAAATGGCTGCGCGTTGATGACCCATGCGATGTATTCGGTGTGCACGGCGTGTGTGGCATCCTCGGCTGCATTCTGACCGGTGTGTTCGCTTCATCTTCACTGGGCGGCGTTGGCTACGCAGAAGGCGTGACTATGGGCCATCAGGTGTGGATTCAGCTGTTCAGCGTGGGTGTGACTATCGTCTGGACTGCCGTGGTTGCCTTCATCGGCTTTAAACTGGCGGATATGATTGTTGGCCTGCGTGTTCCGGAAGATCAGGAACGTGAAGGTCTGGATGTGAATAGCCACGGCGAGAACGCTTACAACCAGTAATCGTCGGGTTAAAGAAGAGCAGTGCGCTAAAATTATAAGAAAACAGAGGGGCGATGATTTCGCCCCTTTTTTTATGCCTCGCGCTGACGCATTACGCCTTCCTGCACGGTGGTGGCCACCAGCCGGCCATCTTGCGTATAAAACTCACCACGCACAAATCCGCGTGCACCTGATGCAGATGTACTCACCACGCTGTACAGCAGCCACTGTGACAAGTCGAATGGGCGATGGAACCACATAGAGTGATCGATGGTGGCAACCTGCATATCAGCCTCAAGGAAGCCTTTACCGTGCGGCTGTAGCGCGACTGGCAAGAAGTTGAGATCCGAGGCATAACCGAGCAGATACTGATGAATGCGGCGATCGTCCGGCAGCTCGCCGTTAGCGCGAATCCACACCTGGCGCAGCGGTTCGTCGACGTGACCTTTCAACGGGTTATGAATCTGCACCGGGCGGATATCCAGAGGACGTTCGGCGAGGAATTTCTCTTTTAATTTCAGCGGCAAATGTGCGGCCAGCTTTTTTGCCAAATCCTGCTCCGATGGCAGATTATCCGGGCCTGGCACCTGCGGCATGCTGTTTTGATGTTCGAAGCCACTTTCTGGCGCCTGGAACGATGCCGTCATGTAGAAAATCGGCTGGCCATTCTGCACGGCGCTGACGCGGCGCGCGCTAAAGCTTTTGCCATCTCGCAGTGTTTCGACATCATAAATAATGGCTTTCTGGCTATCACCTGGACGCAGAAAGTAGCTGTGGAAGGAGTGAATAATGCGTTCTTCCGGCACCGTTTGTTTCGCGGCGTATAGCGCCTGTCCCACTACCTGACCACCAAACACCTGGCGCAGGCCAAGGTCTTCGCTCTGACCGCGAAACAGCCCTTCTTCCAGTTTTTCCAGATTTAATAAATTAAGCAGGTTGTGCAGTGCCTGACTCATAGCGGATTCCTCAGTGTGACTTATCGCGCCAGTGTGAAAGATCCGACCAGTTTCCGTCAATGATTTTGCCGTACTTTCAGCAAGCTGGCTGATGCTTTAGGCGCAATCCCGATATTTGTGCCAGAATTAAGGGCATTCGGCGGTAGAAAATCCAGGTATTAAATTTACCGCCGACAATCATAGTGTTCATAAGGAGACGACATCGATGAAACTCTGGCAAGTTATTAGCGGTATGACCCTGGCCGCAGCGATTACAGGTTGTGCCGACCACAGTAAACCGGTAGCTACCCCAACGCTCGGCTCAGCGGTAGCAGGGCAGCAGGCCGCCATCGCGCAGCCAAATGTCAGTGGCTCGGTGTATATTCGCCAGCGCATTGCGCTGCCGCCGGATTCCGTGCTGACTGTCACGCTCTCTGATGCGTCGCTGGCCGATGCGCCATCGAAGGTGCTGTCGCAGCGCGTAGTGCGTACTGAAGGGAAACAGGCGCCGTTCCAGTTTGTCTTGCCGTTTAATCCGGCAGACATTCAACCCAACGCGCGCATTCTGTTAAGTGCGGCCATTTCAATTGATGGCAAGCTGGCGTTTATCACCGATACCGTGAAACCGGTGATTAATCAGGGCGGAACCAAAGCAGAACTGCTGCTAGTGCCGGTGACTAACGTCGCGATGCAAACCCAACCGGGCGCAGCGACTACGGTGCCTTCGACATCACCGACGCAGGTTACGCCATCGGCTTCGGTACCCGCTCCGACGAGTCTCTAAATCGATCAATGGGGCGAGAGAGCGCCGGAAGTCAACATTGTTCCGTAAAGCCGCTGTCTCGTCCCTGATCGCTCGGCACACGCCATCCATGGCGTGTGCCGCTTTACTCCACAACGATGACTTCCGGCGTATTAAGTTGAGTGCGGTTTGTGGCCTGTCTGAGCGCGACACATAGCACCGCTAAATTTGCCAGCGATATTTTTCCAACTCAATCTCCCCAGCATCACTCACTTCAATTCCTTCCGCTTCTAACGCATCACGCTGACGAAACAGATCGTCGCCCTGCAGAGAAATACGACCATGGCGATTGATGACGCGAAACCAGGGCAATTTGCTGCCTTCTGGCAAACGGCGTAATACGCCACCCACCTGACGAGCTGCACGTGGCGAACCTGCCAGCTGGGCCACATCACCGTAAGTGATGACTTTTCCTGGCGGAATGGCCGCAATAATCTGCCAGACGCGCTGAGAGAAATTGTTCTGGTCGCTCATGTGCGCACCTATTTTTATTGAAGAAAGGGCAAACTTTAGCATGCAGAAGGGTAGACAGCAGCGCTTAGCTGTGTGCTTGTGCAAGAAACCAACGGTTGTCTGGCCTACGCTTGCAATTGCCAGGGGGTTACTTGATAATGCCTGCGCTCTCGAAATGAGGGCTCGTCAATGGGGGCCCTGTTGGTTCTCCCGCAACGCTAACTTGTGAACTCGGTCAGATCCGGAAGGAAGCAGCCGCAGCAGGCGACGCGTGTGCCGGGATGTAGCTGGCAGGGCCCCCACCCATTTTATCTCCCTTCAGAAATCCCACAGAATTTAACCCATATAGAAATCTGGCACTCCTTTGCCGGTGAATCACTCCTTGATAAAACGATGACGTTGCAGAATGGCTGTTAGAGGAAAATCTTAGCGGACGAACTTCCAGACAGAAACCGGTACTTTATCGTAAAGCTTATTCATGGTCAGTTCAGCCAGACGGTGATCGGCTGCCGAATAGAATACCGCGAGTTCATTATCAGGTAATTCGTACTTGTTTTTTTCGATCACCCGTTCAAGGGTATCGATTGAGCGACAGCGGCGCAGTCGCATCAAATAATCTGTTTTGGTTAAGGCTTGGTTGCTCATAAATAAACCGGTCTCAGTCTGGTGCTAAAAGGAATGGCTAGGTTGTTGGAGATAAGCACACTCTTCGGCAAACAGATTAAATAAGCGTTTTGCTGAACGCTGCCACCGTTGTAGATCCTGAGTATTGATTCCATAGCTGCTGAACAGCATAAAGGTATCGTCAAGATATTCATCGATTTGCGTAATCAGGGCTTCATCTTCAACGTGCTTAATTTTGTAATTCATCGTGAAAGAAGCGATATGCTCAATCAAATCGTTGAGCTGTAAATTGCTTTCAGAAGTAGGATCATTAACCCAGCCATGATGGCTATCAGTCAATGTCGCCATACTTTCATCGAACAAGTTCTCACACAGGTATTTAAGCTGGGCAATATCATGCCGTTTCGGTGAGTATTCGTCCATCTTTTTCCCCTCCATAGCTAGCACAGTTACCGCAGCGCGGCGAGATTAGGAAAAGCTACCAGGAAGCGATCACGAATAAAGCGTATTCAGCGACTCCTTAAATGTAATCCACAATCATTAGCTTTGCTCACCTCAATTACCAAATATTACAATTCGTCGGCAGGAGAGGGGCGGGTATTGTCAATCACTTCAAACACCAGTGCGCCGGGGTTTACCTGGAACATCACTTCTTCACGACGCGTAAACGTTTCATTTAAATCCAGGCAAGGATTAAATAAATTCCAGTTGAAATCGTAAAGCATTTTAAATCGATTATTGTCGGTTGGTTGAATAGAAATAATCTGGAAGCTGTCGGGAACTAATTGCGCGTTTTGAGAATACCACTGTAAATCACCGGCTAATGCCTCGGCTATTTTGAGAATATTCCCCTGGATAATTCTTACTAACTTTTCGCAATCGTCCTCATCCACAGCAATATCATAATGAATAATAGACGGCATTTTGTATCCAGTAAAAGAATGATGTTTCTATCATTGAGCTTCTTGCCCGACATTGCAAGTCGCTAATAAACAGAAAGAGTAATCGTTGTGATGGGTTTCATAACTCAATCAAGTAAAAACGGTGAATTACCGGGAATATCTTCGCCAGCGGTCAACTTTTGAAACACTTTTACTCAGGCGCAATGAAGGCGGAATCGGGTACTATTATTGTTATGTTATAACATTATTGGTTATTGAGTATGAATCACAGCGGTTTACTTCTATCCCTTGGCGGCCGGTTACTGGTCGCGCTGGCGTTGATTGCCTTTCTGGCGCTGGCATTATGGTGGGGAATGCAGAAATGATGCATTTCAACCGCTTACAGGCAGGTTATCAGGGGCGGGCGGTAACGCCAGTTATTAACGGCGAGCTGACAAAGGGCAGCATGACGGCGCTGATTGGCGCTAATGGCAGCGGAAAATCGACCTTATTGAAAACCATTGCCGGTTTATTGCCGCCAATTTCCGGTCACTGTGAATTGCAGATTCCGCGCAAAGCGCTGGGGTGGCTACCGCAGCGCAGCGAACTTGAAACGCGTTTTCCTCTTACGGCTTATGAACTGGTGGCGATGGGGTGCTGGCCGCGCTGCGGCTGGTTCGGCAGTATCAATCGGTCCTTATGCAAAGAAATTGACGCAGCGCTGGATGCGGTCCAGATGCGTGAGTTTGCTGATGCTCAACCTTCTACCTTATCCGGTGGACAACTGCAGCGCGTGCTGTTCGCGCGTCTGATGCTGCAGCGCAGCCAGCTCTGGCTGCTGGATGAACCCTTCAACGGTATTGATACGCAAACCGTCATGCTGCTGATGTCCATTCTCGAACAGCAGCAGCGAGCGGGAACCACATTATTGGTGGTACTGCACGATCGCCCGCTGGTGGCGCGTTATTTTCAGGATGTGTTGTCACTGGATGACGCTGACTCTGCACACGCTCCGCAATTGCGCAAGGTGGCGTCGTGACATTAATTCAACCCTTCATCGAATTTGGTTTCATGCGCCGTGCGCTAGTCGCCTGCGTGGCACTGGCGATCAGCGCAACTCCGCTGGGCGTGTTCCTTTCACTGCGCCGCATGAGTTTGGTGGGCGATGCGCTATCACATGCCGTATTGCCCGGCGCGGCGATGGGTTATCTGGTATCGGGATTATCGCTGGTGGCGATGGGCATTGGCGGCCTGATTGCCGGTTTGGCAGTGGCGCTGCTCTCCGGCGCGGTTAGCCGTTATACGCACTTGAAAGAGGATGCCAGCTTTTCTGGCTTCTACCTCGGTTCGCTCGCGCTCGGTGTCACGCTGGTGTCGCTACGGGGTTCCAGCGTCGATCTTCTGCACGTGTTATTTGGATCGCTGCTGGCGGTGGATAACGCGGCGATTCTGCTGGTCGGCGGCATTGCGGCTTTCACTTTGCTGCTGCTGGCGGTGATCTTCCGTCCGCTGGTGATAGATGCATTCGATCCCGATTTCCTGCGCGCCCAGGGCAAATGGAGCGCGCCGCTGGTGCACGGGTTGTTCCTGATGCTGGTGGTGCTCAATCTGGTGGCAGGCTTTCAGGTGCTGGGCACGCTGATGTCAGTGGGATTGATGATGTTACCTGCAACCAGCGCGCGCTTTTGGAGCCGCCATCTCGCCTACATGCTCGGCATCGCCATGCTGCTGGCGATCGTCTCTGCGTTTATCGGCCTGATTCTATCGTGGCATTTCTCGCTGCCGGCTGGACCTGCGGTAGTGCTGAGTGCTGCGGTGCTCTTTCTACTTTCTGTTTTGACAGGACCATGTGGCGGCCTGTTGCGCCGCCGATAACGAAACCAATAAAGGGGATATGAATGAAAAAGTTACCGCTGAGTTTGGCGATTAGCGCCATGCTGATTAGCCCGCTGGCGCTGGCCAAAAGCGTTGATGTTGTGGCGAGCTTTACCGTGCTGGCAGATATCGTGAAGCAGGTAGGTGGCGAGCACGTTAATGTGAAATCGTTAGTTGGCCCAAATGGCGATCCGCACACCTTCGAACCCACGCCGCAGGATAGCCAGGCGCTGTCGCAGGCTGATGTGGTGTTCGTTAGTGGTTTAGGCATGGAAGGGTGGATGGATCGCCTGATCAGCGCTTCAGGCTACAAAGGCACGATTGTGGTGGCATCGAATGGCGTGAACACGCGCAAGATGGAAGAGGACGGTAAAAGCATCACCGATCCGCACGCGTGGAACAGTATGCAAAACGGTGTGATTTACGCCACGAATGTGATGAATGCGCTGATCAAAGCAGATCCTGAAGATGCAGCGGATATTCGCAAAAGCGGTGAAAGCTACATTCAGCAATTGCAGAAGCTGGATAGCTGGGCGAAAACCGCGTTTGCTGAAGTGCCGAAGAACAAACGTAAAGTGCTGACCAGCCACGATGCCTTTGGCTATTTCGGCCAACGTTACGGTGTTAGCTTCCTTGCGCCCGTAGGCTATTCAACCGAAGCAGAAGCCAGCGCCAGCGACGTGGCCTCGATCATCAAACAGCTAAAGGCCGAGCACATTAATACCTACTTTATGGAGAATCAAACCGATCCGCATCTGGTAAAACAGATCGCCAGCGAAACGGGGGCAAAGCCGGGCGGGGAACTCTATCCGGAAGCGTTGTCTGAGGCTGATGGTCCCGCGGCGACCTATGTGGCCGCGTTCAAACACAATGTTGACGCCATTCTGCATAGCATGAAGTAAAAAAAAGGCCGGGGAGCATCCCGGCCAATTATCACGACACATTCCTACCTTTTTTTCTTTCTTCCCTGAACCGCCTTAAAGCGCGGATTGGTTTTGCAAATTACATAGATGCGACCTTTGCGACGCACCACTTTGCAATCTTTATGGCGCGACTTCGCAGAGCGCAATGAACTCAATACCTGCATGCCTAATCCCCCGTGTTACTTGTTACGCGTCAGGAAGCTGCCAAAACGCTGATTGAAGCGCGCGGTGCTGCCCTCTTTGGCGAAATCTTTTTGTTTACCGGTGTAGAACACGTGGGATTTTGAGGAAACATCCAGCGTGACATACGGCAGCACTTCACCTTCATACTCGATGGTGCGCTCGGTTTTGATGGTGGAGCCAACTTTGAAGTATTCGTTAGCTGACGTGTCGTGAAACACCACAGCGCGATAATGGGGATGAATATCCGGTTTCATAGTAACCTCGTTATGTAATGTTATACTATAACAATAGTATGAACCCGAAGCATGATGAATGCAACCGCGTTAAACACAGGTGTTTTTGCAGGGTGGTGAAGGGGTAATAAAAAAGGCCGCATCAGCGGCCTTTTCGGGAAGGGTAATACTTAGTGTTTATGCTCGACAGGATGACCCTGTTCAATATCACCTTTGTTCTTACTGAAGCGGCGGCGAACCACCACGAAGAACACCGGAACGAAGAAGATAGCCAGCGCAGTTGCTGTTACCATCCCGCCCATAACGCCAGTACCTACCGCATTCTGCGCGCCAGAACCCGCACCAGTACTGATCGCCAGCGGCATTACGCCGAGGATAAAGGCGAGTGAGGTCATCAGAATCGGACGCAGACGCATACGGGATGCTTCCAGCGTTGATTCAACCAACCCTTTGCCTTCCTTCTCCATCAAATCCTTAGCAAATTCGACAATCAGGATGGCGTTCTTCGCCGACAATCCTATGGTGGTCAACAAGCCCACCACAAAGTAGACGTCGTTGCTCAGGCCACGCAGCGTAGTAAACAGCAGTGCGCCGACGACACCCAGCGGTACGACTAACATGACCGAGAATGGAATCGACCAGCTCTCATACAGCGCCGCCAGACACAAGAACACCACAATCAGCGAGATGGCATACAGCGCCGGTGCCTGGTTGCCAGACAAGCGTTCCTGATAGGACATGCCGGTCCAGTCATAACCGATACCTGCAGGCAGTTTTCCGGCCAACTCTTCCATCAGGTTCATGGCATCACCGGAGCTCTTGCCTGGCGCTGCCTGACCAAGGATCTCCATCGATGGCAAGCCGTTATAACGCTCCAGACGCGGTGAACCGTACTGCCACTTCGCCGAGGAGAAGGCGGAGAACGGAACCATGGTGCCGCCACTGTTGCGCACGAACCACTTACTGATATCGTCTGGCAACATGCGCGAATCGGCCTCGCCCATGACGTACACTTTCTTCACGCGACCACGATCGATGAAGTCGTTGACGTAAGAACCACCCCATGCTGAACCCAGCGTGGTATTGATGTCAGACAACGACACACCCAGTGCCTGCGCTTTTTCCTGATCGATAATCAGTTTGTACTGTGGCGTATCTTCCATACCATTTGGACGTACGCCAACCAGCGTATCCGGATGCTGGGCAATCATGCCAAACAGCTGATTACGCGCGGCGGTCAGCTTCTCGTGACCCAGGTTACCCTGATCGGTCAGCATGAAGTCAAAGCCGGTGGCGTTACCCAGTTCGATAATCGCTGGCAGGTTGAACGGGAATACCATTGCATCTTTGATCTGACCGAGCGCCTGCATGGCACGTCCGGCAATCGCAGGTACTTTCAGGTTAGCATCGCCACGCTCATCCCACGGCTTGAGGCTGACGAACGCAATACCGGTATTTTGTCCACGACCGGCAAAGCCGAAGCCGTTAACGGTAAACACCGAATTCACGCTGTCTTTCTCTTTGGTCAGGAAGTAATCGGTTACCTGATCCAATACCTTCTGGGTACGTTCCTGGGTTGCACCGGCCGGCAGCTGCGCCTGCGCCAGTAACAGACCCTGATCCTCTTCCGGCAGGAACGAGGTAGGCAGTTTCAGGAACATGTAGGCCATGCCGACAACGATAATGAGATAAATCAGCAGGTAGCGACCGGTACTGCGCACGATATGACCGACACTATCGACATAGTGGTTGGTGCTCTTATCGAACATACGGTTAAACCAGCCGAAGAAACCGGTGGTTTTACCGTGGTTGCCTTTTGCCACTGGCTTCAGCAGGGTGGCACACAGCGCTGGCGTCAGAATCAACGCCACCAGTACCGACAGCGCCATCGCGGAAACGATGGTGATCGAGAACTGGCGATAGATTACGCCGGTTGAACCGCCGAAGAACGCCATTGGAATAAACACCGCAGACAGCACCAGTGCGATACCCACCAGCGCGCCCTGGATCTGCTCCATCGAACGCTTCGTGGCCTCTTTAGGCGGTAAGCCCTCTTCGGCCATCACACGTTCAACGTTCTCTACTACCACGATGGCGTCATCTACCAGCAGGCCGATAGCGAGCACCATCCCGAACATCGTCAGGGTGTTTATCGAGTAGCCAAAGGCGCTGATAACCGCAAAGGTACCGAGCAAGACGACCGGAACGGCGATGGTTGGAATCAGCGTTGCACGGAAGTTCTGCAGGAACAGATACATCACCAGGAACACCAGCACGATCGCTTCAAACAGCGTTTTCACCACTTCGAAAATCGAAATTTTAACGAACGGCGTGGTGTCGTACGGATAAACGGTTTTCATGCCTTCCGGGAAGAACGGCTCCAGCTTCTTCAGTTCGCCTTTAACCGCATCGGCGGTATCCAGCGCGTTAGCACCGGTTGCCAATTTGATCCCGATACCTGAAGCCGGTTTGCCATTGTAACGCGCGATGATCTCGTAGTTTTCACCACCCAATTCAATCTTCGCTACATCACGCAAGCGCACCTGCGAACCATCCTGATTCACTTTCAGCAAGATATTGCCAAACTCGTCTGTTGATGTCAGACGGGTTTGCGCAATGATCGAGGCATTCAGCTGCTGGCCTGGTACCGGTGGCGTACCACCTAACTGACCTGCGGCAATCTGGGTGTTCTGCACTTGCAGCGCGCTGATCACATCCACCGGTGTCAGCTGATAGTTATTCAGCTTGTGGGGATCGAGCCAGATACGCATCGCATACTGCGCACCAAACACCTGGGTATCACCCACGCCCGGCATACGGCTGACCGGATCTTTGATGTTAGAAGCGACATAGTCAGAAATATCATTCTGCGTCATGGTGCCGTCATCACTGACGAAACCGGCCACCATCAGGAAGCTACTGGAAGATTTCTTAACCTGAATCCCCTGTTGCTGCACCTCTTGTGGCAATAACGGCGTGGCCAGCTGCAGTTTGTTCTGCACCTGAACCTGCGCAATATCGGCATCAGTACCAGACTGGAAGGTTAGCGTCAGCGTCAACGTACCTGACGAGTCGCTGCTCGAGGACATATACATCAGTCCATCGATACCGTTCATGTTTTGCTCGATGACCTGGGTCACCGAATCTTGCAGCGTTTTCGCATCAGCACCCGGGTAGGTCGCCTGGATTTCAACCGCCGGCGGCGCAACATTGGGATATTGCTCAATCGGCAGGCTGATAATCGATAGCACACCGGCCAGCATAATGATGATGGCGAGCACCCACGCAAAAATGGGGCGATCAATAAAGAACTTAGCCATGTATCAGTGGCTCCTGTTTATGACGATGATTTAGCAGACGGTGATTCTGGCGCAGCTTTGGCATCGTCGGAGACTTCTTGTGGCGTCACCTGCGCACCCGGTTTGGCACGCTGGATACCGGTGGTGATCACCCGATCGCCTTCTTTCAGACCTTCCGTCACCAGCCATTTGTCGCCAAATGCCTGATTAGCGGTGATGTTACGTGATTCCACTTTGTTATCTGCGCCAACTACCATTGCCGTAGCCTGACCGGTTGGAGTGCGGGTTACGCCCTGTTGCGGTACCAGCAATGCGGTTGGGTTGGTGCCTTCATCCAGACGTGCGCGAACAAACATACCTGGCAGCAGGCGATTGTCCGGATTCGGGAAGATGGCGCGCAGCGTAATAGAACCGGTGGTTTCATCCACGCTGACATCAGAGAATTCCAATGTGCCTGACTGGCTATATGCGCTACCGTTTTGCATCAGCAGGGTGACGTTGGCCTTACCGTCATTCTGTTTCAGCTGACCGGATTCCAGCTCTGCGCGCAAACGCAGGAAATCATCGCTGGATTGGGTCACGTCAACATACATAGGATCGAGCTGCTGTACGGTTGCTAACGCGGTGGTTTGCCCATTTGAAACCAGTGCACCTTCGGTCACTGACGATTTACCAATACGACCGCTGATTGGCGAGGTCACTTTGGTATAGGCCAGATTGATGCGTGCGGTTTCCACATTGGCACGCGCCGCCTGAGCGGCTGCCGCAGTCTGCGCTGCAGTGCCTGCTGCGGTGTCATAATCCTGCTGACTAATGTACTTGGTACCCAGCAGCGGCTTATAACGCGTAATGGTTAACTGCGCGACGCGGGCATTGGCTTCTGCCTGCGCTAAATCGGCTTTGGCACTGTCATAGGCTGCCTGATAGGTGGCGGGATCGATTTGATACAGCGATTGACCGGCCTTTACATCACTACCTTCAACAAAATTACGCTTGAGAATTATACCTGACACCTGAGGGCGAACTTCCGCAACGCGGAAGGCCGAGGTACGGCCCGGCAGCTCAGTAGTAATTTTCAAGGGTTCGTTTTTTAACGTCACAACACCCACTTCTGGGGGCTGCTGCTGGGCGGCTTGCTGGGATTTATTATCATCACATCCTGTTAACACAAAGCTGCCTGAAAGCATCAGGACGGCCGCCAGAGGCGCTAATCCTCTGTTTTTATTCATAAATAAACCTCTAGTGTCCGATATCAAATGATCAATGGATCACAAACCGATAAACCCATTGCTGCGTTAAAACACGGGTCGTGCTATGGTACATACATTCACAAATGTATGTAAACTTACAAGTTTGTAAAAAAAGCCCAGCATGGCACGAAAAACCAAAGCGCAAGCTCTTGAAACACGGCATCAAATTCTTGACGCCGCATTAGCACACTTTTCCGAACACGGTGTGGCCGCCACGTCTCTGGCGGATATCGCAACAGCGGCCGGCGTCACGCGCGGTGCTATTTACTGGCATTTCAAAAATAAAGCAGATCTATTACATGAGATCTGGCTACGTTGTGACGCTGGGCTGGACGATGTGGAACTTGAGTATCAGACAAAATACCCTGGCGATCCACTTTCTGTTGTCCGTTCGATGTTGATCTATATCCTTGACGCCACAGCAAAGGATCCGCAAAGACGCGCATTAATGGAGATTATCTTTCATAAATGTGAATTTGTTGGCGAAATGTCGACCTTACAGGATATGCAGCAGAGCTTACTGCAAGAGTGTTACGATCGAATTGAAACCGTGCTACGTCTCTGTATTGATGCCGGTCAGTTGCCTGCGGGCCTCAATACACGCCAGGCCGCGCTACTGATGCGGGGCTATATCAATGGCATGATGGAAAGCTGGCTGTTCAACCCGCAAAGCTTTGATCTGGCAGAAGATGCACCGCAGCTGGTGGATGCCTTTCTCGATATGCTAAGGCTGAGTCCAACGCTGCTTAGTCCGCCTTAACTTCCGCCGCTTGTTTTTGCTCATAATCATGTTGAACGATCGCCAACGCCGCCAGTACGGTAGCGGTGGGGACGTTATTCTCTTCAAGCAGTTGAATCAAATCGACGGCAAGCTTGATTTCGTCCGGTGCGCTGTCCAGTGACATTTTTTCTCCTAAATACGTAATTTCGCCGCGACCAGCAGCATTAACAGTGCGCCGAGCAGCGCTGCGGCGAAACCGGCCGGATGCAAGGTGGCGAGATCGCCGGTAGTAAAGTAAGTAGCGATATAGCCACCAATGAGTGCGCCAATCACTGCCAGCACCAGCGTAGGCACGAATCCTCCCGGACGACCGGGAAAAATAACCCGCTTGAGCCAACCCGCGGCTAATCCCATCACAATCCAACAAACCAGCGTCATGATTTTCTCCTCCTGCGCATCGCAACGAGTATAGAGGAAAAAGCGCCGTGCTTAGCGCGAGGTAAACTGTAATTCCAGTTTGTAGATGGCGGCACGACAGCGCGCCAGACGCTCCTGTAACTGATCAACTTCACGGATCAGTTGCTGCTGAACGCTCAGGGTTTCAGCCCGCGCCAGATGCTGTTCACGTTGCTGAATCATCGCCAACAGTCGCTGTTCAAAGCCTTGGTACTCTTCGCGTTTTTTTTGACGTGAATCGATGCGCGGACGCTCACGCTTGACCCGCAGCTGTTGGCTATCGCATTCGCGTTGCAAGGCGGCGATCTGATCCAGTACTTTCTCTGCCAGCCACTGACGGCGCGCCACATCGCTATCGGCTGCGGTTAGTTGTGAAACATTGCTTTCCAACTCGCGCAGATAATCCGCCAGGCGCGTGCCGCTGGTGCGAAATAGCTGAGTGTCAAAACGTGGCTGACGACAGGCACCATCCGGCTGCTGCGCAATCTGCTGGCGCAGTAAATCTAACATGGCATGAAGACGCTGTTGTGCGGGCGGTTGGGGCATCACTCGGTTTCCGACTGTGTTAACGTAACGCTGTTTTGACTCTTTCAGGCATCAGGCATGCAGCGTATTTTACTACTGAGCCTTGGCTGGCTGGCGATTGTGCTAGGTACGCTGGGCATTGTATTACCTTTATTACCCACCACGCCATTTGTGTTGCTGGCGGCCTGGTGTTTTGCGCGCTCGTCGCCACGTTTCCACCACTGGTTGCTGTGGCGATCGCCGTTTGGTCGCTATATTCGCCACTGGCAACAGCATCGCGCCATGCCGCCCGGGGCTAAATGGCGCGCTATCCTGATGATTGTGGCCACCTTTTCCGTCTCAATCTATCTGGTGAATTTGCTGTGGGTACGCATTCTGCTGGGCGTAATGCTCGCTCTGCTAGTGCTGTTTATGTGGCGCATTCCGGTTGTGGCAGAGAACGCCGACCCGCCGCAACAGTCGCGTTAGGGTTGCATTTAGCTGGGTATTTGCATAGATTTGGGCATCTTCGTGCGTGGCTTCCCTTATAAACGACTTCGCTTGAGCCGGTTTCCGGTTATTGGCGCTAGAGAAGCTGCGCGTATTAGATATTTTCTCCAGGCGTAACATTTATGACCGCAACTGCGCAGCAGCTTGAACTCATCAAAAACAGCATCAAAAGCATTCCTGACTATCCTAAGCCGGGCATTCTGTTCCGTGACGTGACCAGTCTGATGGAAGATCCGCAGGCTTATGCCGCGTCGATCGCCATTCTGGTTGAGCGTTATCGTGACAAAGGCATCACCAAGGTGGTGGGGACTGAGGCGCGTGGCTTCCTGTTTGGTGCGCCTGTCGCGTTGGGTTTGGGCGTGGGTTTTGTGCCGGTGCGTAAGCCAGGCAAACTGCCGCGTGAAACCTTCAGTGAAAGTTATGAGTTGGAGTACGGCACCGACGCGCTCGAGCTGCATAAAGATGCAATCAAGCCGGGCGATGTGGTGCTGGTTGTCGACGATCTGCTGGCAACGGGCGGCACCCTTGAAGCGACAGTAAAATTGATCCGCCGCGCTGGTGGTGAAGTGAAAGACGCCGCCTTCGTGATTAATTTGTTTGACCTAACCGGCGAAGCCCGTCTCACCGCCATGGGCGTTGAGTGCTTTAGCCTGGTCAATTTCCCCGGCCACTAAGGCCTGTGCGCTCCGCTTCGCGGCGGGGCGCAACCTCCGCAAAGTTATCGGTTGCTGATCCGCTTGTGGCTGTTAAACTACTGCCAAAATAAACAGGGTTTGCGAAACCGCATTTTCTCCCTTCTCCCTAAAATCCAGTGATTGAATCCACATGAGCTATCAGGTACTTGCGCGAAAATGGCGTCCCCAGGCTTTCGCTGACGTAGTCGGTCAGGAACATGTGCTGACTGCGCTGGCCAACGGGTTGTCACTGGGACGAATCCATCATGCTTATCTCTTTTCCGGCACCCGCGGCGTAGGGAAAACCTCGATCGCGCGTCTGTTGGCGAAGGGACTTAACTGCGAAACCGGTATCACCTCGACGCCGTGCGGACAATGCGATAACTGCCGCGAAATCGAGCAGGGACGTTTTGTCGATCTGATTGAGATCGATGCCGCATCGCGCACCAAAGTTGAAGACACGCGCGATCTGCTCGATAACGTGCAGTACGCACCGGCGCGTGGGCGCTTCAAGGTCTACCTGATCGATGAAGTGCACATGCTGTCGCGTCACAGCTTTAACGCGCTGCTGAAAACCCTTGAAGAGCCGCCATCACACGTTAAATTCCTGCTGGCGACCACCGATCCGCAGAAGCTGCCGGTAACAATCCTATCGCGTTGCCTGCAATTCCATCTCAAAGCGCTCGACGTTGAGCAAATCCAGCAACAGCTGGCGCATGTATTACAGCAAGAGCAAATCGCCGCCGAACCGCGCGCGCTGCATCTGCTGGCCCGCGCCGCTGACGGCAGTATGCGCGATGCGCTCAGCCTGACCGATCAGGCGATTGCGATGGGGCAGGGCAGCGTAATGCGCGATAGCGTGGCGCAAATGCTCGGCACGCTCGACGATGAACAGCCGCTGGCGCTGATTGAAGCGCTGGTGGATGGGCAGGGCGAGCAGGTGATGGCGCTGCTGAACCAGGCGGCCTCACGCGGGGTTGAGTGGGAAGCGCTATTGGTAGAGATGCTGCGTTTACTGCACCGCATAGCGATGGTGCAGCTGTTGCCGAGTTCGCTCAGCGAGGACGATCTCAGCCAGGCCGATCGCCTGCGCGAGTTAGCGCGCGTGCTGCCTCCAGCGGACGTGCAGCTCTACTACCAAACGCTGTTGATGGGACGGAAAGATCTGCCGCTGGCACCGGATCGTCGCTTAGGCGTAGAAATGACGCTGCTGCGTGCCCTGGCATTTCATCCGCAGGCGGCAATTGCTGAGCCGGTAGCGCGTCCAACTTTGACGCCACAAGCCGCGCCACAAGCTGCGTCGCAGGTTGCGGCCCCCGCAGCAGCGTCCGCGCCTGTCGCGTCTGCGCCGAAAGCGGCACCGGCTGCACAGCCGCATATGGCGCCGCCGGATAATGAGGCGCCGCCGATGTCAGATGATTATCCTGACCTGCAATCTGCGCCCGATCCGCTACCCGACTCCTCCAGCCAGTTGTTACAGGCGCGAACGCAGCTGCTGCGTCAGGGAGCCGGCAAAGCAAAAAAGAGTGAGCCGGCAGCGCGTTCCGCGCGGCCGGCGAATCCGGCGCTGGAACGTCTCGCTAGCGTCACTGAACGCGTACAACAACGTGCGGCTGAACCTGCGGTAAAAGCACCGGCTAAACCGGAAGCCTATCGCTGGAAAACCCAGTTGCCGGTTGAGGCGAAGCCTGAACCCGTGGCGACGCCAAAAGCCTTGCGTTCTGCACTTGAGCATGAGAAAACCCCTGAGCTGGCGCTACGTCTGGCGGAAGAGGCTCAGCAGCGCGATGCATGGGCGGCTGAGATTGCCGCGCTGACGCTGCCGAAACTGGTGCAGCAGGTGGCGCTCAACGCGTGGAAAGAGGTGGCGGAAAATGGCATTACGCTGCATCTGCGCAGCAGCCAGCGCCATCTCAATTCTGCTGCTGCTAAGCAGGCGCTCACGGAAGCGTTGAGTCAGTCTGCCGGTCAGCCGGTTGAATTGACTATTATTGAAGACGATAATCCTACGGTATTGACGCCACTGGAGTGGCGTCAGGCCATTTACGAAGAGAAGCTGTCGCAAGCGCGGCAGTCGATCGAAAGCGATACCCACATTCAGACACTGCGTCGCTTCTTCGATGCCGATTTGGATGAAGAGAGTATTCGACCGGTGTGAACATGCTGCCGCGCGTTGATTGCGCGCAGCCCCAGCAGAGAGAGAAAACTATGTTTGGTAAAGGCGGATTGGGCAACCTGATGAAACAGGCCCAGCAGATGCAAGACAAAATGGCCAAAGTTCAGGAAGAGATTGCCGCGATCGAAGTGACCGGTGAATCAGGTGCTGGCTTAGTCAAAGTAACCATCAACGGTGCGCACAACTGCCGTCGTGTCGAAGTCGATCCAAGCTTGCTGGAAGATGACAAAGACATGCTGGAAGATTTGATTGCGGCGGCGTTCAACGATGCAGCGCGTCGCATCGACGAAACGCAGAAAGAGAAAATGGCTTCAGTTTCTAACGGTATGCAGCTGCCACCTGGCTTCAAGATGCCGTTCTAATGCAAACCAGTCCACTGCTTGAATCTTTGATGGAGTCGTTGCGCTGCCTGCCGGGCGTTGGCCCGAAGTCGGCGCAGCGCATGGCTTTTCAGCTGTTGCAACGCGATCGTAGCGGTGGCATGCGTCTGGCGCAGGCTCTGACCCGCGCCATGTCGGAAATCGGCCACTGCGCCGATTGCCGTACCTTCACCGAGCAGGAGATCTGCACCATCTGCGCCAATCCACGCCGTCAACAAAACGGTCAGATTTGCGTGGTGGAGAGCCCGGCGGATATTCACGCCATTGAGCAGACCGGCCAGTTTGGCGGCCGCTACTTTGTGCTAATGGGCCACTTGTCACCGCTGGATGGCATTGGCCCGCAGGATATCGGCTTAGATCGGCTGGAGCAGCGTCTGGAGCGTGAAACCTTAACCGAAGTGATCCTCGCTACCAATCCCACGGTGGAAGGGGAAGCCACCGCCAACTACATCGCCGAGCTGTGCGGACAATATGGCGTTGATGCCAGCCGCATTGCGCACGGTGTGCCGGTTGGCGGCGAGCTGGAAATGGTCGATGGCACCACGCTGTCGCACTCGCTCGCCGGACGCCACAAGATTAAATTCTAATCACTTGCCGATGTCTTCGCGGACATCGGCTTGAAATCCTGCCCTTCACCCCCATTTCTCTCTCAACGTATCATCAACCCCGATTCAGTTGAGGTAGCAATGACCATGAAAGGACAAGAGACGCGTGGCTTCCAGTCAGAGGTAAAACAACTTCTGCACCTGATGATCCATTCGCTCTATTCAAACAAAGAGATTTTCCTGCGCGAGCTGATTTCAAACGCCTCTGATGCCGCCGATAAGCTGCGCTTCCGCGCGCTGTCGACGCCCGATCTGTACGAAGGCGACGGCGACCTGCGCGTGCGCATCTCGGTCAATCCGGAAAACCGCACCCTGACGCTCAGCGACAACGGCATCGGTATGCGTCGTGATGAGGTGATTGAGAACCTCGGCACCATCGCCAAATCCGGTACCAAATCTTTCCTCGAATCCATGGGTTCCGACCAGGCAAAAGATAGCCAGCTGATCGGCCAGTTTGGCGTCGGCTTCTATTCTGCCTTTATCGTGGCCGACAAAGTCACCGTGCGTACCCGCGCGGCGGGTGCAAAAGCCGATGAAGCGGTGTTCTGGGAATCAGCCGGTGAAGGTGAGTACACGCTGGCGGAGATTGAGAAGGCCGATCGCGGTACCGAGATCACCCTGCACTTGCGCGAAGGCGAGGACGATTTCCTTGATGCATGGCGCGTGCGTAACGTCATCAGTAAATATTCCGATCACATTGCGCTGCCGGTTGAGATCGAAACTAAAGATGAAGAGAGCGGCGAAAGCAGCTGGGAAAAGATCAACAAAGCGCAGGCGCTGTGGACGCGTAATAAGTCAGAGATCAGCGACGACGAATACAACGAGTTCTACAAACATATCGCCCATGATTTTAGCGATCCGGCGATCTGGAGCCACAACCGCGTGGAGGGTAAGCAGGAGTATACCAGCCTGCTGTATATCCCGGCGCGCGCGCCGTTTGACATGTGGAATCGCGACAGCAAGCACGGCCTGAAACTTTACGTGCAGCGCGTGTTTATCATGGACGACGCCGAGCAGTTCATGCCGAACTACCTGCGCTTTGTCCGTGGTCTGATAGATTCCAACGATCTGCCGCTCAATGTGTCACGTGAAATCCTGCAGGACAGCCGCGTTACCCAAAGCCTGCGCGCCGCGCTGACCAAGCGTAGCCTGCAGATGCTGGAAAAATTGGCGAAAGACGACGCGGAAAAATATCAGCAGTTCTGGAAAGAGTTCGGTCTGGTGCTGAAAGAAGGTCCAGCCGAAGACAACGCCAACCAGCAGACGATTGCTAAACTGCTGCGCTTTGCCACCAGCCAGAGCGAAGGCGCCGAGCAGACCATTTCGCTCGACGATTACCTGAGCCGCATGGTGGAAGGTCAGGATAAGATTTACTACATCACCGCCGACAGCTATGCCGCCGCGAAGAGCAGCCCGCATCTGGAACTGTTCCGCAAGAAAGGCATTGAGGTGCTACTGCTCTCCGATCGTATCGATGAATGGATGATGAGCTACCTCACCGAATTCGACGGCAAAACCTTCCAGTCAGTCAGCAAAGCGGATGATTCGCTGAGCAAGCTGGCCGATGAAGAGACTGAAGAGCAGAAAGAAGCGGAAAAAGCGCTGGAGCCCTTTGTTGAGCGCGTGAAAACTCTGCTGGGCGAGCGCGTAAAAGAGGTGCGTCTGACGCATCGTCTCACCGACACGCCAGCAATCGTCACCACCGATGCTAACGAAATGACCACGCAGATGGCGAAGCTGTTTGCTGCGGCCGGTCAGGACGTGCCGGAGGTGAAGTACATCTTCGAGATCAATCCGGAGCATACGCTGGTGAAACGCGTGGCGGATACCCAGGACGAAACGCGCTTTGCCGAGTGGGTTGAGCTGCTGCTGGATCAGGCGTTGCTGGCCGAGCGCGGTACGCTCGACGATCCGAACCAGTTTATCCGTCGTATGAATCAGCTGCTGACGGCGTAATCGCACCAAACTCGTAAGGTCGCCATTCCTGGCGACCTTTTTTATATCTGCGCCTGATCGCGTAACCAATCGCGAAACAGCGTAATCTCCGCATCGTGCTGGCGTGAAATCTTGGTCATCATCAAGGTGGCGCGATCGACGCGCACAAAGCCCAACGGCGCAATCAAGGTGCCGTCACTCAACTCCTTACGCACCAACAGACGTGGTGCCATGATCACGCCTAAGCCGTTTTTTGCCGCCTGAATCCCTAACGTCAAATTATCGAAATGCTTGCCGATCCAGAAATTGCCGCGCGCGCCGCTGGTTTTCGCCCATTCAGCCCAGGCATGCAGACGCGTATCGGCGTGCAGCAGCGGCAGCGAGGCGAGGTCCTGTTCACTTTGAAAACGCGCCGCAAACAGCGGAGCGCACAGCGGGCCGATATAATCATCGCTAATCAAGGTGGCATCAATATCGTCATCGGGTGATTGCTCAGCGCTGAGGATCAGCACATCGGTGTGCTCACTTCGCAGCTGGTCAATCTCCACCAGCGGCTGAAACTGCACTTCAATATCGGGATAGCGCTGATAGAAGCTGGCGATGCGTGGAATCAGCCATTGCGCCAGAAAGCTGGGCGCGCAGGAGACGCTGAGGTGATGACGCATGCCGGTGCGGATGCTTTCGCAGGTGGTAGAGAGTTCGCTGAACGCTTTCTGACAACTCACCAGCAAACGCTCACCGTGTGAGGTTAATTTGACGCGTCCGCTGGCCCGCACAAACAGCGGCTTGCCCATCCAGCTTTCCAGTTGACGCACCTGATGGCTGATGGCGCTGTGGGTGACATGTAGACGTTCGGCCGCCACGCTAAAACTGCTATACAGTGCCGCCTGGTGGAAATATTGCAGAGCACGTAATGATGGAAGCGCGGTCATACTCGTCCCTTGTGTAAAAACCTAACAGGGATTGTCAGTTTATATCATTTTAATGTCCAGCCGCATTGGCCTAACCTTTCACCCAGATTATGGCGGGTTGACGGCTGAGCTTCTCTGTGTTTTACGCCGAAATCACCGCCACGCTTCACTTCCCGCACACAGCACAATAACCAGAGAAATGTCACGCGATGGCTCCACAACTTGCTACTGCCAGGGCGGCGGCGGCGCGCGATAAGCTTCGCGGCTTGCTGTCTCGTCATTACCGGCTTGAAAACTACGATATCTTCTTCGCCCCCTCTTTGCATATTGCACGGGTGCTGCTTTCCCAACTCTTTCTTCGTCAGGAGCAGGCGCGTAATCAAACCCGCTATGCCTCGCAATATCCGGTCAGTGAACTCAGCGTGTTGCCCACCTTGCCGATGATGGCGGGCAATATTGCGCTGGTGGAGCACGTTGATATGCAGCAGGGCCGGGTACGCGCACTGAGCGAATGCCAAAGCCAGGGCGTTACCGATGCGTCGGAGTCGTTTGCTACGCAGCTGCATAAGCGCTTAATTAGCGATGCGCGGCTGTTTGTTGCGCGCCTCGACAGGCATGCTGCGCTTTGTGGTGATCTGGTGATGATCGCGCTGCGCACCGCGGATTTCAGTACGCTGGTACGCAGCGAGCTGCGGCTGTTTGAGCAGGGATTAGCGCTAGGCGCGGCGCCGGAACAGGCACTTGAATTAATGGATGATAGCGAGTGGCGGCCCTTCAACATTGCTATGGTGGAGAATATCGCGCTCGACTCGCCCTTTATATTGCACTCTATTCAGCAACCGGGTTTACCCTTTGCGCTTTTTCCGCTGCCGAGCGGTCTCAATGCTCATGCATTACCGCAGGATATTCAGGTTCTGCCACAGCAGGGTCGTTTGCGGCTACGGGCCAATGTGCGCGGCGGCGTAAACAAACATCTCAATGTCACGCCGACCTTAAAAAAGCGCCTGAAGGACGTGCTGATGCTTAGCCGTAATTCTTAAAAACAGGCACTCTGCTGGTATTCGCTGACAAAGCAGGTCAAAGTAGACCTTTCATGGCAAGCACGCCCGTTTCCTTGTGGTGCGCGGGTCATAATGGTATGTTCTTCGCCTTCTCAGATTGAACAATGCAATTCGCAAGGGGAATTACGCAATGCGTATTATTCTGCTCGGAGCTCCGGGCGCAGGTAAAGGCACTCAGGCTCAATTTATCATGGAGAAGTACGGTATTCCGCAAATCTCCACGGGTGACATGCTGCGTGCGGCAGTGAAAGCAGGCACCGAACTGGGCCAACAGGCTAAAGCGATCATGGATGCCGGTAAACTGGTGACTGACGAGTTAGTGATTGCGCTGGTTAAAGAGCGTATCGCGCAGGAAGACTGCAAAAACGGTTTCCTGCTCGATGGCTTCCCACGCACTATCCCGCAGGCTGATGCCATGAAAGAAGCGGGCATCAAGGTTGACTACGTGCTGGAGTTTGCTGTTCCGGACGAGCTGATTGTGGATCGTATTGTCGGTCGTCGCGTCCATACGGCATCCGGCCGCGTTTATCACGTCACCTACAATCCACCGAAAGTGGCAGGTAAAGATGACCTGACCGGCGAAGAGCTGACCACGCGTAAAGATGACCAGGAAGAGACCGTGCGTAAGCGTCTGGTGGAGTACCATCAGCTGACCGCGCCGCTGATTGCCTACTACGGCAAAGAAGCGCAGGACGGCAACACCGAATATCACAAAATCGACGGCACCCGCCCGGTCGCTGAAGTGAGCACGCAATTGGCCACGATCCTCGGCTAAGGCGTTCTGGGGCCGGTTGTCCGGCCCTTTTGCAGCAATTGCTTTCCCCTCCCACGATTTCCGCTACAATTTCCCCCTGATTTTGCATTTGACCCATTCGTTTCGACATCAAGGAAATACAATGAGGCAAGAAAAGCCCGGGGTTTTGCTGGTTAATTTAGGCACGCCAGACGCACCCACCACACCTGCGGTTAAGCGCTATCTGAAACAGTTCCTCGGCGATCCACGTGTGGTCGATACGCCACGCTTATTGTGGTGGCCGATTCTCAATTTCATCATTGTGCCATTCCGATCGCCGCGCGTTTCGAAACTCTATGCCTCGGTGTGGATGGAGGAAGGCTCGCCGCTGATGGTGTTCAGCAAGCGTCAGCGTGAAGCCTTAGCGCAGCGTTTAGATATGCCGGTTGAACTTGGCATGAGCTACGGCCAGCCCAGCCTGGATAGCGCCCTGCAGCGTCTGCTGGCGCAGGGCGTCAATAAACTCATCGTGCTGCCGCTCTATCCACAGTTCTCCTGCTCGACGGTTGCGGCGGTGTGGGATGGATTAGCCACCAGTTTCAAACCGTTGCGTTCACTGCCCGAAGTGGCGTTTATTCGCGATTATGCGGAACATCCGGCCTATATCGCCGCGTTGAAAGCCTCGGTGGAGCGCTCCTTCGCGCAGCATGGCGAACCGGATCTGCTGGTGCTGTCGTATCACGGCATTCCGCAACGTTTCGCCAATGAAGGCGATGATTATCCGCAGCGCTGCAAAGACACCACTGCTGCGCTGGCGGCGGCCTTAGGCATTGCACCGCATAAGATCATGATGACCTTCCAGTCGCGCTTTGGCCGCGAGCCGTGGCTGACGCCGTATACCGACGAAACCATGAAGAGTTTGCCGGCGAAGGGCATCAAGCACGTGCAGGTGATGAGTCCAGGCTTTGCCGCAGATTGCCTCGAAACGCTGGAGGAGATTAGCGGGGAGAACTGCGAGATCTTCCTGCATGCCGGCGGCGAAAAGTTTGAGTATATTCCGGCGCTCAACGACGATGCTGAACATATTGAAATGATGGTGCAGCTGGTCAACGCGCGCCGTTAAGGGTGTGGCAGAGAGTGTGATATCATTCTCTGCCTGATTTTCCCTGACGGCACTCTCGATGAAATTTCCCGGCAAACGCAAATCCAAACACTATTTCCCCGTCAACGCGCGCGATCCGCTGCTGCAAGCTACGCAGCAAGAGCAGGAAGAGGGCAGTTGGGTGGTGGGTATCGACCAGACGCTGGTGGATATCGAAGCCAAAGTCGACGATGACTTTTTGCAACGTTACGGTCTCAGTGCCGGTCACTCGCTGGTGATCGACGATGCCACCGCTGAGGCCCTCTACAACGAACTGATGCGTGAAGAGCTCATCAGCCATCAGTTTGCTGGCGGCACCATCGGCAATACCTTACACAACTACTCCGTTCTTGCCGATGATCGCTCTGTACTGCTGGGAGTAATGTGTAACAACATCCAGATCGGCGGCTACGCCTATCGCTATCTGTGCAATACCTCCAGCCGCATGGATCTCAACTTCCTGCAGGGCGTTGATGGCGCCATTGGCCGCTGCTTCACGCTGATTGGCGAGCAGGGCGAACGCACCTTTGCCATCAGCCCTGGTTTAATGAATCAGCTGCATGCTAACAACATCCCGGAAGAGGTGATTGCGGGGGCGTCGGCGCTGGTGTTGACCTCTTATCTGGTGCGCTGCCAGCCGGGCGAACCGATGCCGGAAGCGACCTTGCGCGCCATCGAATACGCGAAGAAACACAATGTGCCAGTGGTGCTGACGCTCGGTACTAAATATGTGATTCAGGACAACCCGCAGTTCTGGCGCGATTTCCTGCGCGATCACGTCTCGATCGTCGCGATGAATGAAGAAGAGGCTTTCGCGCTGACCGGTGAGCAAGACCCGTTGCTGGCATCGAACATGGCGCTGGATTGGGTGGATTTAGTGCTGTGCACCGCTGGGCCGACCGGTTTGTACATGGCCGGATTCACCGAAGACGAGTTCAAACGCAAAACCAATCATCCGCTGCTGCCAGGCGCGCTGGCCGAATTCAACCAGTATGAATTTAGTCGCGCGATGCGCCATAAAGATTGTCAGCAGCCGCTGCGCATCTTCTCGCATATCGCGCCGTATATGGGCGGGCCGGAGAAGATCATGAACACCAACGGCGCGGGCGATGGCGCACTGGCAGCGCTGCTGCATGACATCACCGCCAACAACTTCCATCGCCAGAAGGTGCCTAACTCTAGCAAACATGGCCGTGAGTACCTGACGTATTCGTCGCTGGCACAAGTGTGTAAATATGCGAACCGGGTGAGTTATCAGGTGTTGAACCAGCATTCACCGCGTCTGACGCGCGGTCTGCCGGAGCGGGAAGACAGTTTAGAAGAGTCGTATTGGGATCGTTGATGGTGGCATCGGTGCGCATTACTGCGCACCTGACGCCGTAGGGTCGCCATTTATGGCGACCTGGCCTAAGACCGCACAAATTTAAATCGGGCACTCACGCACAATCGGGTTCTGCGCAATCTCTTCTTCCAGCACGTGCAACATGCTGTTAGCGATTTCACGTTCGCCCATCACCACACGATTGGCGCCGCGCTCCATAATGTAGGTCACCTCATCGTCATAATGCGCACGTGCGATGATCTCAATGTCCGGACGCTTCTCACGTGCGGCGGTCACCACTTCACCGGCTTCATAGCCATTCGGAATGGTCAGCAGCAGCCAGCGGGCGCAGTCTAGGCGCGCTAACTCCATGGTATCGACGCGTGCTGCATTGCCCAGTACCGCTTTGATGCCTTGCTCGCGCAGCGCTTCAACGCGTGGACGGGAGTTTTCCACCACCACCAGCGGCACATCCGCTTCCATCAGCTTTTGTCCCAGTAGGCTGCCAACGCGGCCATAGCCGACCAGCACGGCGTGGTTACAGATATCCACCGGAATTTGCTTCTCCTCTTCAATGGCTTCTTCCAGCGTCTGCTCTTCCATAGTCTCGGTTTTATCGAGATAGCGTTCCAGAAGGGTAAACAGAATCGGGTTAAGCATGATGGAGAGAATCGCCGCCGCCAGCACCAGATTGCGACCTTCGTCGCTCAGCATACCCAGCGAGATACCGAGACCGGCGAGGATAAAGGCGAATTCACCAATCTGCGCCAGGCTCACCGAAATGGTCATTGCGGTACGACGGGAATGACCCAGCAGCGTCACCAGCAGCCAGGCAGCAATCGATTTGCCCAGCACAATAATCGCCAGCGCGCCAAGTACCGCCAGCGGCTGCTCAATCAGGATCATCGGATCAAACAGCATGCCGACCGAAACAAAGAACAGCACGGCGAAGGCGTCGCGCAGCGGCAAGGTATCGTGGGCGGCGCGGTGGCTGAGTTCAGATTCGTTCAGCACCATGCCGGCAAAGAAGGCGCCAAGCGCGAAGGAGACATCAAAGAATTCGACCGCACCAAAGGCGATACCAAGCGCCAGCGCCAGTACCGCAAGGGTAAATAGCTCACGCGAACCGGTAGCGGCACTCTTGGCGAGAATCCATGGCACGACGCGGCGGCCTACCACCATCATCAGCACCATAAAGGCGACGACTTTGCCGATGGTCAGCAGCAGATCCCACAGCAGCAGAGTTGGGCTGGCGTTGCCCTGTTCCAGCATGCCGGCGATGGCGGGCAGCAGCACCAGCGTTAGCACCATCACTAAATCTTCTACGATTAACCAGCCAATGGCGATTTGTCCGCGCTGGCTATCAATCAGTTGTCGTTCTTCAAGCGCCCGCAGCAGCACCACGGTACTGGCGGTAGAAAGACACAGGCCAAATACCAGGCCGGTCATCCACGACCAGCCCATGGCCCAGGAAAGTCCCATTCCCAGCAGCGTCGCCACGGCGATTTGCGCGATGGCGCCAGGAATGGCGATGGACTTTACCGACATCAAATCCTTCAGCGAGAAGTGCAAACCGACGCCAAACATCAGCAGAATCACGCCGAGTTCAGCCAGTTCTGGTGCAAGGTTAGTATCTGCGACAAAGCCTGGCGTGAAAGGACCGGCCAGCACGCCAGCCAATAAGTAACCGACCAGCGGTGAGATGCGCAGGCGGTTTGCCAGCATACCAAGGAGAAATGCGAGGACCAGCCCCCCGACAATGGTAGTGATCAACGGTGTGGTGTGATGCATGCCTGTCTCCTTGTGTGCAAATGTATCCGCTTGTAACAACCTAGTGTAATGCACAATCGCTTACCGCGTTTAAACATTTGAGCGGTAAAAGACCAGTAAATTGAAAAAATGAGACAAAAATGCAGCTGAAGCTTCATTTTCATCAGTTATCTCACTATATCGGCTGCAAATACGCAGAATGAAGGGCGATGAGGAAAAATAGTTGCCCTGTGAAAGGGGCTTAGGGAAAGTGGTTATCACAGATAAAGCCGTCATAAAGGGGATAACGGGTGACCAGGCCAGGATTTGGACGGTGGATGGCAGATTCGATTCTGGTGATGAGCAGCAGATCGTTGCAAGCTAATCCACGTAAAACGTCTTTCATCTTGAGTTAATAAGTCATCTGTGCGACACAGAAGGGCGAAAACGCAGATTAAGTCCACCGCTCAGTGGAAAAACGCAGAATAAGGAGATCGGCTTTGTTTTTATCACCGCGAAAAGGGCGCTGGCTGGCGCTGTTAGTGTTACTGCTGCCGATGCTGGCGCAGGCGTGGCAAACGGATCGCAGTTATCGTTTCAGCATTTTGCACACCAACGATCATCACGGTCGTTACTGGACTAACGCTCAGGGCGAATATGGCCTGGCGGCACAGAAAACCTTGATGGATCAACAGCGTTATGATGTGCAGGCTAAAGGCGGTGGTGCGCTGATTCTCTCAGCGGGCGATGTGAACACCGGCGTGCCAGAGTCAGATATGCTGGATGCGGAGCCGGATATTCGCGGCATGAATCTGGTCGGCTATGACGCCATGGCGTTGGGCAACCACGAATTTGATAAACCACTTAGCGTGCTGCAGAAGCAGCAGAAGTGGGCCAAGTTTCCGTTCCTTTCGGCCAACATCTATCAAAAAGGCACCGACACGCGCTTATTTAAGCCGTGGGCGACGTTTAATCGCATGGGGCTAAAGATCGCGGTAATCGGCCTGACCACCACCGACACGCTGCGCATCTCCAATCCGGAGAATATCGCCGCTATCGATATCCGCGATCCGGTGAAAGAGACCGAGAAAGCGGTGGCGGAACTGCGCGCCAGTGAAAAACCTGACGTCATTATCGCACTAACGCATATGGGTCATTACGACGACGGTCAGCACGGTAGCAATGCGCCAGGCGACGTTGAGCTGGCACGCAGCCTGCCGCCCGGCACCCTCAATGTGATCATCGGCGGCCATTCGCAGGATGCGGTGTGCATGGAGAAAGAGAACGTCAGCGTAAAAGATTATCAGCCGGGCCAACCGTGCCAGCCGGATCGCCAGAATGGCGTGTGGATCATGCAGGCGAAGGAGTGGGGCAAATTCGTTGGACGTGGTGACTTCACCTTTCGTAATGGCGAGCTGACGCTGGAGAATTACCAGCTGATCCCGGTGAATCTGAAACACAAAGTGAAGAACCTCGACGGCAGCGAATCCTGGCTCACCTGGCAGGAGGAGATCCCGAAAAATAGCGCGATGATGAAGCTGTTAACCCCTTATCAACTGCGTGCCGGCAAGAAGCTGGATGTGAAAGTCGGCAGCAGCGATGGCGTATTCGTTGGCGAACGCGACAAGGTGCGATTTGAACAAACCAACCTCGGTCAGCTGATTTTGCGCGCGCAGATGGATGCGACCAAAGCGGACTTTGCCGTGATGAGCGGTGGCGGCATTCGCACTTCGCTGGCGCAGGGCAATCTGAGCTGGCGCGATCTGCTGCAGGTGCAGCCGTTCGGCAATCAGGTGGTATCGGTCACGCTGACCGGCAATGAGTTGCTGAACTATCTGGCGACAGTGGCCAATATCAAAGTGGACTCAGGTGGCTTCGCGCAGTTCACCAACATCAGTTTGGTAGCGGATGGCAAAGGCGTGAGCGATGTGAAGATTAACGGCGAGGCGCTGCAAAAGGATAAAACTTATCGCATGGCGACCAACAGCTTCAACGCCAGCGGCGGCGACGGTTATCCGAACATCGAAACCCATGCCGGTTTCAGCAATAGCGGGCTGCGAGATGCCGATGTGCTGCGCGAATTTGTTAGCCAGCATTCTCCGTTGAAGATTGCCGACTTTGTGCCAACCGGCATCGTGCATCTGACGGAAGCGCAGATTGAGGAGCGCAACAAAGCGCAGGAGAAGCAGCGGAAACCAAGCTATCCGCAGATGATTCTGGCGTGGATTTGGCCGCGCGCCGCGCAGCAACATTGAACGTTGATGGCCAGGTGCGCATGATTGCGCACCTGGGCCGTAGGGTCGGCCTTCATGGCGACCGGTTTTCAGAGAGGCATCAAGCCTGACAGGATTTCTGCGTCACCCAACGGTGGCGCAATTTATCCCACACCCAGTTGTAGAGCATGGTATAGGGCAGGAAGAACAGAAAGAACGCCACTTCCAGCACGAAGGCTTCCAGCAGCGAAATATTCAGCATCCAGGCGGCAATCGGCAAGCCGATCAGGATAAAACCACCTTCAAAGCCCAGCGCGTGCATAGCGCGCAGACCGAAGCCGCGTTTAACCTGCGGCGGCCAGATGCGATCAAAACCGGTGTTATAGATCATGTTCCACAGCATGGCGACGGTCGACAGCATGATCGCCAGCGCGCCCATCTGAAACAGCGGTTTCTCCATGATCCAGGCAGCCAGCGGCGCAACGGTGATAAGTGCCAACCCTTCAAAGCCTGCGGCATGACAAAAACGTTCTTTCAGCGAACGGGTACGCATAGAAACCTCCTGATTAGTGATGTCGCGTATTTTCGCACCCTAAAATGCTAAGATAAAATGATCACCTATCGATAAAAGCGATGGTTCACCATGAAGTACTCCCCGGAATCTCTTGAAGCTTTTGTGCAAACCGTCGCCAGCGGATCGTTTTCAGCGGCAGCGCGCGCGTTGGCAAAAAGCCAGTCCACCATCAGCAGCGCGGTAGCTAATCTGGAAGATGATCTGGGCTTCACGCTGTTTGATCGCAGCGGACGCCAGCCGGTGCTCACCGAACATGGACAGCGTGCGTTTGCGCAGGTGCAGCAGATTCTGGCCGCCAGCCAGCGGCTGGATGAACTGGCGGTGCGCCTGTCGCAGGGGGTTGAGCCGCGCCTTAGCCTGGCGATCTCTGATTTCTGGCAGGCCGATCATCATCAAAATTTGCTCAATCGTTTTGATCAACGTTATCCGGATATCGAGTTCGAGTGCATGATCGCGGAGGATGCGGATGCTTTAGATCTGTTGCAGGCCGGTCGTGTGCATCTCGGCGTGGTACGGGCGCAGCCACAGTTGCCGCCGGATTTGGCGGTGGCGCGCCTGCAGGTTGGCGCGCAGATGGCGATCTATCTGCATCAGGATCATGCCTTGTCGCAGTTGCAGCAGGTGAGTGAAGGGCAGTTAGGTGAGCTGCGGCATCTACGGCTCAACACGTGGGTGCAAAATCGTGAGCCGCTGCCCGCCGGACGCGTGTGGTCAGCGCCATCCTATCTGTTACTGCTGGAGATGGCGGAGCAGGGTTTCGGCTGGAGCGTGTTGCCGCGCTGGCTAGTGGAGCAGTTTGGTCATCAGGTGCTAAAAGAGCTGCCGGTGCCGGGCTGGCCACAGCGTATTGCGGTAGATGTGGTGTGGTCACGACGCAATCCACCGGGACCGGCCGGGCGCTGGATGATCGATCAACTCTGCGCCCAGCAGCCCGATTAATCGCGTCTGGCGACATCGGCCAGCGGCGCATCCAGCAGGCGCGACAAATCCTGCGCCGCCAGTTCGATATCCAGCCCGCGCTTGCCGCCAGAGATGAAAATGGTGGCGAACTCCGCCGCCTGCCGATCGATCACCGTTGGCAGACGTTTTTTCTGTCCCAGCGGGCTAATGCCGCCCACCAGATAACCGGTTACGCGCTGTGCCAGCTGCGGATCGGCCATATCGGCTTTCTTGGCGCCCAGCGCTTTGGCGACCTTTTTTAGGTCCAGCTGAGTTGAGACCGGCGTCACCGCCACGGCCAGCGCTTTGGCATCGCCGTTGAGCGACACCAGCAAAGTTTTGAACACCTGGCGCGCATCAAGATTGAGCTTACGCACCGCTTCATCACCAAAATTAGTTTCATGGCTGTCGTGGTCATACGGATGCAGGGTAAAGGTGACGTTTTGTTTTTCCAGAAGTTTTACCGCGGGCGTCATGATTGGTCCTTGTTAGGAATATTCTTATTTCAGTTTTGATGGAAAAACAGTGGCGAAATTCTGAACTTTGCGCGAGAATTGGCCCGCGCCAGCAAGAGATTGCTGGTGATAACCAAAATCATAAACAAATTCCTCTTTGACGGGCCAATATTATTATTGGCCTTCTTTTTTTCTGAATTTTTCCATTGTTATCACTCGCACATACTTGTAGCGGCGCGATTTATCGCGCGCTTTTCAGCGACATTCGTAAGCTCAATTGAGCGCAATAAATTGCGCCGCTACGGATAGGTGCAGAATTTATTTCTTCAGCAACCCCGGCAAATTATCGTCGCCATACAGATGCAGCGCGCCCACCGCCACCACATATCGCCCTTTAGGTAATGCCAGCAACAGTTCGCGCCAGTGCTGATTACGATTACGCATCAGCGTGTCGTTAAGCTCGCTGCTAAAAGTGCTGGGCAACGCCACGGGTTGCTGCGTTGGCGGCGCATCCAGCCACCAGCTAATCATGGTTTGCAGCAGACGTGCGTTGGTATGCCAATGCTCAAGCGTATCCAGCAACAGCGGCAAACCATCTTGCGGCAGCGATTTCAGCAGGGCGATCTGGGTTGCCGGACCTTCCAGTTCAATAATGCGTTTATTCGCCGCTTTTGCCGCCTGCAACAGCTGATAATCGATGCCAAACTGCGGACGTAAGCCGAGTCGCTGCGCCTGTTGTGCCTGTAACATCAACGCGATTTGCCAGAACGGCAGCGTGTCGAACACGCTCAGTGAAAGTGACAGCTCATCACACAGGGCTTGCAGCCGTTGCAGGACGTCAGCTGCAAGGCGCATTGCAAGCGGCGGATGCGCATCATCGTTGCTAAACGGCGATGCGCCTTGCGTGATATCGGCTTCAACAATCAGCGCGTCGGCTTTATTAAGCTGACGCAGCAAACCGGCGGGCAGCGGCTGCATGTCGCGCGTGCCCATATGAATGCTGCCCGCCAGATGAAGGCGTCGGTCACCCAGCTGAATATCCATGGCCGGCCAGCTGTAACTGGCCGGGAAAAGGGTCGCGATCCGTTGTTGGATGCTGTGCCACAGACCGTGTCTCATTCCCTGTCCTGTCCTTTTTAATGCAAAAATCCATGCTAGCGATTTCATCCACGGAAGAACAGGGCTGGAGTGGCTATTCCCGCTGCGCGGGCTTGAAGCGCAGCAAACGGTTAGCGTTACTCACCACGGTAATTGACGATAGCGCCATCGCCGCGCCCGCCACAATTGGGCTCAGCAGCAGGCCGGTAAACGGATAGAGCACGCCCGCGGCAATCGGAATGCCCAAACTGTTGTAAATGAAGGCGCCTAATAGGTTCTGACGCATATTGCGCAGCGTGGCGCTGGCTATCGACAACGCATCGGCGACGCAGTGCAGATCGTTGCGCATCAGCGTCATTGCTGCGGTTTCAACCGCCACGTCGCTGCCGCCGCCCATCGCGATACCGACATCTGCCTGCGCCAGCGCCGGTGCATCATTAATGCCGTCGCCCACCATCACCACTTTGCGACCTTGCTGCTGCAGCTGAGTAATGGCCTGCGCTTTGCCCTCCGGCAGTACGCCGGCAATCACTTCATCAATTCCGGCTTCGGCGGCAATTGCCTGCGCGGTTTTCTGGTGATCGCCGGTCAACATAATCAAGCGATAACCCAGCTGATGCAGACGCTGCAGCGCCTCTTTGCTCTCAGGACGTAGGCTGTCACGCAGCGCGATTAATCCCAGTAGCTGATGACTATCGGCCAGCAGCACCGGCGTAGCGCCTTGTGCGGCAAAGTGCTCGATATCCGCCTGCGCGGCGCGGTAATCAATCTGATGTGCATCCAGCAGCGCCTGATTACCCAACAGCAGCGTTCTGTCGTCAACTTTAGCGCTGATGCCTTTGCCGCGTATTGTACGAAATTGCTTAACCGCTTCGCCGCTGACATCAGGCGCGGCAGCGAGAATTGCTTTAGCCAGCGGATGGCTGGATCCATGCTCCATCTGCGCCGCCGCGCTGAGCACCTGCTGGCGATTCCAGTCGCTGTAAAGCAACACATCGCTGACCTGCGGCGTGCCGCGCGTCAGGGTGCCGGTTTTATCGAACACGATGGTATCGACTTCGCTGGCACGTTGCAGCGCATCGGCGTCACGCACCAGCACGCCCAGTTCTGCCGCGCGTCCCACGCCAGCAATCACCGACATCGGCGTGGCTAAACCCAAGGCGCAAGGACAGGCGATGATTAGCACCGTGGTGACAATCACTAAGGTATAAGCCAGCTGCGGCTGCGGACCAACCAGATACCAAATCAGGCCGCTCAGCAGCGCAATCGCGACCACCACCGGGACAAAAACGGCGGAGATGCGATCGGCCAGACGCCCGATGTCAGGCTTGCTGCTTTGCGCCTGTCGCACCAGATTAATGATGCGCGACAGCGTGGTATGGCTGCCGGTGGCGCGCGCGACAAAGTGCAGCGTGCCGTCTTGCACCAGCGTACCGGCAAAGATTTTGTCGCCTGACTGTTTGGCCTGCGGTACGGCTTCGCCGGTCAGCATGGCTTCATCAAACCAGGCTTCGCCGCTGATGACGTCACCATCTACCGGCACGCGATCGCCGGTCACCAGTTTAAGCGTCATGCCCGGCTGAACCTCGCTCAGCGGCAGCAAGGTTTCACCGTGATCGCTGACGACGCGCGCCTGCGCGGGCGTTAAATCCAGCAGGCGTTCCAGTGCTTTTGAGGCACGCTGGCGTGCGCGCTGCTCCAGCGCGTGGCCGAGATTGATTAAGCCCACGATCATCACGCTGGCTTCAAAATAGAGATGGCGTGCCTGATGCGGAAAGAATTCTGGCCATAGCGCCACACTCATTGAATAGAGCCACGCTGCGCCGGTTCCCAGCGCCACCAGCGTATCCATGGTGGCGGTGCCGTGACGCAAACTGCGCCACGCGCTGCGATAGAAATGGCCACCGGCAATCAACATCACCAGCAAGGTGATCACGCCCAGCGTGCGCCACAGGGTTTGGTTATCGGCGCTCAGCATCATGTTGTCGCCGAGCATGCCCCAAATCATCATCGGCACGCCGAGCAGCAAGGCCAGCGCTGATTGCCAGCTAAAGCGCCGCATGGCTTGCCGTGCGCTGACCTGCTGGCGTTCGCGCCGCGTTTGTTCATCATCGATCACTTCGGCGGAATAGCCCGCCTGATCGACCGCGCTAACCAGCGCGTCGGCTGGTGCATCGCCGAGGATCAGCGCGCTGCGCTCGCCGAGATTGACGCGTGCCTGGCTGACGCCGGGCACGTTTTGTAGCGCCTGCTCCACGCGACTCACGCAGCTGGCGCAGCTCATGCCGCCAATCAGTAAGTGATGCACGGGAAGATCTTTGGTAAGCGATTCTGCCGGTTGCGACTCCGTTGTCAGCGCCTCCGGCGGCGGCTCTGTAGCTGTCAACGGTTTAGGCTTTGGGCTGGCTGCGCCGTCTTTCAGCACCGCGTGATAACCGGCTTGTTCCACCGTGGCGATCAGATCGCTGGCACTGGCGGCGCCCGTTACGCGCGCTTCTTCCTGCGTGACGTCGGCCTGTTCGACATCGCTGCGCTGCTCCAGCGCTTCTTTTACGCGTTTAACACAGTGGCCGCAGGACAAGCCGTCCAACGCCAGCAGTTGAGTATGTGACATGGTTTACTCCTCAGGTTTTGACTGCATGCAAAATTTGCATTAGAGATGTACCCTAAACCTTCCATTCAGGGGAAGGTCAAGAGGTGAATATGAACATCAGCGATGTGGCAAAAAAAACCGGACTCACTAGCAAAGCGATTCGTTTCTATGAAGAGAAAGGCGTGGTGACGCCGCCATCACGCAGTGATAATGGTTATCGCTATTACGCGGCGCATCATATTGATGAACTGAATCTGCTGCGCCAGGCGCGTCAGGTGGGTTTTACGCTGGAAGAGTGTCGGGAACTGGTGACGCTGTTCAACAATCCTGCACGGCACAGCGCGGATGTTAAAGCGCGCACCTTGCAGAAAGCCGATGAGATTGCCGCACATATCGAAGAGTTACACGTAATGCGTGCGCGCTTGCTGGAACTGGCAGAAGCCTGCCCAGGCGATGACAGCGCGGAGTGCCCAATCATCAATCACCTGGCCGGATGCTGCCATCACGCGGATGGCAAGCGCGACTCAGGGAAAAATTAAACCGGGTAGGCAAAAGAGAAATCACGAATAAAGGCGCCATTCGCAGCGGCTATTGCTTTCACCATCTCGGCATAATAGTTTTCAACACCGATTTCATGCACCGCGGCGATCATCGGTTTAAGACGATCACAATAAATGTCTGGATTGAGCGAAGATGCGCGGTTTACATTGGGAACGTTCTCGCCACAAATGGCCTGATAATAGGTGCGTGTTGCACCTTTCACTTCGGCTGAAACGGCTTTCATATCGTCTTCAGCGGTAAGGATTTGCAGCGTCGGAATTTGATGCGCATCGATGGCGTTCTGCAGGCGATCAACAAACTGCTTAAAGAACTCAATTGAACCCAGGTCCATGACGCGCGGCGCGGTAGTGCGGCCCTGCGTGTTGCCAAGCGGTTTGCTGTGCTCTTTATGCGAATTAGCTGTTGTGGATGAAGATAATTTTTTCAGATCGAGATCAAACAACAGATCCGCCAGCTCGCGGCGCTGTGCCAGATCCATATCCTTAATCTCTTTTACCAGATGGGCGACCTCATCTGACTTGTACTGGAAGTTCTGTAGCCAGATAGACCAGTACTCATTTTTCGCAACGAACCAGGCAGGTCGATTATCGGCGGAGTAACGCTTAATCTTCGCGCTTTTTTTGTCATATTCGATCGCTGTTCCATCGGCAAACTGGAACTGGCAACCGGCGAATAACGGATTCACGTCAACTTCCGCACCTTGCTTTACCCACTCTTCAACCTCACTTGACATAAGGTAGGTGAGAGGAGGCTTATCATTTTGGACACACTCAACCAGAGATTTTAAGTCAGGGATTTTACGTTTAAAATTATACCCATAGTAAATAAAGCGTTTCATGGCTGGCTATCCCTCTAACAGTGTGCAGGTGAATTTACCACATTGTTAGAAGCTTATCTTAACGACGTCGTATCAGTTTGTTCAAAGTGTGTTCTATGTCCTCAAAAATAGCCCCCTCCTCATAAAGCAAGGCTGCCGCTTGTTCAATCTCGCGATCGGTTGGCTTATATTCCCGAATGAATCTCGCATGTGAAATGACTAACTCGGGTGATTCCGCACAGATATCGATTTTGTAGAGCGCTATCAGACAGGAAACAATATGTTCTCTCAATGCGCACATCCCTACTGACAGTGAAACTTAGCGAAAACAACATTCTGATAGGCTAATGCTGCTGCATTTTTCGCCCTTAGCGGGTGAAGCGCCGAGTCTTGCTTAGCCTCGCGGATCAATTGGCGTATATAGGGTTGCGAGAGGCCAAATTCCTGCGCGATATCTGCCGCTGTATTTCCTGCCACATGTGCCATATAGATTTGCTGATTGCGTTGTGTGTGATCTGACATCTAAAGTTCCCCGATAGTCTTTAGCTGATTAAAGTGAGAGTTAAGTTAATACTGAGTGTTGTGGTCTTGTTTATACGCTGAGAAAAGGGCCATCAGACGACAGCCCCGTGAAACACTTTGCTGTTAGTAATGGAAACCACCGCCTTGATGACCGCCACCCGCAGCAGCGTGGGCACCATTACCGAAGCCATGCGCTTCGGCGCTGTGTGTTCCTTCGGAATTGCTACCGCCATTGCCATGATCGTTATTCGCATGGCCATGCATCGCCCGTCCATTTGCCCCACCTTTCAGCGGATTACGCTCAAAGGCAGCGATGTGTGGCACCGCAACTTGTAATGAAGGAGTCACCGCAGCCAGCTCCGCCGCTGTGGTGGTGGTGCTGACACCGTTTACCGTCAGGCTAACCGGTGTCTTACCTGGCAGACTTGCCGCACTTACGTTGATTGAACCCACCATCATTTGCTGGCGCTGCATCTCGCCGAGCTTGTAGCTGGTGGCACTGACCTGCGGAGCCTGGGCAGGAGCAACACCCATCATCATTTGCTGACGTTGCATCTCACCGAGTTTGTAGCTGGTGGCGCTGAGCTGAGGAGCCTGGGCAGGAGCAACACCCCTCATCATTTGCTGACGTTGCATCTCACCGAGTTTGTAGCTGGTGGCGCTGAGCTGCGGAGCCTGAGAAGGCGCCACGCCCGCACTTTTCTGCTGGCGCTGCATCTCGCCGAGCTTGAAGCTGGTGGCGCTGAGCTGCGGAGCCTGAGAAGGCGCGACGCCCGCACTTTTCTGCTGACGCTGCATCTCACCGAGCCTGTAGCTGGTGGCACTGACCTGCGGAGCCTGAGAAGGCGCTACGCCCGCGCTGTTCTGCTGGCGCTGCATTTCGCCGAGCTTATAGCTGGTGGCGCTGACCTGCGGAGCCTGAGAAGGCGCGACGCCCGCGCTCTTCTGCTGGCGCTGCATCTCGCCGAGCTTATAGCTGGTGGCGCTGAGCTGTTTAGCCTGACGATCGGCATCGGCCTGGCGGGCGTCAGCCAGGGCTACCGCCATGTCCGAGTTTTTGCGGACGTTAACCTGCGGGCCCATTGGGCGTTCCACGCCCGCACTTTTTTGCTGGCGTTGCATCTCGCCGAGCTTATAGCTGGTGGCGCTGAGCTGTTTAGCCTGACGATCGGCCTCGGCCTGACGGGCGTCAGCCAGCGCCACCGCCATGTCCGAGTTTTTGCGGACGTTGACCTGCGGGCCCATCGGGCGTTCCACGCCCGCACTTTTTTGCTGGCGCTGCATCTCGCCGAGCTTGTAGCTGGTGGCACTGAGCTGTTTAGCCTGACGATCGGCATCGGCCTGACGGGCGTCAGCCAGCGCCACCGCCATGTCCGAGTTTTTGCGGACGTTGACTTGATGCGGCAGGTTATAACCACCCGCTACAGCGCCGGCTAACTGATTCCTGGCACCCGCCATTTGTGCATTGGCATTGGCCCGGGCGGTCGCGGCTTGGCTCATGGCATCACGATCCACTTGCATAGCCTCAACGCCTTTCAGGCCACTACCTTGGTGAGTGAAGCGTCCAGCATAAGCTGCGGCAACGCGTGCATCCGCAGCAGACTGCATGCGGCTGGCATGGCTTACCGCTTCCTGACCACGACTAATAGCAGCCGTATCGGCTAAAGCAGAAAGCGAAGAAGAAGTAACAACAACAGCGACCAGAGTTTTAGTAAAATTTCCCATGATTAGTTTCCTAGAAGTTAGATTGAACTTTGCCTTAAGTTTTGACTTAATTCCTAATGGTGCGGATATTACGCTCGCTAAAAACTGCGGCAACACTTAATTTGCGCAGTGCATTAAGTTTTGAGTTATCTCTATGAAACTAAATGCAAACTTTTTTAGTGTTTATGTAGTTTGTTGTGGTGCCATTAAGTGTTGGGTTTGTTTGGGCGTTGAAGTTTGGTGTTTATGTTTTCAGGTTTGGGAGCATTAAGGGGGAGATGATGAAAGCGAGTGATGAAATGCTGGGCGGATATCAATGATTTGCAATGCTAGTAGGGTGAGGCGAATCAGGCCGCCATCGTTAGACCGTGCAGCTTGAGTGAATACGGGAAAGTAAGGTTATCAGGAAGGGGGAATTACAGGACGAACAGCGTAAGCACTGCGATAACCTGCCGCAGATTGATTATCGGGCCGAGTCGTTCGGCCCGTTTAACGCGCGGTACCGATCAGTACAGCAGCGAGTAAAGCTGGCGGCGATAGCGGGCGGCGAGGGTATCGCCAGTGCCGAGTGCGGCCAAAATCTCCTGGAACATCTTGCGCACCTGGCCATCACCCGCACTGAGATCGCTTTTCAGGAAACCGAACAACAGCTCTAACGCTTCTTCGTTGCGGCCAACCTGATGCAGCTGTAAGGCAAGTTTTGCCGCCAGCTCGGCATTCGCGGCATCGCCGGCCAGTTGTTCCTGCAACAGCTGAATTTCTGGCGTATCGGCGGCCTGTTTCAGCAGTTCGATTTGCGAGATCAGGCTTTGATAGCGCGTGTCCTGATCCTGCAACGGCACCTTATCCAACACCGTTTCCGCTTCGTCGCTGCGATTAAGGGTGATCAGCACTTCCGCCAGCAGGAAACCGATTTCGCTGTTTTGATTGCTCAGCTGCCAGGCATCTTTCAGCAGCGGCAGAGCGTCAAGCGGTTTGCCTTCGTGCATCAGCTGCATGGCTTGCTGCGCCTTTACTTCTTCTTCACGCGGCAACACCTTTTGCAGCAGGGCGCGAATCGCCTCTTCAGGTTGCGGGCCCTGGAAGCCGTCCACCGGCTGACCGTTCTGGAAAAGATAAACGGTTGGGATGGAACGCAGACCAAACTGCGAGGCCACCATCTGCTCTTTATCACAATCCAGCTTCGCCAAAATAAACTGACCGGCATACTCCTGCGCCAGGCGATCCAGCACCGGCGTCAATTCCTGACAATGCTGACTGCGTTCGGACCAGAAATAGAACAGCACCGGCAGCTGCATCGACTGCTCTAAGGTCTGTTGCAGATTGGATTCGTTGATGTCGATAATCAAAGCGTGTGACATGAATACGTCTCTTTGCAGAAAGTGTGTTGAGGATATGGGGGCAAGCTGCCCAGGTTCAAGCTCGATTCTGACTTGCAGCTTAGTTGCTGCGCAAAATGCGATCCAGTATCCAACCTGGCAGCAGGCGTTTCAGCAGGCTCATCGTCCAGGCGACCAGCGTCACCGGATAACGCAACCGCGGATGTTTGCTCTCTAACGCGTGACGCAGTTTCGGCAGAATCGCTTCCGGCGGCAGAGTAAAACGCGCGGCGATACCGGGATTGCGCACCGGTTTATCCTGTTCACCCTGATGCACGTTATCGGTGAAACGCGTGCTGATGGGGCCCGGCTCGAGCAAGCTGACGCGAACGCCAGACTCGCGCACTTCAAGACGTAGCGCATCGCTCCAGGCTTCCAGTGCCCATTTGCTGGCGGCATACGCGCCACGGCCTGGCGTAGAGATCAATCCCAGCACCGAACTGGTATTGACGATGCGGCCATTGCCGCTGGCCTGCAGCGCCGGTAGCAGGCGCATCGTCAGTTGATGGGTGCCAAACAGATTGGTGGAAAACTGCTTTTCCAGCTGCTGACGCGACACGCTGCTCAGCGGCCCATATTGACCAAAACCGCCGTTATTAAACAGCGCGTGCAGGCGATGCTCGGTGAGCTCCAGCACGCGGTCGGCGGCGGCATCGACGCTGGCGGCATCATCGAGATCCAGCTGCACGCCAATAAATCCCAGCGCTTCCATGCGCGCCACATCGTCCGCGCGACGACAAGCGGCCAGCACGCGATAGCCGCGTGATAAAAGATCGTTAGCGGCGACCAAACCAATGCCGCTGGAGCAGCCGGTGATGAGAATTGTTTTTTGCATTTCTTTACCCGTTAAAAATCACACGCCTGCATTAATCATGCTTTACTAGCGGAGCCAGTTCGGTCGCCATCAGGTTGGCGATAAACGGCTGAGCATCCGGATTGGGGTGAATTCCATCCTGCTGCATCCACTCCGGCTTCAGGTAGACCTGCTCCATAAAGAAGGGCACCAGAGGAATGTCGTACTGCTGTGCCAGGCGCGGATAGATAGCGCTAAACGCCTCCGTATAACGACGCCCATAATTGGCGGGCAGACGAATCTGCATCAGCAGCGGCTGCGCTTTAGCGGCTTTCACTTCGTCGATCACTTTGGTTAGATCGTCAGCGATGTTCTGCGGTGGAAAGCCGCGCAGGCCATCGTTACCGCCCAATTCGATTAACACCCAGCGGGGCTGATGCTGTTTTAATAGGCTCGGTAAACGCGCCAGCCCTTGTCCTGCGGTATCACCGCTGATGCTGGCGTTGACGACTTTGGGCTGCTGTTGCCACTCTTTATTCAGCAAACTTGGCCACGCCGCCGTAGCCGACATGCGATACCCGGCGCTCAGGCTGTCGCCCAACACCAGCAACGTGTCGGCGGCGGCAAATCGGGACACCAGCAGAAGCAATAACAACAGGAAGGGATAATGCCAGCGGAAAACATTGTTGCAGTTCATCATCTTACTAAGTCCGTCGGTCAGGGGGAGCATCAGCTGACCATCCTTACCGGAGTTGAGCTGGTTGTCAAACCAGCGGAGACCATCGCCTTGATTGGCGAGTCCGGCTCGGGCAAGTCCACGCTGCTCGGCATTCTGGCGGGCCTGGACGATGGCAGCAGCGGCGAAGTGCATCTGCTCGGTCAGCCGCTGCACACGATGAATGAGGAGCAACGAGCTGCGCTGCGCGCGCGTGAGGTCGGCTTTGTTTTTCAATCCTTTATGCTGGTGCCAACGCTCAACGCGCTGGAAAATGTGCAGCTGCCCGCGCTGCTGCGCGGCGACAGCGATCGCGATAGCCGCAGCCAGGCGGTGGAGCTGCTGACGGTGCTGGGCCTGAAAGATCGTCTGCACCATCTGCCTGCGCAACTCTCCGGTGGCGAGCAGCAGCGTGTGGCGTTGGCACGCGCCTTTAGCGGTCGTCCTGGCCTGCTGTTTGCCGATGAGCCGACGGGCAACCTCGACCGCAAAACCGGCGATCGCATCGCCGATCTACTGTTCTCACTCAACCGCGATTTTGCCACCACGCTGATTTTGGTGACGCACGATGAGCAACTGGCGGCGCGCTGCGACCGCCGCTTGCGGCTGCGTGACGGCAAGCTGTGGGAGGAGACATGATTTGGCGCTGGTTCTGGCGCGAGTGGCGCTCGCCCTCGCTGCTGATTGTCTGGCTGGCGCTGACCTTAGCGGTGGCGTGCGTGCTGGCGCTAGGTTCGATCAGCGATCGCATGGAAAAAGGCTTAAGCCAGCAGAGCCGCGACTTTATGGCCGGCGATCGTACGCTGCGCACCACCTCGCCTGCACCGGACGCATGGCTGAATAAAGCGCGCGACGAGGGGCTATCGGTGAGTCGTCAGCTGAGCTTTATGACCATGACGTTTGCCCAAGAGACGCCGCAGTTGGCGGATGTAAAAGCCGTGGATGATGCCTATCCGATGTTTGGCACACTGCAAACCCATCCGCCCGGCTTACGCCCGCAAGCGGGAACGGTGCTGGCCGCGCCGCGTTTGCTGGCGTTGCTGAACCTGAAAGTGGGCGACAACGTAGACGTTGGTGATACTACGCTGCGTATTGCCGGTGAAGTGATTCAGGAGCCGGATGGCGGTTTCAATCCGTTCCAGACCGCGCCGCGTCTGCTGATGAACCTGGCCGACGTGGAGAAAACCGGCGCGGTGCAGCCGGGCAGTCGCCTGAGCTGGCGCTATAAATTCTCCGGCGAACCGGCACCGCTGGCGCGCTACGACAGCTGGATCGAGCCGCAGCTAAAAGCCGATCAGCGCTGGATTAGCGTCGAGAACTCCGAAGATGCGCTAGGCCGATCCATGCAGCGTGCGCAGCAATTTTTACTGCTCTCCGCGCTGTTGACGCTGATGCTGGCGATTGCCGCGGTGGCGGTGGCGATGAGCCATTACTGTCGCAGCCGCTACGATTTAGTCGCGGTGCTGAAAACCCTCGGCGCAACGCGCAAGGCGCTACAGCGGCTGATCATCGGCCAGTGGCTGGCAGTGCTGCTGCTGGCGGCAATAGTCGGGAGCGCATTAGGGCAGGGGATTGAAGTGATTCTGCTGCTGATGCTGAAACCGGTGCTGCCGGGCGCGCTGCCTGCGGCGAGCTTCTGGCCGTGGCTGTGGGCGATTGGCGCGATGTTTGTGATTTCGCTGCTGGTCGGTTTACGTCCTTACCGCTTGCTGATGGCGACGCAACCGCTGCGCGTATTGCGTCGGGATGCCGTGGCCAACGTTTGGCCGCTGCGCGTCTATCTGCCTGCGATGGCGCTGGTGGTAATGGGGTTGCTGGCGCTGCTAATGGGCGGCAGCAAAATGCTGTGGGCGCTGCTGGCCGGCGTGGTGATGCTGGCGCTGCTTCTGGCACTTCTCGGCTGGGGCACGCTGCTGCTGCTGCGTAAGCTGGTGGTGCGCAATCTGGCACTGCGCCTGGCGATCAACCGTCTGCTGCGCCAACCGGCGATGACGCTCAGCCAGCTGGCGGCGTTTTCGCTCTCATTCATGCTGCTGGCGCTGCTGCTGGTGATGCGCGGCGATCTGCTCGATCGCTGGCAACAGCAACTGCCGCCGGATAGCCCAAACTATTTCCTGCTGAACATCACCAAAGAGCAGGTGCCACAGGTAAGTGATTTTCTGACCGGGCATCACCTCAAGCCGGAAACGTTCTACCCGATCGTGCGCGCACGTCTGACCGAGCTGAACGGCAAGGAGGCCGATCCGAAGCTGGATAACGCGCTCAATCGCGAGCTCAATCTAACGTGGCAGGCGGAGCGTCCGGATCACAATCCGCTGATTGCCGGCAGCTGGCCGCCAAAAGCCGGTGAAGTCTCAATGGAAGTGGAGCTGGCGGATCGTCTCGGCGTGAAGCTCGGCGATAGCTTAACTTTCAGCGGCGATACTCAGCAGTTCAGCGCCAAAATCACCAGCTTGCGTAAGGTCGATTGGGAAAGTTTGCGTCCGAACTTCTTCTTTATCTTCCCGCCGGGCGCGCTCGATCAACAGCCGCAAACCTGGCTGACCAGCTTCCGCATGGAGAGCAATCCTGCGTTACTGGCGCAGCTTAATCGCGCGTTTCCGACGCTGAGCCTGCTGGATATTGGCAGCATGATGCGCCAAATCGGTCAGGTGTTGACGCAGGTAAGCCAGGCGCTGGAAGTGATGGTGGTGCTGGTCACGGTGTGCGGCGTGCTGCTATTGCTGGCACAGATTCAGGTCGGTATGCGTCAGCGCCGCCAGGAGCTGGTGGTGTATCGCACGCTCGGCGCCAGCAAACGGCTGCTGCGCGGCACGCTGTGGTGCGAGTTTGCGCTGCTTGGCGTGGTGTCGGGGATTGCGGCGGCCCTTGGCGCTGAAGCGGCGCTGTGGGGATTGCAGCGCAAGATCTTTGATTTCCCCTGGCAGCCGGACTGGACGCTGTGGATGGTGTTGCCGATCGGTGGCGCATTGTTGCTCTCGTTGTGCGGCGGTTGGTTAGGTACCAGGCTATTAAATCAGAAGGCGTTGTTTAGAAGTTTTAATGCCGGTTGAGTCTTAGATTTAAGTTCTGGTCTGCATGTGTCGACTCACAGCAGCAGATCAGACTTATTTAAGGCTCAAACATGTCGTCTCAACTCATCGTTAAATCCGTCGTTGAAATCGGGTGCTGTAAAGTGTGTCAGGGCGAAGCCTCGCTGTATGGTGTCACCGATTTCAATACTGCCTGTTATGCGCAAAATGCCAGTCGTTACGTGTATCCACTAACTGGTGTGCCGATTTATTACCATCAGTGCCAGAGCTGTGGTTTGGTGTATACCCACGCGTTTGATGACTGGACGCCGGAAGATTATGCGCAGCATGTGTACAACGAAGGCTATGCTGAGTTTGATCCCAATTATGAGATCGAACGCCCGCGCAAAAACCGCGATCTAATTTTGGCTCTATTTAAAAAGTTTCATGGCAAAAAGATGCTGGATTACGGCGGCGGTACTGGCACGCTGGCGCGCTTAATGCAGGAAGTGGGCATTGATATGGTTGCCTGGGATCCGTTTGTGCCTGGTGACTATCCGCAATTAAACTCGTTTGAATTTATAACCTGTTTTGAAGTGTTTGAGCACACGCCTGAGCCGCATAAAACGCTGGGGGAAGTGTCAGGCTTTTTGAAAAAGGGCGGGGTGTTTTTCTTCAGCACAGGCACCACGAATGAAGTGAGCCATTTGGGAATGAATGATTGGTATATCGCGCCACGCAATGGGCACATCACGATTTATTCGGAAGCGTCGCTCAATGCGCTGTTTGAGGCGCATGGTTTCCAGATTACGCATCTCAATCGCTGGAGCCATGTGGCGATGAAGATGGTGGCGTAACGCTCGTCAGTTAAGCGAGAATCGGTCACCATGAATGGCGACCTTACATTTACAAAGCTGGGTTTTCGTAGGATCGCCATTTATGGCGACCTGGTTACTCAAAGCTTCTCCACCGCCCACGTAATCCCGCTCGCATACTCTGCCGGTAGCAGCGGCACCAGCGCATTTAAGGCTTCCGCCAACCGCGCGTGATCGCTATCGGTCAGATTCAGATGCCCCACCTTACGACCGGCGCGCACCTCTTTGTCATACCAATGCAGATGCACCAGCGGTTGTTGCAGCCACGCCAGATTCACATCGGTACCGATCAGGTTCACCATCACCGACGGCGCAAACACCACCGGTTGCGGCAGCGGCAAGCCGAGCACGGCGCGCAGATGCAGCTCAAACTGGCTGATGGACGCGCCATTTTGCGTCCAGTGACCGCTGTTGTGCACGCGCGGGGCCAGTTCGTTGATCAGCAAACCGGCTGGCGTAATGAAACACTCCATCGCCATCACGCCGACGTAGTTCAGCTCATGCATGATGGCGCTGAGCATCGCTTCCGCCTGCTGTTGCTGCGCGGCATCAGCCTGCGGGAAGGCAACGCTGGTGCGCAGAATGCCATCCTGATGCAGGTTGTGCGTCAGCGGATAAAACACCGTGCTGCCATCGTGGCCGCGCGCACCGACCAGCGACACTTCACCGCTGAAGTTAATGCCTTGCTCAACGATGCATTCGCCGTAGCACTCATCCGGCAGCGCATCGGTTTCATTGGCGCGCAACCGCCACTGTCCGCGGCCGTCATAGCCGCCGGTACGACGCTTCACAATCCCCAGCTCGCCCAGCGAGCTGAACACCTGCGGCCACTCGGCTTTATCCGCCAGCAGCTGCCACGGCGCGGTGGCGAGGTTTAACTGATCCAGCAGCTGTTTTTGCGTCAGACGATCGGCCAGACGCGGGAAAATATCGCGATTCACAAACGCCGGATGGCTCGCCAGTTCGCGGGTTAACGCGGTTTCTGGCCAGCGTTCGATCTCGGCGGTAATCACGCTTTCGGCGATCGGCAGCGCAGAGGGTTCTGCATCCAACCCGACCGGATAGACCGCGATGCCGAGCGGTTCACCCGCCTGGCGCAGCATGCGGCCTAACTGACCGTTTCCTAATACGCAAACCGGCTTCATGCGTCCTCCCGCGGATCCGGGTTGTTCAGCACTTCATCGGTCTGCGTTTGACGCCAGTTGGCGATGCGCGCGGACAGCGCGCTGTCGTGAATCGCCAGAATCTGCGCCGCCAGCAGGGCAGCGTTGGCGGCACCGGCTTTACCAATCGCCAGTGTTCCCACTGGAATGCCGCGCGGCATCTGCACGATGGAGTAGAGGCTATCGACGCCGCTCAGCGCGGCGCTTTGCACCGGCACGCCCAGCACCGGCACCAGCGTTTTGGCGGCCAGCATGCCCGGCAAATGGGCTGCACCGCCGGCACCGGCGATAATCACCTGAAAACCATTGTCGGCGGCGGTTTCCGCGAAGCTGAACAGTTTGTCGGGTGTACGGTGAGCTGAGACCACTTCAACGTGGAAGGGCACATCCAGGCTGTTAAGAATTTCCTCGGCGAACTGCATGGTAGCCCAGTCACTTTTAGAACCCATGACAATGGCGATACGGGCCGGGGTGGCGTTGGATGACATGCGGTCAACTCCTGTGAATATGCAAACGAACCTGGCCGGGCGGGCAGGCGAAGAAGGGCACAGAGAATAGCATGAGATGGCAGCAAGGAAAACGGTTGCGTAGGCGGAAAACGGGCATTTACGCCCGGATGTCAGAAGGGAAATTCGATCAGGCTTACGCCGCTGGCATCAAGCTGAATCATCGAGCCATGCTCATGCCAGGCACCGAGCACCGCGCGCTGAGCGTTTTCGCCGTGCAGCGAGAACTGATGAATCGCCGGGCGATGCGTGTGGCCGTGAATCAGTATCTGCAGCTTATGGCGCGTCATCGCTTCCTCAACGGCGTGCTGATTGACATCCATAATGCTGACCGACTTGTGCTGATTGGCCTGTTTGCTGCCATTACGCATGCGCGCGGCAATGCGCATGCGCAGGCGCAGCGGCAACGCAAGGAACAGACGCTGCAACCAGCGCTGATGCACTTTGGCGCGAAAACGCTGATAACCTTCATCGTCGGTACACAGGGTGTCGCCGTGCATGATTAATACGCGATGTCCGTACAGCTCCAACACCTGCTCTTCCGGCAGCAGCGTCATGCCAGAAGCCCGCGCGAAGCGCTGACCGAGCAGGAAGTCGCGATTACCGTGAATGAAGAATTTCGGCACCGGCAGCGCCTTGAGCGCCGCAGCAATTTGCTGATGCAGTGGATTCGGATCGTCGTCGCCGATCCAGGCTTCAAACAGATCGCCAAGGATATAAAGCGCATCGCACGAACGCGCTTCACCCTGCAAAAAATGCAGAAAACCGGCAGTAATTGCCGGTTCTTCATTGCACAGATGCAGATCTGCGATAAACAGCGTGCGCGACATTACTCGCTAACAGTCACTTTCTGGATGACAACGTCTTCAACCGGAACGTCCTGATGCATACCGCTGCGGCCAGTTTTCACCGCTTTGATTTTCTCAACCACGTCCATGCCTTCAACCACTTCAGCGAACACGCAGTAACCCCAGCCTTGCAGGCTTTCGTCACGGAAGTTCAGGAAGTCGTTGTCTGCTACGTTGATAAAGAACTGCGCAGTGGCCGAGTGTGGAGCCTGCGTACGCGCCATCGCCAGCGTACCTTTGGTGTTTTTCAGGCCGTTGTTCGCTTCGTTGCGGATATCGGCTTTGGTGTCTTTCTGCTTCATGCCAGGCTCAAAACCGCCGCCCTGAACCATGAAACCGTTGATTACGCGATGGAAGATAGTGTTATCGTAAAAACCTTCCGCGCAGTATTCCAGGAAGTTCTTCACGGTAGCCGGCGCTTTGTCATCGAAGGTTTTAATTACGATATCGCCATGGTTCGTCTGGAAAGTGACCATTATTTTCTTCCTGTCAGGTTTGTCGTCAGTGTCGTCTGCCGCGCCTGCAAGGCGGCGGGGCATTTTTGTAGACGCTTCTTATATCACAATTTCCAATAACGCGTCAGTAACCGGACGGCAGTTGGCAACCGAGCGATGCACAACTGAGAAAAATACGGCACAATAACCGGCTTGATGCCGTGCAGTTGGGCAACGTAGTTTCGGTCGCCATGAATGGCGACCCTACAGCGTACCGGTGCGATTTTGTAGGGTCGCCATTCATGGCGACCGCGATGCACTTAACTGACTTTTTTAACGTTCGAATCCCGCACACGTAAAACAAACGGAACCGTTCAATGCTAAAGATTTATAACACCCTGAGTCGACAGAAAGAGGAATTCAAACCCATCCATGCCGGTGAAATCGGTATGTACGTGTGTGGTATTACGGTTTACGACCTCTGTCATATCGGCCATGGGCGTACCTTTGTGGCATTCGACGTGGTGGCGCGTTATCTGCGTTACGTGGGCTATCAGCTGAAGTATGTGCGTAACATCACCGATATCGATGACAAAATCATCAAACGTGCCAATCAAAATGGTGAAAGCATTGAAACGCTGACCAACCGTATGATCGCTGAAATGCATAACGATTTCGCCGCACTCGGCATTCTGCCGCCGGATCTGGAGCCGCGCGCCACGCGCCATATCGATGAGATCATCGAGCTGGTCGGTACGCTGATTGAACGTAATCACGCTTACGTCGCTGACAATGGCGACGTGATGTTCGACGTGCTGAGCGACAAAGCTTACGGCGTGCTGTCGCGTCAGGATCTGGAACAGCTGCAGGCCGGTGCGCGCGTAGAAGTGGCGGACGTGAAGCGCAATCCAATGGACTTCGTGCTGTGGAAAATGTCCAAAGCCGACGAACCGGCGTGGAATTCGCCGTGGGGCAATGGCCGTCCAGGCTGGCACATCGAATGTTCGGCGATGAATTGCAAACAGCTCGGCACCCATTTCGACATTCACGGCGGCGGCTCGGATCTGATGTTCCCGCACCATGAAAACGAAGTGGCGCAATCTACCTGTGCGCACGATGGTCCGTATGTGAATTACTGGATGCACTCCGGCATGGTGATGGTTGATCGCGAGAAGATGTCGAAATCGCTGGATAACTTCTTCACCGTGCGCGATGTGTTGCAGCATTTCGATGCCGAAACCGTGCGTTACTTCCTGATGTCGGGCCACTATCGCAGCCAGCTCAACTACGGCGAAGATAACCTCAATCAGGCGCGTGCGGCGCTCGAGCGTTTGTACACTGCGCTGCGTCACACCGATGCCAATGCGACGGCGGCGGGTGGCGAAGAGTTTGAAGCGCGTTTCCGTACCGCGATGGATGACGACTTCAACACGCCGGAAGCCTATTCGGTGTTGTTCGATATGGCGCGTGAAGTGAATCGCCTGAAAAGCGAAGATAAAGCGGCGGCCGATGCGCTGGCGGCGAAACTGCGCCAGATTGCCAACGTGCTCGGCATTCTGCAGCAGGATCCGGAGCAGTTCCTGCAGAGCGGTGCGCAGGTCAATGACGACGAAGTGGCGGAAATCGAGCATTGGGTGAAAGCCCGTTCCGACGCGCGTGCAGCCAAAGATTGGGCGCAGGCGGATGTGGCGCGCGATAAGCTTAACGAGTTGGGCGTGATTGTTGAGGATGGGCCACAAGGCTCCAGCTGGCGACGCAAATAACCGGAGAGGGCGAGAAATCGCCCTTTTTTATTATGGCGATTGAACAGATTCAGATTCACGGCTTCCGCTCGGTGCGCGATCTCACGCTACCGCTACAACAGCTCAACGTGGTGAGCGGACCCAACGGCTGCGGCAAATCCAATTTGTATAAAGCGGTGCGGCTGCTGCACGAAGCGGCTAGCGGGCGCCTAGCGCTGGCGCTGGCGGAAGAGGGCGGTATCCAGAAAGCGATGTGGGCGGGCGGCTTGCGGCGCGGCGATCGGCGCCACGATCCCAAACGTCTTTCATTGGCGGTGGTAATGGACGACATGGATTACCAGATCGATGTCGGTTTTCCTGAGCCTTTAGCCACCAGCATGTTCAACCTCGATCCGCTGGTGAAAGAGGAACGCTTGTGGATGAGCGGCCAGCGGCGACGTCCCTCCTCCTGCATCCTGCAACGCACTAATCAAACAGCTTTTCTGCATAACGTTGATGGTGAACGCGTGAGTTATCCGGGGGTGCTGCATCCGGAAGAGTCGCTGTTTGGGCAACTGGGCGAACCGCATCTCTATCCCGAGCTTTCGCAGGTGCGCGAACGGCTGCGCCAGTGGCGTTTTTATCATGAGTTTGCCGTGTGGCCCGGTTCGCCGATTCGTGCGCCGCAGATTGGCGTGCGTGCGCCGGTGCTGAGCCACGATGGCAGCAATCTGGCGGCGGCGTGGGCTACCATCGTCGAGCGCGGTCATCACGAGCTGTTGTTTCAGGTGATGGATGACGCTTTCCCGGATACCGAATTTCACGTGGATGTGCAGAACGGGCGCTTTCAGATGCTGATGTCGCGGCGCGGGATTTTGCGTCCGCTGGAGAGCGCTGAGTTCTCTGATGGCACGCTGCGTTTTCTCTGCTTAGTGGTGGCGCTGCTCAGCCCGCGTCCGCCAGCGTTTATGGCGCTGAATGAACCGGAAAACAGCCTGCATGAAGATCTGCTGCCCGCCTTGGCGCGCCTGATCGCCGAAGCCAGCCAGTTCAGCCAACTGTGGATCACCAGCCATTCACCAAAACTGGCGACGCTGATTGCCGAACATACGGCGGTGAATCATATCGAGCTGGAGCAAATAGAAGGGGAAACGCGCGTGGTGGGGGAAGAACGTCTTTTGTAGGGTCGCCATTCATGGCGACCGTATCAATTACTGCACCTTACGTGATGACGCCATTCACGGCGACCATCACCTCATTACGCGACAACCGTAATCTTAAAGCCAGCAAACTCAACTTTCTGGCCTTCTACAATCTTGCAGCGCTTACGCGTTTCCACTGCGCCATCTACGCGTACTTCGCCTTCTGCAATCACCGCTTTCGCCTGCGCACCGCTCTGCACCCAACCTTCGAGTTTCAGCAGGTCGCACAAATCAACGTGGGCATGTTTACCGAGAGAAAAACTGGCCATTATGCCTCCTCAATGTCGTGAAATTCTTCACACGCGGTCAGCGTGTTTTGGATCAATGTAGCGACCGTCATCGGACCGACTCCGCCTGGAACTGGCGTGATGTACGAGGCGCGCTCAGATGCCGCGTCGAACTCCACATCACCGACAACTTTACCGCTGTCGAGACGGTTGATACCGACATCAATCACCACCGCGCCCGGCTTGATCCAGTCGCCCGGAATAAAGCCCGGCTTGCCGACCGCGACTACCAGCAGATCGGCGTGCTCAACGTGATGACGCAGATCTTTGGTGAAACGGTGCGTGACGGTGGTGGTGCAACCGGCAAGCAGCAGCTCCATGCTCATCGGACGGCCAACAATATTCGATGCGCCCACCACCACGGCGTTCAGGCCGTAAGTATCGATATTGTAGCGCTCCAGCAAGGTGACGATGCCGCGCGGCGTACATGGACGCAGCTTTGGCGCGCGCTGGCACAGACGACCGACGTTGTACGGATGGAAGCCATCCACATCTTTGTCCGGCACGATGCGCTCCAGCACTTTGACGTTATCGATGCCGGCTGGCAGCGGCAGCTGCACCAGAATGCCATCGATCTCGTTGTCGTTATTCAGCTTATCAATCAGCTCCAGCAGCTCTGCTTCGCTGGTGGTGGCCGGCAGATCGTAGGAGCGGGAGATGAAGCCCACTTCATCACAAGCACGACGTTTGCTGGCGACATAGATCTGCGAAGCCGGGTTTTCACCCACCAGCACAACTGCCAAACCCGGCGCACGTTTACCGGCCGCCAGACGCTGCTGTACTTTTTCGGCAACCTCAAGGCGCACCTGCTGCGCAATCGTTTTACCGTCAATAATTTTTGCTGCCATCAGAGAGGAAATCCATCTGTAGAGGGTTAAATCGGGGATGGCGCCTATTCTGTCAGAAGCGCGTGCGGCTGTCAGGTAGAGATTCGCCCTCTACGCCGCTTTCCCGATTTTTCGCCGTGGCGCCAACCCGCGTTAGCGCTTATGATGCCCGGCAGTGAATGAGATGGATGACGTGATGATTTGGTTAATTCTCGCCACGCTGGCGGTGGTGTTCGTGGTCGGTTTTCAGCTGCTGACGGCCAGCTCGCGCCATGCGGTGCAGGCGCTCAATAAACGGTTGCAGTTGCCGCCGGTGCATATCGAATCGATGCTATCGCTGATGGGCAAAGAGGCGGCAAAAGAGTTCACCGACTACATCGCGGGCGATAACGACACGCATCTGCACAATGGCGCGGCGGTGCTGCTGATTTGGCAGGTGCTGATTGTCGATGGCAGCGACGAAAATATGCAGCGCTGGCATAGCATTTTGAGCCGAGCGGGGTTTCAAGCGTTGATTTCAAGGCAGCAGTTGTTGCTGGCGTTGGGGTTCTTGCGCCAGCTGGAACCGGATAGCCAGGAACTGCATGCGCTGCGCGACCACTACAATGCGCACTTCACCCAGCAAGGGATTGAGCTGGAAGGCGAAACGGAGCAGGGCGGCAATCTGGTGTCGTTGAGCGACTGGCGCAAGCGGCATTAAGGGATTTTGGTTAATCTGGCAGCACTCCGCTGCTCGGGGGAGGCAAAAACGTTGACGCGCGAGCCGCTGGACGTATAATCCGACCCAATCACTATGCGCCCTTAGCTCAGTTGGATAGAGCACCGGCCTTCTAAGCCGTAGGTCACAGGTTCGAATCCTGTAGGGCGTACCAAATTCTTTCTTCAGCTTTACTCTGAATCCAGCTAATTCCTTAATTTACACGAATACTTAAGTCATCTTAAACTTGCCATTTATTAAAAGACGCTAAAGATGTCATGTCATTTTTGACTGGATATTTCGGCTGAATGCTTACATGAAAAATTCATACTTTTGCAGACTCATCTTCTAATGAAAAGTTTGAAGCACTGCGTTACATTTTGAATCTCATACTGTACATTCATACAGTTGGACATTATGATAGACTCATACTATGTTATCAATATCAAAGCTAGGATAGAACTTTTATGAGTAAAATCAATAAGTTAAAAGTCATTGACTTGTTTTGTGGAGCTGGTGGCTTATCTTATGGCTTCATGAAAAATGGAAATGGTGCTCATTTTGAAAGCGTCTTAGCCCTTGATAACGATAGCGCTGCTATCAAAACTTATAATGCTAATTTTGGTGATCATGGCGTAGTTGCGAATATTGAGGACTGGATTACTAATAACCCTATCCCCGAGGCTGATATTGTTATTGGTGGTCCGCCATGCCAAGGTTTTAGTTTATTAAATAAAAACCGAGAAGGTGACCGTCGTAGGGCCTTATGGGAACCATACATGGATATTATCGAAAGATCGTCTGCCTCGATTTTTGTAATGGAAAATGTACCCGGCCTCTTGTCGAGCGATGAATTTCAGGATATTAGTGCGCGTGCTGAAAGCATGGGATTCATGCTTCTTAATCCTTCTATACTAAATACCGCGGATTACGGCGCACCTCAGACACGAAAGCGTGCAATTGCTATCGGTATAAAAAAAGAGCGTTTTGAATTGGATGGTATTCCAGCATTCCCTCCTTCCCCCTCTCATCAAAATCCGGATAAACCTGGCTCTCTCCCTTCATGGCTGACAGTAAAACAATTTATCTATGATCTACCGGAACCAGTAGGTACTGAGATTCGTAATGTTGCGCCTCCGTTGGATCTTCACTTCGGTCGAAATCCAACTGCCCTTTCTAAAGAGCGTTATCGTGCCGTTCCAGTTGGTGGTAACCGTTTTGATTTACAAAGAAATAGACTAGATATTACACCTGCGTGTTGGGTTAAAAAAACCTCTGGTGGTACAGACTTATTTGGACGCTTATGGTGGGAGCGACCATCCGTAACTATCCGTACAGAATTCTTTAAGCCTGAAAAGGGACGTTATCTTCATCCTGAAGATCATCGCCCAATTACACATCGTGAAGCTGCACGTTTAATGAGCTTTTCTGATGACTTTGTTTTTTTGGGGACAAAAACAGAAATAGCTCGTCAAATCGGTAATGCTGTACCCCCTGTATTTGCAGAAAAAATTGCCTCTTATGTTATTAATTTAATGGAATGCAGAATTCAAAATGGCCAGAAGAACGAAGAAGAGCGAACCGGAAGCGCTGCGTAAAAAGCTTTTAGCATTAATAGCTGATTTTGAACATAAGCTGTTAGAGGATTCATTGCGGGATCAGGTTCTTACTCTTGTTCCGGCAAATCATCTATTGCGTGATTTGGGGAGTTCTCTGTTAAATAATGATAATTGTAGTTCAGCCCGTGAGCGCATCCTTGCCTATTTAATTAAATACCCCCGAATAATTATTCATGGCGACGAATTAATGGTTGTCGCAGGTATCAGTGAATACGCACGTAGAATTCGTGAACTAAGAGTTCAATTTGGTTGGTCACTCCTGAGTGGGACGACTCTCAAAGAGATGGTCGAGCAGAATGAGGTTTCTTTAGAAGAGCTTAATGCGACTTCTATTAAATGCCTCAAAACCGATGTGTATGCTCTCATGACCATAGAGCAGGATAGGGAAGCTGCGCTTCGTTGGAATGAAGCGAATTTACTTCGTCGTAGCAAAATATCAACCAAAGATAAAATTCTTTCTTATCTTCGGAAAAATGTTGGCCGTCCTGTTACAGGTGAAGAGCTAAGATACTTAGCAAATGATAGTAAGGAATGGGCTCGCCGTACACGTGAGTTGCGCACTGAAGATGGTTGGCCAATTGCAACAAAAAATTCGGGACGTCCTGAATTAGATGTTGGAGCGTATCTACTTGAAGAAGACCGTCAGGCAGAAGTTCACGATAGAAAAATACCTGATCCTGTAAGAGTTAATGTTCTTGAAAGAGATAACCACTCTTGTAGAAACTGCAATTGGTCTCACGAAAAAAAGAAATCGAATGATCCGCGCACGTTTCTAGAATTACACCATATTGAATATCATGCAAATGGTGGAGCAAATACGATTGCTAACCTCATTACGCTTTGTAATGTTTGTCATGATGATGTTCACAGAAAAAATATACCTAATGAGTATCTGATTAAACTTTTAGGGCGATAATTAAAAACGAAATTTAAATTTCTAACGTTTCACATTTGTGTATTTCAACGTGAGCGGGTGATGACTGTCATTTTTTGTTTCATTTAAGAGTGGGATCAGTTTTGATTTTTTATTTTTTTTCATAGTAATCGCTGAGCATCTATGATTTTGTTATCAATTTATGTGGGTTTGCTTTTATTTTTTAATAATATAAGTCTTGGATGTTTTTTAATGGATTTTCTTAAGTGGCTGCCTATTTTTAATGGTAATTAATGTTAGGGGGGGCTGTTAAGGAAAAGATAAGTTTGATATTTGAAGTTTAAACATTCTCTTAAGATGAATTGTTTATTAATTTTAAATTTAAAGTGATTTTTGTTATATCGCGCAGGTATTCGAAATGATTGGCAATGTATTTTAAAGCTATAGCTCCAATCGATAATCCAAATAAAAAAGCTAATCCGAATGCAATTAAAGTGTTGATAATTCCAGAGTGAAAAATTCCTTTAGACATTGTCTCACTAAATTTTGTAAGTCCTCCTGTTGCTTGCAATGCAGAATATGCCAAACCGCAAATTGATATTATTGCGGTTTTTTCACCAAAAAAATTATTTAATCGATTGTTAATCCTATTGATTTTCAAGTTGAGCCATTCTATGGCATATTTGAGTTCTGATTCTGTATATCTTTCTAATTCCATGATGTGGTTTTCTGCAAAATAAATTTCACAAACAAGATCATTCATTACTTCTTTTTTTAGGTTAATAAATGATTTTAATTCATTTATTGGTGGAATTAAAAGAAAGGTGATGCTACTCAGCGAGTTGACTAAAAATAAAGATAGAGCAATTATTTTTGTCGTCTCTTTAGAAAGGAAGGATAAATTAATTGCTAAAACTAACGCTCCTAATAAAAATAATGAACCTAAACTTATAACAAAAAGAGTTGCCTGCGTTTTCCATAATGATTTAAGTTTGTTATTTTTTTTAAAGGTAGGGAAGGGCTTCATTCGACTGTAAATAGCAATTATTTGATTTATTCTTTGCATAGCTCTCACATAAGTTAATGGTTTTGTTATGCTAATATATAATAGATTTTTATTTTTGTAAAGATTAATTCTACTGTGACTATTATAGGGGGGGGAATTATGTTGATAATGGATCTTTCTGTGAAATAGATGGTGATGACATTTTTATTTATAATGATTAAAGGTGGCTTTTTATGCGATTTTTTAGGTGGAAATTTCTATAAGCTTATTAATTTAATTGTTATTGTTATGTTTTTCAATTAACTCTTCTTTTAAATCCACTTTTCGCCTCACTAATATCTGCAGTAATCGCGCAATCGACTCATCCATTCCGCACTTTACAAGCATATGAATCGCATCATTATTTATCATTTAACTAAATCTCACAATTTGTTGGGTTTTGTTAATATCGGCATAATCAACGATAGTCATACATTTTTAATTAATGTTTTATTAAGAGTTTCTGGGCTGGTGCTTTCTAACTGTCGTCGCTAAAAAATTATTTATAATGCTGGCTTTTAGCTGTAAAATAGTTAGTTGGTGTTTTTTTATCAGGTTAATTTAGTGGGGGTTATCCTTAAAAAATATTCAGTCACCCTTTTCCTAAGGCTATCATCATGGATGGATTGGGTTTTTCGTGAATATATAATAGCTACTCCTAATTAAAGTTCTCACAGTTCCGTAATTTGTAAAAAAAACCAGATTTAGTGTTCTCGATGATAAACCTGTCATCATAATTAGCACGTCTGAAAAAAGTTACTCCATTTGATGTCGCTTGCTGCTTTACTCCATCCATAACGGTTTCAAGTTGTGGCGAAGTGACGGTATTATCCAGCATGTGCGCAGTAAACTTATCACCTTCATCAAGCACCTCGGCTGCTTTCTTCATAAGCACGGTTTCGGTATGAGAGCTAGTAATTCTAATGTCACAAACATACGTTCCGGGGCCTCTATCTTCAGCAGCAAGAGCTGAACCTGTTGCCATTAGAATCGATGCTGTCAGGATTATCTTTTTCATATTGCCTCATCAGTAATTATGGTTTTATTTATTGAAAATTTTATCGGCATCATTGAGTAAAACTAAAATGATTTACTGTCTTAAAAAATAATGATGAAGATAGTTTGGAATCACACTGGCTGAAGTTTTCCCCTACACATTCTCTATTTTTCTCATCACATCTGGCCTATCATCAAGATTACTTTCAGCGCGAAAATTTGATTTGAGGCTATCCTTATCCCATTCATCCAATCACCCCATTTTCCTCACGTAACCGTCCTGTCATGATGCGCACAATTTCCGGCATTGCATGCAGATTATCCTCCCTCAACCCCAGCATCATGTTGTACCCATTAAATAATCCATCAGCCCCCAACCTTGGCAACGGCAGCAGTTTAGTAGGCATCGTAAGCCAAAACCGCAGATCATAATCGCACCCCAAATACGTCCGCAGTAGTGTCATCACGTCCTGCCTGAGTTGCCCATTAGGCATCCAGCCCTTCACTTCATCAAGATCGTCGGTCAAAAGCTCGACCCTCGAGCAATACCCGGTCACACAGATCTCATCCCCCAGTACCGGGTTCTGATCAAGCGACAAACCGCCGCGCAGTTCAAGCTGGGCGCTTTTCGCCACCGGCATTCTCAACGCATGATGCGCAAAAACTTCAACATGAGTATTAGGTGCCTGGCTGCGAATCACCGCCGCAATTCCTTCAGCGGTGTGCGTCGGGTGCAGCAGCGGCTGCAGTATCGCCAGTAAGCGCGAAGATGGCAGCTCGCGGCTATGGGCATTGCCCGTCAGCGCCATCAGGCTTTGTGAAATGGCATCATTGCCGCCGGCCGCAAAAGTGGCCGGATAGTTGTATTTGCGCCAGATGCGATAAAACTGCGTTATCAGCCGGTGATTGAATATATCCAGAAACGCGGCCATTGCGTCGGCGCCGTCACGGGCCTGATTAATATCATCAATGATGGTGGTGGGCAGCGGCGAATCCACGCCGTACAAGCCGAGGAAATGTGTTCTAACGGTGGGCGGCGCATCTGGATTATCGGCATCGATTTCGGTGCGCTTCAGCTCACTGGCGGGAAAGCCCAGGCGTGGGTTGGGGCGAAGGCGCACTGCATCACATTCCGGCGTACGGCCCGTGCCCAGGCGGCTATGGGTTGTCTGTTCTAGCAGCTGGCAGAAGCGATAAAAGTTAAACCGCGCCGTCTGATCATCGCCGTTGGCGTCCAGCCAGAACGGCGGCAGAGGTGAACGGTTTTGTTTATTGTCGTCTGTCACATCAATACCCTGTTAATGCGCCGTTCCGGCCAGGCCCATTCGGTGCCCGAGGCGATCAGCAGCACCGTCAGCTGGGTAAAGCGGATAACGCTGGCGTACTGGGTGAAGAACTGCTCCAGCAGTTCGCAGAACAATCGGGCATCGCCGGTGCCGCTAAACATTGTTTCATCCAGCAGCACGCGGATGCGCACGCCGTGCCAGTGATATGAGGCGTTATAGTCCTGCTGCCAGCTAACGTGACGGATACCGCTGATGCGTCGGCGGTTGTTCTCTTCGTCGCTCCAGTTAAATAGCGACATCACGGCCCGCAGGTTTTCGGCATTGCTAATCATCTGGCTCAGGGCGCGGGGATGCAGCAGCGATATCAGGTGCCACTGATAAAGTTGCGTGGTTGGCGGGTAATAGGGCATGGAAGGGGGCTGTCGTGTTTTGCACCGCACAGCCAGGTTGCCGATCACTGCGCTGCCATCAAATACCGCTTTCTCCAGCGCCATACGGGGATAATTGCCGTTGGTGCAGGTGATGTTCATAAACAGCGTGGCATCTTCCTGAGTTCGGTCAGCTTCGCTGGCATCGCCACCCAGCATCAGTAGGGTTTCATAAAGACCGCTGACGCCACGCCAGATGCGCGTATGGAAATAACGCTCCGGCCACGACGCTTTGTGTTGCAGCATGCCGCCTTTTTGCCGGAAGTGTCGATACGGCACATAACGCCGCTTATCCAGTTTTTCACTGGCGGCCACCGCATCCACGTTGTAGATCTCCATATGCTGATCGCCCAGCCGGCGTGGTCGCAGGCGATAATCCAGCACCGTGGGCTGCACTTTCAGCGGCTCTGCGTTGAGAGAAAACAGGTTGATAACCGGAGCGCAGTGAATGCGCAGCACATCTTGCGGCAGCGAAATGTCGCGCGGAAGTGGCTGTCTCAAATGGATTTCGAGCATCGCCTCCCTGCAGCTTTCACTAAAGGGCAGCGTGTTAAGCCCGGAAAGGGTAAAGAACGCATAGCGCGCGGGAAAATTGAAATATTCCAGCAGCGGACGCACTTCGCCGCACAAGGCTGGGCTGTCGCTTTCCGGCCACACCGAGCGCCAGTGCTGCTGCCAGCGGGCGCGGATGTTGCCAGTAAAGGGTTGTGGATCGCAGTTATCACTCTGCGGCAGGCGAACCGTGATTCGTTCAATATCGTTGCTCAGAGCCTGATACATCAGCGACTGCACCGGGCGATCTCCGTGGATATAAAGCGGGATATCGCTGAGATCGATCTGGCTTGGATCCGCCTGGGAACTGAGAGCAAACCGCAGGCAGATCATCTGGTGCCCATCGGGATGGAAGGGCGCCGTTATCTCGCCCAGCGTCAGCGGATGCAGCTTGAGCGCATCGGTGGTGCGATAGGGGCAGCGCAGGCCGGTTATATCCATCGGGCGGGTCAACAGCGTAGTGCCTTCCGGCAGCACGGCATCACGTACCTGGGCGATGGTATCTGGCGTGAGTTCAACGATCGCCATCGATGGCAGCGTGCGGTTTACCACTGGCAGCAGATGCCCAAGCAGTGGCTCCGTCAGTTCAGGGATATCATCTTCAATCTTGCGGCGCATCTGCGCCACCAGTAGCGAAAATCCCTGGAAGAGCTGCTCTACAGACTCATCCATCTTCAGCGACGTTCCGTCGATGCCGAGGCGACGAGCCGCCTGCGGATGCTGTTCAGCAAACTCTTGCGCCGCCGATTTCAGATAGCGCATTTCACTGTCGAAATAGTTGAGAAAGTCGTGTTCGTTCATGGCTCACCTAATCAACCGGCATCAATGTCAGATAAAGCACTGAGCAGAGTGAAATCAGCCACAGCAGCAACAGAGAGAGCAGGGTTCGATAAAACAAGGTGCGCGTTCCCCGCCAGCGATCCGGCAGAGAGCGGGTGTCAGAAGTTTTTTGCCGCCACAGATGCGCCATGCCTTGATCAAATTCGGCAAGATCCTTGTCGTCGTTGAGCAGTGAGAAAAGCCGCTCATCCAGCCATAAGCGCCAGCAGTAATAGTGCGTAATTAAAAACAGCACCATTAACGGTACGCTAAGCACGGAGGTGAGGAGGTGAAACATCATCGCCAGCGGTGGCAGCGTTAAGGCGGCGACGTAGCGCCAGCTGGCGAGATGGATGTGCATAATCCGGTTCGTCATGCTGTTGTCTGACATAACTGCTCCTTGCTAAATGCTTCCAGAGCCTTGATGTGGGCAGGCGTGAGGACAATCTGCGGGCGTCTCGACTGAATCAACTCAACAGCCTGAGCAACTGACGCAACGTGCCCCTCAGCCAGCAGCCAGGCTGCAACTACCGTCGCACTGCGCGATAAACCCAGGGCACAGCAAACCAGCACTTTGTCATGTGTCTGGCACAGCAGGCGGAGTTGCCTTACCGCATGGCGCATATCCTCAATCTCTGGCACCAGCAGATCCATCAGCGGGTACGCTTGCCAGCGCTGTGCCATGCGGTTGCCTTGGTGGAATTCGGCTGTCAGGTCGAAAACTGCGATATGCCGTTCCGCCTTACCGGGAAATCTGCCCAGCGCTACGCCGGTGAAAATGACACTGCTTTTAGCCATGTGGCGGGAGAACCAGCAGCGGGAGATCGCTGCGCCTGTCAGATAAGGTAACAGCAGTAAGCGCGCGGAAAGAGACAGGCTGCCGCTGCTGTTTTTCTGGAATATCGTCACGCCCACTCCCGCGTAGCCCGCCGCTACTATCAGTAGTGCGATGCCGGGCCACAGCAGCAGATAGCCATAGGGAATGGCCATTCCCGCCAGTAAAAACAGTAATCCGCCGAGGCAGTATTTAACGGCGAGACGCTGAGCGTGCGGTGAAGGAGGCTGCCAGCGCCATCGGCCTTCAATCGGGATGGCGTAGCTGATGATGACCGCAACCCCATATCCACTGATCACATCGATAACATGGTGCTGCCAGGTCGTGAGCACCGAGATGGCAATCAGCACAAACCAGCTGCCTGCGACAACTCTCGCCTTGCGATTCAGGTGCTGGCGGAAGCGTAACCAGAGCAGCCAGGTCAGAATGATGTGCAGCGATGGCGCCTGGTTGTAGGGCAGGTCAAACTGCTCCAGCTGATGGAACAGCCAGCCAAAGGCGCCCAGTATTTCCGGGCGCGTAAAGGTGAATTTCAGCGGAAACAGTAAGAACGCTGCGCACGCCACCAGCGATGCCGTAAGCAGGCGATAGCCGTGGCGCATCAGCTCCTGTTTTGAGGTGCAGATAAACAGTGAAATGCCGTACAGCAGGTCAATGCTCCAGTAGGGCACGATGGTCCAGGGAACAAACGGTATCGCCCGCTCCCAGCTCAATACCAGGCTGCCGATATCCTCCCGGGTGGCAGTGAAGGTATTGACCTGGCCGTAACTGAGAAAAAACAGCGGGCCCAGCAGCAGTAGCCAGCCAAGCCCCTGTTTCCAGAGGCTATGTGGGCGCTGAGTCAGCGACGATTCAGTCATGCTGCTCTCTTACCGCCAGCGACACGGTGAAGATGCCAAACTCATCAATAAGCTGGTGGCACTTCTCGAATCCGGCTTGTTCAACCAGCGTGTCCATCTCTAGCTGGCTACGCACGCGCATCAGCCAGGGAATGCCGTTCTGATGGCTGGTTAAGGTCCAGGCAATCGTTTTGAGCTGCGGGTGCCACGGCTGCCCGGTATAAACCAGCACGCCGCCAGGAGGAATGGCTGCCGCAAGCCCCGCTAACGACGTTTTGATTAACGCATTGCTCGGGAACAGTTCATAAAGCCCGGAAACAATACCCAGCGTTGGAGCCGGGGCGAGAGTGGCGAGCGAGTCGTAATCAAAAGCATTGCCTTTTTTGAACTGTGCGAGATGGCCTAAGTTGCGCTCATCGATCAGCGCCTGCCCTTTTTCCACGTTCAGTTCGCTGTAGTCGCGCAGCAAAATGCTTTCAATATCAGGCTGCTTCTCCAGCGCATCAAGCACGTAGCGGCCATGCCCGGCGGCAATATCTACCACGTGAACCGGCATGTTGCTCTCATGCAGTTTCGCCACCGCCAGGGCAATTACCTGCTGGATATTTTCCTTACGCGCTCGAATGCCACGCCAGCCGATGCTGTTGAGATAATGGCGATCGATGATGCGACCGAGCACACCCGTTCCTTCGGCGGAATTACGGTAGACATAGTCAAGCGTGCTGCCGGAATCAAAGCCGGTTTCATATCCCAGCCGCATGCCTTTAGATAACCTGCCGAAGGTTTTCATGCCGGAGCTCAACGAGGCGTAAAACAGGCCTTGCAGCGAGCGGCGATGAGGCGGTGCCTGTAGTTCACGATAGGCATCAGCGCCCGGACTCCATTGGTCTTCATGGCTGTAATCGAACGCGTAAGGTGCGCTGCTGTAGAGCGTTTCGATAAACGACTTCATTTTATCGAAGGCAAGTTGGCGATCTTTTTCACCCAGCGTGTCGTGATAAAAGCCCGGCAAAATATGTTGCTCTTTAACCGCGCTGCGCAAACCCCGGAAGAATTTTTTCTGCGGCTCGGCATGCACCACAAAGTCATCGCCGGAGATCAGCAACTGCGTGGGTACGGTGATAGCGGCAGAGTCAGACACGATACGCTCAGCCGTTCTATACAGATCCAGCAGGAAATTCACCGCGATCTGACGGGTAATAAGCTTATCCTGCTCAAAGCTGGCGATGCGTTCAGCATCGTGACTGAGGAATTTACCTTTGACGTAGGAGTTAACGTAGAACAGGCCGCGCATGCGTTGCTGCAGACGTAAACCAGAGCGGGCAAAAGGAACGTACAGCTTCACCTTAAACGCGGGTGAAGCCAGCACCATGCCGCGAATTTTCGGCGCGTAATCATGTACCCAGGTAGCGACCAGCACGGCACCGACGCTTTGCGCGATGACGACGATGTCCTCCATGCTGACCTGCGCTGACTCCGCCACAAAGCGCACGAACTCATCCACATCCTGCACTGAACGGGCAAGGCTTGGGCTATAACCGCGCGCGCCTGGCGACTGGCCGTGGCCGCGCGCATCCCAGGCGTAAAAATGGGTGTCAGGCATGACTAACTCATCGACAACATGCTGTAAGCGCCCTGAGTGCTCGTGTCCGCGATGAAATAGCACTATTACTTTTTTGCTCTGGCTATCTTGCGCAGGCCAGTGTCGAAAAAAGAGTGATGCACCATCGCTGGTTAAAAACGAACTCTCTACAAATAAGCGTGCTTCCTGGCTCATGATCATTTCCTTGTTGCTTGCAGTTGTAATTCGACGAAACGGTTTAATAACGCGGCTTTAAACGCATCTTTGTTGTCCTGAAAACGAAGCGGATCATCGATATAGATATCGATAAAGAACGGCACCGGGATTTTTTGGCCTTTACCCATTGAGCGATCGAGCCCGTGCATATAGACCGGAATAATCGGCACATCTGGGCATTGCTGGCTGAGATGCCAGATGCCGGATTTGATTTCAGAGAATTTGCCCGGCTCTCCGCGCGTACCTTCCGGGAAAATAATGACAATTTTCTTTTCAGCCAGGGCATCAATGCAGGCCTGCAGCGGATTGGCCTGATGCGACCCGCGATAAACCGGGATGATGCCAATCACCTTAAGGGCAAACCAGCCAATCACTTTGTTTTTCAGGAAGTAATCGGCCGCTGCCACGGGCTGCACGTTCACCAACGTTGAGAGGGGGAAAAGGGTGAATAGCGTCAGCACATCGAGGTGGCTATTGTGGTTTGCCACGATGATCGCCGGGCCTGTTTTGGGTAATTTTCTGCGATTGGCCACCGCCACACCCAGCCAAATCCACATCAGCGGGTAGGCGATGCAAAGTGTAAAAATCCAGCGCAACATAGCGTTCATGTGCGCCCCTTACAGGTAGAAGTAGTAATAGAAGTGGAAGAACAGCGGCGCGGTGTAGATGAGGGAATCCAGCCGATCCAGAATGCCGCCGTGTCCGGGCAATAACTTACCGGAGTCTTTGACCCCGAAATCGCGCTTGATGGCCGACATCACTACATCACCGCAGAATCCGCTCATAGCCAAAATCAGCCCAGCCGCCAGGGAATGCAGGTGATCCATCTGCGTCATGAGCGGACCGAAAATGACAGCCAGTAACGTGGTGGTGAATAGGCCACCGAGCAGTCCGGCGAGGGTCTTGTTCGGGCTGACGTTGGGAGTCACCCTGATCCTGCCCAGCGATTTCCCCCACAGATACTGCGCAATATCATTCAGCTCAGTCAGGGCAACGAGGAAAATAACCAGCAGCGCACCGGCGCTGGCATCCGCGCCGGGTAAGGTCATCAGGTAGGCAACGTGGCTCAGAGCGAACACCGTGGTCATCATGCCCCAGTGCATTACCGATGCGGAGTGCAGAAAACCTTTGGTATCTCCGGCGATCACCATACGCGCCGGCAGGAACAGAAAGACGTAGACCGGAATAAAGATAATGAACATGCCGTACCAGGCCATGTCGACCCAGAGATATTGCAGCGGGATGGCAGCGTACATCCAGAGCAGGGGCATGCTGTCCGAACGCCGCGTTGGCGCCAGCGTCAGATACTCTTTCAACGCGAGGAAGCTGATAAAGCCAAAGAAAAACAGCGCCAGCCATTTTGGTGACAGCATCGCCAATGCAAACAGGCAAATAATCACCCACCAGCTGTGGACGCGCTGCTGCAATTCCAGCCAGTTGCGTTGTGGACGGCATTTTTTCAGCACATAAGTCACGCATGTTGCCAGCATGAGCACGGCGAAAATGCCGCCCAGGCAGTAGTAGAGAAGGCGTGTAGATTCAGACATTTTTTGCCTCCGTCGCACTGCGGCAGCGATTGAGGCAAGTCCAGCACAGCAGCATGGCTGAGAGGGCAAAGACCGCATTTACCCATTCGAGATACTGCGGCCACAGCGCAATAACCAAGGCAACTGCACCGAAGATAAACGCACGATCGCTTTTGCCCAGCGGTCCCCGGTAGCTGCGGGTGCCGTTCAGCGTCTGGCTAATCACTCCACAGAATTCTGTGAGCCAGGCGAGCAATACCACCAGCACCACTAACCCGGGTGAGATGCCGGGAATAAAGGCAAATGCCAGATAGAGTGCGGCGTCAGAGATAACGTCACCCACTTCATTGAGGATTGCGCCTGCAGTGGATTGCTGGTGGAACTCCCTGGCTAACATGCCATCAATGGCGTTTAACGCCATGCGGACCAACAGGAAGATTGGCAGAGTGATAAACCAGCGAGGATCGGGGAAACAGATCAGTAATGCACCTAACGCCACCGAGGTAAGCATGGCAAATAGCGTCACCTGGTTGGCAGTGATGCCCCGGGCATGTAACTTCACCACTGTGGGTCTTAACAGATTCTGAAATTTAGGTTTTATATCGTATAGCGTCACGTTATGGCTCCTGCCTTGTGAAATTGAAGTGTTACTTCAATGAATCCAAATTTAGGGTGTTATCCCTTACTTCAATCGTGCGCGGTGTATCCGCATCAAGATCATCGCGGCTTAATACCCGCTTCCATGTACCACGCTCTCTGTCAGGCTGGCGGAACAGGCCAACTATCGCCACGAACTGCGCCTGTTGCTCCATCGGCATAGCCATAGTGATGCTTTGCCCTGGCATTACGCTGAGTTGTCGCTGCGCGACCAGGCTCTCTTTCAGCACAATGTCTGGCTGCGTGAGCAGATCGTGGTATTCGGTGTTATCGAAAGTCTGACGTTCGCTGAGCTGGAAAATACCTAAACGCAGTGGCATGGCGTGGTGAGCATCATCCTGATTGATCGCGGCGCGGGCGTTGAAAGTCAGATGCAACCTGTTCACCTGACGATAAAACACCGCTTTTGCCACACTCGCCGTTCCCTGTTTAGTTTTTTGCCAGGCACCGCAACTACTCAGCAGAATGGTCGCAAAGCAGAGCGGCAGCATGTTTAAGAAACGGCGGGTCATGGTTCATCTCCCTGATAAGCGGCGTCATCTGGCGTGGCAGAAACAAAGATGCGCGTCGGCAACCTGAACCCGCGCAGATCGAGCAGCGCCAGCGGGCCGTTACCCAGCTCCGTGCGAATTTGATAGTTAAGTGCCAGTCCATCCGGCGTTGGCCACACCACCCGGTAAATATTGCCGCCCAACCCGGTAATACGTGCTTTATCCAGCAGGCGGATCAGTCCCCAGCTTCCCGGATGATCGGCATAAATGCGGGTTCCCGCTTTGGCGCTGCGCCAGGTGAGCGTCGTTTGTGGCTGCCAGCGGTTGTCAGGCCAGTTCAGCGTTTGCCAGCTCTCTTGCTGGTTAAAATATTCAAGCTTCTGGCGATCCACCGTCAGCGCAGACTCCACCACCTCACGGGAAGGTTTTGCCATCATCTGGAAATGCAGCGCCACGTCTCCCCGGACAAAGGCGACGTTGGCGATGCGCGTCAGCTTGTTTAGCGCATTGAGAAAAGCGGGATCGAATGTCAGTCCCTGACTGTGCATGGCATCCGGCACCCAGCGATCACCCTCCAGACGCAGCAGGCCACCTAAACGGTGGTTAACAAACTGCGCAATGCGTCCGGTATCGGTGCGCAAAAATTGCGCCAGATGTGGCAAGGAGACGTCGCTTTCTCGATGAGCAAACGGATAGCGGTCGGCGAACGCTTCATCCCAGGGAGTAACAATGTCGTTCTGCCACTGATGGTTAATGCTCTCTGCGGTTGGGCTAAGCACATGCTCCCAGGCCTGTACCATCGGCTCCACAAACACCGCCTGACCCAATCCGCTCCACTCCTGACCGAGACTGGCAGCAATCAGGCTGCCGTAATCGCGGGTATCGGTAAGATCGACCGCTTTGCCCTGAAAAACCGTTAGCGCCAGCGACTGCATCATGGCCTGCGGATCCGGGGCGTTGGTCACCTGCTGCAGACGCAGACGCACGCGGGTGATGCGGGTCAGAAACGTTTGCAGACTGAGGCTCTCTGTTGCCGCTGCGCCACTCGCGGTTAGCGACAGTAGCGGCCCAAAAGTGGCATCCAGCGGACCACGCGCGCCCTGTGGCTGAGCAATCCCTTTTGCTTTATCGCTAGTGAGTAGGTGCTTTGCTGAGCTCACCAGCGAATCGGTAAGATCGCCGCCGGTTTGTCCGGTGCGGCCCTGAACATTTAGCGTGTTCATTAGCGCAATCAACGGTGATTGACGTATATCCGCCAGCAGGGTGAGCTGTTCAATCGATTCGGATAGGCTCTCTGCCCGCTGCCATTGCAGGCTGTTAAGGAATTTCAGCCAGGCGCCGGCGTAATCGGAGAAGTAGCGCTCGGTCAGCCGCGTCTTAAGCGTTTCCGCAGAGACTTCATTGTTGCTGGCCGGTTTACCGTCGCTCAGTACCCAATCGATCTCGTCCCGGCGCACCTTCGCCGCTTTCTCAATTGCGGGCTGAATGTCCTCCTCCCACGCTTTGCGGGTGAAGACGCCGGGCACGGTTTCATCGGTGTTGAACAGCATGCGGCTGTCGGTGCCGCTGACCATTTCGCTCAGCGTCATGTCGGCATAGTCGCGGGCCACGTGTTCAAGCAGCTTCTGGTAGCGATTGGCTTCGGCATTGCTGGCACCCATCTGGCGCAGCAGGGCCGAACGCATACTGCTGACCAGTTGCATATCTGGCTCCAGTCGCCATGCCGGATGCGCAGGCAGATTGGTCATCATAAAGGCCAGCATGTCGCCGCCACTGTTTTGCCAGCTGGCGTCCATAATGCCATCGCGCTGCTGCCAGATTGTCATCAACGTGGTACTGAAAAATGCCGGATCGGCTTGGTCGGGATGCGCCAGCATCAGGTAAGCCTTCAGCAGGTCATACATCTGTTTGGCATCATCTGCCCGCCGCGGACTGTCCGGCGGCAGGTTGCGCCAGTCGCTCATTAGCGTGGAAAGGCGCTGAGCGGAGGCGTCACGCAACAGCGGCATGGCTGCCTGCTGCCACGGTTGCCACAGGAAATGCAGCAACGCATCGTTCTGGCTAAGGCCAAAACGCAGGTACCAGGGCGCACCGTACAGCTGACGGTGCTGCAGACGCTCGATCTCTTTCTGCAATTCCCGCAGCGCGAACAGCTGCTGATGCAGCGGCTGGCGGGTATCCGTTGCCGCAGCTGCAAGATGCTGATCCGCCTGCAGCAAACGAAGGTTAGCAATATAGGAAAACACCAGGCACGCCATCCACACTGCCAGCAGGCAGGAGCAGAGCATTAGCAACGTTTTTTGCCATGAAGCGCCGTTAGTCACCGGTTTACGCCAGCGCAGCGCCAGCAAATCCCGCCATGCTTTTCCCGGCTGCCAGGCATGAAGCAGGGAAGCACTGCCGGATGTGAGCGATGGGCTGAGCACCAGGCCCGCCAGCGGCAGCGCCCGTGCGCCTTCTGAGAGTTGCGACAGTGTCTTTGTCAGGCGCGTGGAGCCGCCGTTGCGCAATGTGCGCGCCAGCTCCAGCAGAAAACTGTGCTGGCGATTAAGGTCGGTTTGTTGCATACCACGCTGGACCAGCTGGTGCTCAAGCTCATCAAGCGACTGGCGATAATCGTCTGCACTCTCATCGGGGGCAATAATAAATCCTATGCCTTGCTCGGGAGATGTTGATAGCGACGGCGCATGGCATTCCCACAGCCACAGCGGGATATCCTGGCCCAACAGGCTGTAGCGTTTTTGCATCTGGCGGGCCGTGGTATCCAGCAGATCCTGCGTCATTTCTGCTTCGGCATTGACCACCCAGACCACCGCATCAGCCAGCTGGCGGCGGATTTTACGCAACGCCCGAAGCTGCGCGGGCTGCGGATCCGCCTGTGCGCTACCGTGCCACAGCAGCAAGGTATTGTGTCCCTCCAGCCAGTGCTGGGTTGTCAGCCCCGGAATACTCTGTTCGACCAGATGCTCATCCCCGACTACCAGCAGAATGCGCACCCGGCTGCGCCAGCGCCATCGATACTGGAAACGCATCTGGCTGATAATATCCTGCGCCCTCTGATTGTCTGCTGGCCGCGGCTTCTGCGTTCCCGTTGCGCCTGTTACCTCGCATGCCTGCAGCCGCACCAGCCAACGCCAGGCGAGCATAAACAGCGGGCAGAACCACACCAGCGTCAGCCAGACGATCAGCGACCAGAAGGCAATCTGACGCGGCAGAGCTTCAGGCAGATCAAGGCTGCTGCCAGCAAAGTAATACAGTCCGGCGCCGATCAGTACCAGCAGGGTAATGGCGATCAGATAGCCACAAATCAGCCTGAACAGCGAATATCGCGGGTTAGTGCGTGAGGTTTCCACGGGGAACACAAACTCCTGTAATGTATCGAGATTCCCGATCTGCGGCGATCCAGCCGCAGGACTGACCGTTGAGCGCAGAGAGCAGCGCCAGCGACCGTAAGGTAAAAGGTGTGATTTGCCCGGCGTTGCCAAGCCACGGAGCAAGCACATGCTCCAGAGCAGACCAGCCGCCATCCAGCAGCGCTTCCATCTCTGGAACATCCGCCGCAAGGATCCGATCCGGCACATCAGCCAGCCCGGCGTAGCGGGATAGCTGCGACACGGTCTGCGCAGCCGTTTCACCTGGCACAGGCTGCCAACACTCTGAACGGTGCAGCAGCGCCGAGCCTCGCGTTGAGCAGAGCCAGGCAAAGGCGGCTTCTCCGGTGACCTGGTCGTAAGCAGGCACGCCTTCGCCACTCCCAGCACAAAGCAGCAGGGCTGGGGGAGTTTCAGCGATAAGATCGATAACGGTGTCAGTGCCAGTCCGTGACGTAAGCCGGAGAATTTCTTCGGGCAAAACCATGCCCTCGGCCAGCAGCGTTTCTCTAAAGGTGGCCAGGCTTTCATCACCACCGAGCCAGCAGAAGTGGGTGACAAGGCGTGTTTCAACTGCCTGACGAAAATGGGCTGCTAAGCGGTTAGCGAGATAAGCCGCCAGCATCGCAGAGCGATCGCGTGTGCCGTTCAGCACCAGCGGGCAGCGCAGCACGGCGTAACCTTCAGCATTGATACCCGGCTGCGATGCGTCCGGCGGTTGCGACAACAGCGCCAGATGTTCGGCAATGTCATCCCCGACGGGCGTCACCAGCAGTACGGTTTCAACCGGTAATGCCTGGCTACGCTTGCGCCACCAGGCATCCAGCGCCAGCGACGTTTCGGCTTGGTGCGTCCGACTGTTATCAGTGTTTTGCAGCCATATAAGCCAGCGCAATGCCACCGCCAGCAACCAGCACAGCAATGGCAGCACCAGCGCCCAGAACCAGAATAGCGGCGAGCGGGTCGGTTTCCCTTCTGGCCACAGCAGGATGGTAGTGATTGCTGTGATAAACAACAGCACGGGCAGCGTCACCCGCCAGCGCCGCCAGCGGACAGGTTGAACGGCGGCATAGTCAGCATAGACCGGAGGTTGATTCATCCGCAGATATCCATATCAGGCAGTGAGCTGACCAGCATGCAACCGCAGGCGCACCGGTGGCCATCCAGCGCCACGGGCTTACCGTTTACGGTGCTGTTAGGCGCTCCCTGCATGATGGTGGTCATGCCGTGCTCGTTACATTTCGCTTTATCGTTAACACAGGCCACTGACTTGCCGAAAGCATCGAAACTGCCGCTGAGCACTTCGCCGCCGTAGGGTTTGAGCGTATCGCCAACGCGCACCAATTTTTTGAGCGTCATACTACTTTCGCTCCTGATGATTTCAGCATGTCGATGGCAGAGGTCATCATGGCTTGGTGCTGTGATGTCACAACATCGGAGCGGGCAAGGGCTACAGCGGTCCCTGGTTGCGTGGTGGCTGCCGGCGGATTCAGCGTCTGAATCACGCCGGTTGCCGTATCCTTCACTTTATAAGTGGCGCTGTTATAGGCCGTTTTGGGTTCGATAAAATAGATGACGTTGTTGGATGTTGGCGCGGCGTTGATTACTTTGCCTTCGACAGATATCAGGCGAAGATTTTTATTGGTCTGGTTACCACAGTAAATCATGCGGTAGCGGAAATAACCGCCCCAGGGCTCGCGTCCACCCAATGCACTTTGCATAAACCAGGCGCGGGAATCGTGAATTTGCTCATCATAGAGCGCAAGCAGGTCGGCACGTGGTTGCGTGCGGATCCCGGTGCCTAGCTTATCGATAAACAGTTGGGGATAGCGTCGATTGCCATCGGCTTTCATCTGCTGGTATTCAGCGTCTTCATCATCACCATTGATCAGGAAGACGGCATGCTTGGGGATCACATCCAGGACAATTTGTGTGGTTTGAGCTTTCCAGTCACCATTAATATCGCGTCGCCACAGCTTGTAATCATGCTGAAATTCCCGGGCAGCTTCGCGTAACTGATACTGTGCGTTGGTTGGATCGAGATCGGGTTTGCCCTGTAAGCTTTCATCGAGCGGTTTGCGATTCTTTTTCGCTTCGGCGCGACGAGCGTTAAGTTCACTTACCGCTGTTTTATGATCTTCCGCTTCTTTTTTAAGTTCGTCAGGTTTTAACTGCGGTGCCTTGTTGAAGAAACTGTCAGCAAACTTCTCCCCTTGCGGAAGCATACTGCCATGAGCATAGCGGCCAATGCGCCAGGCGGTGATCCAGCCAATCTGATCGATTAGGGCTGTTTCAAGCGCCTGAGAAAGCTGGTAAGGACGATAGCCTTCTTGCTTATCATCAATTTCTTCGTTGCCTTGTAGGGTGGTGTTCAGCAGGGTTTGACGCCAAATGTTGAAGCGTTTGATTAGTGATTTACTGAAGTCGAATTCTCCTTGTGATTCGGGAGACATCATTCGAGAAGGTGAAATGTCCTTTATAAGTGCAGAGATACTTTTAGGCAGAACTGCTAATGGCGCTCCCGCCTCAAAGGCCGCAGCATACATATCATGAAGAACGATTTGCGAAAGAATTTCACCTGTGCCATTGCATGATTTTCCCTGATCCCCCGGAGGATAGCCGCCGCCAACATCTGAGTGCATTCCGGGGTAAATAACCTCCTGAGTGTTGGCCGGATAGCTGCCGTCTGGGCGACGGACTGAGTCAAGGGGGAAGCATAAACGCTGCTCGTGCGCGGCAACGAAATGACGACAACACTTTATCAATCCCGGAAATTTATGTTCATCAGGTAATTGCTGACTATTATCCGCCCAGCCCATATGACCTGCGGCACCTGGCAGAATGTGAGCAGCACCAACAGATGCTACCGTATCCAGTAATCCCAGAAACTCAATACTGATCGGCAAACCAGCAAGTATAAGATGTTCGTTTTTAAATTTGGGTTCGGGTATCTGAGTTAACCAATTAACAAAAGTCCGCGCTTCGGCAGCTCCGCGAGAAAATCCGTAGATAAATAGCTTAACTCCCAGAATATGTGGCTGCTGGATTTCCACTACCTGGCTATTTAACGCTTTTACTAAAGTGTTAATCACATTACGTCGGTTCACTTCTCCTGAAAAAGATCCGCGAGCCTGCATGCTGGACAGCATACCTTTCGCTACTTCATCATTAAGGCGTTTGGATCCTTTAGAAATGGCATAAGTTAATGCATCCACCAATCTTAATAACGCCCAGTTAATTCGATTTTCTCCCCCAGCGGCGAAAGCAAGCCCATCGTTGCTGTAATCCATTTCACCAATTTTAGGGAATGGTGTGCCAACACCTGGAATGTAATAGGCGAAATATCCATCGGGTTCGGCTGTTTTGGCATATGTAGCATGAAATAATTTGGCGATATTGGTTGGATGAGGCGGTTTCGATACGCGAGTATCGTTCTCTTCATTATTTCCCGTACCATCGAAAAAAAAACTGATATGTAGGCTCCGGCAGCAGGGTATGATGCCTTTCTTACTTGTTTCTTCGGCCAGGCTGGCTCGATAATGATTTTCTTCGCGAATCTGTTTTTTATAATTGGCATTAACCTGCGCTTCGCTAAGCAGCAGGCGACCACTGTCAGGGAACAGCGGTGGTGCAAAACAAGGCAGCGCTAAATTCATTTCACGGGACATGTCGCAGGCTCCTTCATGTTAAGAGGCTCTTTAATCGGGTAGCCCGATGTACCGTATCCAGAGCACGCGGTTGCCACTTTCACCTGATTACAAGCCAGGAAATGCACCGTTAATCCACAGCGCTCCTTGCCATACTGTGGAATATTAATGATGGCGCTGTGTTGCTGGTATTTTGTTCTATGTTGTTTATATGCTTTACGGAACTCATCAGTCCCTAATGGAGGCAAAATTACATCAGGATTAGGGTCAACTTCCCATTCAATCCGAGCTTTAATTTCGGGCGTCCATTTTTCAGGAAGCATGATGCAGCATGTGTTACCAGTCAGCCTCCCGCCATATCCATTAACCGAAAACGAATTAACACCACTGTCAGCCATATGGTTGATACCGCTCAAATCCCCAGCGGTATAACCATCGTCATTTTTTGCTTGCGAGCACCCTGAAGTCATTACAGTAATAAAAAATAATAATCCATTTTTTAGCCAATTTGATAATCCTTCATTCATTGCCAAACTCCTTCCATTGAGAGTTTTACCTGCCCTGAAGCTGAACATTGAGATTGTTCGGCTAGAAAGTTCAATTGTTGGAAAAGTTCCTTTACAGGTTTTTGCTCAACAAACTCAGAGTGGTAGTATCCAGATTTATTATTAATAAGCATCACTCGGTTACAGGGCATAAACAGTACAATGACACTTGCTGCCTCACGCAGATAATTATCGGGGGTAAATGACTTAACCATACTGCGTGTATCCGTTGATTTTGCTATCGGGAGCTCTTTTACATTATTCCAGCTAATCGTCACGGATTCTGGGGAAAGCAATGGATTGTTTTCAGTCAGTAGGGAACGAGTATCAATTTTACCTGATGCGCTACCAGCCTGAGGAATAATTCTGCTCCGTGACTGCGTAAGTATTTCTCCAGTACTTTTCTTTCGGATGATATAATTAACATCTGGTTGGCTCGTCATATTGACGGCAAATATTGGAATGAAATTGGTAGCAGGTTGCCTATTTACCGTCGGTGATTTGCTAACAGCAAGATCTACAGGCAGCAAAACCGTATCTATCACTGCATCAAAAGGTAACGAGATAACTGAAAAAACAGGTAAAACACCGACAGAGAAAAGCCACATATAAGCATTTGAGGCATTTTTAATATCGGTATCTACCCCGCGATATATCCTTTCGCTACTTTCACTACGTAACAAAGTTCCACATCCAGCTAGCTGCACAAATAAAACTGCGCAGATTACCTGCTTAGCGAACGTACTTAATATCCGTTTTTTCATTCGGTTTATTCCTTATAGTCCAGAAGATCGCCCACATAACCCGCCCGGCTTGCCTTTAATGCGATGGCGAAACAGTGTGCAAAGTCTGCTTCTCGAGAGCCAGACGTAGTCGCCCGCTCTTTCATCAGCGCCTCGGCATCGCTGATACATCCCATCAACTCCACCTGTGCATCACTAATGCGATTCATCGCCGGAGCATCAGTAAGCTGTCGCTCCGGGTGCCATGTGCCGGTTTTCCACACTAGCTCGCCATCCCGATCTCGCCAGCTCCAGAACAGCGCGATATCGGTGAACGCCGCCTGCTGTTCTGGGGTCAGGACGTGTTCCAGCAAAGAGGGAAACACGCGGTTGTCGTAGTAACGCAGTAAGCCGGTTTGCTCTTCCCAGTGAACCTGAGAGAGTGCCTGCAGATGGCTGCTCTGCAGATCGAACGCCAGCGGTGAAAGCAGTAACGTCAGGCGTGGCGAGCCGGTGAAATGCTCCACCAGCTGTTCCAGCCAGCGCTGGTGGCTGCCGGCGCTCCAGTGCAGTCGCATTACCAGCGGCGAATATTCTGCCGTTGCAGCTTCCGGCGTACCTTCGAATAGCGCGAACCAGCGTAATGGCGGGGTTATCTGGTTCAGCGCCTGCTGCAGCGGCTGCGCGCTACCGGCCTGATCTACCAGCACATCGATATAATCCTGCCCGGCTGCAGTGCAGAGGGCAGTAGCCTGCTTCAGCCATGCTTTGCCGTTATCTTTATTTGTCATCGTTAGCCCCGCGGCGCAAAAGCCAGCGCCGCCTCCTGCGCTTTTTTCAGGCACGCTTTGCACACCGATTTAGGCAGTTCTGGCAAGTGAGTTTCTTCGCTGGCGGGAGTATCCCAGGCATGCGCGCCACGGATGCTGGTTTTACCCGGCGAATGGATCTGTATATCGCCTTGCGGCGTGATCCGGATGGTTGCGCCACCGCAGCCCAGCACGATGCCGTTTTTCGCGGTCAGCCGCAGCTCCCCCTGCACGGTCTGTACGCTGATATCTTTCATCGCCGTCAGTCCCAACGTGTCAGCATGGGATTCCACCGTCAGCGGTCCTTTGCCTGACACCATGCGGATTCCCTCCTGCTGCGACAGCAAAGAAATCGCCTGACGGGCGTTGACCTGAATACGTTTGTAGCTGGCAATACTGGTTTCCGTCTGGCTTTGCAGGTGCAGAGTGGTGCCTGAGTTAAGAAGGATGCTTTTAGGGCTAACTGCACCGATACCTTCCGGTGCGCTCAGCAGCATTGCCGGGGATTTCAGCTGATCGACAGCTGCCAGATAAGCCTTGAGATGGGCGGCATCGGGCTGGAAATTGTGGTGAGACTGCGTGATGGTTTGCCAGTCGCTAATCTGGCTGAGCGCACCTTTGATAAGGCATAGCGCTGGGGCCATCTCCAGCACCTTACCGGTTGCGGTAATTTGCGCATCTGCAGTAAGGAAAAGACCTTTACCGGCACGCAGCGTACCCGTGCTGTCCGTGCGCAGTTCAAAACCTTCACCGCGCTTAGTGCGGGCATTATCAACGATATGACCGAGCGATAGCTGGCTCTTACCGCCAAATTCCGTCGAGAGTTTGACATGCTCATAGCCCCGACGATCCTCAAACCTGAGTTTGTTGTTTGCCGGCGTCCTCAATACATTGCGTTGATAATTATAGAGATTAACCGGGTCCTCATGACGCGAGTCATGCATCGAGCAGAGGATGTACGGCCTGTCGGGATCGCCGTTGGTGAAGGCAATCATTACCTGCGTTCCGGCTATCAGCGGGAAGTGCCAGCCGTAGACATTCCCTGCATAGGGCTTCGCTAGCCGCACCGGCACGCTTTCAAAACCGGATTGCCATGACGCATTCACATCGAACTGGAACCGCACCCGATAACGTCCATGTTCATCAAGTTCGGCATACTGCGCATTGTCAACCGGGCTGCTTACGCGTGCCAGCAGTGTTCCCGCGATGTGCGGCCAGGTTTTCAGCGGTGGGCGATAGGGACTGTGGGAGCGTACCGGTACGGCGGTGAAACGAATAACGTAGGCAGTATCACGTGAAATTCGTGTTGAAAAGGTTGCAATGACCAGCAGACCATCCGGCGCATCCGGCCACGCTTTGCCTTGTGGCGAGATGACCATGCCCGGACGAATCTCCATGGCATTGGTGCTGCCTGCAAAGGTGATTTGCTCGGTGATCAGGCGTTCCTGGCGACGCCGGGCAAACCACTGGCCCTGTTCCGGCAGCGCTTGAAATTCTTTACCTCGCTCCTGATAGTTCTCACCGTAGCGGTAAAGCGTTCCAGTGAGTGCCGGTTTATCGGGATCGGTTTCAACCTCGGCCTGCATGTCATCCTGCGCATGGCGGTAATACTCATCATTGAGTTTTGTGCTTGCTGCAACCGACTGATGGTTAATGGATATATTCCACAGTGACTCCTGTCCACCATCAAACAGGCCTGACGGATGACGAAATGCAATAGGCATTTCTGAGGCGTATGCCTGCGCGCTATCCCCCAGCACCAGCACATCACGGTGATTTTCCTCATCCCAGCTGAAGTAATAAAACACGCCAATACGTGCGAGGTGGCGCTCAATAAATGCAAGATCGCTTTCGGCGTAAGAGATATAGAAATCGCGCACCGGATACTGCGTGCTTAACTGGAAGTGATAATCGAGTGAAGAGAATTCCCAGCGTTTCAGAATGTCTTCTACTACACCCGGCACGCTCATGTGTTGATAAACGGCATACGTGAGGCTGGATCGTAGCAGTGCCAGGCGAGACTCCAGCGTCACCACATACCGCGTTTCATCAGCAGAGGACTCACACTGCTGAAAAGCAGTAATTACGCCGCGCAGAATGCGTGGCTCTACCGATTGCCAGGGTTGACCGTCGGGATAAAACAGCAATTGAGCCGCGCTGTTAATTAAAATCTCAGCCGGAATATTGCGGGTAGCACTGGTTATCTCAATGGTGTAGCGCCAGGGCGTATTTAACGCCTCCTCACCACTAAAGCGTAGCACCGATAACTGAATATCCGGATGCTGGTTTTTCAGCGCAGAGATGTTTAGCTGATAGTGGTTATAAACCGGCGTAGTTCCGCCCTGAAGAACAAAATCCTTTCTGCCCATTAACAGATTCCTTCCTGAAATATGTATTGGTCTGGCGTTTACCCTTTGCCAGTCAGATATTGCAGATGACCGTTCATGATGAATGTGGCAATAGCAATGGCAACGATAATACCGCTACGAATAAGCCAGGGAGCGCGCTGCCAGAACGATGATTTATAGGGTGAACGCTGAATAAAAATCGGTTTGTCGGGTGATTCAGCCTGCTCAGGTAATAAGGCTTTTAGCTTCTGCATCAGCGAAATACGCTCTTCGTTATCTTCCGTCAGACACTTTCCGATATAGCCGAAGCGCAACATGCGGTAATAGCAGGCCACAAGAGTTTCCGCAGGCGCGGGTTCATGCAGCAACGTTCTGATGCGTTCGTAGAAGATTTCACCCCCATTAAGATGAGCGAGAAAATATCCTTGTAGCGGCGAGCGTTTCCACCAGACAGAGATGTCTGTATCCGGGATCGTCATGATCAGTTCATCAAGAAATACGCTATGCGCGAACGTGATTTCCTCGCAGAAAATAGGGGGCGCACCAGCGGCGAGGAGTTTATCCTGGACCTGCTCGATCAGGGTGAAACAGCGCTGGTAGAGCGCATCATCAATGGTGATGGTTTGTCCGTTTCGTATGGCGAGAGACAGCAGCCAGGTTTCCTGCATCAGAGTGTCGAGGGTATTAATTGAGATGTTGTGATCTGCAGAGGTCATGAGCACCATCCTGGTAACTACTGAGTAATGTTAATCCCTTAACCCGATAAAAAATTAAATCGAGTGCATTGCCAATGCTTATTACGAGTGCAGTTAAAAAGCTGGACTCTGTGCTTTTCGCGCAATGTTTAAACTTCAGTGGCGATGAAGGTATTACATTGAGTGATAGTTTATCAAGCTGGAAATTCAAATTTTGGAATGCGGCTCTATTTACGAACTGATTTTAACGATGCTGTTAAAAGTAACTTTAACGTTATCTATTAACAGGTGCTAATAGGTTATTATCGTTGATTTAATTGGGTTTTAATTTTTTGGCTTGGTTTGCAGCATACGATGTCATAAAACCGCAGGGCTGCAGCCTGATGGAGATAGTAAGGCTATATTTATCCGGCGAGTAGTATGTATGCGCGAAAATGAATGGAGTTACGGTGGCGTTAATAATGAGAGTAAAAAAATTATATTGTTTTGGCTTTAATGAGTTTTGCAGTTTTATGTTCTCATGGAAGTTTTTAATTAACGTTAATGCATATATTTATCAGCCTATTTTAAGGTCGTTTTTAGATATTATTAACTTTTACTTTTTTACCTGCCGCAACCGCGCAATCAACTCATCCAGCCCGCTCTCCACCAGCATCTCTACCGCATCGCTCCGTGTGGTTTCACTCAACCGTACAACCTGATCGATTTTCCTCAAAACAGACATGCGTAATGACAGCGACACCGCTTTCTTTTTCTCTTTGTCGAGAAATACCCGGCTGACTGTTTCGCTCTGCTGCAGTTCAGCGTTGAGCTTGAGTGCTTCATTAATATGACGCAGGCTTTTTTTGTCGAGTTTGCCAGCGTCAGTCAACTGATAGCAGTGGGTGAGGCGGCTGTACTTGATCTCCGCAGACCAGGATTCACGCAGTTCTTTTAGCGCGCGCGTCAGCGTGGGTTCGGAGCAGTCGAGCGAGGCTAAAATGCGGCTGGACGCTATCGGTTTGCCGCTGCTGAGCAGTGAGGCCAGCATAAATACGCGTGTCTGTCGGGTACTGAGTTGCATGGTCGATTGAGGCCTGCGTTAAAGTTCAATGGTCTGTATCGCCCTCCTGGCAAACGGTTTTCGACAGTATCAGAGGGTGTTTAAATATCAGGTAAATAGGTTCCGAAAAACCGGCGCATCCTCAGATCGGGTATCCGGTGCAATGCCATATTCCTGCGCGCGCGCCAGGATCGCGGCGGCCCAGCGGCGATGCGTCGCCGGTTCGCACATCGCGCCCTGCGATTTGAAAACCGCCTGGCTGGAGTTGAGGATGCGGAACGCGTCAGCCTGATCGCTGGCCGAAACCATCAGCATCTCCTGAATCTTGCCGATCTGGCTGGGATGGATGGCGGTTTTGCCCACTAAACCGTGCGCAATATCCAGCGCCAGTTCCTGATCCATAGTCTGCTGATCGTCGATGTGCTCGCACACCGGTGCGGTCAGCGCAAAATCACGCGAAGCAAACACCGCCACCAGCATTTTAATGGTGTAACCCATCGGACTGTCATACAGCGTGAATTGACGCGAGCGGCGCAAAGAGAGCACATTCATCAAGTCGTTACCGCCAATGCGCAGGGCGATCACCCGCTGGCGGCAGGGATGGTTCTGCAGCGTGAGAGCCAGCTCGCGCATCGCCACCACGTCAAACACCTCTTCGGTTTCCAGCGTCGGCATCATGCATAGATGGCTCGGTTCGAGAATCTGCCACCATACCGGCAAAGAATCGGCGGTGAATTTCGGCAGCACAAAACCATCGATCGCGCTGAGGTTGAGGTTTTTCACCAGCCATGCGCCCATCTCGCTGTTGCGTGGACGGACAAAAACCAGCGGCCACTGCGCGTTGCCATTAGCGCGCTGTTCGGCATTCAACACCTGCAAAATTTGCTGCAGATTGTGCAGCGCCTGCGGCAGATCGGCATCACTCACCGCATCTTCCAGGCAGATCACCAGCGAGCGCAGGCCGCTGATTTTATTGTGCAGAATGGCATCGACGATATCGCTGCGCACCGCCGGCATATATAGCGTTGCGCCCAAACGCCACGGAGAGAGACGGTCGTTCATCACAGCACCTTTTTGATTATCGTCACGGCGCGGTATTGCCCAAGATCGGCTCCCGCTTCTGTGATGGTTAGCCCTTTTTGTTGGGCCAGATAGACCAGCAGCGCCACGTCGGGATCGTCCACCGAACGCACCAGCACCTGATCCGGCACACGACGCAGCACGGCGCGCGTGGCTTCGGCGATGCCCGGCTTGATGCGATTAATGCTGTTCACCTGATAACGTGCCGCCAGCATGGCGATCACCGCTTCACTTTGCGCGACTAGCCGTTGCTGATGTTGTGGATCCTGCTGGCAAGCGGGCAGGGTGCTGATATCCAGCGCGCGCGCGTATTCCGCCACGGTGTTCACCAACTGCTGACTGCAATCGTATTGCTCCAAATGGTCGCACTGCACGCAGCCGTGCAAGCCCTCTTCAGACCACAACGAGCGCGAGATCAAGCCCGACACCGGCGCGCCCATAATGCCAAACGGGATCAGCCAGTCATCATCGCTGGCCGAAAGCCACGCCCGACCACAAGGATCGGCCAGCACCACTAAACGTGGTTGCACCGGATAGCCGGGACGCTGTTCCAGGCTGCGGATTAGCTCACCGGTGATGGCGCCTTTGCCGGTCCAGCCATCGACGAACACAATGCCTTCGCTGCCGTGGCGCGCTTCAATGATGTCCAGCGCCGCGCTATCAATGCCGCGATCGCGGATGATGCTGATGCCGTAATGGTGCGATTCGCGGCCCATCGCGCGCAGCGCCTGTTGCAGCATTACGCCGAGCGGCACGCCCGCGCGCACCAGGCTTACCAGCACAATCGGCGTGTCGCCAAACTGCTGTGCCAGCGTCCGCGCGAGCATGGTGACCTCTTTCGCCAGCCGGCCCGCGCCCTGATCCAGCGCGCGGGAAAACAGCTCGAGGTGCCAGCGCGTCGGTTCCGGTTCCTGGCTCAGCATCTCGGAGTAGTGACGCGCGCCGGATTGGATCAGCTGCTCTTTTTGCTCGACCGGCGTCATGTCGATTTCGACCGGTTTCAGCAAAAATTCGACGTCGCCGGGTTGGTAGGATCCAGAGAAAGGCAGGTTATTCACCATCTCATTGTTCTCCGAATAGGGATTGGTTGATGCGCTCGGCAAACTGGCTTTGACGTGGAATGCCGTACCAGCTGCACAGCTTCATAAAGCGGTGATCGCTAAGGCTGTCGCCAAGGCCAATCACCGGGAACACGCCGCGTTCTCTACGCAGTTTTTCCAGCAGAAAGCTGACGGCTAAGCCTTTTTCCACCACGTTCGGCAGCCAGGCCACATTGTTACTGTTGCGATGGATGTAGTAGCCGGCAGTCGGGAAGCGTTGCTCGATTTCATCGGCGATGGCGTAAAGCTCTGCGAGCCGCGTGCTGTCGCGATGCTTCATCACCAGATAGATCGGCGTCACGCCATATTCATAGTTGATGCGCGCCCACCCATTGATGTCGCGTTCTGCCATCAGGTCGGTAATCGCCTGCTGCATGGAGAGCAGCGCTGGACCGTAAGGCGTGAGTTGTTCCAGCATGTGCGCGCGCCATTCGGCATCTTCCTCACCTTGCGGATTGAGGATCACTGCGCCGTGCGTGGTCACTGCCCAGGAACGGAAAGGGACTTGCACGCGGGCAATCTCTTCGGTGCCGCGTGCGGTGACCGGGATCAAATCGGCTTGCTCAATCATCCAGTCGACGAGCATCGACTGCTCCTCAGTCATAAAGCTGCGAGGCTGCAGGCTGAGATCGAGCGCGCCGGTGCGGAACGGCTCGAGATCCAGCTCGTCCACCATTTTGCGGCGCGTTTGAAATAGCGTGTCGTCAAGGTCGGAAAAAATCACCGGCTTATTCATAGCTAATCACCTCAACCTGGGGCGCAACCTTGGCCAGTGCCGCGGTTAACAGCGGATCCACGCTGTCGACGGGCGTTTCGATGCACAACAAAATGCGGTCAAACTGCTGATGCGCCACGTTATAAACGAAGTTAGCGATGCCGAGGCCGTAGTTATCGCCGAAGGCAATCGCCGATTCGATGGCAAAACCGGTGGCGATCGGTGAACGCGTGGTGGAGCTGTATTTCACCTGCGCGCCCTGCGCCGCCAGCCGTTCGGCCAGCAGGAAGGGTTCCCAGACAAATTCACTGCTGCCGAGCACGAGAATTTTCTCTCCCGGCTGCGCCTGAATGGCTGTACCGAGATCGGCGGTGGGGGCTGCCATGCCGAGTCGGCCCCAGCTCTGTTTACCGGTAATTGGCACGGTGGCAGCATCGTTGAGTGCGACGGCGGGCAGCGGCGGCAGCGCGGCATCCGGGTCCTGCTGCCAGTGCCAGTCACCTTGCACCAGCGATATGCTGCGCAGCGCAACCGGACAGCGCGCGGCTAGCGCCTCGCCGCTCCAGTCGGTGAGGGTGACGGCGATAACCTGCTCGATCTGCTTTAAGCCGCCGTCGTTGCGCAGCGCTTCGAGCAGATTGATAAAGGTGTTGCCGGTGGTGGCTTCGTCATCAATCATCACCAGCGTGCGCGCATTCAGCACCCGATGGCGCAGCTGCGCGTCATCGGGCAAATAGATCAGATGATCGGTGGCGTGGCTATGATTCTCTTTAAACTCGCACAGTAAATCGGCCTGCTGCGCATGGCGCGTCGAGGTGAGATACACCGCTTCGCCTGCGCGCTGGCGCACTTCATCGAATACGCCTGCGCCCAAGCCAACGGCGGTTTCAGCCATGCCGATAAACAGCACCGGGCCCTCAGCGAAAGGCGGAAACTGCTCGGCCAGTTGGCGATAAACAGCGCGCATTTTTTCCGGCTCAACTGGAATATGGCGGCCGAGCACTTTACTGACGAACAGGAAAGCGCGCTTGGGATTGCGACGTTCGGCGATCTCAAACAGGTCGTCGATGGCGCTAATGCCGCCGGTGGGCGTGACGGTCAGCGTGCCGCATGAAAGCGTCCTGCTCCAAAGTGTGGTCATGGAATGTTCCTCATTGAACCTGGTTGGACAGGACGGAGTTGTAAGCGACCACGTCGCTCAGCGCGCGGACGGTGGCTGGCGCGAAGGCGCTGCGGGATTCGTCGATTGCCTGCTGCTGACTGATCAAGCCTAGCTGGCGTAGCGCAAACAAGCCGGGAAGATTTACGCCGCTGAAGCGCGTGTAACCAATGCCGCCGGAAGGACGCATATTGATCTCCAGTAATAACGGTTTGCCGCTGGCATCATTGCGCGTCTGCACGTTGATCAATCCATCGGCGCCCATGGCTGCAGCACAAGCTTGTGCCAGCTCGAAGGCTTCGCCGCTGTGCTCGAGATACTGCAACGCACCTTCTTTGCGACGCGCCACGGCGGCCAGCACTTTGCCGTTTTCCGCCAGCATATCGACGGAATATTCCGGCCCCGGCAGCCACGGCATTAATACCAGCGGTTCCATGCTGTCGGCGGCTTCCAGCGCCTGAAGGTAATATTTTGCATTAACCCGGCGTGCATCCGGATGAGTAAACGCCGCCATCGGCGAGACGCTTTCATCAAACTGCCAGAATCCCATGCCATAAATGCCTTTAACCGGTTTTACGCACAGCGGCAGATCGCCAAACGGCTGGCTGGCGATCAGCTCACGTAACTGAGCCGGTGAGTCGACGCGCAGCGAAGGCACCACCGGCAGGTTGAGGCTCTCCATGCGCTGGGCAAACGCGACTTTATCGTCAGCCAGATCCAGCATGGCGAGATCGCGCGCGCCCGTGGTTAAGCGTGCGCCGCTGGCTTCAATGGCAGCGCGATGTGCCTCAAACCAATGGGCATGGCGGCCAGTATGAATCGCCTGAATGGCGTATTTTTCTACGGTAGAAAGAATAAATTCGAGGCGCTGATTAACATCGTTGGGTTCTATTAATGCATGATCCGCCAAAGAAAGTATTTCATTACGCTGTTGGCGATGCGATGCATAAATCGACACATTGTAGTTATTTTTTTTAGCTGTAGACGTAATGCCAGTAATTATATCGCGCTGGGAGGATAAACCTTCCATTAGCCAAATTTTGTGAGACATTTCTAATTATTTCCGCAGGAGGCTTGCCGGTGGGTTATGGATTGCGAGTGTATTTATCACGCCGTAACTAGTCAATCATAATATGATTTTTTACCCTAACGTAACCTTATGAATTTTAATGTAAAGAATTGTCATGTTTAGTGCGTGGGTTGAACCACGGTGATTTGCTTAAGTTGTTCTTATAAAACGATTTATTTTGTTTCATGAAATTGCTGTGAAAATTAATGCCGCTCATCAATATCATCATGATATGATTTTGGCCTCATGGAATTTGAAACAAATATAAAACCCTTTTCAAACCTGTTTGAAGGAATTATGACATGGTTTCATTAAGCAAGAATCAGACGGTCTCACTCAGCAAACAAACCGCTTCGCTGAATAAACTCCATTTCGGCTTAGGCTGGGATCCAATTAAAAAGAAAGGCTTCATGGGCAAGCTTTTCGGTGGCGGCAGTGATTCAATTGATCTCGATGCCAGCTGCGTATTACTGGATCAAGCCGGTAATGCCATTGATACCATCTGGTTCCGCGCATTGACCTCGAAATGCGGTGCCGTTAAGCACAGCGGCGATAACCGGACCGGCGAAGGCGATGGCGACGATGAAGTGATCAACGTCGAATTATCACGTCTGCCGGCCAACGTTGAGTATCTGGCGTTTACGGTGAACAGCTTCCAAGGCCAGACCTTCAACGAAGTGGAAAATGCTTTCTGCCGCGTCGTCGATCAAAACGGTAAAGAGCTGGCGCGCTATGAACTGACCGAGCAAGGCAGCCACACCGGCATCGTGATTGCTTCCCTGCACCGCAACGGCGGACTGTGGGACTTCACGGCGCATGGCCGCGCGAGCGCGGGTCGTACCATCGACGCGATGCAAAACGACATCGTTGCCGCAGTGGTGCGCTAATGAATATGACGCCGGGGAGCAATGCTCCCGTTCCCGCAAATCTGCTGACGGTGCGCGTGCTGTCTGGCGGCGCCGTTGATGCTTCGGCATTTCGTCTGTTTGCCAGCGGCAAAGTGAATGGCGATGCCGACATGGTGTTCTACGGTCAGCCGGATAACGATGACCGTACCATCAGCCTGAAAAGCGAAGGGCACAATTCTGCCTTTGCTGTCGATCTCAACCGCTTGCGTCCGGAGGTACAGAAAGTTGCCTTCACCGTCACCTGTGACGGCGGCCGCAACGTGTCGGGTTTGCAACGCCTGGCAATTCAGGTGGAGCAGGGCGGCGAAGTGCTGCTGAACGGCAGCGTGGAGCTGGTGGGACGTCAGGAAGCGGCGTTGATCCTCGGCGAACTGTACCGTCGCAATAATGACTGGAAATTCCGCTTTATTGCACAGGGTTTCAACGGCGGCCTGCAGCCGCTGGCGGAACATTTTGGTGTCGATGTGGCTGAGCCGGCACCAACGCCTGCTCCAGCGCCGCAGGCGGCTCCAGCACCAGCTCCAGCACCAACGCCTGCACCGGCAAAAATCAATCTGAGCAAAGTTTCTCTCACCAAAGAGAAACCAGCCATCAGCCTGACCAAGCGCGATAACTTCGGTGAAATCCGCATTAACCTCAACTGGCATCGTGAGACAAACAGCGGTGGCGGCGGATTGCGCTCCTTCTTCGGCGGCAACAAAGGCGTGGATCTCGATCTCGGCGCCTTCGTTGAGCTGCAAGACGGTTCGCGCGGCGTGATTCAGGCACTCGGCGGCAACTTTGGCGCCATGCATGCCAAACCTTTCGTACACTTGCAGGGCGACGATCGCACTGGCGAGGTTACCGATGGTGAATGGCTGCACATTAACGGTCGCGAGTGGAGCCAGATTCGTGAAGTGCTGATTTTTGCCTTCATCTACCAAGGCGCGGCCAGCTGGGACAAAACGGATGGCGTAGTGACGCTGCACATCCCAGACCAGCCACCGATTGAAACGCGTATGACGGAAGGGGAGAACCGCCGCAACATGTGTGCGATTGCTCGCCTCGTCAATGAGAACGGCAGTATCCGCGTCGAGCGTATCAATCAGTTCTTTAACGGGCATTCCGATATGGACAAAGCTTTCGGTTGGGGATTCAACTGGCGAGCCGGTTCTAAATAATTACAGACAGAGGATCTACTATGAGCTTTTTCAACAAGGTCAAAGGGGCATTTAACTCCGGCCGCGATGAGCTGACCAAACAGGTTAGCCGCTTTAAAAATAAGAAATTTATGCAGGGTACAGTTGCAGTCTGCGCGCGCATTGCGGTTGCAGATGGCGGCGTGAGCGCAGAAGAGAAGCAGAAGATGATCGGTTTTCTGCGTGCGTCTGAAGAATTGAAAGTTTTTGATACCACGGAAGTGATTGAGTTCTTCAACAAGCTGGTAAGCAGCTTCGATTTCGATCTGGAAATCGGCAAGGGCGAAACCATGAAGTACATCCTGGCATTAAAAGATCAGCCGGAAGCCGCGCAGTTGGCGATCCGTGTAGGTATTGCTGTCGGTAAAAGTGATGGTGATTTTGATGCTGACGAGCAAAAAGCGGTGCGCGAAATCGCCGTGGCTTTGGGCTTCGATCCAGCAATATTTGGGCTTTAAGTTTCGTCCTTTAAGGGTTAATCATGGTATCTACACACATTGGCTTTCCAGCTGAAACCGTCGCGGTGTTCATCGCGCTGTCAGTGGGGGCTATTTTTATCGACCTGTTCATGCACCGTGGCGACAAGCCAATTTCGCTGAAAAGCGCGGCGTTATGGTCGGTGTTCTGGGTTGCAGTGGCGATGGGTTTCGCCGGCTTCCTCTATATCCATCACGGCGCTGAAGTTGCCAGCCTGTTCGTGACCGGTTACGCGCTGGAGAAAGTTCTTTCCGTCGATAACCTGTTCGTGATGATGGCGATCTTCTCGTGGTTTGCCGTTCCGGACCGCTATCGTCACCGCGTGCTCTACTGGGGCATCATCGGTGCTATCGTCTTCAGGGGCATCTTCGTGGCGATCGGTACCGGCTTGCTGAGCCTCGGTCCGTACGTCGAAATCGTGTTTGCGCTGATCGTTGCGTGGACGGCGGTGATGATGCTGAAAAGCGGCGAAGACAGCGACGAGATCGAAGACTACTCGCAGCATCTTGCCTATCGCGGCGTGAAGCGCTTCTTCCCGATCTGGCCAAAAATGCGTGGCAACGCTTTCCTGCTGAATCAGAAGGAAGTCGATGAAGAGCTGCAGAAGCCAGAAAACAAAGATGTGACGGTCGGTCGCGGCAAGAAAGCGGCGCTGTATGCCACGCCGTTGATGCTGTGTGTGGCGGTGGTTGAACTCTCTGACGTGATGTTCGCCTTTGACTCGGTACCGGCGATTATCGCGGTGAGCCGTGAACCGCTGATCGTCTATAGCGCCATGATGTTCGCCATCCTCGGCTTGCGTACTCTGTATTTCGTCCTTGAAGCATTGAAGCAGTATCTGGTTCACCTGGAGAAAGCCGTTATCGTGCTGCTGTTCTTCATCGCGGTGAAACTGGGTCTGAATGCTACCGATCATATCTGGCATCACGGCTACAGCATCTCTGCTAGCGCCAGCCTGTTTGTGGTACTCGGCGTGTTAGCGGTCGGTATTGTGCTCAGCGTGATGTTCCCCGGGAAACCCGAGGAAAAAGAAGAGAGCTGATCTTCAACCAGTAATGAGTCTGAAAAATCATTAACCAAGAGGTAATTACAATGAGCGTTTCTCTTTCTAAAGGCGGTAACGTTTCGCTAAGCAAAGCGGCACCAACCATGAAAAACGTCCTCGTTGGCCTTGGCTGGGATGCACGTTCCACCGATGGTCAGGACTTTGACCTTGATGCGTCAGCGTTCTTGCTGTCCGCCAGCGGCAAAGTGCGCGGCGATGCTGACTTTATTTTCTATAACAACCTGGTCTCTTCTGACGGTTCCGTTTCGCACACCGGTGACAACCGTACCGGTGAAGGCGATGGCGATGATGAATCGCTGAAAATCAAATTGGACCTGATTCCCGCTGACGTCGACAAAATTGTATTTGTGGTCACCATCCACGATGCACAGACCCGTCGTCAGAGCTTTGGCCAGGTTTCAGGCGCGTTTATCCGCCTGGTTAACGATGACGACCGCAGTGAAGTGGCGCGTTACGATTTGACCGAAGATGCGTCAACCGAAACCGCCATGCTGTTTGGCGAGCTGTACCGCAACGGTGCCGAGTGGAAATTCCGTGCGGTTGGCCAGGGTTATGCCGGTGGTTTGGCCTCGGTATGTGCTCAGTACGGTATCAACGCGTCTTAATCGCTGACTTAACTCTCACGGGCAGCCGCGCGCTGCCCGCATCATCCAATTAAAAGCAGGAGCTTTAAAATGGCAGTTTCTCTGGTAAAAGGCGGTAACGTTTCCCTGACTAAAGAAGCACCAACCATGAATGTTGCCATGGCGGGTCTGGGTTGGGATGCACGTGTAACCGATGGTCAGGACTTTGACCTTGATGCTTCAGTGTTTATGGTTGGCGACGACGGTAAAGTGCTGAGCGACAGCGGCTTTATCTTCTTCAACAATAAGCTGAGCGCTTGTGGTTCCGTTGAGCATCAGGGCGATAACCGCACCGGTGCCGGCGATGGCGATGACGAGCAGGTGAAAATTACCCTGTCTCAAGTGCCGGCTGATGTGAAGAAGCTGGTGTTTGCGGTCACCATTTATGATGCAGAAGCGCGTAAGCAGAACTTCGGCATGGTGAGCAACAGCTTTATGCGTATCTTCAACAATGATAACGGCGCCGAAATCGCCCGTTTTGACCTGTCTGAAGATGCTTCGACCGAAACCGCAATGGTGTTTGGCGAGCTGTATCGCAACGGCACTGAATGGAAATTCAAAGCCGTTGGTCAAGGCTTCGCAGGCGGCCTGGCTGCACTGGCTTCGCAGCACGGCGTGAGCGTCTGATTTAAAATAGTGTTATTAAAGCCCCGGCTGGTCCGGGGCTTTTTACTATCTAAAGGACGCATCCTTAACAGGAGGTTAAAAGTATGATGTTACAACCGGGCCAGAATCTCCCGCTGCAAAGTATGCAGCTGACGCTTCACCTGCACTATGCCGCCACATCCACCTTCAGCGGTGAGGTGGATTGCAGCGTTTTCCTGCTCAATGCCAACGGCAAAGTGCGGGGTGATGACGACTTCATCTTCTTCAATCAGCCCTCCACAGCCAATCGCAGCGTGGTGATGCAAAACACGCCGCAGGGCAGCAGCCTCACGTTGGATCTGAATAAAATCGCTGCAGACGTAAGCAAGATTGCCATCACCTTAGTGATTGACGGCAATGAGATGCTGACCGCGCTCAACACGTTGACTCTGACAGCAGAGAATATTGCTCACTTCAGCCCGGAAACGCAGGGGCGCAGCGAGAAAGCGCTGATCCTGGCAGAAGTTTATCGTCACAACGGCGGCTGGAAACTGCGAGCATTAGGGCAGGGATTCAACGGTGGACTTGAACCTCTGGCACGCAATTTTGGCGTCGATATCGCGCAACCCACGGCGCAACCCGCTGCGCCAACGGTGGTTAGCCTGGAGAAAAAACTGCAGGAGAAAGCGCCGCGGTTAGTGAGCCTGGCAAAAAATGCCACCGTTAGCCTGAGCAAATATCAGCTGCAGACGGTAAAAGCGAGAGTGGCATTTGTGCTGGATGCTTCAGGATCGATGAAAGGGCAGTTTAGTAAGGGCAACGTGCAGGCGGTACTGGATCGTATTGCAGTGCTGGCGGCGCAGTTTGATGATGACGGTTCGATGGATGTCTGGGGCTTTGGTCAGCAACACGCAAAATATCCCGATGTCACGCTGGACAATCTTGATGGCTATATCGCTATGATTCAGCGTGGTGGCAAGCAGTCAGCGTGGGAGATTTTACCCGGACTGGGCGGCACCAATAACGAGCCGCCGGTAATGGAAGAGTTGAATGATACCTTCCGCCACAGTGACTTACCGGTATACGTAGTGTTTATTACCGATGGCGGCATCAGCAAAACGCGCGCCATTAAAGAGGCGATTCGCCGCTCGGCAAATTATCCGATCTTCTGGAAGTTCGTCGGGCTTGGCGGCAGTAACTACGGTATTCTGCAGGATCTGGATAACTTCAACGATCGCCGCATCGACAACACCCATTTCTTTGCCATCGATAATTTCGCCAGTCTGGCTGAGGATCGTTTGTATGATTTGCTGTTGGAGGAGTTTAAACCCTGGCTGGATGCGGCAAAGGCTGACCGGATTTACTGATCAGCCGATATAGCGCTGCTAAGGATCAAGACGCAACATGCGCAGTTTTTCCATCGGCACGCGGCGTTTTTTCCACGTTGGATGGAAATGACGCCAGTGCGGGTCCTGCGCGGCGGCCAGTAATTCAAAATCACCGCGCGTATCGCCCCAGGCGCGCAGGTGATAGTTATGCAGCGGACCGTAGACGCTTTCCAGTCGCTTGACCTTTTGCCCGCAGCGGCAGTTGTGACCGGTAATCTTGCCAGTGAGAATGCCGTCCACCACCTCTAATTGGGTGCCGATCAGATTGATGCCCAAACGCTCAGCAAACGGCTCTAACACCATCGCAGGCGAGGCGGAACAGATGGTCACTTGCGCGCTGGAGTTCACCTCAGCAGCCACCGCCAACAGGCCTGCCGGGCGCATCAACTTGTTCCAGTTTGCCGCGCAGAATAGCTGCGCCTGCTGACGAATCCACTTCTCCTCGACGCCGGTCAAAAAGGTTTTAATCAGCACTTCTTTCAGCTCATCACGCGTCAGCTTTTTCCGCATGCAGTGCAGCGTGGGCAGCGCTAACCTGGCAATTTTGCGCGCAAAAGCGCGTTTGCCAAAACTGAAGCGCAGAAACGGGATGAAGCTATCGTGAATGGTCAACGTGCCGTCAAAATCAAACACTGACAGCACCTGATTTTCACGCGCTAAGGAGGATTCCATGGACATGTTGTTCTCTTTTCGTGCAAGCCGTAATGAATGCAACGATGATAGCAAATGGTGAGACGATATTCTCATGCAGGATTGCGGCTACCGATAAACGGTAGCCGTTTGAAATGCTTACTCGTGAATCTTTCCCTCTTCCTCGCGGGTTTTACCTTCCTCGATAAACTCTTCGTCGATCTCTTCTGAGTTCTCACGGTTATCGCGACCGGAGAGCAGATTCCAGCAGGCAATAAACAGCGCGGCAATGAGCGGTCCAATCACAAAACCGTTGATGCCGTACACTTCCATGCCGCCCAACGTAGAGATCAAAATCAGGTAGTCAGGCATTTTGGTGTCTTTACCCACCAGCAGCGGACGCAGGATGTTATCCACCAGACCCACCACCACCACGAAGAAACCAATCAGGAACAGGGCTTTCCAGATGGCGCTAGTGGCGAAGAAGAAGATGGTCGCTGGCACCCAAACAATCGCCGAGCCCACCGCTGGAATCAGCGACAGGAACGCCATCAAGGTGCCCCATAACAAGCTGCCATCAATGCCGGTGATCCAGAAGGCGATGCCGCCAAGCACCCCTTGCACCACTGCAACCACCACCGTGCCTTTTACTGTGGCACGCGATACCGCCGCAAACTTCATCATCAGATGATGTTTAACGTAGGTTGAAAGCGGCAGCGCTTCCAGCATCAGATTGACCAGCCAGGCGCCGTCTTTCAACAGGAAGAACAGCAGGTAAAGCATCACGCCAAAACCAACGGTAAAGGTGAAGGTGCCTTTCCCGATCAGGAACACGCTGCCGGCCATGTACTGGCCGCCTTTCAGCGCAAAGCCAGAAAGCTTTTGCTGAATCTCTTGTGCGTTGTTCAGGTTGTTTTCAGCGAGATAGTTGCGCGCCCAGGAAGGCAGATGCTGCAGCAAATCAGCAAACACCGCCGGGAACTGTGCGGAGTTGTTTTGCAGCTTGGTGTACACCGTGTTGACTTCAACCACCATCGAAGAGGTGATCAGCGCCAGCGGGGTGAATACAATCAGGCAGATAATCAGTAACGTCGCAAACGACGCCAGGCCGTTACGATCGCCCATTTTGCGGCGCAGCAGCGACTTTAAGGGATGGAAGATCACCGCCAGAATCGCGGCCCAGAAAATGGCAGAGAAATAAGGTGTCAGCACATCAAAAAAGGCGAAGGTAACGATCGCCAAAATAACGATAAAAAAGCCTAAATTAAGTCCTTTAATACGCATTACATAGTCTCGTCAGTAGATATCGCGACTGAACTATAGAACGCCTGACGGGGATTGTAATGTTTTTAGCAAAGATGGTTCGCTTATAGCCGTCATCAATCAATCTGTAGGTGTGTGGGTTCGCAAGTCAAACGCTGGCGATTCATACAGTTGCCGTCTTTTTACTTTACATGGCCTCAAACACACTCTGTCCCAATTTGTCCGCTTGATGTCTGTTCATTGGCTGGTGCAGCGTCACGATTACGGTAATGATGGTGGCTGTAAATCTCAGGAGGAAAATCATGCTGGAACTACGTCCCAACTGCGAATGCTGCGACAAAGATTTGCCGCCGGAGTCGCCCGATGCGCGCATTTGCTCATTCGAATGCACCTTCTGTGTCACTTGTGCGGAAGGCTCGCTGGCGCAGCGCTGTCCGAACTGCAGCGGTGAACTGGTGCGACGACCGATTCGACCGGCGGCGGCGTTAGCGCGTCATCCCGCATCAACCACGCGACATTTATCCGCCTCCGCCACACGTTGAATCAACGCGGTCAGCTGTGATTCGGCAAACACTTCGATGCCGTGCTGCAGGAGCAATGCGGCAGCAACGCCTCGACCGGATTGCCGTTGGCCGCTAAAACTGCCGTTATAAACCTGCTGACTGCCGCAGGTTGGGCTGCCATCGGTGAGCAGAGCAAAACGGCAGTGTGCCTCTTGCGCCGCGCGCAGCGCTAACCATGCGGCTAATACGTAATGCTGCGTGACATCCCGGCCATCGGATTCAATGATGCGCGCCGCGCCGGTAAGCACCTGTTCCGCGCTGCCACCGGCAATTTCGGCCGGTAAACGTGGCGTGTGTAAACCGGCCGCCAACTCCGGACAGTGAATTACCAGCCGCTGTTCGCTGCGCCAGCGCGCTAACGTTGCTGAGACCAGCGCTTTATCGCTGGCGTTATAGCGCACTGCATACCCCATAAGACAGGCGCTAACTAATATTTTTTCCATGTAAACGTTTTCCTTAAATAACGGCGCTGGCAAAACCGTAGTATTAAAGCGTTACGTAACAAACGTAATATTGAGCGCAGTATTAATCACTGTCGTGTATTAATGGGGCGCGCAGGTGATGTTATCGTATTAATAGCGGGGGGAATGGTGAATAACGCTGAACTCTGATCGGTAAATCAACGTTTTTAACATGAGTATTCTGTTCATTTTATTGATAATTATGATTTTTATTGATTGGGGTGATGGTCTCTATGTCATCTTATAGCGCGATTTTTTATCTGCGTTGCGTTCTGGTCAGAGCACAGACCTTATTTATATTGAAACAACGTTGCGAAAAATTTTATTTTTTCCTGACGATTAATTTTTGCGTATTTTTCTGAAAAACAGCGCTTTTCCAAAGAAAGTTTCACATTTAAATGGTATTGTTTATCGGCAATGCTAGTGATGTGGCGTTGTGTGCTTCAGTTTTACCCTCAACTTTGTAGGGTTTACCCTCTTGATGTTATTTATGGAAATTGAATTATCCTCCCGATCCTGGCGATCGGGTTTTTCTTTTATTTCCTGGCCTGCCACCAATAAACGCTGTCACGTGCCTTCGATCCCGTTAATGTCAGAAAATACACAATCGTTAAGAAAGTGATAATTTGGCGTAATTTCCTGTAAGTATCGGGTTTTTAAGAGTTTTGGAAATGCTTTTCTGTCTCCATTTAATCAATAGTAATGCTCAACGGCAGCGTAACCGCCGTTATCATTGGAGGCAACACCATGAAAAAAACAACGCTCACTCTTATTGCGTCACTTATTGCATGCAGCACACTGTTTTCAGGCACCTCGTGGGCGGATGGCCCGGGGGATCAGCGCTGGCAGTCGCACGGCGGCGATCAGCATCAGGATCATGGACGCGGCCCGGATCATGGCGGTGACCGTGGACCGGATCGCGGCAATAATCACGACCGCGGCGACCGTCACGATCGCGGACCTGGCCCGGATCGTCACGACCGTTATGCCGACCACCGTATGCCGGAAGGTCATCATGGCGGCGATCGTTTCGCCTGGGGCGGCCATGATTTCCGCCGCGGCTATCCGGCACCGCCGGAGTTTCGTGGCCCGCACTATCGCGTAGATGACTGGCGCGATCGCGGTTTATATGAACCACCACGTGGTGAGCATTGGGCCAACATTGACGGTAATTATGTGCTGGTGGCCGCAGCAACCGGTATCGTCACGGCGATTCTGCTCAACGGCGGCTTTAACTAATTTCCCCTCACGGATGGCAGCGGCCATCCGTGTTTCTCTCCGCTTTATCCGCTCACCAGGTTATCCTCACTACGACCCGTTTTTCCTTTCAATACGTTAAGGAGTGATGATGACCGTGGTAAAAATGGTGGCGGTGGATAAAGACGGCACCTTCCTCGACGACAAAAAACAGTTTAATCGCGCGCGTTTTCACGCCTGCTATCAGCAAATGAAACAGCGTGGCATCAAATTTGTGGTAGCCAGCGGTAACCAATATTACCAACTCAAATCCTTCTTCCCCGATATCGCCAGCGAGATTGCCTTCGTGGCGGAAAATGGCGCATGGATTATCGATCGCGATGAAGAGTTGTTCTGTGGTTCGTTCTCTCGCCAGGACATTGATGCGGTGCTGGATACGTTACACAACGGCAATTATCCCGAGTTGCGCTACATTCTGTGCGGACGCGAAAGTGCCTACTACTTCGAAGGCCTCGATGAAAAATGGCTGGTGAAGATGCGTCACTATTGCCATCGCCTGAAGGCTATCCGCAGCCTGGATGAGGTGGCAGACGATAAGCTGTTTAAGTTCGCGCTCAATCTGTCGGATGATTATGTTGAACCGCTGATGGCGGACATCGAACGGCTGCATCACGGCGCCGCAGCGGCAACCTCCAGCGGTCACGGTTCAGTGGATTTGATTGTGCCGGGCAACCATAAAGGTCACGGCCTCGACCTGCTGGGCCAACGCTGGGGCATCGATCGCAGTGAAATTCTGGTGTTTGGCGACGGCGGAAACGATCTCGAAATGTTGCAGCAGTCCGGCTTTAGTTTTGCCATGGCCAACGCGCCGCAAAAGGTGAAAGACGCCGCACGCTTTGCAGCGCCCAGCAACAATGAAGAGGGTGTGTTACAGGTGATTGAGCAGATGCTGGCCGGTAAACCGCCGTTCAATATCTCAGCGTAGCGGCTTATCGCGCAGCGGGCGGCTTAGGCTGCCCGCTCACACTTAAACGATGCGCCAGGCGGCGGTGATCATCTCGGTTAACGTTGGTGCATCGTAGCTAACCCAACCGTTTTTGCTGTTGGCGCGTGCGACAATCCAGTCAACGTCGGTGGCTGACAGCGTGGGACCGTCCAGCCAGAAGGGCACAATGGCGTGCTGCTGGATCCACGCTTTCAGCGCTAAGGCAGGCGGGGCGGGATCGTCCGGCAGCAGCTGTTGACCGAGTTGTGCCATCAAACGTTGCTGCTCGGCATGTTCGGTTTCTGCCAGCACATCGAGGAACGGGAACAGCAAACGGCCACACACTTCACCGTGATGGAAGGGTTTGATAGCCCCCAGTTCGCCGGCAATTCCGTGGATCACGCCTAATCCGGCGCTGCTTAGACATACGCCGCCTAACCAGGATGCCATCATCATCGCTTCGCGCGCGGCATCACCACGCCCATCTTCACAATTTAAATCCGGCCACGCTTTGAAGAACAGCTGCAGACCGTTGAGCGCGGTTTGCTGAGTGAACAGGTTGCCTTTGCGCGACAGGTAAGCTTCGAATAAGTGGGTGAAGGCATCGATCGCGCAGGTTGCCAGCACGCTGTCCGGCGCGCCTTTCAGCAGGTCGGGATCGAGAATCGCCACCTGCGGCACAAATACCGGATGGCGCAGCGAAGCTTTGACCTGAATGTGTTGCTGATCGGTCACCACCGCGTTTTGCGTGGCTTCGCTACCGGTGCCTGCCGTGGTGGGGATGGCGATCAGCGGCAGGGTCACGGCTTGTACCGGCGTATCGCCCACTTTCTCCAGATAGCGTGCGGTGCTGAGCGGATGCTGCATCATGGCGCTGAAAGCTTTGGCGGCATCCAGTACGCTGCCGCCGCCAATCGCTACCACACGATCAACATGGCCGCGCCAGCGCCGCACCCAGCCATCGATCTCATCCGGCGAGGCTTCATGGCTGACGATCTCATAACCGATGATCTGATCGTTGAGCGCGTTCCCTAAACGCGCCCAGGCAGGACCATTCAGAAATGAGCGGCCACAAAACAGTAGCGTCGGCTGGGTATTGGCCGCCAGCAGCGGAATTAACTGGTCAATACTGCCGCGACCAAACAGGGTTTGTTGATTACTGTACAACTCGATCAGATTCTCACTCACCTGCACATCCTTCTTGTTTGGCGTAAAGACCTTAGTGTAACCAAAAGCCGTGACACTCCTGCTGCAAACATTCTGATAACCCTCAGGCAAAAAGTTGATCACCTTCGCAAAACAGAAATTCCGCCGCTGCGCCAGGTGCTTTATGCCCAATGTTACCCTTAACATGATACCCGTAACATCGTCGGAATGGGGAGGTTCCTGTTCCGCATGCTGCTGAATCTTATGTCCTCTGGGATAACCATAACAAACCGCTGCCGGTATCTCACCGCGCGCAAAAGTGGAGAAAAATTATGCCATTACTCTATGTGGCGATTGGCGTAGCGTTACTGCTGCTGCTGATGATCCGTTTCAAACTGAACGGATTTATTGCGCTGATTCTGGTAGCGCTGGCCGTGGGCGTGATGCAGGGCATGCCGGTCAATAAAGTTATCATCTCGATTAAAACCGGTGTTGGCGGCACGCTGGGCAGCCTCGCGCTGATCATGGGTTTCGGCGCGATGCTGGGTAAATTGCTGGCGGATTGTGGCGGGGCGCAGCGTATTGCTACCACGCTGATCGCGAAATTTGGCGAGAAGCATATTCAGTGGGCGCTGGTATTGACCGGTTTCACCGTGGGCTTTGCGCTGTTCTATGAAGTGGGCTTTGTCCTGATGCTGCCGCTGGTATTCAGTATCGCCGCCTCCGCACGGGTGCCACTGCTGTACGTTGGTGTGCCCATGGCCGCCGCGCTTTCGGTAACGCACGGTTTTCTGCCACCGCATCCGGGCCCAACGGCGATTGCCACCTTGTTCAACGCTGATATGGGTAAAACGCTGCTGTACGGTACGCTGCTGGGCATTCCCACGGTTATTCTCGCTGGTCCGGTTTATGCGCGTTTCCTGAAGAGCATCGATAAGCCGATCCCGGAAGGCTTGTGGAATCCCAAAACCTTTACTGAAGCAGAGATGCCGGGCTTTGGCGTTAGCGTCTGGACCGCATTGGTGCCGGTAGTGCTGATGGCGTTACGCGCGGTGGCAGAGATGCTGCTGCCGAAAGGTCACGTGCTGCTGCCGTACGCGGAGTTCTTTGGTGATCCGATCATGGCCACCCTGATTGCGGTGCTGATTGCTATCTTCACGTTCGGGTTGAACCGTGGACGCAGCATGGATGAGGTGATGGGCACCATTACCGATTCGATTAAAATCATCGCGATGATGCTGCTGATCATTGGCGGCGGCGGGGCGTTTAAGCAGGTGCTGGTGGACAGCGGCGTCGACAAATATATCGCTAATATGATGCATGAAACCAACCTTTCACCAATCTTCATGGCGTGGTCGATTGCTGCCGTGCTGCGTATTGCGTTGGGTTCGGCTACCGTGGCAGCGATTACCGCAGGCGGGATCGTCGCACCGCTGATCGTTACCAGCGGTGCCAGCCCCGAGTTGATGGTGATTGCGGTGGGTTCCGGCAGCGTGATTTTCTCTCACGTTAACGATCCGGGCTTCTGGTTGTTTAAGGAGTACTTCAACCTGACTATCGGCGAAACCTTCCGCTCATGGTCCGCACTGGAAACCATCATTTCAGTGTGCGGGCTGGTGGGGTGTTTGCTGCTCGCCAGCGTTATCTAAATCTTAAGGCTGAGGCGCTCTGCCTCAGCCGTTTGCGGTTTACTGCGTTAGCGCGCGGAACGCCGCAAGTTCTTCGGGCGGCATGCCTGCTTGCCGCGCTGCCTGGCAAATTTGCTCCCAGCTGTTGCTATCCAGTGGAATGCCGTCGCGGCCGCGCGTCACTCTGTTTTGCTCTTCCCACTCGCCCGGTACCTGAATGGGAGCATCGCCGTTTTGCGGTGACTGTTTCACCCAATCAAGGAATGATTCCGCTTCTTCCTGCATCGCCGGCGCGTCAAAAGCATCCGGATTAACAATGATGGTGGTCATGCAGTTAAAAATGGCATCGTGGCTGGTAACCAGTGTTGCATCATGCGTGGTGCGGCCGCCGGACAGCGCTCCGCCAAGAATTTCGCATAGAGTTGCCAGCGCATAGCCTTTGTGCAGCCCAAATGGCATCAGCGAACCGTACGGTTCCTGATGCATCACGCCGGGTTCGGTAGTGGGTTGGCCCTGATGATCAATGAGATAACCTGGCGCAACCTGCTGCTGTTTATTCCACGCCACCCGCGTTTTACCGAAGGCGATACCGCTGGTGGCGAAATCCAGCAGCAGCGGTGTGGCATTACGACGTGGGAAAATGGCACAGAACGGATTGGTGCCAAAACGGCGATCGCTGCCGTTAAACGGTGCCACCATCGGATCGCCCATAACGTTGACGAAGTGAAAAGAGACAAAACCGGCTGCGGCACACTGTTCCGCCCAATGACCGATGCGGCCAATATGGTGGGAATGGTGTAACCCCACCGCTGCAATACCTAACTTAGCGGCTCGTTCGATGCCGAGCTGCATCGCCTCAAAGGCCGCAACCTGGCCAAAACCGTTATGACCGTGCAGCGTTAATACGGCGCCGGCATCTTTTTCGAGGGTGGCATGTTGATTAAGCTGCAGAAAACCTTGTGCCAGTGAATTCATATAGCTGGGAATCATGCCGACGCCGTGTGAATCATGGCCAGCCAGGTTTGCGGCAACTAAGTGATCAGCAACCAATTGCGCTTCTTCCGCGCTGCTGCCTGCATGGAGCCAAATGGCTTGGACAAACTGATGAAGGTGGGAAGGGGGAATACGATGCTGGCTACTCACGCGGTCAATCTCCTTATCATGGTCAATAGCGCATCCTGCGACGAAAACAGTGATAACCGCAAGTCAGCAATGCTTGAGCAAAGGGCCACAAGCTGTGGCCCAAAAACTCAGTGCGGCTGTTCGAAGCCCGCTTTAACCATCTGATCGCGCAACGCACGCGTGATTTCACGGTTCCCGCCCGTGATGGGATAAATGACATTGTTGACGACATCGTCAAGATAGTGCTCTTCAAACTCCTGCATGGTGAGTTGCGTACCCCCTTCATCGTTGATGGCAATGCTGCCACTGATGTGGTTGCCGTAATCCTTTGCCTTTAGGCTATAACGCCCCATGCTGGTATTAATCGTACTCATAAGAATCTCCTTGTTACGTAGGCATTGATAACAATTGAGGCCTCTTCAGGCGCTGTAAGTTTAGACTGCGTACAGCCGCTGAGTGCGTTAACACAGGGGAAGAAAATCGAAGGCTGCGACCCGTCTCGCAGAAATTAATTTGTGGCAAGCGAAACGCAGCAAATGCAAGTGACCATGCTCGCAGTGGGCGGCGAAAGCAGAATAATCATCTATACTGGTTTGCAGACACGTTATTTTTCATACTTGAAGGAGCGAACAATGAAAATAATTCTGTGGGTTATCGCCATCATCTTCATCGTTGGGTTACTGACGCTTACGGGTGTGTTTAAACTGATTTTCTGACAAGTACAGGCACCTGCGGGTGCCTGAATTTTTTATTCGGCATAGGATTTGACCGCCTCCTCAGGAATTGTCTTTTTACGGACAATATCGCGCAGATCAAGCGGCTTATAACACTTCGCGCAGCAGGCACCATGATGGTGTGGTAAATCGACCTTTTCGCTAGCAGACAACGTGTAGAAAAATTTAGCGCAACCGCAGCGGCTACAGCAAATAGTCATCTCAATTCTTTCCTCTCCGTCCTGGAGTAGTGAGATTTATCTTATTCGTGCGGTGAGTTCAATTGATAAATTTTATTAACTTATTCCCTGAGTGAATGATTAGCGCTAAGTCACTGAATGCTATCTTATTGCCAAAAGTTATCATCACTGCATGTTTGCATTTTTTGTATATATCCCTGCGTGACCTACCTGTTTACCCGCCATTTCGAATCCTGTCTGCTGATTGAGGTAAAATTGACCACTCAATCAGTAAACAACCAAGAATCGGCCTGGAGTGATTGCGCCGTTTTTTTAATACACTTTTCGCTAATAACCTTAAAACGCGGGAGTTGATAAGCGTGTAATGATTGCTTATTGCTCACTGTCGTTTTCTGCATGACTTAATGGGAAATATTGTTGTGAATCGGCACTTTTCTGCAGCGTTATTGAGCTGCATTTTGACCTCTTCGGTCACCTTTTCAGCATCAGCGGTAACAGCATCACAAGCCATCAAATCTGGCTGGAATACCTTTAGCGACAACGTTTCTAAAACCTGGTCGCAACCACAGAACTACGATTTTTATCTGCCCGCCATAACCTGGCATAACCGCTGGACTTATGACGATGAGCACATCGACAAGTACAACGAGCGGCCGTGGGGTGCTGGTGCAGGCGTATCGCGCTGGGACGAGAAAGGTAACTGGAACGGCCTGTATCTGATGGCGTTTAAGGACTCATTTAACAAATGGGAGCCGATAGGCGGTTACGGCTGGGAAGCGACCTGGCGACCGTTAAACGATCAGAATTTTCACGTAGGTGCAGGTTATACGGCGGGCGTGACGGCAAGGGACAACTGGCGATATATTCCTGTTCCCTTGATTTTACCTTTAGCATCAATTGGATATGGTCCAGCTACTTTCCAAATGACTTACATTCCCGGTACTTACAATAACGGTAATGTCTATTTTGCCTGGTTGAGATTTGAGTTTTAAGCGTTAGCGCCGTGCAGAAAGTGTGATCAGTATGCAAAAAATCAATATTTATCACTTTTTCATCAAATCGCACTGGACAAATGTCACCGCAATTGCTGTACTAGACGTCGACACAGTTTAGTGTCCTTTTTTCATGTAAAGGTAATATAGATGTCTAAGATCAAAGGTAACGTAAAGTGGTTTAATGAGTCGAAAGGCTTCGGTTTCATTACTCCAGAAGATGGCAGCAAAGATGTATTCGTACATTTCTCTGCAATCAACAGCAACGGTTTCAAAACTCTGGCTGAAGGTCAACGCGTTGAGTTCGAAATCACTGACGGCGCTAAAGGCCCATCAGCTGCTAACGTTATCGCACTGTAATTTAACAGTTCGAATTCTGAAAACCCGCCTTCTGGCGGGTTTTTTTTATTCTTTTTTTAAGCATGCCACCAAACAAGTATCCAGGCGATAACAGCAAACGTGGTTAAACTCATCGCCATCAACTCATCGAATGAACGCGGTATCAAATCTTTCACTTTATCGGCCTCAGAAGTTCATTTTCCTCAGCATGACAACGACAGATTAAGCCCGCCTTAAGCCGCCATGACATTCTCGTGACAAGGCAGATTCTGCGGCATATCTCACAGATAGCTTGCGTAACATCCCTACAACAATCCTTACTTGCAGATTTTTGTCCGGCAACGCTATATAACTGCTCAGGGAAAAGTGAGGAGGCAGGATGAATATACGTCAGGCACAGGCAAAAGACAGTTTTGCCTTGAGTGCGCTGTTAACCGAATTGGGATACAGCGCAATGGAAGGATTTATCGATACGCGTTTGGCTCAGCTTTGTAACCATCCAGATGAAATACTGCTCGTGGCGGAACACGGCAGCCAGGTGCTGGGTTTTCTGTCATTACACTTTATTCCGCAACTGGCATTGGCGGGCGATTTTGCCCGTATCAGCTATTTCTGCATTGCCGAAGGCGAGCGCAGCAAGGGCAGTGGGCAGCAGTTGTTGAATCATGCTGAACAGCTGGCGCGTTCACGCGGGTGTGATCGTATGGAAGTGCACTGCCACTCATCGCGTCTTAAAGCCAACCAGTTTTATGCGCGGGAAGGCTATGTGGAGTCACCGCGCTATCACATCAAAGCTCTGAGCTAAGGTTAAGCTCACGTCCGCTAGCAATCACAATGGCATCGGCGATGCTGTCGAGCTGGGCAAAAGGCAGCAGCGCCGCGCTGACGCGAATGAATTGCCGGCTGTTAATGCTACAGCGTTCTCCTGGCAGCACGGCGATACCGCGCGCGGCTAGCGTGATCATGGCGTATTGCTCGGATTCCACTGGAATCCACACGCTCAATCCATCACGCTCATCTAACTGCAGACCGCGTTTCGCCAGGGCGGCCAGCAACAAATGGCGACGCTGCGCATAAGTCGCTTTGGCGTGCTGAATACGTTGCTGGGTATCTTCATCGTTAAGCATCCACGCCACGGCATCCTGCAAAATACGGCTGGTCCAGCTCACGCCGAAGTTACGCCAGGCTTGCAGGCGTTGAACCATTTCTGAGGTGGCGGATAACACTGCCAGGCGCAAATCCGGGCCATAGGCTTTGGAGAACGAATGCACATGCAGCACACGTTGCGGATAGTGGAAGCCAAGGCTCCATACTGGCCAGCGCGACAAATCGCCAATGCCATCATCCTCGACGATAATGGTGTTGCTGTTGGCCAGCACGCGGGCTAATTCCGCGCTGCGTCGTTGGCTAACGCTGTGGCCGGTGGCTGAATGCGTACGCGGCTGATAGATAAACATCGCCGGTGATTTCTGCATCAGCGTGGCCAGTGCGGTGGGGATCGGGCCTTGTTCATCGCACGGAAGTGGCAAAATCTCGGCACCAATATTGTCCAGAATATCCAGCAGACGCGTGGCCGTCGGATCTTCGATGACGACACGATCGCCTGGCGAAAGCAGGGTTTGCACGATGAGATTCATCGCATCAAACCCGCCGTCGGTGGCTAGCCAGGCTTCGGCAGGATAGGGCCAGCGCGGTGTCAGTGCATCCTGCAATTGAGGTGAAATGGCCTCGCGCTGATAGCTATTCAATTGCGGAGAAGCAATGCCTGCCAGCATCGCCTGGCGCAAATCGGGTAGCAATGACGGATCGGGCGAGGCCATCGCCAGTGATGCCTGAACATTCTCACCGTAATTCCCAATTTTCTCGAAACGAATCGGCCGCGGCATCACGCTATTACCGCTAACCCACACGCCGCTGCGACCTTTTCCCGCCAGCACTTTCTGCTTTTTCAGCTGTGACCAGGCGGCGGAAACGGTGGCCGGACTCACACCTAATCGCTCCGCCAGCTCGCGCACCGCGGGCATTTGCATGCCAACAGCAATCTGTCCGTCGCGAATCAGGGTTGATGCCGCATGCGTGATGCCTTTCACCGAAGCGTCAGTAATTTGCTGACTGAGCCAGTCCAAATCCACACTTTGCGTCATAAGAAAATCCTTTGTTCAGTAACAAATAATAGATTGTTCAGATTAGTATTCGCGTTTTAGACTCAAATTCAAGCACTATTTGCTGCATAAATAATCACAGCCACAGGGCTGGCAGAACAGACGAGGAAGGCATAACTATGATTACCATCAGACTGGCGGTGCGTGACTGGGATTACTTCACCCCGCTGGCGCTTGGCGATATCAAGCCGGAAGGTTTTGCGCTGGAGATCGATCGCGTCGGCACTCTGGTGGATAACCTGGCGACGAGCGAGCAATACGATGCGGGCGAAGTATCGTTTAGTCGATTTGCTCAGGCGCGGGCGAAAGGTGACACCTCGCTGTTAGGCCTGCCACACTTTCTGATGCGCGGTTTCCGTCAGCGCTGCATCATCACCCGCGCCGATAGCCCAATCACTTCACCGGCACAGCTGAAAGGCAAAAAGATTGGCGTGACCGGCTGGCAGGATTCGGGCAATACTTGGACGCGCACCGTGTTACGTGAAGCGGGCGTGGAGATCGATGATGCGTACTGGTTTGCCGGTCGTTTAACCGCGGATCATCCGATTGTTGATCGTTTGGCCGGTTTTGGTCGTCCGGGCCGTATTGAACCGGCGCCAGGTGAACGTCCACTGATCGAACTGCTGAAAGCCGGGGAGCTGGATGCGGTGTTTACGCCATTTATGCCGGAAGGCTTTTTCCTCGCCGATTCTGGATTGCGCCAGCTGCAGGTCGATTTCGCTGGCGCTGAACGCGACTACTTCAATCGCGTCGGTTATGTGCCGGGCATTCATATCCTGGCGATCAAGCCTGCGCTGGCAGAAGCGCATCCGTGGCTGCCGCAGGCGCTAAGCGAAATCATCGATCGTTCCTACCAGATGTGGATGAAGAAGCGCGAGAAATATGCCGACACGACGCCGTGGCTGCTGGATGATTTGCGACGCACCGCGCAGGAATTACCCGCCAACTGGAATCATAACGGCTTTACCGCTAACAAAAAGATGATTGCCGACTTTGCTAATGAGCTGTTCCAGCAAGGTTTAACCCAAACATTGCTGACGCCGGAAGCAATTTTCCCGGCAGCGGCGCAAGGAGAGTAAAAGATGAAAGTAGCAATGGGGCAATTTGCCGTCAGCCGTGAATGGCAGGAAAACACCGATATTTGCATCGGACTGATGCAGCAGGCGCTGTTGGGCGGCGCAGATCTGCTGGTTTTGCCGGAAGGCGTGCTGGCGCGTGATATCGCCGATCCCGATTTAGTACTGAAAGCCGCGCAGCCGCTTGACGGCCCATTCGTCACGCAGCTGCTGGCCGTCAGCAAAGGTAACAACCTGACCACCATGATGAGCGTGCACGTGCCAACTGCAGGCGAGAAGGCGCTCAATGTACTGATCGCCATTCGCAACGGTGAAATCATCGCGGAGTACGTGAAACTGCACCTTTACGATGCCTTCGCCATGCAAGAGTCGCAGCGCGTCAATCCCGGGCATGAGATTCCGCCGCTGGTCGAGGTGGCAGGCATGAAAGTGGGCCTGATGACCTGCTATGACGTGCGCTTCCCGGAGCTGGCGCGTCGTTTAGTGCTGGATGGCGCGGATGTGCTGGTGCTGCCCGCGGCGTGGGTGAAAGGCCCGCTAAAAGAGATGCATTGGGAGCTGCTGACCACGGCGCGCGCGCTGGAAAACACCTGCTATATGGTGGCGGTTGGCGAGTGCGGCCCGCGCAATATTGGTAACAGCTTGGTGATCGATCCGCTGGGCGTAGCGATTGCCAAAGCGCCTGAATCGGCCGCGCTGGTGTTTGCCGATCTCGATCCGCAGCGCATTGCCTATGCGCGCAGCGTGCTGCCGGTGCTGGAAAATCGCTGTTTTGCTCGTCCTGAACTTAAAACACGTTGATTGCTGGGGAATCTAACTGATGAAAACTATTGCTACCGCCATCGCGCTGTCATTGGGCCTGACGGCCTGTTTCGCTCAGGCAGCTGATGCGATTCCCACGCAGAAAGTAGACCAGGCTCTGCACGATCGTCTGCCTGCGGAGATCAAGAGCAGTGGAAAGATGATCTCGGTAAACAATGGATCCTTTCCGCCATATGAGATCGTCAATGGACCGCATTCCATGGATGGCGCCTCTGCCGATCTGACCGAAGCGCTGGCTCAGCTGCTGGGCGTGAAGATTGAACATGCCACCGTCAGCGGCCTATCGGGCGTGTTGACTGGTATCAATTCTGGCCGTTATCAGATGGCGATTGGGCCGATTGGTGATTACCCGGATCGTCAGCAGAAGGTCGATTTTATCGATTTCGTGCAGGAGTTCGTGGTGTTTGGCGTGCAAAAAGGCAATCCGTCAAAGATTAACGGGCTGGAAGATACCTGCGGCAAGCGTATTGCGGTGATGGCGGCGGGATCGGCCGAACAGGTGATTCGCAAGCAGTCGGATGTCTGTGTCGCCGCGGGCAAACCGGCGGTGGTGGTGCAATCTTTTACCGATCAGCCGTCATCGATTTTAGCCGTGCGCTCTAAACGTTCCGATGCCTTCTTCTCCTCACAGGCGCCGCTGACGTACTTTATCGAACAGTCCAATGGACAACTGGAGCTGTCGGGCAAAGGCAAGAAAAACGGCTTTGGTGATATTTTCCAGGGCACCGTGGTGCCGAAAGGATCCGAGCTGGGCAATGTGGTGCTTGATGCCTATAAAGAGCTGTTCAGCAACGGCACTTATACGGCGATCATGAAGAAGTGGAAACTGGACGGCAACGTACTGCAGCAACCGGGACGTAACCTGGCGCAAGGGGCAGCAAAATGAGTTCAGTCACCAACAATTCGCGAGCCAGGGATAAGGCCGACGTGCAGCAGCGCGATGTGGCTTTTGCCCGCAGTGCGCCCACTTATGGACGCTGGATCTCATGGATTGTGGTGCTGGTTATCGCCGCTAACTTTCTTTGGTTGGTGGCGACCAATCCCAATTTTGAGTGGCATGTGGTGCTGCAGTGGTTCACTGAAGGTTCGGTGATGAAGGGCCTGCAGGTCACGCTCGGCTTGACGGTAGTATCGATGATCCTCGGTACGCTGTTGGGGCTTCTGCTTGGCGTGTGGCGGCTGTCTGAAAACAGATTGTTGAGCGGTTTATCATCGCTCTACATCTGGTTTTTCCGTGGCACACCGCTGCTGGTGCAGCTGATCTTTTGGTACAACCTCTCGACGCTGTTTCCAACGCTGTCGATCACCCTTCCGTGGACGGATATCACCTTTGCCAGCTGGAATACCAACGATCTGATTACACCGCTCACCGCTGCAATTGCCGGATTAGCGCTCAATGAAGCCGCCTATATGGCAGAGATTATTCGTGCTGGATTACTGTCAGTGGATAACGGCCAGGTGGAAACCACCCAGGCGTTTGGCATGAGCCGCAGCCGCGCGCTGCGTCGGGTGATTATTCCGCAGGCGATGCGTTCGATCATCCCGCCAACCGGCAATCAGTTGATCAGCATGATCAAGGCCACTTCGCTGGTGAGCGTGATTGCCATGGGCGATCTGTTGTACTCAGTGCAGGCGGTCTATAACCGTACCTTTGAAATTATCCCGATGCTGATGGTCGCGGTGATTTGGTACCTGTTTATCACCTCGATCCTCAACGTTGGCCAGTCCGCGATTGAGCGCTACTACGCGCGCGGTACGACGCGCACGGTGGTGAATAAACGTCGCGTAGCTGCCAACGATCAAGCACCTGCCGTTGCGCACCGTCTGAAGGAGGATGTATGAGTGAGGTTCAGCCGCTGGTACGCGCGCGCAATGTGCAGAAGAGTTACGGCGACAATGAAGTACTAAAAGGTATCGATCTCGATGTGTTTCCCGGTGAAGTGGTGGTGATTTTGGGACCCTCTGGTTCAGGAAAATCGACCTTTCTGCGCTGCATCAATCATCTGGAAGATATGAATGCCGGTTCGATAATGGTCGGCGAGGATCAGATCGGCTACGAACTTAAACGCGGAATTTTACATCGTCTGTCGGCGCGTAAAATTGCGCATCAGCGCCAGAAAATCGGCATGGTGTTCCAACAGTTCAACCTCTATCCGCACATGACGGTGTTGCAAAACATCATCGAAGCGCCGATTGGCGTACACAAATTTCCGCGTCAGGATGCGCTCAGGCATGCGCATGAACTGCTGGCGACCGTCGGACTCAGCGATAAAGCCGATGCCTGGCCGCGTCACCTTTCGGGTGGCCAGCAGCAGCGTGTGGCCATTGCGCGTGCGCTGGCGATAAAACCCGCCCTGATGTTGTTTGACGAACCGACTTCGGCGCTCGACCCTGAATTAGTTGGCGAAGTGCTGGCCACCATGCGCACGCTGGCCGACCAGGGATTGACGATGATTGTGGTGACACACGAAATTGGTTTTGCGCGCGAAGCGGCCGATCGGGTGGTGTTTATGGATGGTGGCGTGGTGGTGGAGCAGGGCAGTCCGGAACAGGTGATTGGTAACCCGCAGCATCCTCGTACGCAGGCGTTTCTTAGCCGCTTTATCTGAGCCAGCGGTCTCACTCTGTTACAGATTGCAGTTGAGGCCGGCTATAAACTGCGCGTTAATAGTCGGGTCCGTTTTTCACAATGGTTGAAAGGTAAATTATGGAAGGTATCAGTATTGCCAAACTGCTGATCATCGGTGCTCTCATCGTACTGCTTTTTGGCACCAATAAGTTACGTTCACTGGGTGGCGATCTGGGTTCCGCAATCAAAGGCTTCAAGAAAGCCATGAAAGATGATGAATCCGGCGCACCTAAAAGCAGCGTTGAAGAAGTGCCTGCTGAACGCGTCAGTCACAAAGAGTAATCTCTGCGCCGAACGTCAATAAATGTAAATATTTATTACGTTAAAAAAACCAGACTGCTATCAGTCTGGTTTTTGTTTTGCGGCTTAATGCCAGATGACGCTGGCATTCCCCAATGCATCTAAATCGAAGATATCCGCATGATGCAAAGGTTCAAACAGATCTAATCCATTCTGCATTTGCCAGTTGTCGAGCAACCCTTCAGTTAATACCAGCGGCGCTAAGGTCACCGGCATTTCATCTAGTTGTGTCACCAACTCGATTAAGGCGTTATCAATCATCTCCAGCTCACTCTCATCGATCGGCATGAGAATCGCCCCGATTTTTGAGCGAATGACAAATGGCACATCGATTTTGTCACCAGGGATGCCTTGCGGACCAATGGGTACTGCACTGAAGATATGCTGAGCGGCAGGAAGTTCGGCCGGCACGGCAAATTGCCACTGGCCTTCGTTATCGATCTCCGTGCTGCCTACCAGCACATCATCAATGTAAAAGTTGAGTAATGTGCCAGCAGGCGCGACACCGCTGAATGTGATCTCATCGTCCTGTTGTTGATACTCGCTATTCAGGATGACTTCACTTACCTCGCTGGTCGTTGCGTCAACTCTCGGCTGCTGTTCAGGCTCACGCACGCTGGGCTCAATCAGATCGATGGCTTCTACGCTGACAATCGGCGGGTTGACATACAGCGGCGAAAGCGTCAGCAGAGGGAGGCTAAACTCGCCTTCCTCTGGATTATCGTTCCAGCGATAGTCAGCCTCATAAGGTAACAACGGCAGCGTAGCGGGCAGAACGTCAGGATGGGTCATTTCTGCCACCATCGCTGCCGTCTGATAAAGTGTTTCGGCAGGAGCGGCATCGGCTGTTTTTACCCTCAATGGCAGCTGCATCTCATCGTAGCGATGTTCAATGCTGATGGCGGTGGCGATAAACGCATTGGCACAAGAGGCGTGAGAAGAAGTATAGGGATTAGTGTTGTCTATCGGCGTAGTTCGCGCTTTTAGCGCTTCCAGGCTCTCACCTGATGCGCTGTAACGCCGCACATCTGAGGGTGGACCTGACACATCCGGTGCTCGGGAAAAATCGAGCCCCTCTGTATGAAAGGATGTTTGCATTATCTGACCTTCAAAAAAATCACACTGAGAAAAAGAATAGGCTCTTATGGCCTCAGCGGTTAAAGCGACAGAGTTAAGACGAGGATTAATAGCGTGGCGGTGATTTTTAGCGATTGCGCCCAGGCAGGGCGCAATCGTGAAAGGAAATTACTTAACTTCCATACCTTTAGCCTGCATGTCGGCATGATAAGAAGAGCGCACGAATGGGCCGCAGGCTGCATGGGTGAAGCCCATCGCCATCGCTTCTTCTTTCATTTCATCAAACTCTGCCGGGCTTACGTAGCGCTGTACGGGCAAGTGGTGACGACTCGGCTGCAGATATTGGCCTAGCGTCAGCATGGTGACGCCATGACGACGCAGATCGCGCATCACTTCAATGATTTCGGCATTGGTTTCACCCAGGCCAACCATCAAACCCGATTTGGTGGGTATTTCCGGATGCGCTTCTTTGAACCGCTCCAGCAGTTTCAGTGACCAATCGTAGTTCGCGCCCGGACGCACCTGACGGTAAACGCGCGGCACGTTCTCCAGGTTGTGGTTAAACACATCCGGCGGCGTGGCATTGAGGATTTCCAGCGCACGATCCATACGACCACGGAAGTCTGGCACCAGCGTTTCAATTTTGATTGTTGGGCTTTTTTCGCGAATCGCGCTGATACAGTCGGCAAAGTGCTGAGCGCCGCCGTCACGCAGATCGTCACGATCCACTGAGGTGATGACCACATAACGCAACGCCATATCGGCGATGGTTTGCGCCAGCTTCAGCGGCTCGTTAGCATCGGGCATGTTCGGACGACCATGTGCCACATCGCAGAATGGGCAGCGACGAGTACAGATTGCACCGAGGATCATAAAGGTTGCCGTGCCGTGGTTAAAACATTCCGCGAGGTTAGGGCAGGAGGCTTCTTCGCACACCGAGTGCAGACCATTTTTACGCATCGCGGCTTTGATGCCCTGAATGCGGCTTGAATCCGCAGGCAGTTTGATCTTCATCCATTCCGGCTTACGCAGAATTTGTTCACGCTCTACCACCACGGTTTTCACCGGGATTAGCGCCATCTTGTCGGCATCGCGATATTTGACGCCACGTTCCATCTGAATTGGTTTACTCATAAATCTGCAGGTTCCGGTCGGGATTGCGATTTGAAAGCTTCCTCACTCAAACTGAGAACCAGGCTTTCAACTTTTTTTGAAAATATGGCAAAAATTATATCATCTCATCTGCCCATAAGCAGCCGATAAGCCGAGGCAAAAGTTACAATTTTGTAAATACGCACGTACAGACAAGGTCAAACGGCGGCATCATTTTGCCATGCCAGTTGGGTAAATCCGGTCAAGCGCGCGAAATGTTGTACCAAACGTGGTTGTACATCTGCGGGGGTTACGCCTGGCTGAAACTGGCTTAACTGCGTCATCTGCATCCCGGCATAACCGCAGGGGTTGATACGCAGAAAAGGGGCTAAATCCATCGACACATTAAGCGCCAGACCGTGAAACGAACAGCCTTTACGGATGCGCAGCCCCAGCGAGCAAATCTTCTCATCACCAACATAAACGCCTGGCGCATCAGGACGTGCACGGGCGCTGATGTCGTAATCGGCTAGCGTGGCAATCACCGTCTCTTCTAAGGCGGTTACCAGCTCACGTACGCCCATTTTGCGGCGCTTAACGTCGATCAGCACATACATTACTTGTTGGCCTGGGCCATGATATGTCACCTGGCCGCCACGATCGCTTTGCACTACCGGAATATCGCCCGGCATCAGCAAATGCTCGGCTTTGCCTGCCTGACCTTGAGTAAATACCGGATGGTGTTCAACCAACCAGATTTCATCGGCAGAGTGGCTGTCACGCTGATCGGTGAATTGATGCATCGCATCGGAGATGGGTTGCCAATCGCGCTGGCCGAGTTGACGAACAAGAAGCGTATTAGCTGACAAAGCGAAGATCCGGTAAAGAGTGGAACGCAGAGTATAACGCTGGCAAAGCGGACTTTGCCAGCGCCAGAATTACAGCACCATACGTACGATTTCGATGTTGCCTAACTCTTCATAGAGCGTTTCAACTTGCTCAATATGCGTCGCGATGATGGTAATTGAAACTGAGTGATAGTTGCCTTTGCTGCTTGGCTTAATATCTGGCTTGTAGTCGCCTGGCGCGTGGCGCTGCACCACTTCAACCACTTGATCAACCAGCTCCGGTTGCGCCAAACCCATCACTTTGTAAGTAAATGGTGTAGGGAATTCGAGCAGTTCATTCAATTTGGTTTTCATACATTGACTCCGGTGCTTAAAAAACAGGCTCCCGCCGAGGCGGGAGCAAAGATAGTAGCTTATTTGGGGGCAAATTGGCGTTTTTTCAAGCGCGCCTTAGCCGAACCAGTGGTGGAACATCAGTTTGATGTAATCAATAATGCGACCGAAGAAACCGCCTTCCTGTACTTCGTTCAGCACCACCAGCGGACGCTGTTCAACCGTTTTACCATCAAGCTGGAAGTTGATGCTGCCAACTACTTGATTTTTCTGAAGCGGCGCGTGCAGTTCAGTGTTGTTCAGCACATAGCTGGCTTTCAGATCTTTCATGCGGCCACGCGGGATGGTCAGATAGGCATCTTTCTCCACGCCCAGCTGCACGCGATCGCTGTTACCGAACCACACCGGCTCAGAGGCAAACTCTTTACCCGCTTTCAGTGGCGCTACGGTTTCAAAGAAGCGGAAGCCCCACGTCAGCAGCTTTTTACTCTCGGTTTCGCGGCCTTTATAGGTACGTCCACCCATTACCGCTGAGATCAAACGCATCTGACCTTCAGTCGCAGAAGCCACCAGGTTGTAGCCTGCTGCATCCGTGTGGCCGGTTTTAATGCCGTCGACGTTCAGGCTGGTATCCCACAGTAAACCGTTACGGTTGGTCTGGCGGATATTGTTGAAGGTGAAGTCTTTTTCGCGGTAAACCGCGTACTCATCCGGCACATCACGGATCAGCGCCTGGCCGATCAACGCCATATCGCGCGGGGAGCTATATTGGCCTTCAGCATCTAAACCGTGCACGGTTTGGAAGTGGGTATTTTTCAGGCCCAGCGCGCCAACGTAGTTGTTCATCAGGTTAACGAACGCGTCCTGGCTACCCGCAACATAGTCAGCCATGGCAACGCAGGCATCATTGCCCGATTGCAGCACGATTCCGCGCGTCAGCTGTGAAACCGGTACACGATCGCCAGGCTTCAGGAACATCAGTGATGAACCTTTAAATACGGGATTACCGGTTGCCCAGGCATCTTTGCCGACGGTAACGATATCATCGTTATGGATTTTGCCGGCCTTGACCGCCTGACCAATCACGTAGCTGGTCATCATTTTGGTCAGACTTGCCGGATCGCGACGCGCATCGGCGTTCTTTTCGGCCAGCACTTTACCGGAGTTATAGTCGATCAGCACATAAGCTTCAGCATCAATGTCCGGTACGCCCGGAATCATAGTCTTAAGATTAACATCGTCCGCAAAAGCGACATGGCTGAGAGAAAGGGCGATCAGTGATCCCACTGTCAGGCGTTTCAGAAAACGAGAAGGTTTCAGCGTATTCATGTTCAGGACTACAACATCCGTGGGTTTAGAGTGAAAAAAAGTGCCTAACTATAGCAAACGCCCGATCGGGCGACATCTTGCTTTGCAAATCAGTTTCAGCAGGAAATGTCACTGACCGTTACATTGACGGGCGGGCAGTGGTGATAAATGAACTCATTTGCGCTTCGGTGTTCAGGCGCTGCTGCAGTGCCGCCGCTTCAGCGCGGCTGTTAAAACCACCTAGCTGAATGCGATAGACGTTGCCATTCGCTTCAACCGCACCCGGCACGCCAAAGCGCTTACCAAGGCTTTCCGCCAGTTGACGTGCGCGGACCGGATCGTTAATCGCACCCACCTGTACCACATAACCGCTGCCCGCATGGGCATTCTGGCGGGTAGCCGGCGCGGCGCTCGCTGTTGGGGCGACAGGCGTTGTCGATGCTGGCGACGCTGCAGGCTCGTTGCCTTCGAGCACGCCATTTGCTAACGGCTGCGGCGCACCGAGAAAACCACTACTCTGGACTGGCGCACCCATGTCGCCATTATTCTGCAGCGTGCTGTTATCAACGGCGCGCACATCTTGCGGGGCAGGCGCTGGCGTAGTATTGGCGCTACCGCCCATCATCACCATGCCACCGCCGAGGTCTGGACGCGCGGGCAAGGCGTAGCTCTGCTTAGCGACGGTAGTACCGATGGAGCCAGGACCCGAAACGGAACCATCCGGCGCGACTTTAATGTAATCCACTCGTACGCGGGTATTGTTGGAGATATTCAGGCGGTCGCCCGCTGCGCGCGACAGATCAATAATGCGGCCCGGCGTGTAAGGACCGCGATCGTTGACACGCACCACAATTTGGCGGCCATTAGCGATGTTAGTGACGCGCACATAGCTTGGCAGCGGCAAAGTAGGGTGCGCAGCCGTCATGGCTTCCGGATCGTAGGTTTCTCCGATAGCGGTACGGTTACCTTGCGCTTCATCGCCATACCAGGTTGCCAAGCCGACTTCGCTGTAGTTCGACGGATCTTTAATCACGCGGTAATTTTTACCGTTGACGCTGTAATCCTGGCTGGTAGAGGGATTGATCGGTTCATAACGCGGTTCCACGCCAGGAATTTCCACTACCGGGCCGTTGTAGGCCGGTTGCGGGGGCGCAGTATTATTTTGCGGTTCCGGTGTGGAACAGGCAGCCAGTACCAATGATGCCAGTGCAACCCCAAGCCATTCCTTACGCATGTGCAGCCTCTTAAACGCTTTTAGATAACATTTTTCGATGAGTATGGATCGACATCACGATGCCAAATCCAGCCATTAACACAATCAATGCCGATCCGCCGTAACTGACCAGCGGCAGCGGTACGCCAACCACCGGTAAGATACCACTTACCATGCCAATGTTAACGAAAACATAAACGAATAAAATCAGCATCAAACCGCCGGCCATCACGCGGCCAAAGGTGGTTTGCGCGCGCGCGGCGATGATCAAGCCGCGCATGATCAGCAGCAAATAGAGTACCAGCAATAACAACACGCCAACCAGGCCGAGCTCTTCCGCCAGTACGGCAAAGATAAAGTCGGTGTGACGTTCAGGCAAAAACTCCAGCTGCGATTGGGTGCCGTGCAGCCAACCCTTACCGCGCAAGCCCCCCGATCCGATGGCAATTTTTGATTGAATGATGTGATATCCGGCACCGAGCGGATCGCTTTCCGGGTCCAGCAGCATCATGACGCGGTCGCGCTGATAATCGTGCATCAGGAAGAACCACAGAATCGGGATAAAGGCCGCCACCAGCAGCACCGCAATGCCAATCAGTTTCCAGCTCATGCCGGATAAGAACAGCACAAACAGGCCTGAAGCGGCGATCAAAATAGAAGTACCCAGGTCAGGCTGCGCCGCCACTAACAGCGTGGGCATGAAAATCAGCACTAACGCGATACCGGTATTTTTTAGCGTCGGCGGACAAACATCGCGGTTGATAAAGCGCGCCACCATCAGCGGCACGGCAATCTTAGCGATTTCCGAGGGCTGAAAACGCACGAAGCCGAGGTCGAGCCAGCGCTGCGCCCCTTTACTGATATGGCCAAAGGCATCCACCGCAATCAGCAATATCACGCAGACAATGTAGAGGTAGGGCGCCCAACTTTCATAAACGCGCGGCGGCACCTGCGCCAGCACCAGCATAATGACAATGCCCATGGCAATCTGGCCGAATTTACGTTCGGTCATGCCCGGATCCTGTCCGCTGGCGCTCCAGATAACGATAGCGCTGTACGTTAGCAGGCTGAGAATGATCAGCATAAATAGCGGGTCGATATGGATGCGCGTCCAGATCGATCTTTTCTGCGGATTATCGTTCATGGACATCTTTATTCACCTTCGTAGCCGGGCGGCGTCGGCGCCGCTTCTGGCAGCACGGTATTATTGTCGCCTAACATAATGTGGTCGAGAATCTGGCGCATCACGGTGCCCACTGCCGGACCCGCACCGCCATTTTCCAGAATCATGGTGACTGCTACGCGCGGCTTATCGTACGGGGCGTAAGCGGTCATTAATTTATGGTCGCGCAGACGCTCAGCAATCTTGTGCGCGTTATAGGTCTCATTCTCTTTAAGGCCGAAGACCTGCGCAGTACCCGATTTTGCCGCGATTTTGTAGGGCGCATCGGCAAAGCTTTTATGCGCGGTACCGTTGGCGCGGTTGGCCACGCCATACATGCCATCTTTGGCAATTTCCCAGTAGCCGGAATGAATGTCGCCAATCGGCGCATCAGGTACCTGGCGATACGGCACCATGGTCTGACCTTCACGGGTCGCGCGCAGCAGATGCGGCACTTTAATCACGCCATCGTTAATCAGAATCATCATCGCTTTGTTCATTTGTATCGGCGTCGCGGTCCAGTAACCCTGGCCAATCCCTACGGGAATGGTGTCACCCTGATACCACGGTTTCTTAAAGCGCTTCAGTTTCCATTCACGCGTTGGCATGTTGCCCGCGCTCTCTTGCGGCAGGTCGATACCGGTGCGGTGCCCATAGCCGAACTTGGTCATCCATTCTGACAGACGATCGATGCCCATGTCGTAAGCGACTTGGTAAAAGAACGTATCCGCTGATTCTTCCAGTGATTTCGTGACGTTCAGGCGGCCGTGGCCCCATTTTTTCCAGTCACGGTAGCGCTTTTCTGAACCTGGCAGTTGCCACCAGCCGGGATCGAATAGGCTGGTATTGCGGTTGATTACGCCAGCGCTTAAAGCAGATACCGCAACGTAAGGTTTAACGGTGGAAGCGGGCGGATAGGAGGCTTGCAGCGCGCGGTTATACAGGGGACGGTTTTCGTCGCTTAACAGCGCTTTGTAATCTTTGCTGGTGATCCCGTCGACGAACAGGTTCGGGTCGTAGCTGGGAGTCGAAACCAAGGCGAGAATTTCACCGGTACGCGGATCGCTGACCACGACCGCCGCGCGGCTGCCGGTCAGTAAGGTTTCGATATACTGCTGCAGTTTGAGATCAACCGTCAGGTAGATATCTCGGCCAGCCTGCGGTGACTGCTCATGCAACTGACGTATCACGCGGCCGCGGTTATTAACTTCAACCTCTTCATAACCGGTTTTGCCGTGCAATACATCTTCGTAATAGTTTTCAATGCCTAACTTGCCGATATCATGCGTTGCAGCGTAGTTTGGCCATTTGCCTTCCTGATCGAGGCGCGTGACGTCGCGATCGTTAATTTTCGATACGTAGCCAACGACGTGCGTTAGCGTTTGCCCGTAAGGATAGTAGCGGCGCTGATAGCCTTTCACTTCCACGCCGGGAAAACGGTACTGATTGACCGCGAAACGCGCCACCTGTACCTCATTCAAACCGATTTTTACCGGAATAGAGGTGAAGCGTCGCGAACGTTTGCGCTCTTTTTCGAAGGCATCGATATCGTCGTCGGTCAGATCTAACACCGGGCGCAGGTTCTGTAACGTCTGCTTAAGATCTTCGACCTTTTCCGGCATTAGCTCAGCCTGATAGATGGTGCGGTTCAGCGCCAGCGGCACGCCGTTGCGATCGAAGATAATGCCGCGGCTCGGCGCCACAGGCACCAGCTTGATACGGTTTTCATTCGATCGGGTGCTGTAATCATCAAATCGCAGGATTTGCAGGTGGTACATATTGACCACCAGTACGCTGGAGAGCAGCAGAATGCCAAAAAACGCCACCAACGCTCGGCGGACAAAGAGTTTCTGTTCGGCAGTGTAATCGCGAAAGGCGTTGCTCTGTAATTTCATCCGCTACATCTATTGTCTGGGGGTTGTCAGGCGTTTATTCACGATGATAAGGATGATTCGTGGTGATGCTCCAGGCACGATACAGGCTTTCCGCTACCAGCACACGCACCAGCGGATGTGGCAACGTTAATGCTGACAGTGACCAGCTTTGCTCGGCAGCCGCTTTACATGCCGGCGCCAGTCCTTCCGGACCACCGATCAACAGACTGACATCTCGGCCATCCTGCTTCCAGCGTTCCAGCTGCTGCGCCAGCTGTGGGGTTTCCCACGGCTGTCCTGGAATATCCAGCGTAACAATGCGATTGCCTTTGCCAACCGCGGCCAGCATCGCTTCACCTTCTTTTTCCAGAATGCGTTTGATGTCAGCGTTCTTACCGCGTTTACCGGCAGTCACTTCGGTCAGTTCAAACGGCATATCCTTCGGGAAGCGGCGCAGATATTCCATGAAACCGGTCTGAACCCAGTCGGGCATTTTGGTGCCGACGGCCACAAGCTGCAGTTTCAAGGCTTAGCTCCAGAGTTTTTCCAGCTCGTACAGCTGGCGGCTCTCTGCTTCCATCACGTGTACAATCACGTCACCGAGGTCAACCACCACCCAATCAGAGGCAGTTTTACTGTCAACACCGAGCGGCTTAAGACCCGCAGCGCGTGATTCCTGTACCACGTGATCGGCGATTGAGGCGACGTGACGCGTTGAAGTACCGGTGCAAATAATCATGCAATCGGTGATGCTGGATTTGCCCTGAACATCAATAGCAATAATGTTCTGGCCTTTGAGATCATCAATCTTATCAATAACGAACTCTTGGAGTGCTTTACCTTGCAAAAGGTTCCCCTTAAAAACAGGTGATTACGGACGGGCTAGCGATTCGAGAAAGGTAGCCGAAAATGAAGCGGCGCAGTATAGCATGCCACCTTTAGCTGCGATATAAGCCAACGCTATTGATATAGCCGATGACCGCCTCAGGCAGTAAATCCGCGCAGGAAGCGCCCACATGGCGACGTTGACGAATCTCAGTCGCTGAGATGTTGAGGAGCGGCGTATCAGCCAGCCAAATCTTTCCTGCGGGTGAGTGATGCAGCTGCTGCGCATCATCGGCAAGATGATCATCAAGCCACTGCTGCATTTGTGGCGTGTCCATTTGCGTGGCGTAACCCGGACGTTGGCAAACCAGTAAATGACACAGCGACAGCAACTCCTGCCAGCGATGCCATTTGCCTAACGTTAGCAGAGAATCCTGACCAATGATAAACCCCAGGGGCTGTTTTGCGCCGCGCTCGGCACGCAGTGCTTCCAGCGTGGCGACGGTCCATGAGGGCGTTTCACGCTCCAGCTCGCGTGTATCGATATCAAACAAGGGGCGGTCAGCGATAGCACAGCGCAACATCTCAACACGCTGCTGCGCACTGGCCTCAGGCTGCGGACGATGCGGCGGCACATTGTTCGGTAAAAGCGTCACCTTCTTCAAACCGACCTGCTGTGCCAGAGCTTCTACCGGGCGCAGATGACCATAATGAATCGGATCGAAGGTGCCGCCAAACAGGGCATAGAGTTTAGACATCGGTAAAGCTCAAGGGGAAATCGCGGTGGCACAGCAGCAGCGACAGCGTTTCCAGCTGTGGCCATAGATTTTGCCCGTAATCCTGCTTCATGCTGAGCTCCAGCTCTGCCAGCAGCTGCACCGCACGCTGCAAACGACGTGCATCAAGACGCTGTAGTGCTTCGGTAAACAGTGCGCGGCGGTTTTGCCAGATTCGTTGCTGATCCATCAACGTACGCAGTGCTTGTTTCGCCTGATTACGCTGCAGGTGCAATAAGGTCAGCAAATCGCGCTGTAGCGTACGCAGCAGAATAACGACTTCGCTGTCCTCTTTCTCCAGCTGATACAGGATATGCTGGGCACGTTTACTTTTCCCTGCCAGTAGCGCATCAACCCAGTGAAACGGGGTAAAGTGCGCGGCATCGTTAACCGCGGCTTCCACGCGCGGCAAGGTCAATTTGCCATCTGGCCACAGTAGCGATAAACGTTCCAGCGCTTGGGCCAATGCCAGCAGGTTGCCTTCGTAGCAGTAGCAGAGCAGCTGGATTGCGGCATCATCGACGCTGAGCTTCATCGTTTTGGCACGGCTGGCAACCCAACGCGGCAGCTGTGCTTGCTCAGGCGTTTGGCATGGCACCAGCACGGCATGCGCACTCAGGGCTTTGAACCAGGCGCTGTTCTCCTGCGCTTTGGTTAACTTAGCCATCCGCAACACCAGTAAAATATCGCTGTGCAACAACGTCGCCAGCTTCACCAACTGCTCGGCGATGGCGGCGTTAGGGCCGTTTTCCGGCAGCTGCAGGGTTAGCGTTTGGCGTTGGGTAAACAGGCTAAGCGATTGGCAACTGACGAAGATCGCATCCCAGTCAGTTTGTGCATCAAGAGTGACGCTGAAATGCTCTTCAAATCCTTGCGCTGTTGCAGTGACACGAATTGCATCCGCGCTTTCCTGTATCAGCAGCGGTTCGTTGCCGGTAAGAAAATAACAGGCGCGCAGCCCCTCACGAAGCTGCGCGCTCAGTTGTTCAGGATAAATCCTGATCATTGCAGACTGGTAGCTGACGAAGATGACACTTCCGGTGAGTTTTCTCCCGGCAAAATCACGTCAGGCTCTGGCAACGTTTGTTTGTTATTTATCTGTGCGGCATGCACAGTCAGCAGTTTACGTACTAACTGTTCGGCGGCACGCTGACGCATCTCTTGCACAATCATATCTTGCTCGGCATCCTTCGCCAGTGCGGCGTTCGGGTTGTCGAAGAAAGAGCGATACACGGTAGTGCTAATCGGGTAGATGCCTTTACCCGGCAGCAGAACCTGCGCCGTCACCGTCATCACCAGAGAATATTCCGCGGTGGTACCGCTAATAAACACCGATGCAGTATCTCGTCCTTGCCTTGCTGAACCAAGACGTAGCGTTGGATACTTAGCACTAGCCTCATCACTGTCTTCAACAATATTCACATTGTTGATACGCAGCTGCTGGCGCACGGCGCGCGCCAGTGGACCATAGGGATCGCCGGTCTGGACGATGAGCGTTTTCATTTCACTCGGCACCGCCGTGGTGCCGCGCGGGTGAAAACCACAGCCTGCGGTAATCATTACCGCAAGCAGAACAAACAGCCTGATAATCAGTTGTCGCACAGTTCCTCCTGAACTTAACCCACAACCAGGTTAAGCAGTTTGCCAGGGACATAAATCACTTTACGAATGGTGACGCCTTCCAGATATTTTGCCACCAAATGCTCCTGTGCAGCACGCGCCTGCACCTGCTCCTGCGTTGCATCCGGCGCAACGGTAATCCTGCCGCGCACTTTGCCATTGACCTGAACCACCACCAGCAGCGAGTCTTCCACCATAGCGGCTTCATCGGCAACCGGCCAGTTCGCTTCGTCAATGCTGCCTTCGCCGCCCAGCGCCTGCCACAGCACGTAGCTGGCGTGCGGGGTAAACGGATAAAGCAGACGAGTCACCGCCACCAGTGCTTCCTGCAGCAGTGCACGATCTTGTTCGCTTTCCTGTGGCGCACGGATCAGCTTGTTCATCAGCTCCATGATAGCCGCGATAGCGGTGTTAAACGTCTGACGACGACCCACATCATCGGCCACTTTGGCGATAGTTTTGTGCAGATCGCGACGCAGCGCTTTCTGATCGTCATTCAGGCCATTTACGTCCAGGGCAACGGTCGCGCCTTTGGCAACATGTTCGTAAGCCAGCTTCCACACGCGCTTCAGGAAGCGGTTGGCGCCTTCAACGCCCGATTCCTGCCACTCCAGCGTCATCTCTGCCGGGGAAGCGAACATCATGAACAGGCGTACAGTATCCGCACCGTAGCGTTCAACCATCAGCTGTGGATCGATGCCGTTATTTTTCGACTTCGACATTTTGCTCATGCCTGCGTATACCACTTCACGGCCTTCAGTATCGGTGGCTTTGACAATGCGACCTTTTTCATCGCGCTCAACGGTCACGTCTACCGGAGACACCCAGTTACGCTCGCCGTTCACGCCGATATAGTAGAACGCATCGGCCAGAACCATGCCCTGACACAGCAGGCGTTTAGCCGGCTCATTCGAGTTCACCAGGCCCGCATCACGCAGCAGCTTGTGATAGAAACGGAAGTACAGCAGGTGCATGATGGCGTGTTCGATACCGCCAACATACTGATCGACCGGCAGCCAGTAGTTCGCTGCCGCCGGATCCAACATGCCTTCGTTGTAATTGGTGCAGGTGTAGCGTGCGTAATACCACGATGACTCCATGAAGGTGTCAAAGGTGTCGGTTTCACGTAGCGCTGGCTGGCCGTTTACGGTAGTTTTGGCCCACTCAGGATCGGCTTTGATTGGGCTGGTAATACCATCCATGACAACGTCTTCAGGGAGGATAACCGGCAGCTGATCTTCTGGCGTAGGCATGACGGTGCCATCTTCCAGCGTCACCATTGGAATCGGTGCGCCCCAGTAACGCTGACGGGAAACGCCCCAGTCGCGCAGACGGTAATTAACTTTACGCACACCGACGCCTTTGGCAGCCAGCGCGTCGGCGATAGCATTAAAGCCCGCCTGATGATCCAAACCGTTGTACTCGCCAGAGTTGAACAGCGAGCCTTTCTCGGTCATCGCTGCGGCACTCAGATCCGGCTCGGAACCGTCGAGGTTCAGCACGACAGGCTTAATGTTCAGGTTGTATTTGGTGGCGAACTCCCAGTCACGCTGATCGTGACCTGGAACGGCCATTACCGCACCGGTGCCGTATTCCATCAGCACGAAGTTAGCGACCCACACCGGGATCTCTTCACCGGTCAACGGATGGATTGCAGACAGGCCGGTGGCCACGCCTTTCTTCTCCATCGTTGCCATGTCTGCTTCGGCGACTTTGGTGGTACGGCATTCATCAATGAATTCAGCCAAAGCGGGATTCGTGGCGGCAGCTTGCTGTGCCAGCGGGTGACCTGCGGCAACAGCCAAATAAGTTGCACCCATGAAGGTGTCTGGACGCGTGGTGTAAACGGTCAGCTTCTCAGCGCTATTAACCACATCAAAGGTGATTTCCACGCCTTCTGAACGGCCAATCCAGTTACGCTGCATGGTTTTGACCTGTTCCGGCCAATCTTCAAGCGTATCAAGATCGTTGAGCAGCTCTTCCGCATAAGCGGTGATTTTCACAAACCACTGCGGGATCTCTTTGCGCTCAACTTTGGTGTCGCAACGCCAGCAGCAGCCATCAATAACCTGCTCGTTGGCCAGCACCGTCTGATCGTTCGGGCACCAGTTCACCGCAGAGGTCTTCTTATAGACCATGCCTTTTTCATACAGCTTAGTGAAGAACCACTGCTCCCAGCGGTAGTATTCTGGCTGGCAGGTCGCCAGTTCACGGCTCCAGTCGTAGCCAAAGCCCAGCAGTTTCAGCTGGTTCTTCATATAGGCGATGTTGTCGTAAGTCCACGGTGCAGGGGCAGTGTTATTTTTCACCGCGGCGCCTTCCGCCGGCAGACCAAATGCATCCCAACCGATGGGTTGCAACACGTTTTTGCCAAGCATGCGCTGGTAACGCGCAATCACATCGCCAATGGTGTAGTTACGCACGTGGCCCATGTGTAGGCGACCAGAAGGATAGGGCAGCATGGACAGGCAGTAATACTTCTCTTTACCTTCCTGCTCGGTCACTTTAAAGGTTTCGTTTTCGTCCCAGTGTTGTTGGACGCGGGTTTCTATCTCTTCCGGGCGGTATTGCTCTTGCATGGCTGCCTGTGGTCCTTTGTGAAAATCGAAAATCGCTAAGCATAGATCCGCATAGCATACCCATAAGGCTGCGCCTCAACAACTTTTCACGCCCCTGCAAACCGGATTTCTGCTGAATGCGCCGCCGCTTTCACCCTTTTGTGATTTCTCTCGTTGTCAGCGCTGCAAATGTGCCAAAGCAGCTAAACTTAACTGCAGCACCCGTAGCGGAAAGGAGAACAAAATGAATAACGTGGCGCAGGAATACCGTGCAACGATTGAAGCATTATCCCAACGTTTGGATCATGGCGAGCGTGATGTTGATGCACTGGTCGCGGAGGCACGGCAAAGTTTGCTGGCGAAGAAGACGCTGTCGCCCGCCGAGGTGAATGAAGTGATGCGTGCCGTACGGCGCGATTTGCATGAGTTTGCGCTGAGCTATCAGGAATCTTCTGATGTGGTCGGCGATTCGGTGTTTTTGCGGGTGATTCGTGAGAGCCTGTGGAAAGAACTGGCGGATATCACTGATAAAAGCCAGTTAGAGTGGCGCGAAGTGTTTCAGGATCTCCGTCATCACGGCGTTTACCAGAGCGGTGAAGTGGTCGGCTTGGGGAATTTAGTCTGCGAGAAGTGCGGCTTCACGCGGGCGATTTATACGCCAGAGAGCTTAACGCGCTGCCCGGAGTGCGGGCACGATCAGTTCCAGCGCCAGCCGTTTGAACCCTGATTTTATGAACTAATAACCCCCGCGCGATGAATCGCGCCGCTACGGGTACGAGCACTTATCGTAGCGGCGCATTTTATTGCGCTAATTAGTGCAGAATCTTCGCCAGGAAGTCTTTAGCGCGGTCGGATTGCGGATTGTTAAAGAAGTCATCCTTATTGGTGTCTTCAATAATTTTCCCTTCATCCATAAAGATCACGCGGTTAGCGACTTTACGCGCAAAGCCCATTTCATGCGTCACCACCATCATGGTCATACCTTCATTCGCTAACTCAACCATTACGTCTAACACTTCGTTGATCATTTCTGGATCGAGCGCAGACGTCGGCTCATCAAACAGCATTGCTACCGGATCCATGCACAATGCACGGGCAATCGCTACGCGCTGCTGCTGACCACCGGAAAGCTGCCCCGGAAATTTATCGGCGTGCGCTGCCAGCCCAACGCGTTTTAGTAGGTTCTGCGCTTTCTCGCGCGATGCTGCTTTATCCCGCTTCAGCACCTTAACCTGCGCCAGCGTCAGATTCTCAATGATGCTGAGATGTGGGAACAGTTCGAAGTGCTGAAACACCATGCCCACTTTGCTACGCAACTGGGCGAGGTTGGTTTTTTTGTTATTCACTTCGGTGCCGGTCACCTGAATGCTGCCTTTTTGAATCGGCTCCAGACCGTTGACGGTTTTAATCAGCGTTGATTTACCTGAGCCAGACGGACCGCAGACCACCACCACTTCACCTTTTTTTACTTCGGTGGAGCAGTCGGTCAGCACCTGAAAGTGCCCATACCACTTCGAAACATTTTTCAGGCTAATCATTTAAACCGTCCTTTTTCTTTTCAGATAGGTAACCAACAGCGAAGCGCTCAGGCTGATCACGAAGTAGACCAGACCGGCAAACAAAATCATTTCAACCTGGGTTCCGTCGCGCTCACCAATGGTAGAGGCGGTGCGGAAGAAGTCAGCCAGGCTCAATACATACACCAGCGAGGTATCCTGGAACAGGACAATACCTTGCGTCAGCAACAGCGGCACCATGGCGCGGAACGCCTGCGGCAGCACGATCAATTTCATCGATTGCCAATGCGTCATGCCCAGCGCCAGTGCGGCGTTGGATTGACCGCGCGAGATGCTCTGGATGCCCGCGCGGATAATTTCCGAATAGTACGCAGCCTCAAATAACGCAAATGCCACCATGGCGGAGATCAGGCGAATATCCGATTTAGGCGATAAGCCCAACACCTGTTGCAGGAACGCGGGCACGACCAAATAGAACCATAACAGCACCATCACCAACGGCACGGAGCGGAACAGGTTGACGTAAAGCTTGGCAAACCAGCGCACCGGCGCAATCGGCGACAAGCGCATCACCGCCAAAATTGTGCCCCAGATAATGCCAAATACCACGGCAATCGCAGTGATCTTGAAGGTAATGATCAACCCATTCCATAAGTAAGGCAGGCTGGGAACAATCGAACTCCAATCAAACTCGTACATTATTTGCCTCCCATATTGCCAGGCAGGCGGATTTTGCGTTCTACCATACTCATAATCAGCATGATCACCAGGTTAATGCCGACGTACGCCAGGGTGATGGCAGTAAAGGATTCATAGGCATGGGCGGAGTAATCCAACAGCTTGCCCGCCTGCGCCGCCATATCCACCAGACCGATGGTTGAGGCGATGGCCGAGTTCTTCACCAGGTTGAGCATTTCCGAAGTCATCGGCGGTACAATCACGCGATATGCATTCGGCAGCAGCACATAACGATAGGTTTGCGGCAGTGTCAGCCCCATCGCTAAGCCCGCATTTTTCTGACCGCTTGGTAGCGACTGAATCGCCGCGCGCACCTGCTCACAGACACGTGCTGCGGTGAACAAGCCAAGGCAAATCGTGGATGAAACGAAGAATTGAATATTGGGGTCTAGCTCCGCTTTAAACCACATGCCAAGGTTTTCCCCGACCAGCTCTGGCGCCACCAGATACCAGAAGAAGAACTGCACAATCAGCGGGATGTTACGGAACAGTTCTACGTAGCAGGTGCCAATCGTCGCCAGCAGGCGGTTGGGCACGGTACGCAGAATGCCAAAGAAGGAACCTACCAGGAAGGCGATAATCCAGGCGCAGCAGGACACCGCAATGGTGACCTGAAATCCGGACCACAGCCAGCCAAGGTAAGTCGTATTGCCGAACGGGGCCTGTTCAAGAAAAATGCCCCAGTTCCAATCGATACCCATAACGAGCTCCGGTAAAAAAAGGGTAGCGAGGCTACCCATAAGATTGTTGAGCGGTGTCTTACGTCCTGCTTCAGGGGAACGGCCTGTTACAGTCTGTCTGTCCGCACCGCATGTTCAGCAATCGAGAGGGCAGCGGGGCTGCCCTTGTTGTCGTTGTTAATTCAGAGGGCTTTATCGTTCGGTGCTTTGAACAGGGCCTGCATGTCACTTGAAAGTTCGAAGTTCAGGTTCAGATTTTTCGGTGGAATTGGCTGTTTGAACCAGGTTTCAAACCATTTTGACGCCTCGCCCGAGGTCTGCGCCTTGGCAATAGTTTCATCCATCAGCTGTTTGAACTGGGGATCCTGATTACGCAGCATGCAGCCGTAAGCTTCTTTCGACTGCGGCGTGCCAACGATATCCCAGTTGTCAGGCTTCTTGGCCTTCGCACGTTCACCCGCCAGCAGCGCATCATCCATCATGAAGGCCACAGCACGACCGGTCTCCAGCGTACGGAAAGAATCACCATGGTCTTTTGCGCTGATGATGCGCATATCCATTTTCTTCTCATCGTTCAGCTTGTGCAGCAGCACTTCAGAGGTGGTACCTGAAGTCACCACAACGGTTTTGCCTTTCAGATCATCGAAATCTTTGATGTCGCCGCCTTTTTTCACCAGCAGACGCGTACCGATGATGAACACGGTGTCAGAGAAAGCCGCTTGTTTCTGACGCTCAAGGTTGTTGGTGGTAGAACCACACTCAAAATCGTAAGTGCCGTTCTGCAACAGTGGAATACGGTTCTGTGAGGTAATAGGCAGCATTTTAATCTGCAGATCCGGCTTATTCAGCTTGGCCTTAATGGCGGCAATAATGGCGTTAGAATAATCCTGTGAATAGCCAACCACTTTTTGCTGGTTGTCATAGTAAGAAAAGGGAACTGACGACTCACGATGCCCAACGACGATCACGCCGCTATCATTGATTTTTTTCAGGGTACCGGTGAGATCTTCCGCCTGGGCCGCTCCCGCTGCTGCTCCCAACAGCAAAAGAGATAATGCCACTTTGCGTATCTGCATGTTCCAACTCCTTCGTATGGATGTCGCGCAGAACATAAACTGCGCAGATTGTGATGTTGTGTGTATTTCGTGCTGCTTTTTTAGTTATCCCATGGCGCAACTGCACGCAGGATAGTGATTAACATAGCGAATTGTTAACGCAATGAAACAAAAAAGTTTCTTTTTTGCGAGCCGCTCCGCACCAATAAAAGGCAAAAATTTCCTGATGCGCTAACAGAGTGCACATCAATGCCACAAATTAGTGCGTGAAGGTTGCAATACGCTGACAAAAGCCAATGTTTGCGAAAATCACTGAAATAAATAGCAATGATCGTGCCAGCACGATGAATATCTGTAAAAAGACAGCAGAGAATCGGGGAAAGCGGGGCGGAAGAGAGAGAAAACAGCGGATAAAACAGGCGAAGTGTTTACTTCGCCTGTCGTGACAGCAACCGGATTAGTGACGACGGCGCAAAATCGCTACCACGATGCCAATCAACGTCAGAATCCATACTGGCCAGATACCCGCTTTGGCATACGGTGTTTCACCGCGGGTTGGTGTCACTTTGGCTTCCATAACGTCGCGCGTGAACTGTGGCAGCTCCTTCTCCACCTCGCCGTTGGCGTTTACTACCGCGGTAACGCCATTGTTGGTGGAACGCAGCAGCGGACGTCCCAGCTCCAGCGCACGCATGCGCGCCATCTGGAAATGCTGCCATGGCCCGATCGAATGGCCGAACCAGGCATCGTTAGAGACCGTCAACAAGAAATTGGTATCCGGACGGAAGTTGGCTCGAACCTGTTCCCCCAGCACGATCTCATAGCAGATAGCGCTGGTTAGGTTATAACCCGACACTTTCAGCTGCGGCTGAACATAGGCGCCACGGCTAAAGGATGACATCGGGAGATCGAAGAATGGAGCTAATGGCCGCAGCAGCTCCTCCAGCGGTACAAATTCACCAAAGGGTACCAGATGGTTTTTCTGATAACGGTTCTGGCTTTGATAGCTGTAAGGCTGTTCGCCACCCAATACAATGACTGAGTTATAGTCGTGATAGCGATGATCACCTTCCACGCGCGAATCCACGATACCGGTAATCAGTGAACTGCCACGCGCGCGCAGCTTAGCATCCAGCGCACGCAGAAACGGCTGCTGGTTGCTTTCCAGATCGGTAATCGCTGATTCCGGCCAGATGATGATCGGTGCTTTACCGATAAACGGCTGGCTGTATGAGGTGTAGACGCGCAGCGTATTCAGTAACTGCTGGGGATCCCACTTCATCGACTGTGGAATGTTGCCTTGCACCATGGCGACATCAACACTACGTTCCGGCAGCGGCTGATACCACTGCAGCATGCGCAGTGGCCACGGCAGCAACAGCAGTAACGCGGCGGCTATTAAACTTTTTACCGTGCGGTGATGTAACGCGTGAACCAGCAGGCCAGCGATAACCATCAGCAGGAAGGTAATGGTTTCTACCCCGGCTAACGGCGCTAACCCCTTCAGCGGGCCGTCAATCTGGCTGTAGCCAAACTGCAGCCACGGAAAGCCGGTGAGAACCCAGCCGCGCAGGAATTCGCTAACTTGCCATAAAGCCGGTGCTGCCAACGCCAAACGCCATAGCGTTGCGCGTGGCCAGAAACGGTTAAGTAAGCTGGCGAACAGCAGCGGATAAAGCGACAGATAGGCCGCCAGCAGAATCACCAGGAAGATGTTAACCGGGCCGGGCATGCCACCGAATGTGGCAATGCTGACGTAGACCCAGTTGATGCCGCTACCAAACAGTCCAAATCCCCAGACGAAGCCGATGGCCGCCGCCTGTGCAGTGCGGCGTTCCAGCAGCAACAGCTGCAGACCAAACAGCGAAATTAACGCAGCGGGCCAGAAATCGTAGGGAGAAAAGGAAAGGGTGCCAATGGCACCCATAATTAACGCCAGCAGCAGGCGTACCCGCTGCTGCGAGTAAAGAGAGGCTAAAGCCATAAAATTATTCGTCTTCCAGTTGCGGTTGGGGTGAGTCTTCCGGAATTTTTACATGCACCTGGATAATACGGCGGCTGTCAGCCATTGCGACTTTGAACTGATAACCATCAATGACAATACTTTCGCCGCGAGCGGGAAGGTGGCCGAATCCCTGCATGACCAATCCGCCAATGGTATCGACTTCGTCATCGCTGAAATCGGTGCCAAAGACTTCGTTAAAATCTTCAATTTGCGTTAAAGCACGCATGGTGTAGGTGTAACGATTGAGCTGGCGAATATCACGACCTTCTTCATCGTCATACTCATCTTCAATTTCGCCAACAATCAGCTCAAGAATATCCTCGATGGTCACCAGACCAGAGACGCCACCAAATTCATCAATGACAATTGCCATGTGATAACGCTGCGAGCGGAACTCTTTTAGCATGCGGTCAACGCGCTTGCTTTCAGGCACCACCACGGCGGTGCGCAGCACCTTTTCCATGCTGAACGGCTCAGACGCGCTCGCCATAAACGGCAGCAGGTCTTTGGCCATCAAAATGCCTTCAACATGATCTTTGTCTTCGCTGATCACCGGGAAACGTGAATGCGCAGATTCAATAATCACCGCCAGGCACTCTTCCAGAGTTTGGTTGCGTTTCAGGGTGATCATTTGTGAGCGTGGGATCATGATGTCCCGCACGCGCTGTTCGGCAATATCCAGCACCCCTTCGAGCATGTCGCGGGTATCCTGGTCGATCAGCTCTTTCTGCTCAGAATCGCGGATTAACCCCAGCAGTTCATCACGGTTTTTTGGCTCACCGTGAAACAGTTGGTTGATTAGCAGGGAGAAAAATCCCTTTTTACTACTGGGTGCGTCGCTGTTTTGAGAATGGTCGTCGCTCATGGCGTTTTTATTTCGTTCTCTCTAATGAGGGATTGGGGCTGCCGGCATCCGCGCCAGCAGCGCAATAACCTGAACCAACGGCTCAGGCGTCTTCTTTCTCCGAAATGTACGGATCAGGATAACCAAGAGCAAGCATTATCTCGGTCTCCAGCGCCTCCATCTCTTCGGCTTCTTCATCTTCGATATGGTCGTACCCCAGCAGATGCAGCGTACCGTGCACAACCATATGCGCCCAATGCGCTTCAACGGTTTTACCTTGTTCAGCAGCCTCTTGCTCGACAACCTGGCGGCAAATGATCAGATCGCCCAGTAGCGGTAACTCAATTCCCGGTGGGGCTTCAAACGGGAAAGAGAGCACGTTCGTCGGCTTATCTTTGCCGCGATAAGTCAGATTAAGCTCATTACTCTCCGCCTCATCCACCAGGCGAACAGTGACTTCGCTTTCCGGCTGAAAGGGTGTTACCGCCGCTTCCAGCCAGCGTTGAAAATCGCGCTCCGCAGGCAGATGGTTTTCATCGGCGCAGGCCAGCTGTAAGTCTAAAATCACCGCGCTCATGAACGCTCCTGCGGGCTGGTTTGGGTGGCAAGCTGAGCCGCGATAGCTTCGCGTTTGCGCTCTTCTGCCTGTTGATCACGGCGTTTCTGATCGGCGGTTTCCCAGGCTTCATAAGCATTCACGATGCGTGCGACAACCGGATGACGCACCACGTCTTCGCTGTGGAAAAAGTTAAAGCTGATCTCATCGACTTCTGCCAGCACTTCAATGGCGTGGCGCAAGCCGGATTTGGTGCTACGCGGCAAGTCAATCTGCGTTATATCACCGGTAATCACCGCTTTGGAATTGAAGCCGATACGCGTCAGGAACATTTTCATCTGCTCGATGGTGGTGTTCTGGCTCTCATCAAGAATGACGAAGGCGTCGTTCAGCGTGCGTCCGCGCATGTAGGCCAGCGGAGCGACTTCGATGACGTTACGCTCAATCAGTTTCTCTACACGCTCAAAGCCGAGCATTTCGAACAGCGCGTCGTAGAGTGGACGCAAATAGGGGTCCACTTTCTGGCTGAGGTCGCCGGGCAGGAAGCCGAGTTTTTCACCGGCTTCCACCGCCGGACGCGTCAGCAAAATACGACGAATCTCCTGACGTTCCAACGCATCCACCGCGGCAGCCACCGCCAGATAGGTTTTACCAGTACCGGCCGGGCCAATACCAAAAGTGATGTCGTGCGCGAAAATGTTAGCGATGTATTGTGCCTGGTTAGGCGTGCGCGGTTTGATCACGCCGCGCTTGGTTTTGATATTCACCGCTTTACCGAATTCCGGCACGCTCTCAGCGCTTTGTTCCAGTACACGGCTCTCTTTGATCGCCAGGTGAATCTGGTCCGGTTCGATATCTTTAATCTGACCACGCATCGGGGCGGTATCAACGTACAGGGTACGCAGGATATTCACGGCAGCGTCCACGCACAGCGAGCGTCCAGTCAGCGTGAACAGGTTGTCGCGACGTTTGATTTCTAGGCCCAAACGGCGCTCTAGCTGCTTCACATTATCATCCATCGGACCGCACAAGCTCATCAGTCGTTGGTTATCTGCCGGTTCAAGGGCTATTTCACGCGTTTCGATATTCAAATGAATCCTTAAGGTCACTCAGGGCCAGTTGAAAAGGTGTGCCGGATGCTGGCATCAAAGCGTTCAGCATCTTTATGGAATTATTTATGGCGCTGCGCATAGGCGCAAGCTTCAGAAGCGATATTTGGGCAGCGTCTGCGGAAAGCAAGGGCGACAGGATGAAACAGGCGATAGCGCTTTGTGCGCTATCGCTCAACGTTTGAGGTTTCAAGGCTGGAACAGACCAACGCCGATTTCGTTCTCTTTGCGGGTACGGGCAATCACCGACGCTGGACTCTCTGCTACACGCAGCGCCATTTGCTCTTCGGTGCGCACCAGCACGCCACGCAGTGAGCTGGCGTAGACATCAACAATTTCAACATCAACAAACTTACCGATCATTTCAACCGGCGCTTCGAAATTCACTACGCGGTTGTTATCGGTACGACCGGTCAGCTCCATCACATTCTTGCGTGAAATTCCTTCGACCAGTACGCGCTGCGTAGTGCCCAACATGCGGCGGCTCCACGCCATTACCTGTTGATTGATGCGGTCTTGCAGGATGTGGAGACGCTGCTTTTTCTCCTCTTCCGACACATCATCTGGCAGATCGGCCGCTGGCGTGCCTGGGCGCATCGAGTAGATAAAGCTGAAGCTCACATCGAAATTCACTTCGCCCACCAGCTTCATGGTCTGCTCGAAGTCCTGCTGTGTCTCACCCGGGAAGCCGATGATGAAATCAGAGCTCAGCTGGATATCCGGACGCGCCGCTTTCAGCTTGCGAATAATCGCTTTGTACTCCAGTGCGGTGTGAGCACGCTTCATCAGGGTCAGGATACGATCCGAGCCACTTTGGACGGGCAGATGCAGGAAACTTGCCAGCTCGGGAGTATCACGATAGACCTCGATAATGTCATCGGTAAATTCAATCGGATGGCTGGTGGTGAAGCGAATACGGTCAATGCCGTCGATTGCCGCCACTAAGCGCAGCAATTCAGCAAAGGTACAGATATCGCCATCAAAGGTGGCACCGCGATAGGCATTGACGTTCTGGCCCAGCAGGTTAACTTCTCGTACGCCCTGAGCGGCCAACTGGGCGACCTCAAGCAGAATATCGTCGCTTGGACGGCTTACTTCCTCACCGCGGGTGTAAGGCACTACGCAGAAAGTGCAGTATTTGTTGCAGCCTTCCATGATGGAAACAAACGCGGTTGGGCCATCTGCGCGCGGTTCGGGCAGGCGGTCAAATTTTTCGATTTCCGGGAAGCTGATGTCTACGATTGGGCTTTTACTGCCGCGTACGGTGTTGATCATCTCCGGCAGGCGATGCAACGTTTGTGGACCAAACACGATATCAACGTAACTGGCGCGTTGACGCAGACGTTCACCTTCCTGCGAGGCTACACAGCCACCCACCCCTATGATCACCTCGGGATTATCGGCTTTCAGCTTTTTCCAACGGCCTAACAGTGCAAAAACCTTCTCCTGCGCTTTTTCACGAATTGAGCAGGTGTTGAGCAGCAGAACGTCCGCTTCTTCAGCTGCCTCAGTGAGGGTATAGCCGTGCGTACTGTTCAGCAGATCGGCCATCTTCGATGAATCATACTCATTCATCTGACAGCCCCAGGTTTTAATATGCAGTTTTTTGGTCATCGAACTAGCCATTGGTTAACGCGAAGTGCAGGGCGCGTATTGTAATGCCTCGCTGCAGCTGTGACCAGCTAACCCTGCATACTTCACGCATGCACGTCGCATCGAATGACGAATTTCCGGTACACTTTAGCTATCAACGTGATGCTGTAAGGTCTCACGGCAAAAAGAAGGATTAGAGTCGATGCAGGATTCACATTTTGATGTGGTGATCGTGGGCGGTGGCATGGTTGGCGCGGCGCTGGCGTGTGGTCTGGCGCAGCAACAGTTCCGCGTGGCAGTGATTGAACGAGCGGAGCCAGCGGCCTTTGATGCTAGCAGCGAGCCGGATGTGCGAATTTCCGCGATTGGTGCCTCCTCAGTCGCGCTGCTGCAGCAGCTGGAGGTTTGGCAGCGCGTTCTGGATATGCGCTGTGCACCTTATCGGCAGTTGGAAACCTGGGAGTGGCAAAACGCGCATGTATCATTTGATGCAGCGTCGCTTGGATTACCTGAGTTGGGCTTCATGGTGGAGAACAGCGTGCTGCAGCGGTCGCTGTGGGAAAAGATGCAGGAAGAAGGCATCACGCTAATTTGCCCGGCGAGTTTACAGGGTTTGCAGCCGCATAGCGCTGGCTGGCATGTGCAACTGGATAGCGGCCAAACGCTGGATACGCGTTTAGTGGTCGGCGCTGATGGTGCCAACTCACGGGTGCGTCAATTAGCGGGCATTGGCGTGCGAGGATGGCACTATGCGCAATCCTGTATGCTTATCAGCGTGGAGTGCGAGCAGGATGTTGGCGACTCCACCTGGCAGCAGTTTACGCCGCAAGGGCCACGTGCTTTCCTGCCGCTGTTTTATCGTCGTGCTTCGCTGGTGTGGTATGACGCGCCGGCGCGTATTCGTCAGCTGCAAAGTTTGCCGTTGTCACAGCTGGAGAAAGAGATTCATGCGAACTTTCCGGCCCGTGTGGGAAACTTTAAAGTCAAAACCGCAGCATCGTTCCCGCTGGTGCGACGTCATGCTACGCGTTATGTGATGCCCGGATTAGCGCTGGTGGGGGATGCGGCGCATACCATCAACCCGTTGGCCGGGCAGGGTGTTAACCTGGGCTATCGGGATGTGGATGCTTTGATCACTACGCTGGTTGAGGCGCGCAGCCAGGCGGAGCTTTGGGCATCGGATGCCGTGCTGCAGCGTTATCATCGTCAGCGTTATAAAGACAACTTACTGATGCAGGGCGGGATGGATCTGTTCTACTTCGCATTTAGTAATAAGCTGCCGCCATTGCGCTTTGCGCGCAATCTGGCGCTGATTGCCGCGGAGAATGCCGGAGCGTTAAAACGGAAGGTGCTGCGCTACGCGCTAGGTTTATAAATCGTAGGGGGCGCATCAATGCGCTCCGGGTTAATGCCCGAATGCAGAAAACAATAAAGCCCGCAAAAGCGGGCTTTATTGTGCAATTTGGCTGGGGTGCAGGGATTCGAACCCCGGAATGCTGGTATCAGAAACCAGTGCCTTACCGCTTGGCGACACCCCAATAGGTGTTTAATCAAATTGTCTTTTTATGGCTGGGGTGCAGGGATTCGAACCCCGGAATGCTGGTATCAGAAACCAGAGCCTTACCGCTTGGCGACACCCCAATAATTTGGTGGCTACGACGGGATTTGAACCTGTGACCCCATCATTATGAGTGATGTGCTCTAACCAGCTGAGCTACGTAGCCTTTGTACTGCTTACTGCATCCGACGATGGCTGGGATACCTGGATTCGAACCAGGGAATGCCGGTATCAAAAACCGGTGCCTTACCGCTTGGCGATATCCCATTCGTCGATTTTGTATCCACAACATTTTCCGGATTGGCTGGGGTACCAGGATTCGAACCTGGGAATGCTGGTATCAAAAACCAGTGCCTTACCGCTTGGCGATACCCCATCCGGCTGCCGAAGACTGAAATGGTGCGGGAGGCGAGACTTGAACTCGCACACCTTGCGGCGCTAGAACCTAAATCTAGTGCGTCTACCAATTTCGCCACTCCCGCAAAAAGATGGTGGCTACGACGGGATTTGAACCTGTGACCCCATCATTATGAGTGATGTGCTCTAACCAGCTGAGCTACGTAGCCATCTTTTTCGCGTAACCTTCATCGGCGTTGCGGGGCGCATTATGCGTATTGAGTCTTGTAGCGTCAACAATTTTTTTGCCGTTTTTCGCCTTAAAACGCCTGTTTGTCTGGCTTGTAACCAGGCTGGTGGTTTATTCGGCAATTTTCACTCATGACATCATCTATTGCACAAAAAAGGGGCTCATTTGAGCCCCTTATCTTGTTGAGTAAAAACCTTATTTATAAGCGGACTGATGCACACCTACGGCACGGCCTGAAGGGTCATCCATTGATTTAAAGGCTTCATCCCACTCGATGGCTTTAGCTGAAGAACAGGCCACCGATGGACCGCCCGGTACACACTCTGCAGCGCTGGCAATTGGGAACAACTCCTCAAAGATTTCGCGATACAGATACGCTTCTTTCGAGTTCGGTGTGTTGTACGGGAAGCGGAAATGCGCAGTCGACAACTGTTGGTCAGTGATCTGCTTCGCCGCCACTTCTTTCAGCGTATCGATCCAGCTGTAGCCAACACCGTCAGAGAACTGCTCTTTCTGGCGCCACGCCACGCTTTCTGGCAGATATGAAGAGAAGCATTCACGCAGAATGTGTTTCTCCATCTTGCCGTTGCTGCCGCACAGTTTATCTTCCGGGTTGATACGCATCGCCACGTCGAGGAATTTCTTGTCGAGGAACGGTACGCGCGCTTCCACGCCCCAGGCGGACATCGCTTTGTTGGCGCGAGCGCAGTCAAACATATGCAGAGCCAGCAATTTACGCACGTTCTCTTCATGGAATTCTTTAGCGTTTGGCGCTTTATGGAAATAGAGATAGCCGCCAAAGACTTCATCCGCACCTTCGCCTGACAGCACCATTTTGATGCCCATCGCTTTGATCTTACGCGACATCAAATACATCGGCGTAGATGCGCGAATGGTGGTCACATCGTAGGTTTCAATGTGATAAATCACGTCACGAATCGCATCCAGACCTTCCTGCACGGTGAAATGGATTTCGTGGTGCACGGTGCCAAGATGCTCTGCCACCGATTTCGCTGCTTTCAGGTCTGGAGAACCTTCCAGGCCCACCGCAAAGGAGTGCAGCTGCGGCCACCAGGCATCGCTCTTATCGGCATCTTCTACACGTTTTGCGGCGAAACGCTTGGTGACGGCAGAGATAATGGAAGAGTCGAGTCCACCAGACAGCAGCACGCCGTAAGGTACGTCGGACATCAGGTGACTTTTCACTGACTCTTCCAGCGCATGTTTCAGCTCTGCTGCGTCGGTGGCGTTGTGCTCGACGGCGGAAAATTCCATCCAGTCACGCTGCCAGTAACGACGAATTTCACCATCGGCGCTCGACATGTAGCTTCCCGGCGGGAACTCTTTAATGCTGCGACATACTGGCACCAGTGCTTTCATTTCGGAAGCAACATACAGGTTGCCGTGCTCATCGTTGCCCATATACAGCGGGATAATGCCGATATGGTCGCGGCCAATCAGGTATTGCTGCTTAACGCTGTCCCACAGAATAAAGGCGAACATGCCCTGCAGTTCGTCGAGAAAATCAACGCCTTTTTCCTGATACAGCGCCAGTATAACTTCGCAGTCGGAACCGGTCTGGAAGGCGTAACGATCGCTCAGCTCAGCACGCAGCGCTTGATGGTTATAAATTTCACCGTTAACAGCCAGTACGTGGGTGTGGTCAGCGTTATACAGCGGTTGTGCGCCGTTGTTAACGTCAACAATCGACAAGCGCTCATGCACCAGAATGGCTTTATCATCCGCATAAACACCTGACCAATCTGGGCCGCGGTGACGCATCAGACGAGAAGATTCCAGCGCTTTCTTGCGCAGCTCAATAGGATCGCTCTTCAGATCCAGCACACCAAAAATTGAACACATAACTGACTCCTGATCTCACCTTGTGGCGAAGTTATTTCTACGTTTGTCCGGCAGCAATGACTGCGTGATGTATAAGAAAATGCGCTAAGTGATGGTGGTAGTGCAAGTGAAATCACGATTCTTTGATAAAAATAATGTTGATGGGCGCGTAATGTTGGATTTTATCCAATAAATACATCTTTAATTTAGATGGCATCTAATGAATTTGGATTGTTGCTCAATTTGTGTTCAGGTGATGTTCGCCTGAGGAGGGATTTACCTCATTAAAAACAAAAGCCCTGCTTGAGCAGGGCTATAAGAAGATATTATGGCTGGTATCAAAAGAGATCGATATCGGCGACCGATGGGTAAATCCAGTCCGGTCGGAATGGCATCGCATCAATATCACTGAGCGTTGAAACGCCCGACAGCACCAGAATGGTTTCCAGGCCGGCCTGGAAGCCTGCCAAAATATCGGTACGAAGGTTATCCCCGACAATCACCGTCTCTTCAGAATGCGCATGCATTTTGTTTAATGCCGCGCGCATGATGTACGGGCTTGGCTTACCAACATAAAACGGTTTGCGGCCAGAAATGGTCTCAATCCCGGCACAGAGCGCCCCGCAGGCGGGAACAAAGCCACGCGCATGCGTATCGGGATTGGTTGCGATAAAGCGTGCGCCGTTAGCAACAAAGAAAGCCGCTTTATGCATCATGTCCCAATTAAATGAGCGCGTTTCACCCACGATTACGAAATCTGGATTGACGTCGGTGATAGTAAAGCCCGCTTTGTACAGCTCATGGATTAATGCACCTTCGCCAATCACATAGGCTTTTTTCCCCTCCTGACGCTTGAGGAAGTCAGCCGTAGCCATCGCCGAGGTATAAAACACCGAATCTGGCACCTCAACCCCCGCGTTGGCAAAGCGGTTGGCCAGATCAAGAGCCGTTTGTGATGGGTAGTTGGTCAATACCACCAATGGCATATCTTTCGCCAGAATGCGCTGCAGAAATTCGTTCGCGCCGGGAACGGCGGTGTTGTCGTGCATCAACACGCCGTCAATGTCACAGATTACGCTTTTAATCGTCATAGATTGCATCCGGTCGGGCCTGCCAGATAGCAGGCTGGTGATTACTCTTCCAGCAGATGTTGCAACAAAATGCCATTCAGCATAGCGCGTTTTGCTAAGGCAAAGGCGCCAATTGCCGAGCGATGATCGAGCTCGGAACGCATCACCGGCAGATTCTTACGAAATGCCGGAAGTGTCTGCGTATTGATGCAACCTTCAATGGCAGGAAACAGCACTTTGTCGGCTTCAGTGATTTCACCGGCCAGCACCACTTTTTGCGGATTGAACAGGTTGATGGCGATGGCAATCGCTTTACCCAAATAGCGGCCGACGTATTCGATAACTTCGCACGCCAGCGCGTCACCTTGATTAGCTGCGCGACAGATCTGCGGCATCAGGCAATCATTAAGTGTTAGTGAGCTGGGATAGCCCTGATTAAGCAGGTGCCGCACGCGATTTTCAATCGCACCATTGGCAGCGATGGTTTCCAGACAACCGAAGTTTCCGCAATGGCAGCGTTCTCCTAACGGATCGACCTGAATATGGCCGATCTCGCCAACGTTACCGTTGCTGCCGAGGAAAATATGGCCATTGGCAATAATGCCAGCGCCGGTACCACGGTGTAAACGCACCAGAATGGAGTCAGCACAGTCGCGGCTTGCACCGAAGTAGTGCTCTGCCAGTGCCAAACTGCGAATGTCATGACCAACAAAACTGGTGACGTTAAAGCGTTTTTTCAGACTGGAAACCAGTGGCCAATGACTTACCGCGATATGCGGCATGTAGCGAATGATGCCATTAATCGGATCGACTAAACCTGGCAGAATCACCGCGATAGCGATCAGCTCATGAATCTTACGCTGATGTGCCGCCATAAAAGCGCTGATGGCATTGAACAGCGCATTCTCCAACGTTTCCTGGGTGCGCTCCGGCAGCGGATAATCTTCCTGCGCCAGTGATTTTCCGCTCAGATCGAACAGCGTCAGCGTGGCGTCATTACGCCCTAAGCGTACGCCGATAGTATGAAAATGACGGGTTTCGGTAATAATTGAGATGGCGCGGCGACCACCGGTGGAGGCTTGTTGCTCCACCTCTTTGATGAGGCCGCGCTCAATGAGCTGGCGGGTGATTTTGGTGACACTGGCGGGCGCAAGCTGACTGTGTTCGGCTATCTGTATGCGCGAAATGGGTCCTTGTTGATCTATTAGCCGATAAACGGCTGCACTATTGAGTTGTTTAACAAGATCGACATTTCCTATTTGAGACTGGCCGCCAGTGGTCATTCAATACTTACTCGCTGAGGACGTTGTCTCCGTTGACTAACGTCTTAGTGATTTGATAATCGCGGGTAAAGACAGTCAGGTTGGCGACTTTTCCTGCTTCAACCGTACCTAACTGTTTCTCCACACCCATTGCCTGCGCCGGATAAAGTGTTGCCATACGCAGCGCTTCATCAAGAGCGATGCCACAGTGTTCAACGCTATTCTGCACCGCTTCAATCATGGTTAATGCAGAACCGCTGAGCGTGCCGTTCTCATCAACGCAAAGGCCATCGCGATAGTATATTGTTTTGCCTGCAAAAATGAATTGATCAATCGAAGCGCCAGCTGGTGCTGTGGCATCCGTCACTAACACCAGTTTGTCGCCCTTGATGCGTTTTGCATTGCGCACATTAGCGTAATGGACATGTAAACCATCTGCAATGATGCCGCAGTATACATCAGGCGAATCAAACAGCGCACCGATCAGACCTGGCTCACGTCCGGCAAACGTTGGCATTGCATTATAGAGGTGCGTGGCAAAGCTCACACCGGCGCTAAAGCCGATTTTTGCCTCTTCATAGGTCGCATTAGAGTGACCCGCTGAGACGATAATTCCCGCATCACGTAATTGACGAATCACGTCACTGCCGGCGTTTTCAGGGGCCAGCGTGACTTTAGTGATGACATCCGCGTTTGCACGGAGAAAATCCACCAACTCAGCATCCGGCAGACGAATTAATTCAGGATTGTGCGTGCCTTTTTTGGCTTTGTTCAACCACGGACCTTCCAGGTGCAGGCCCAGCGCCTGATGCTGATGCTTAGCCAGATAGGCGCGCATGGTTTCGATTGCGCGTTTCATTAGCGCATCGGTGCTGGTAATCAGCGTTGGTAAATAGCTGGTACAGCCTGATTTTTCATTGGCACGCTGCATAATCTCCAATGTATCCACGCTTAACGCATTGATATCGTCATTGAACTGCACGCCGCCGCAGCCATTCAGCTGCAAATCAATAAAACCAGGAGCGATAAACGCACCAGCCACATCCTGCTGTGCCATTGCCGCGTCCAGGGCATCACGCGGACACACACGCTCAATCAGGCCATCCGCAATCACAACTGCATGATTGTCCAGAATTTCATGACCGGTAAAAATCCGGCCGTTCACTAATGCGTACATCGTTTATCTCTCCCGGCTAAGCCTGCCGCCAACCAGCAGCAGGTTTTTTTACAACGTGTTTTCACACACCTTTCATATTTTCCGCTTCCATTTCGCGGAAATATTTCACGGTTTTCACTTTCAGTTCCATCGTTGCTGGTTCATCACATACCACGACGGATTTTGCATGCAGCTGGAGGCAGCTAATGGTCCACATATGGTTAACGTTACCTTCAACCGCGGCCTGCAGCGCTTGCGCTTTCAAATGACCTGTTACCAGAATCATTACCTCTTCTGCATCCAGCAGCGTACCAACGCCAACGGTCAGCGCGTATTTGGGTACCTGATCCACATCACCGTTAAAGAAGCGAGAGTTTGCGATGCGGGTATCGTGCGTCAGGGTTTTAATGCGGGTACGAGATGAGAGGGATGACGCCGGTTCATTGAAAGCAATATGACCATCGTTGCCTACGCCGCCCATAAACAGGTTAATTTTGCCGTAAGCGCGGATCTTCTCTTCGTATTGGCGGCATTCTGCGTCAATATCTTCGGCATTACCATTGAGAAGATTGATGTTTTGCTCTTGAATATCAACATGATCGAAAAAATTACGATACATGAAGCTGTGGTAACTTTCTGGATGCTCTTTTGGCAGACCTACATACTCATCCATATTAAAGGTGACCACGTGCTTAAAACTAACCTGGCCCGCTTTGTGCATGTCGATCAGGTGCTTGTAGGCTTCCAGCGGTGTTCCACCGGTTGGTAAACCCAACACAAAAGGACGTTCTGCGCTAGGCTTAAACGCATTAATGCGGTTAACGATGTGGCGTGCAGCCCATTTACCCACTTGGGTCGGTGTGGCCAAAGGGATCAGTCTCATGTCTTCACCTCAATTAAGATTGGAAATGTGGAGTTGCCGTTTCTCTGACAGTATTCTGCCCTTAAGCGTAATGCGTTTAAGCGTAGCCATTAGGGAAAAGTGCGACTCGATATTTTTCATCATAAAATAAGTTTGTGTTGCTGGCTAGCATTTCGCATTATCAAACCATCATTTTGGTGATTAAAGTCACAGTTGGAGTGGTTTTAATTTGCGAGGCGAATTAATTTATCTTTACACTGCGCCTCGTGGTCAAAAGTGTCATCAAGGTACCGGGCGACGGGATAATAAAATCAACTCGCGCTACGGCAAAACGCCAGTCTCATAGGGGGAGAATAAGGTGAGTATTCTAGGATATCTGCAAAAGGTCGGCCGCGCGCTTATGGTGCCGGTAGCGACTTTGCCGGCAGCGGCAATCTTGATGGGTGTTGGATATTGGATCGATCCAGATAGCTGGGGTGCAGGTAATGCACTGGCGGCACTGCTGATCAAATCCGGTTCGGCAATCATCGACAATATGTCCGTGCTGTTTGCCATTGGTGTGGCATACGGTATGTCAAAAGATAAAGACGGTGCAGCAGCATTGACCGGTTTCGTGGGCTTCCTGGTGGTAACCACACTCTGTTCACCGGCAGCGGTAGCGATGATTCAGAAAATGCCGGTGGAGCAAGTTCCTGCCGCCTTCGGTAAAATTAACAACCAGTTTGTCGGTATCCTCGTCGGTATCCTCTCTGCTGAGGTTTACAATCGCTTCAGCCATGTTGAACTGCCAAAAGCGCTGTCATTCTTTAGCGGCCGCCGTCTGGTGCCTATTCTTGTCTCCTTCCTGATGATTGCCGTGGCCTTCGTGCTGATGTATGTCTGGCCGCTCATTTTTGGTGGGCTGGTGAGCTTCGGTGAGCACATTCAGAAGATGGGCTCAGTGGGTGCGGGTGTCTATGCCTTCTTTAACCGCTTGCTGATTCCTGTTGGCCTGCATCATGCGCTGAACTCAGTGTTCTGGTTCGACGTCGCGGGTATCAACGATATTCCTAAATTCCTGGGCGGCGCACAGTCTATCGCGGAAGGTACGGGTATCCCAGGTATCACCGGTCGTTATCAGGCGGGCTTCTTCCCAATCATGATGTTTGGTCTTCCGGGGGCAGCGCTGGCAATTTATCACTGCGCCCGTCCAGAAAACCGCGCCAAAGTCGGCGGTATCATGCTGGCGGCAGCATTTGCGGCCTTCTTTACCGGTATTACCGAACCGCTGGAGTTCTCCTTCATGTTCGTGGCGCCGGTACTGTATGTGATTCACGCTGCACTGACCGGTCTCTCCGTGTTCATCGCCGCGAGTATGCAGTGGATTGCCGGTTTCGGCTTCAGTGCGGGTCTGGTGGATATGGTGCTGTCGACGCGCAACCCGCTGGCCGTGCACTGGTGGATGCTGATCCCACAAGGTCTGGTGTTCTTCGTTATCTACTATGCGGTGTTCCGCTTCACCATTCAGAAATTTAACCTGATGACACCGGGTCGTGAACTCTCTGCGGGCGATGAAACCGATGGTTATGATGTGAATGTCGACCATAGCGGTAATGGTGAAAGCCAAACCGAATCTTTGGCGCGCCGTTACATTGCAGCCGTGGGCGGTTCTGAAAACCTCACGACCATCGATGCCTGTATTACCCGACTGCGTTTGAACGTCAAAGACTCTGCACAGGTAAATGAAGGCGTCGCTAAGCGTCTGGGTGCTTCAGGTGTGATTCGCCTGAACAAACAGAGCGTACAGGTTATCGTCGGCACCCAGGCTGAAAGCATTGCTACAGCGATGAAAACGGTACTGAGCAAAGGCCCGGTTGCGGCATCCGCAGCTGCGTCACCTGTAGCACCGGCTCCAGCGGCAAAACCGCAGGCGGTACTGAACAGTGAAAAAGCGGTAATCGCTACGTTACTGGCTCCGGTTACCGGTGAAATTGTTGCGCTAGAAAATGTTCCTGATGAAGCGTTCGCCAGTAAAGCAGTGGGTGATGGTCTGGCAATCAAGCCAACCGGAAAAACCGTTGTCGCGCCAACTGCTGGCACCGTGGTGAAGATCTTCAACACTAACCATGCGTTCTGCCTCGAAGCGGAAAATGGCGTTGAGATTGTGGTGCACATGGGTCTGGATACGGTTGCGCTGGAAGGTAAAGGTTTCACGCGTCTGGTGGAAGAGGGCGCAACGGTAACTGCAGGTCAGCCAATCCTCGAAATGGATCTGGATTATCTCAACGCCAACGCGCGCTCGATGATCAGTCCAGTCGTCGTCAGTAATAGCGATGATTTCGCGGGTCTGAATTTACTGGCAACCGGTTCAGTGGTTGCAGGTCAAACTCCGCTGTACGAGGTTAAAGGCTAAGTCCTTGTGATTGAGCCAGAAGGCAGGAAGCGATTCCTGCCTTTTTTGTTTTAAAACGACCAACAAACGGTTGTTTCCCTCCTGCGCTTTGTGGATCATACTCCGTTACTTCGTGGTACAAATCACCCGTTATAGCTTTTGAGGATTTTGAGATGAGTGAGGCTGAAGCCCGCCCAACGAACTTTATTCGTCAGATCATCGACGAAGATTTGGCGAGCGGTAAGCACAACACTGTGCATACCCGTTTCCCGCCTGAGCCCAATGGTTATCTGCATATTGGCCATGCGAAATCTATCTGCCTGAACTTTGGTATCGCACAAGATTACCAAGGGCAGTGCAACCTGCGTTTCGACGACACCAACCCAGTGAAAGAAGATCTGGAGTTTGTCGAATCCATAAAGCGTGACGTGCAATGGCTGGGCTTTGAGTGGAGCGGCAACATTCGTTACTCCTCAGACTACTTTGACCAACTCTTTAACTATGCCGTTGAGCTGATTAATAAAGGCTTGGCGTATGTTGATGAATTGTCGGCAGATGAGATCCGCGAGTATCGCGGTTCTCTCACAGCACCAGGCAAAAACAGCCCGTATCGCGATCGCAGCGTGGAAGAGAACTTAGCGCTGTTCCAGAAAATGCGCGATGGTGGCTTCGAAGAGGGCAAAGCCTGTTTACGTGCCAAAATCGATATGGCATCCAGCTTTATTGTGATGCGCGATCCCGTGCTGTATCGCATCAAGTTTGCCGATCACCATCAGACTGGCAGCAAGTGGTGCATCTATCCAATGTACGACTTCACTCACTGCATTTCTGATGCGATTGAAGGTATTACGCATTCTCTCTGCACGCTGGAGTTCCAGGATAACCGTCGTCTGTACGATTGGGTGCTGGATAACATCACCATTCCGGTGCACCCGCGTCAGTATGAGTTTTCACGTCTGAATCTGGAATACGCAGTGATGTCCAAGCGTAAACTGACTCAGCTGGTGAGCGAAAAAGTTGTGGAAGGCTGGGACGATCCGCGCATGCTGACCGTTTCCGGTTTGCGTCGTCGTGGTTACAGCTCGGCTTCGATTCGTGAGTTCTGCCGCCGCATTGGCGTTACTAAGCAGGACAATATCGTAGAAATGGCTTCACTGGAGTCGTGCATTCGTGACGATCTCAATGAAAACGCGCCGCGTGCGATGGCCGTGATGGATCCCCTGAAGGTGGTGATTGAAAATCTGCCAGCGGGTCACGAAGAGATCATCACCATGCCAAATCATCCCAACAAACCGGAGATGGGTACGCGTGAAGTGCCATTCAGCCGTGAAGTGTGGATCGATCGCGCTGACTTCCGCGAAGAAGCCAATAAACAATACAAGCGTCTGGTGCTGGGTAAAGAAGTGCGTCTGCGTAATGCTTACGTGATTCGTGCTGAACGTGTAGCGAAGGATGATGAAGGCAATATCACCTGTATCTACTGTACTTGCGATGTTGATACGCTGAGCAAAGATCCTGCTGATGGGCGTAAAGTGAAAGGCGTTATCCATTGGGTTTCTGCAATTCACGCGTTGCCGGCGGAATTCCGCCTGTATGATCGTCTGTTTAGTGTGCCAAATCCGGGCGCGGCTGAGGATTTCCTCACCACCATTAACCCGAACTCACTCGAAACCAAACAGGGCTTCGTTGAGCCTGGTCTGCGCGAGGCCGATTCAATGGCACCGTATCAGTTCGAACGTGAAGGCTACTTCTGTGCTGATAGCGTTTATTCGCAGCCGTCAAAACTGGTGTTTAACCGCACCGTTGGATTGCGCGATACCTGGGCGAAAATCGGCGATTAATTATTTTGTCGCTAGCACGATAAGATCATGAAAGGGCGAGCAATCGCCCTTTTTTATTGCCTCTATTTGGCCACCCGCAATCTTTTATGCTGCCTCCCTGTTGATGCGATTAATTCCTCATTTACGACTATTCTGACTTTAGCAAAATTAAACCATTTGCCAGTGTGAAAAACTTTTTTTCAGGTAGGCTATGCGCACTCAAACGTTGCTCCGCGGGTTATCAAAGGATAAAAAATGACAAGTCTTGCCCTGGAAGCCAAGCACAGTGTGGTTGTATTACATCAGCTTATCGAACGTATTTTCAATCAGGTTGAAGGCAGTGATGACAGCATTGATCTGTTTTTATCGCACTTTCATCCCGAATTTAAAATGGTGACACCGCAAGGCAAACAGTTGGATCTCAATGAGATGGAAACGCTGTTTCGCCAATTGAATGGGCAACGCGAAGGCATGCGTATTGCGACCAGTGAGCACGCTATTATCTCGCAGCAAAGCGAAGAGGTGACGATTCAATATCGTGAATTACAAATGATGAATGGCATCAATCAGAGCCGCATTTCACTGGCGGTTCTCGATTGCAGCACCAGCATTCCGCGCTGGCGTTACCTGCAAGAAACCATCGTTGCCTGATTTCAGGTATAAAAAAACCGGCTCAAGCGCCGGTTTTTTTATACTGCATAGCACACTCAATTACTTATCGTGGAGCGTGTCGTCTTCGCGGCAGTCTCCCAGAGCACAGTGACCGTACAAGTACAGGCTGTGGTTACTGAGTTTGATACCATGGCGAGTGGCAATTTCACGCTGACGCGTTTCAATTGATTCATCGCTAAATTCGATAACCTTGCCACAATCGAGGCAAATCAGGTGATCGTGGTGATGTTGCTGGGTCAGTTCAAAGACAGATTTACCGCCTTCAAAATTATGACGGGTAACGATGCCCGCGTCGTCAAACTGGTTAAGAACGCGATATACCGTTGCCAGACCAATCTCTTCGCCCATATCGATCAGGCGCTTATACAAATCTTCCGCACTGACGTGATGGGACTCGGGTCCGGGTCCCTGAAGCACTTCCAGAATTTTCAGTCTGGGGAGCGTGACTTTCAGGCCAGCCTTCTTCAATGCGGAGTTGTTGTCAGTCATGCGGATATTGTCCTGTTACTTTGCTAGTCACTTGCGGCGCAGGGGCCTTGAATGTTTAGGTCAACGCGCATTCTCATTTGCGTCTCATTATAGAACTCAAGCAGTGAAATGAAAACCAAGGCAACGTCCTTAATCACCAAAAGCAGTAAGGATAATGTCACTAACGCCTTCAAGACGCTTGGATTTTGGATTCCATTTCACTCAGCCTCATTCTACTGCCAGAGGAATAAGCGGATGACCATTGCGGGTATTCTACAGATTTGCGGGGAAAAGTTAAAAAACCGTAGCTATTATTTTTATAGGAAATTCCGTTGCCCGATGTGAACTTGCGCGCACATCGGGCAGAGCAGGGGATTACGCTTCAATAATCTCTTTCAGCTGCAGTTCATCGAAGATCTGCTTCACCCAGGTTTCAACGCGCTCATTGGTCAGCTCGGGTTGACGATCTTCGTCAATCGCCAGACCGAGGAAGTGTTTATCATCGGCCAAACCTTTAGATGCTTCAAAATGGTAGCCTTCGGTTGGCCAGTGGCCGACGATGACTGCACCATTCGGCTCAATGATGTCGCGGATGGTGCCCATCGCGTCGCAGAAGTATTCGGCGTAATCTTCCTGATCGCCACAACCAAACAGCGCTACCAGCTTGCCATTGAAATCAATCTCTTCCAGCGTCGGGAAGAAATCATCCCAGTCACACTGCGCTTCACCATAATACCAGGTTGGAATGCCCAGCAGCAGGATGTCGAACGCATCGAGATCTTCTTTGGTGCTCTTAGCAATGTCATGCACTTCGGCGACATCTTTACCCAGTTGTTTCTGGATCATTTTTGCAATGTTTTCAGTGTTGCCGGTATCGCTGCCGAAGAAAATGCCTACGATTGCCATGGGTTAGGTAACCTCTTAGATCCTGATTGTGAAAGTAAGTCAGTTGACTGCACAGTAATGCGAATAATAGCAGACCGGTAAAAAGTGCGGAACTTGTAAAGCCGTGTCTTTGTGTTCCAGCGTGCGGTCTTCGCGCGTTACGACAGTTTGAGCTGTGCCAGCAGCATTTGTTCAATCAATTCGCTGCGACTGATGTTTTGCTGGTCGGCCAGCGTGCTGAGCGCGTCAACCGCCTCGCTGGACATCTTCAGCTCGACACGACGCAGCCCACGCACTTTATCGCGCTTGAGCTGATTACGTTTGTTGATGCGTAATTGTTCATCACGCGTCAGCGGGCTGGTTTTCGGGCGACCAGGACGCCGCTCGTCTGCAAAGAGATCAAGCGTAGTGCGGTCTGTCTGTTCTTTTGCCATGGTTTGTAAAACTGAGTGGGCGCGAACGGCGGAAAGGCGCTGCGCGATTAAAACATTATCGGCCCGACCACGGTGAAAAAATCATCCGTGGCAAATTTTTAGCGCGACATCATACTCCAGCGCCTTCCTTGACGCCAACCCTAAAGCGCAAGCGGCAAGCTTTTGCTTTTACAGGTTAAAAAATCGACGCACCGCGCGTAGCACCGCCTCAGGTTTCTCTGCATGCACCCAATGTCCGGCCCCGCTAATCACATGCGCGTGTGCCTGTGGGAATTGACGCAATAGCGCATCGCGATGCTGATTATCCAGATAGGGCGAGTCGCCACCACGAATAAACAGCGCAGGGTGCGGCCATGCAGGCACCTCTTCCCAGCCGGAAATGGTGGTGTAATTCTCCCACAGCACCGGCACATTAAAGCGCCATTCGCCTTCGGCAAACGACTTGAGGATGAACTGGATCACGCCATCCTCATTAATGTGCTGACGCATCACCTCAGCCGCTTCACTGCGGCGCGTCACGCCAGCAGCGCTAACGGCACGGATAGCGGCAAAGATTTCGTCATGGCGGCGAGTTTGATAATCAACCGGCGCGATATCGATCATCACCATTTTTTCTATGCGTTCTGGCGCGATGGCACTGAGCGCCATAGCGATTTTGCCGCCCATTGAGTGGCCGATTACGCTAGCGCGTTCAATGTTATGCGCATCCAACGTTTCGACCATGTCCTGCGCCATGGCGTGATAATTCATCACCTCACTGCGTGCAGACAAGCCGTGGTTACGCACATCAACCTGCAATGTTGGGCGTGCATCACGCACCCCGCGCGCTAATACGCCGAGGTTATCAAGGCTGCCAAAAAGACCATGGATTAACAGAATGGGTGTGGCATCAGAGGCTGATTGTTCAGTTTGCAGACGGGCGTTCAAAATCATGGCTAAAGTTCTTACGGTTGTGACCTTGGCTTAGGTTATCATGGATTCACCTGTCCAGCAGTCAGGCCGGCGGGCATTAGGGCATATTCCGACTTTTGCCCGGAAACGTTGCCAACGCTATCGGCTGCCACGGATTTAACTTTATAATCCTTATGTTAGAACCCGCTCACGTTTTGCACGACTGGATTTTGCTAAGGCCGTTGCAATAATGCGTGGTTCTGTCATTTGCCAGAATCGTACGGAAAAAGATGAAAACGATTGAAGTTGACGAAGAACTCTACCGTTATATTGCCAGCCACACGCAGCACATTGGTGAAAGCGCCTCAGATATTTTGCGCCGCATGTTGAAGTTCACCGCCGGCCAGAGCGCAGCTGCTGCGCCCGCCGCGGGTGCGTCAGTGAAAGAAGCACCTTCAGCGAGTCGCGAAGCGCGTCCTCAGGATCGTGTGCGCGCGGTACGTGAGCTGCTGCTTTCCGACGAATATGCCGAGCAGAATAAGGCGGTAAACCGCTTCATGCTGGTACTGTCAACGCTCTATCGTCTTGATCCGGCTGCGTTTGCTGAAGCTACGGCTTCGCTGCAGGGCCGTACCCGCGTCTACTTTGCGGGCGACGAGCACACGCTGCTGCAAAATGGCACCCATACTAAGCCGAAGCATGTTCCCGGCACGCCGTACTGGGTGATCACGAATACCAATACAGGTCGCAAATGCAGCATGGTGGAACACATCATGCTGGCTATGCAGTTCCCTCAGGAACTGACAGAGAAAGTTCGCGGCACCATTTAACTGAAGCGTCAGGGAGAAGCGCCAATGGCCAATCACCCCCGTGCCGGGCAGCCTGCCCAGCAGAGCGATTTGATTAACGTTGCACAATTAACCTCGCAGTATTACGTCCTGAAGCCCGATGTGGCGAATCCGGATCATGCGGTGAAATTTGGCACTTCAGGCCATCGCGGTAGCGCGGGACGCCAAAGCTTCAACGAACAGCACATTTTAGCGATCGCGCAGGCGATTGCTGAAGAGCGCAAAAAGAACGGCATCACCGGACCGTGCTACGTGGGTAAAGACACGCACGCACTGTCTGAGCCGGCGATCTTGTCGGTGCTGGAAGTGCTGGCCGCTAACGGCGTGGACGTGATTGTACAGCAGCACAATGGTTACACGCCGACGCCTGCCATCTCTAATGCCATTCTTGAGCACAACAAACGCGGCGGCGCGCAGGCGGACGGTATCGTTATCACGCCTTCGCACAATCCACCGGAAGATGGCGGTATCAAATACAATCCGCCAAACGGTGGACCGGCGGATACCAACGTCACCAAAGTGGTGGAAGATCGTGCTAACCAGCTGATCAAAGGCGAGCTGAAGGACGTTAAGCGTCTGCCGCTGGATCAGGCTTGGGCAAGCGGCCATATCGTTGAGCAGGACCTGATCCAGCCATACGTTGAAGGTTTGGCGCAGGTAATCGATTTCGCGGCCATCCAGAAAGCGGGCCTGAAAATTGGCGTCGATCCATTAGGCGGCTCGGGTATTGCTTACTGGCAGCGCATTGCTGAGCACTACAAGCTTGATCTGACCATCGTTAACGATGCTATCGATCAGACTTTCCGCTTCATGCATCTGGATAAAGATGGCGTGGTGCGTATGGACTGCTCGTCCGAATGCGCGATGGCGGGTTTGCTGGCGTATAAAGACAAATTCGATTTGGCCTTTGGTAACGATCCTGATTACGATCGCCACGGCATCGTCACGCCAGCCGGTCTGATGAATCCGAACCACTATCTGGCGGTGGCAATCAACTACCTGTTCCAGCATCGTCCGCAGTGGGGCAAAGAGGTGGCTGTCGGTAAAACGCTGGTTTCCAGCGCGATGATCGACCGCGTAGTTAACGACATTGGCCGTAAGCTGGTGGAAGTGCCGGTTGGTTTCAAATGGTTCGTTGATGGCCTGTTCGATGGCAGCTTCGGTTTCGGTGGCGAAGAGAGCGCGGGCGCATCGTTCCTGCGTTTCGATGGCTCAGCCTGGTCAACCGATAAAGACGGTATCATTCTGTGCCTGCTGGCCGCAGAAATCACCGCGGTAACCGGCAAGAATCCGCAGCAGCATTATGACGAGCTGGCCGCGCGCTTTGGTGCGCCGAGCTACAATCGTCTGCAGGCACCGGCAACTTCAGCACAGAAAGCGGCACTGTCTAAACTGTCTCCAGAAATGGTGAGCGCGGATACGCTGGCGGGTGATCCCATCACCGCACGCTTGACTGCTGCACCGGGTAACGGCGCATCAATCGGTGGTCTGAAAGTGATGACGGAAAACGGCTGGTTTGCCGCTCGTCCATCGGGCACGGAAGACGCCTACAAAATCTACTGTGAAAGCTTCCTTGGCGCTGAACACCGTCAGCAGATCGAGAAAGAAGCGGTTGAGATTGTTAGCGAAGTACTGAAAAACGCCTGATTGGCAGTGAAGAGAAAAGGCCGCTAAGCGGCCTTTTTTTATGGCATAAAACGGTAGCCGATACCGGTTTCGGTCAGCAAATGGCTGGGCTGGGTGGGATTCGCTTCCAGCTTTTGCCGCAAATGGCCCATGTAGATGCGCAAATAGTGGCTGTGCTCCACCGCATTCGGTCCCCAAACCTGGTTGAGCAACTGTCGTTGCGTCAGCACCTTTCCGGCATTATTCAATAGCAAGCTGAGCAGACGGAACTCGGTTGGCGTCAGATGCACTTCCTGTTCACTGCGCAGCACACGGCGTGCCGCCAAATCGACACTCACTTCACCAAATTTCACAATCGGTTCTGGCTGACTGCTTTGATGCCGCCGCAGCGCCACACGCACGCGCGCCAGCAACTCACCGATGCCAAACGGCTTAGTGAGATAATCATCTGCACCTGCATCCAGCGCATCGATCTTATCCTGCTCGTCGCTGCGTGCCGACAGCACAATCACCGGCATACTGCTCCACTGGCGCACTTCACGAATAAAGTCATTACCATCGCCATCGGGCAAGCCAAGATCGAGGATCACCAGATCGGGCTTACGCGTTGCCGCCTCAATCAGACCCCGCTGTAGCTGTTCCGCTTCCACAATCTTTAAACCTTCGCTCTCCAGCGCCAGGCGCACGAAACGGCGAATCTCTTTTTCATCTTCCACAATCAAGATGGTCGTCACGCTGCCTCCAGCGGCAAAAAGTTAACGCATCACTTTAGCAATAAAGCAGCTCCGCGTCCGTCATATAGTTTTTAACCTGCTGCGATCTTATCGATCACAATTCTGTAACTAAATTTCATCTCCAACAAAATGGTGCAAAAAAACAGCAAATAAAGTGGTCGGATGAGTAGTAAAATTACACAATTCCGGGTAATATCTGAACCAGATCACATTTCAACGCAATGTTTACCACAAGGGGGCCAAGATGGATCGAGCATATCCACTGTATAAAATCGTACTGCGCCGTGTGCTGGTGGTATCAATCGGTTTGCTGGCGCTGCCAGTGATGTTATTCCGTCAGGATCGCGCGCGTTTTTATAGCTACTTGCATCGCATCTGGTGCAAAACCAGCACCAAACCGGTATGGCTGGCGCAGTCGGAAGCGGCTGCTGGCATCTACTGGTAAACGAATTCTACGTATCATCCACCCGGCGTTTGCCGGGTTTTTTATGGCAAATTTACCCCTCAAACCCGCTTCCCCGCTGTTATCCCGTGCCATTTCAGCTACACTTAAAACCTCTACAAGTTTTATGAGGTTGTACAAGTATGAGCGAGAAAATTCCTGTTGGTATCAGCGCTTGCCTGCTCGGGGATAACGTCCGATTCGATGGCGGCCACAAACGTTTTGCTTTCGCGACGGACGAGCTCGTGCCATTTGTGCGCTTCGAACCTGTATGTCCTGAAATGGCGATTGGTTTACCGACGCCACGCCCGGCTTTGCGGCTGGTGAAAGAGAGCGATGACAATATTCATCTCTGCTTCAGCAAGGATGGCGGCGAGGAAGTCACCGATGAGATGCAGCGCTGGTCCGCCGAGCGCGTGAAATCGCTGCATCATCTGTGCGGGTACATTCTGTGTGCCAAATCGCCTAGCTGTGGGCTGGAGCGCGTTCGTGTTTACGAGCCCGAAACCAATAATAATCGCAAAGCGGGCACCGGCATGTTTACCGCATTTCTGCAGAAAGAGATGCCGTGGTTGCCGCTGGAAGAGGATGGCCGCCTGCATGATGATGCCATTCGCGAAAACTTCATTGGCCGCGTTTATGCGCTGCACGAATTCAATGAAATGTGGCGCAGCGGTCTGTCGCGCCACAAGCTGATGGCCTTTCATAGCCGCTATAAATTGCTGCTGCTTTCCCATGCGCAGGATGAGTACCGTGAAATGGGGCGTTTTGTGGCGGCAATGGATCAGTGGGATTCGCTGGAAGATTACGCCGTAGAGTATCGTAATCGCCTGATGCATCTGATGTCCCATCAGGCATCGCGCCGCAATCACACCAACGTGCTGATGCATGTGCAAGGCTATTTCCGCCCGCAGTTGAGTTCGCCGCAGCGTCAGGAGTTGGCGCAGCTGATCGATCGTTATCGTCTCGGCGTGCAGCCGTTGCTCGCACCGATCACCATGCTGAAACATTACATGGCGGAATATCCGCATCCATGGCTGGCTCAGCAGCGTTATTTTGATCCTTATCCAGAAGCGCTGCGTTTGCGCTACGGACAATAATTTCGGGGCTTTATGACCACCCATTTAGTTTGGTTGCGCAACGATCTGCGCATCAATGACAACATGGCGCTGGCCGCCGCCTGTCGCGACAGCAATGCCAACGTGATGGCGCTGTTTATCGCCACGCCGCAGCAGTGGCAGCAGCATCACATGGCACCGAAGCAGGCGGCGTTTATCCAGCAAAATCTCCGCTTATTGCAGGCATCATTGGCTGAACGCGGTATCCCTTTGCATTATCATCAGTGTGATGACTTTGCTGCCTCGATTGATTTTCTCAGCGAGTTTTGCCATCAGCAGCACGTCGACGCGCTTTATTACAACTATCAGTACGAAATAAACGAACGTGAGCGCGATGCACAGGCCGAAAAGCGGCTGGATGCGCAGGGCGTGATTTGTCAGGGATTTGACGATAGCCTGCTGTTGCCGCCGGGCAGCGTACAAACCGGCAGTAACACCATGTTCAAAGTGTTTACGCCATTCAGCAAAGCCTTTGTCCGCCGCCTGCATCAGGGCTTGCCGGAGTGCTATCATGCTCCGAAAGCCCGCCCGAATGCACCAATCCGTATCGAACAGCACATCCCAGCATTTGATTATCCTTGCGAAGATGTTGATGAGAGCTGGTTCCCTGCCGGTGAAGAGGCAGCGTTAAAACAGCTGCGTCATTTCGCCAAACAGGCGGTGCAACACTACCCGGATCAGCGCGACTTACCGGCGATTGATGGCACCAGCCGCTTATCGGCCTATCTGGCGATTGGTGTGCTATCGCCGCGCCAGTGCTTACATCGGGTATTGAAAGAGCACCCCGACGCGCTCAATGAGGGCAAGGCGTTTACCTGGCTGAACGAGCTGATCTGGCGCGAATTTTACCGCCATCTGATGGTGGCATTCCCGGCATTGTGTAAGCACCAACCGTTTGTCGATTGGACGCGCAACGTGAATTGGCAGAAAAATGACCATCATCTTGCGGCCTGGCAGCAGGGTAAAACCGGCTATCCGATTGTCGATGCGGCGATGCGTCAGCTCAACACGCTGGGTTGGATGCACAATCGGCTGCGCATGATTACCGCCAGTTTTCTGGTCAAGGATCTGCTCATCGATTGGCGTGAAGGTGAGCGCTACTTTATGCAGCAGCTCATCGATGGCGATCTGGCCGCCAATAACGGTGGCTGGCAATGGGCGGCATCAACTGGCACCGATGCCGCGCCTTATTTTCGCATCTTCAATCCCACCACTCAGGGCGAACGCTTCGATAAACAGGGCGACTTTATCCGCCAGTGGTTGCCGGAACTGCGCTCTGTGCCAGACAGCGATATCCATCAGCCACAGGTTTGGGCGCAGAAAAATAACAAGAAACTCGATTATCCGGCACCAATCGTGGAACATAAGGACGCACGTAAAAAGACACTAGACGCCTTTGAGCGCGCTCGCAGCGCGGCTTGAGGCGATCAGGGAGCCGTAATGAACAATGTTGAATTAGAACAGATCGTCAATCAGCAGCTTAACAACAGCGCCTTCAGCGATTACGCACCGAACGGTTTGCAGGTTGAAGGACGTGCTGAAGTAAAAACCCTCATCACCGGCGTAACGGCTTGTCAGGCGTTGCTGGATGAAGCGGTGAAGCGCAACGCTGATGCGGTGCTGGTGCATCACGGCTACTTCTGGAAGAGTGAAGCGCCGGTCATTAAAGGCATGAAGCGCCAGCGCCTGCGTACCTTGCTGGCCAATGATATCAACCTGTATGGCTGGCATCTGCCACTGGATGCGCACGCCGAGTTGGGTAACAACGCGCAGCTGGCGCGTCTGTTTGATATCGAGGTCAAAGGCGAAATTCAGCCGCTGGTGCCGTGGGGCGAATTGGCACAGCCGTTGAGCGGTGCGGCGTTGGCGGAAAAAATCGCCCAGCGTTTAGGCCGTACGCCGCTGCACTGCGGTGATAACGCGCCTGCGTTGATCAAACGCGTTGCCTGGTGTAGCGGTGGCGGTCAGGGCTTTATCGATAGCGCGGCGGCATTTGGTGTCGATGCCTTTATTACCGGTGAAGTTTCTGAACAAACCATTCATAGCGCGCGCGAACAGGGGTTGCACTTCTTCGCTGCTGGCCATCACGCGACCGAGCGCGGCGGTATTAAGGCGCTCGGCGAATGGCTAGCGACACATCACGGTCTTGATGTGACCTTTATCGACATCGACAATCCTGCCTGATTGCTCCTCTCTCACGCCCTTAACACACGTTAAGGGCGCAAATCTGTTGACACATCTCTGTCACTTTCGCATAACGTATTGCCTTTACGCATAAACGCGCACCCGGTCGCCATAAATGGCGCCGCGCTAACCTGATGGTGCGGGTTGTGTTGGGTGCGCATTAATGCACACCTCAATTATCTGTTTTTCGGCATGTTTTTTACCAGGAGGTCGTTTTTGCAACGAGCACGTTGTTATCTGCTAGGTGAGCGCGCGGTGGTGCTGGAACTGGAACCGCCGGTTTCGTTGACCAGCCAGCAGCGCATTTGGGGATTGTGTCAGCGACTGCAGCAGAACGAGCAGGTAGAGGAAGTGATTCCTGGCATGAACAACCTGACACTGCTGCTGCGCGACCCGCAACTGAATGCGCTGGACGCTATTGAACGTTTGCAGCGCTGGTGGGAAGAGAGCGAAGCGCAGCTGCCGGAATCGCGCCGGGTAGAAATTCCGGTGGTGTACGGCGGTGAAGGCGGACCGGATCTGCAGGTGGTAGCTGAGCGCGCCAATATGACGCCAAAACAAGCGGTGGAACTGCACAGCAGCATTGATTACGTGGTCTATTTCATCGGCTTCCAGCCCGGTTTCCCTTATCTCGGCGGACTGGATGAGCGGTTACACACGCCGCGCCGCGCCGAGCCGCGGGTGATTGTGCCGAGCGGCTCCGTAGGTATTGGTGGCAGCCAAACCGGCATCTATCCCTTAGCCGCGCCGGGCGGCTGGCAGCTGATAGGCCATACGCCGCTTAGCCTGTTCGATCCGCTGCAACATCCGCCAACCCTATTACGTCCCGGCGATAGCGTGCGCTTCGTGCCGCAGCAGGAGGGCGTATGTTAAAGATTCTACGCGCGGGCATGATGACCTCGCTACAGGACCACGGCCGTACCGGTTTTCGGCAATATGGCATCAGCGTTGGCGGCGCGCTGGATCAACCGGCGATGCGCACGGCCAATATGCTGGTGGGCAATCCCGAGCAAAGCGCGGTGCTGGAAATCGTGCTCGGCCAGTTCAAAGTGCAGTTTACCCGCGATGGCTGGTTTGCACTGACGGGGGCTGGCTGTAATGCCGATCTGGATGGCCAACCGGTCTGGACTGGCTGGCGATTGCCGGTGAAGAAAGGTCAGGTGCTGACGTTAGCAACGCCAACGCGCGGCATGCGCAGCTATCTGGCGGTAAACGGTGGCTTTGCCGTGCCGGAAATGCTCGGTTCAGTCAGTACCGATCTCAAGGCGGCATTTGGCGGCTGGCAGGGACGAAAATTACAAGACGGTGACGAATTGCCGTTAGGCAAACCCACGCGTGACTTCAAAGACAAAGCCGGCGTGCGCCAGCTGCTGTGGGGCAATCGCATTCGCGCTCTGGCGGGGCCGGAATACAGCGAATTCTCGCGTGAAGCGCAGCAAGGTTTTTGGCGCAGCCCGTGGAAACTCAGTCCGCAAAGTAATCGCATGGGATATCGCCTACAGGGACGTCAATTGCAGCGCGACGCGACACGCGATTTGCTGTCGCACGGTTTAGTGCCCGGCGTGGTGCAGGTGCCGCCCAATGGCCAACCGATTGTGTTGATGGCCGATGCGCAAACCACCGGTGGTTATCCGCGTATCGCCTGCATCATCGAAGCCGATCTCTATCATCTGGCGCAAATTCGTCTCGGCGAACCGATTCACTTCATTCATTGCACGCTGGAAGATGCCATTGCGGCTAAGCAGCATCAGCAGCGCTCGTTTGACCAAATTGCCTGGGGACTGGGACATGAAGATTGATCTTAATGCCGATCTTGGCGAAGGCAGCGCCAGCGATCGGGAACTGCTCACGCTGGTCAGCTCAGCCAATATCGCCTGCGGCTTCCACGCCGGTGATGCGCAAACCATGCTGCAATCAGTGCGCTGGGCGAAAGCCAGTGGCGTGGCGATTGGTGCGCATCCCAGTTTCCCCGATCGGGAAAACTTTGGTCGTAGCGCGATGCAACTGCCGCCGGAAACGGTGTATGCGCAGATGATTTACCAGATTGGCGCGCTAAAAAGTATCGCGGAGAGCGAAGGTGAACGTCTGGTGCACGTCAAACCGCACGGCATGTTGTATAACCAGGCGGCGGGCGATCCGCAGCTGGCCGATGCTATCGCGCGCGCGGTGAAAGCCGTGGATGCGGGATTAATTCTGGTGGGATTGGCGGGCAGCGCCTCGATTGCGGCGGCGGCTCATCATGGTTTGCGCACACGCGAAGAGGTGTTTGCCGATCGCGGTTATCTGGCGAGCGGAGCGCTGGTGCCTCGCAGTCAGCCTAACGCGATGATTGAAGATGCCGACCAGGCGCTCGCGCAAACGCTGGCGATGGTGCAGCAGCGTCAGGTGCAGAGCATCAGCGGCGAATGGGTGCCGGTCAACGCGGAAACCGTGTGTCTGCATGGTGATGGCGCCCACGCGCTCCAGTTCGCCCGTACGTTGCGCGCCGCCTTTGCGACCAATCAGATTGCCGTTACCAGCGCATAACATTTTACTGATTGCCCGGCCTCACGCCGGGCTTTGTCTTTTCACATAAGGGAACAACATGGATAACGTGGTAAACCTCTGGCCGCTACTGGGCATTGCCGCCATCATTGTGGGTTTTGTGCTGCGCTTTAACCCGGTGCTGGTGGTGATAGTGGCGGGCTTCGTCACCGGGCTGGCGGCGCATCTGCCGCTGGCGGATATTCTGGAAAAACTCGGTTCTGGCTTCCTCAATACGCGTAATCTGCCGCTGATTCTGCTGCTGCCGTTAGCGGTCATCGGCTTGCTGGAGCGTCATGGTTTGAAAGAGCGCGCGCAGAGCTGGATCGCGCAGATCAAAACCGCGACCGCCGGGCGCTTGCTGATCGTCTACCTGTTCGTGCGTGAAGCCACTGCGGCGCTGGGCTTAACCAGCCTTGGCGGTCATCCACAAATGGTGCGTCCGCTGCTGGCGCCGATGGCCGAAGGAGCCACGGAAAACCGCTATGGCGAAGTGCCGCCAGACGTGCGTCATCGCCTGCGCGCCATGTCGGCCGCCACCGATAACATTGGTCTGTTCTTTGGTGAAGATATCTTCGTCGCTTTTGGCGCAATTATCTTCATGCATAACTTTATGCAGGAGTCTGCCGGAATTAGCACCGAACCGCTGCATATCGCGCTGTGGGGTATTCCTACTGCACTCTGTGCTTTCCTCATTCATTCAGCCCGTCTGGTACGCCTTGATCGTCAGCTGGCGCGAGAACTGGGCGCGTTGAATCAGCAGGCGCTGAACGCCAAAGGAGGGAAGTAATGTTCCAGCAACAATATTTGATGTGGCTGGCAGGGGTGATCCTGCTGGTGGTGGCGCTGCTTTCCTGGCGCGACAGCGCCAACCCGCGCCGTTTTACCACCGGGCTGTTCTGGGCCTTGTATGGGCTGATTTTCCTGATCGGCGACGGTGCTTATCAGTTGATGGGGCAATGGGCGGGCGATGCCGAACTGGGCCGCCGCTGGTTGCACATCGCGGTCGGCGTGGCCGTGGTGGTGATGGCGTTGATTGCCGGTTTCGGCGGCGTGCGTCTGGGACGCTATCATCAGCGCAGCGACGAGCAGAAACAGGAGAGCGCCAAACGTCTGCACAACAAACTGTTCTTGCCGGCGCTGGCGATCCCGCTGGTCACCGTGATTGGCGTGCTGGCGTTTAACCACATTCCTGGGCTGCAGGACACCGTGTTTGGCCCCGGCAATCACTCAACATTGGTGACGCTATTCTCAATGATGATCGGCTGCCTGTTGGGCTGGCTGATTGCACTGAAAATCACCCATGAAAAGCCGCTGCAGTCGATGCAGGAGACCCGTCGCTTGCTGGATGCGGTGGGTTGGGCCTTTATTCTGCCGCAAATTCTCGCCACGCTTGGCCTGCTGTTCACCAGCGCCGGTGTCGGCACCGCGATTTCGCACCTGACCGAGCAGTATCTGGCGGTGGATAATCGCCTGATCGCCGTCGCGGTCTACGCGGGTGGCATGGCGCTGCTGACCATGGTGATGGGCAATGCGTTCGCGGCCTTCCCGATTGTGACGGCCGGGATTGGGATTCCGATTCTGGTGCTGCAACACGGTGGCAATCCGGCGGTGATGGCGGCAATCGGCATGTTCTCCGGCTATTGCGGCACTTTGATGACGCCGATGGCGGCCAACTTCAACATCGTTCCGGCGCGTCTGTTAGAGCTGCCGGACCGCAACGCGGTGATCAAGGCTCAGGTGCCAACCGGTGTGCTACTGTTGGTAGTGAATATTTTCCTGCTCTACTTCCTGATGTTCTTGTGAGGTTGCAATGAAAACGGTGTTAATGACGGCGTTTGAGCCGTTTGGTGGCGAAAGCATCAACCCTTCGTGGGAAGCGGTGCGCAGCTTTGACGGCAAAGAGATTGCCGGTGCGCGTATTGTGGTGCGCCAGCTGCCGGTGGTGTTTGCCACCTGCGGTGAAGTGTTAACGCGTGCGCTGGAAGAGATTCAGCCCGATCGCGTGCTGTGCGTTGGGCAGGCGGGTGGTCGATCCGACATTACCGTTGAACGCGTTGCCATCAACGTGGATGACGCGCGCATTCCGGACAACGACCAGCAACAGCCGATCGATCAGCCGATTGAGGCCGATGGCCCGGCGGCCTATTTCTCCACGCTGCCGATCAAAGCCATGGTTGCCGCACTGCGTGAGGTGGGCGTGCCGGCGTCGGTATCGCAAACCGCCGGTACTTTTACCTGTAATCACGTGATGTACAGCCTGCTGCACTGGATTCATACCACCAACAGTAGGGCGCGCGGCGGTTTTATTCACATTCCTTACATGCCGGAACAAGCGGTGCATCATCCTGGTGTGGCGAGTATGGCCACCGCTAGCGTGATCAAGGCGCTGGAAACCTCGCTGCAGGTGATATTGAGTACCGAAAATGATATTCGCGTCGTCGGTGGCGCCACGCATTAACAGGAGTTGTTATGCCTGAGGGACCGGAGATCCGTCGTGCGGCGGATCAACTGGCAGAGGCAATGGAAGGCAAACCGCTTACCGATGTGTGGTTTGCCTTTCCCGAGCTGAAAACCTATGAACCCGCGCTGATGGGAACCACCATCAACGCGTTTGAAACGCGGGGCAAGGCGCTGCTCACGCACTTCTCAAATGGCCTGACGCTTTACAGCCACAATCAGCTGTACGGTGTCTGGCGCGTGGTGCCAACCGGCACGCAGCCGAATACCACGCGACAACTCCGCGTGCGGCTCGCCAATGCGGATAACACCATTTTGCTGTACAGCGCGTCGGATATTGAGCTGCTTAACGCGGCTACCTTGGCGGCGCATCCGTTTCTGCAACGGGTGGGACCGGACGTGCTGGATGCCAGCTTAACGGTGGAGGAGGTGCGCGAGCGTCTGCTGTCGCCGCGCTTTCGTCGTCGCCAGTTCAGCGGCTTATTGCTCGATCAGGCTTTTCTCGCCGGTTTGGGTAATTATCTGCGCGTGGAGATTTTATGGCATGCCGGTTTGCTGGCGTCGCACCGGGCGCAGGATCTCAGCGAGCAGCAGCTCACGGCGCTGAGTGAGGCGATGCTGGCGGTGCCGCGTTTGTCATATCAGATGCGTGGCAGCATGAAGAAGTATCACGAAGATGCCGCGTTTCGCTTCGAGGTGTTTCATCGGCAGGGCAAAAAATGTCGGCGTTGCGGAGCGATAATTGAGAAGGGCGTGTTGTCATCGCGGCCGTTTTACTGGTGTCCGGGATGCCAATTGTAGTGGCACGATTTATCGCGCAATAAAAAAGGCGGCCGTTTGGCCGCCTTTTTCTTATTTATCCAGCGCCGAGGTAAATGGACGCTCGGTGTAACCGGTATACAGCTGACGCGGGCGGGCAATTTTCATGCCTTCGTCGTGCATCTCTTTCCAGTGTGCAATCCAGCCTACGGTACGCGCCATGGCGAAGATGACGGTAAACATGGAAGACGGAATGCCCATCGCTTTCAGAATGATGCCTGAGTAGAAATCGACGTTAGGATAGAGCTTACGCTCGATGAAGTACGGGTCGTTCAGCGCGATGTGTTCCAGCTCCATTGCCACTTCCAGCAGATCATCTTTCATACCCAGTTCATTCAGCACTTCGTGACAGGTATCGCGCATCACGGTGGCGCGCGGATCGTAGTTTTTGTAGACGCGGTGGCCAAAGCCCATCAGACGGAACGAATCGTTTTTGTCTTTCGCACGTTTAACAAACTCAGGGATGTGATCAACAGTGCTGATCTCTTCCAGCATGCGCAGTGTCGCTTCGTTGGCACCGCCGTGCGCCGGTCCCCACAATGAAGCGATACCGGCGGCGATACAGGCAAACGGGTTCGCGCCTGAAGAGCCTGCGGTACGTACGGTAGAGGTTGAAGCGTTTTGCTCATGGTCGGCGTGCAGAATCAGAATACGGTCCATGGCGCGTTCCAGTACCGGATTCACTTTGTACTCTTCGCATGGCGTGGCGAACATCATGTGCAGGAAGTTACCGGCATAAGAGAGGTCGTTGCGCGGATACACAAACGGCTGGCCGATGGAGTATTTGTAGCACATCGCCGCCATGGTTGGCATTTTCGACAGCAGGCGGAATGCAGCGATTTCACGGTGACGTTCAATATTGACGTCTAAAGAGTCGTGATAAAACGCGGCCAGCGCACCGGTCACACCACACATTACCGCCATAGGATGCGAATCGCGGCGGAAGCCATGGAACAGTCGGGTGATTTGCTCGTGGATCATGGTGTGGCGGGTAACGGTCGTGCGGAACTCTTCAAACTGGGCTTGGGTCGGGGCTTCGCCATTCAGCAAGATGTAACACACTTCGAGATAGTTGGAGTGGGTTGCCAGCTGGTCAATCGGGAAACCACGGTGTAACAGAATACCTTCGTCACCATCAATAAAGGTGATTTTGGATTCGCAGGACGCAGTAGAGGTGAAGCCGGGATCGAAGGTGAACAGGCCTTGAGAGCCAAGGGCGCGGACATCAACAACATCTTGTCCCAGCGTACCTTGCATCACGTCCAGTTCAACAGACGTATTATCTTGTAGGGTTAGCGTCACTTTTTTATCTGTCATTATTTCGTCTCCATAGCGCCTTTAAGGTAAGGATCTTAGACACCAGAATAGCCTTCATGTTGCAAATATCAGCAAGCGATATAACCACAATCTTCACAGCATCACTCTGCGGTAACGTGGGTCGTGCAGGGTTACAGAGTAAACGCTGATTTGGGCCATTCGGTGGCGTCGGGGCATGACATGCTGCACATCGAGGATGTTAAAGTTCCTGTCACGACATAACTTCTTGGTAACCAATAACCTGATGCTTTGTATTGCTTGTATTGGCAATGTTACATAACTTGAGCTTAGGGGAAAGTGTATCCCCATAACTTTTGTGCATCATAGGGCTTTAATGCGATTGTTTGTAACTGAAATGTTGATCTTTTGTCAAATCAGATAATTAAAAATGTATAAATTGTGAAAATCGTGAGCATGATCACTGTTCAACCTAAATGTGACCAAAGAGATTGTAGGGGAATTGTAATCAGAATGTGATCCTCCTATACTGCGGCCAGGTCTCCGGAACACCCTGACACCAGGAGCCACCCAGCGTTTTACCCGCTTTATTTAACACTGGATGTTGCTATTTTGGTGGCGGTTGCAGTCTGAACACATGCTGTGTCTCTGATGCAACTCAGGACCGGAGGAAGCAAAATAAAAAAGAGCTGTGTGGGCAAAACCGTGAAAAAACAAAGACCTGTTAACTTGGATCTCTCGACGATCCGGTTTCCCGTTACTGCAATATCGTCCATTCTCCACCGCGTCTCCGGCGTGATCACCTTTGTCGCTCTCGGAATTCTGCTCTGGTTACTGGGTCTCTCTCTCTCCTCTCCAGAAGGTTTCCAGCAAGCGGCATCCATCATGGATAGCTTCTTCGCCAAATTCATCATGTGGGGCATTTTAACTGCGCTGGCGTATCACGCTGTGGGCGGTATTCGTCATATGTTGGCTGATTTTGGCTTTATGGAAGAAACCCTGCAGGTGGGAACCCGTTCCGCGCAAGCGGCTTTTGTTATCACTGTCGTGCTCTCAATTTTGGCTGGAGTCCTCGTATGGTAAGCAATGCTTCTGCATTAGGACGCAACGGTATCCATGACTGGCTGTTACTGCGTGCTGCTGCAATCTTAATTACGCTCTACATTCTCTACATCCTCGGTTTTGTCGTGATGACAGGCACGCTGACGTATGACGTCTGGCACGGCTTCTTCTCGTCCGCCTTCACTAAAGTGTTCACCATGTTGACGCTGTTCTCGATTCTGATCCACGGCTGGATTGGGATGTGGCAGGTGCTGACTGACTACGTGAAACCAGTAGCAACCCGGTTGCTGCTGCAGTTTGTGATTGTGGTTGCGCTGTTGTCGTATGCGATTTATGGAACCGTTGTCGTGTGGGGTGTGTAAATGAGTTTGCCAGTCAGAGAATTTGATGCCGTGGTGATCGGCGCGGGTGGCGCAGGAATGCGCGCCGCTCTGCAAATCTCCCAATCGGGCCAGACCTGTGCCCTGTTATCCAAAGTTTTCCCAACCCGTTCCCATACCGTATCGGCGCAGGGCGGTATCACCGTTGCGCTGGGTAACACCCATGAAGATAACTGGGAATGGCACATGTACGACACGGTCAAAGGTTCCGACTTTATCGGCGACCAGGACGCGATCGAATATATGTGTCATGTCGGTCCGGAAGCGATTCTGGAACTGGAACATATGGGGTTGCCTTTCTCCCGTCTTGATGATGGCCGCGTCTATCAGCGTCCGTTTGGTGGTCAGTCGAAGAATTTCGGTGGTGAGCAGGCGGCGCGTACCGCTGCGGCTGCCGACCGTACGGGCCACGCCTTGCTGCATACGCTGTATCAGCAGAATCTAAAGAACAAAACCACCATCTTCTCCGAATGGTATGCGCTGGATCTGGTGAAAAACGAAGACGGTGCGATTGTCGGCTGTACGGCTATCTGCATGGAAACCGGCGAAACCGTCTACTTCAAAGCCAAAGCGACCATTCTGGCGACCGGCGGCGCGGGCCGTATTTACCAATCCACCACTAACGCCCACATCAACACCGGTGACGGCGTCGGTATGGCGCTGCGCGCAGGCGTGCCGGTGCAGGATATGGAAATGTGGCAGTTCCACCCAACCGGCATTGCCGGTGCGGGCGTATTGGTTACCGAAGGTTGCCGTGGTGAAGGCGGTTATCTGCTGAATAAGCACGGTGAACGCTTCATGGAGCGCTATGCGCCGAATGCCAAAGATCTGGCGGGACGTGATGTAGTAGCACGCTCCATGATGGTGGAAATCCGTGAAGGTCGTGGTTGCGATGGCCCTTGGGGTCCGCACATCAAACTGAAGCTCGACCATCTCGGTGCCGACGTGCTGGAGTCGCGTCTGCCCGGCATCCTTGAGCTGTCGCGTACCTTTGCGCACGTTGACCCTATTAAAGAACCGATTCCGGTGATCCCAACCTGCCACTACATGATGGGCGGCGTGCCGACCAAAGTGACCGGTCAGGCGCTGCGCGTGAACGAGCAGGGCGAAGATGTGGTGATTCCGGGTCTGTTCGCCGTCGGCGAAATCGCCTGCGTATCGGTACACGGCGCTAACCGCCTTGGCGGTAATTCACTGCTCGATCTGGTGGTGTTTGGTCGCGCAGCTGGCGTGCACTTGCTGGAGTGTATTGAAGAGCAGGGCGAACTGCGTGAAGCCACGCAGGAAAATCTGGATGAAGCGATGGCGCGCTTCAACCGTTGGGAAAATAACACCACCGGTGAAGATCCTGTCGAAATCCGTAAAGCGCTGCAGCGCTGCATGCAGAACAACTTCTCGGTATTCCGCGATGGCGATGCGATGCGTGAAGGTCTGGAAGAGCTGAAAGTGATTCGTGAGCGTCTGAAATCAGCCCGTCTTGATGACCGTTCGCCGGATTTCAACACCCAGCGTATTGAGTGCCTTGAGTTGGATAACCTGATGGAAACCGCGTATGCCACCGCTGTCGCTGCCAACTTCCGTACTGAAAGCCGTGGCGCACACAGCCGCTTCGATTATCCGGAGCGTGATGATGCCAACTGGCTGTGCCACAGTCTCTATGTTCCGCAGACGGAAAGCATGACGCGCCGTGAGGTGAACATGCAACCGAAACTGCGTGCGGCCTTCCCGCCGAAAGCGCGTACTTACTAATTGCGGAGATGATCATGAGACTCGAATTTTCAATCTATCGTTACAACCCAGAAGTCGATGCCAAGCCGCGTATGCAGGAGTACACGCTGGAATCGGAAGATGGTCGCGACATGATGTTGCTGGATGCGCTGATCCGTCTGAAAGAGAAAGATCCGACGCTGGCTTTCCGTCGCTCATGCCGTGAAGGCGTGTGCGGTTCAGATGGTCTGAACATGAACGGTAAAAATGGTCTGGCGTGCATCACACCGATTTCTGCGCTCGGTAACGGTTCGAAGAAAATTGTTATCCGTCCTCTGCCTGGTTTGCCGGTGATCCGCGACCTCGTGGTAGACATGGGACAGTTCTATGCACAATATGAGAAGATTAAGCCTTTCCTGTTGAATAATGGGGAAAATCCACCGGCGCGCGAGCATTTACAGAGCCCGGCAGAGCGTGAGCATCTGGATGGTTTGTACGAGTGTATTCTCTGCGCCTGCTGCTCTACCTCATGCCCGTCGTTCTGGTGGAATCCGGACAAATTCGTGGGTCCGGCGGGTCTGCTGGCCGCTTACCGTTTCCTGATCGACAGCCGCGACACTGAAACCAATGCGCGTCTCGACAATCTAAACGATGCTTTCAGTGTTTTCCGCTGTCACAGCATCATGAACTGTGTGAGCGTGTGCCCGAAAGGCCTAAACCCAACGCGCGCTATCGGCCATATTAAGTCGATGCTGCTGCAACGCGGGGCGTAACAAAGAAGTCACTGTCCGGGAACTGAGGTTCCCGGATGTTTACGGAAGCCTCTATAAGCGCGGTATTGACCACGCTTATAAAGGTTCCCTTACGAGCCAGGCGCCGGTAGCGCACAGGTTCGTATCGCTGAACTCACTACGGCAAGCCGCGTAAGCGGTAACAAATGAAACCTCATAAAAAGCAGATTAATGCTTAAGGGATCACAATGCAGAACAGCGCGATGAAACCCTGGCTGGACTCCTCCTGGCTGGCCGGCGCGAACCAATCCTACATAGAGCAACTCTATGAGGATTTCCTGACCGATCCTGACTCAGTTGATGACATGTGGCGCGAGCTGTTCCAGCAGCTGCCGGGCACTGGCGTGAAACCTGAGCAATTTCACTCCACCACGCGTGATTACTTCCGCCGCCTGGCTAAAGACGCAACGCGTTACACATCAACCGTGACCGATCCGGCCGCCAACTCCAAACAGGTTAAAGTACTGCAGCTGATTAATGCGTTCCGCTTCCGCGGCCATCAGCATGCCAACCTTGACCCGCTTGGCCTGTGGAAACAGGACACGGTAGCCGACCTCGATCCGGCTTATCACGATCTGACCGACGCCGATTTTCAGGAAAGCTTTAACGTAGGCTCATTTGCTATCGGCAAAGAGACGATGAAGCTGGCTGATCTGTTTGCGGCGCTGCAGCAGACTTACTGTGGCTCAATTGGTGCAGAGTACATGCACATCAACAACACCGATGAGAAGCGCTGGATCCAGCAGCGTCTGGAGTCGGTGGTGGGCCACGCGTCTTTCAGCAGCGACGAGAAAAAAGGTTTCCTGAAAGAGCTGACCGCGGCAGAAGGCCTGGAAAAATATCTGGGGGCGAAATTCCCAGGTGCGAAACGCTTCTCGCTGGAAGGCGGCGATGCGCTGGTACCGATGCTGCGTGAGATGATTCGTCACGCTGGCAAGAGCGGTACGCGTGAAGTGGTGCTGGGTATGGCGCACCGCGGTCGTCTGAACGTGCTGATCAACGTCCTGGGTAAAAAACCGCAGGATCTGTTCGACGAATTCTCGGGTAAGCACAAAGAACATCTCGGCACCGGCGACGTGAAGTACCACATGGGCTTCTCATCTGACGTGGAAACCGAAGGTGGCCTGGTGCACCTGGCGCTGGCGTTCAACCCGTCGCATCTGGAAATCGTCAGCCCGGTAGTGATGGGTTCGGTGCGTGCGCGTCTGGATCGTCTGGCAGAGCCAAGCAGCAACAAAGTTCTGCCGATCACCATTCACGGTGATGCTGCGGTGATTGGCCAGGGCGTGGTGCAGGAAACCCTGAACATGTCGCAGGCGCGTGGTTACGAAGTGGGCGGTACCGTGCGCATCGTGATCAACAACCAGGTTGGTTTTACCACTTCCAACCCGAAAGATGCGCGTTCCACGCCGTACTGCACCGACATTGGCAAAATGGTGCTGGCACCGATTTTCCACGTTAACGCCGATGATCCAGAAGCGGTGGCGTTTGTGACGCGTCTGGCGCTGGATTATCGCAACACCTTTAAACGCGATGTCTTCATCGATCTGGTGTGCTATCGCCGTCACGGCCACAACGAAGCCGATGAGCCAAGTGCCACTCAGCCGTTGATGTACCAGAAAATCAAAAAGCATCCAACGCCGCGTAAACTCTATGCCGACCAGCTGGAAAGCGAAGGCGTAGCGACCAGCGAAGATGCCACTGAAATGGTTAATCTGTATCGCGATGCGCTGGATGAAGGCGAGTGCGTGGTGCCGGAATGGCGTCCAATGAGCCTGCACTCCTTCACCTGGTCGCCGTATCTTAACCACGAGTGGGATGAGAGCTACCCGGCAACCGTTGAACTGAAACGTCTGCAGGAGCTGGCGCGCCGCATCAGCAGCGTACCGGAATCGGTAGAAGTGCAGTCACGCGTCGCCAAGATTTACAACGATCGTAAAGAGATGGCCGAAGGCAACAAAGCGTTCGACTGGGGCGGTGCAGAAAACCTCGCCTACGCCACGCTGGTTGACGAAGGCATTCCGGTTCGTCTGTCTGGTGAAGATACCGGTCGCGGTACCTTCTTCCACCGTCATGCGGTGATTCACAATCAGACTAACGGCTCAACCTACACGCCGCTGCACCATGTCCATAACGGCCAGGGTCAGTTCAAAGTGTGGGATTCGGTGCTGTCGGAAGAAGCGGTACTGGCCTTCGAATACGGTTACGCCACCGCAGAGCCGCGCGTGCTGACCATTTGGGAAGCGCAGTTCGGCGACTTCGCCAACGGTGCACAGGTCGTCATCGATCAGTTCATCAGCTCCGGCGAGCAGAAATGGGGCCGTATGTGTGGCCTGGTGATGTTGCTGCCGCACGGTTATGAAGGCCAGGGCCCTGAGCACTCCTCGGCGCGTCTGGAGCGTTATCTGCAACTCTGTGCTGAACAGAACATGCAGGTGTGCGTGCCTTCAACGCCAGCGCAGGTTTACCACATGCTGCGTCGTCAGGCGCTGCGCGGTATGCGCCGTCCGCTGATCGTCATGTCGCCGAAATCTCTGCTGCGTCATCCGCTGGCAATCTCCACGCTGGAAGAGCTGGCGACCGGGAGCTTCCAGCCGGCAATTGGTGAGATCGACGATTTGGATCCGCAGCAGGTGAAACGTGTGGTGCTGTGTTCGGGCAAGGTTTATTACGATTTGCTGGATCAACGTCGTAAGAACGAGCAGACCGACGTGGCCATCGTACGTATCGAACAGCTTTATCCGTTCCCGCATAAAGTCGTGCAGGACGTGTTGAAAAACTATGCTCATGTGCAAGATTTCGTGTGGTGTCAGGAAGAGCCGCTCAATCAGGGCGCATGGTATTGCAGTCAGCATCATTTCCGCGAAGTGGTTCCATTTGGTGCGTCACTGCGTTATGCAGGCCGTCCGGCTTCTGCTTCACCGGCCGTGGGCTACATGTCCGTACATCAAAAACAGCAGCAAGACCTGGTTAATGACGCGCTGAACCTTGGTTAATAAAAAGGAAAGAAAATGAGTAGCGTAGAAATTCTCGTTCCCGATTTGCCTGAATCCGTAGCGGACGCAACGGTTGCAACCTGGCACAAAAAACCTGGCGACTCTGTGAGCCGCGATGAAGTACTGGTAGAGATTGAAACCGACAAAGTGGTGCTGGAAGTGCCTGCTTCCGCAGACGGCATTCTGGAAGCCGTGCTGGAAGATGAAGGTGCTACCGTCACTTCTCGCCAGATTCTGGGCCGCTTGAAAGAGGGCAACAGCGGCGGGAAAGAGACCGCGGCAAAAGCGGAAAGCAACGAGTCTACTCCGGCTCAGCGCCAGACAGCTTCGCTGGAAGAAGAGAGCAACGATGCGCTCAGCCCAGCGGTACGTCGTCTGATTGCTGAAAACAACCTCGATGCTGGCCAGATCAAAGGCACCGGCGTGGGCGGCCGTCTGACGCGTGAAGATGTGGAAAAACATCTGGCGAAGAAAGCCGACAGCGGCAAAGCAGCGCCAGCACCCGCCGCTGCGGCTGCACCGCAGGCTGCTGTGGCTAATCGCAGCGAAAAACGCGTACCGATGACGCGTCTGCGTAAGCGTGTTGCCGAGCGTCTGCTGGAAGCAAAAAACAGCACCGCCATGTTGACCACGTTCAACGAAATCAACATGAAGCCAATCATGGATCTGCGTAAGCAGTACGGCGATGCGTTTGAGAAGCGTCACGGCGTGCGTCTGGGCTTCATGTCCTTCTACATCAAAGCGGTGGTTGAAGCGCTGAAACGCTTCCCGGAAGTGAACGCGTCTATTGATGGCGAAGATGTGGTTTACCACAACTATTTCGATGTGAGCATTGCGGTTTCTACCCCGCGTGGTCTGGTTACGCCAGTGCTGAAAGATGTTGATGCGCTGAGCATGGCCGACATTGAGAAGAAAATTAAAGAGCTGGCGGTGAAAGGCCGTGACGGCAAGCTAACGGTTGACGAGTTGACCGGCGGTAACTTCACCATCACCAACGGTGGTGTATTCGGTTCGCTGATGTCTACGCCAATCATTAACCCGCCGCAGAGCGCGATTCTGGGCATGCACGCCATCAAAGAGCGCCCAATGGCGGTCAATGGTCAGGTAGTGATTCTGCCAATGATGTATCTGGCGCTCTCTTACGATCACCGTCTGATTGATGGTCGTGAATCCGTTGGCTATCTGGTCGCGGTGAAAGAGATGCTGGAAGATCCAGCGCGCCTGCTGCTGGACGTCTAAATTTCGCCGGGCGCGCGGAGTGACGGCGCGCCCAAAATCTTACCTGAATGGATAGAACATCATGAACTTACATGAATACCAGGCGAAGCAGTTGTTTGCACGCTATGGCATGCCAGCACCGACAGGCTACGCCTGCACCACGCCACGTGAAGCCGAAGAAGCCGCTTCTAAAATTGGCGCCGGTCCGTGGGTAGTGAAATGTCAGGTTCATGCCGGTGGCCGCGGTAAAGCGGGCGGCGTGAAAGTGGTTAATAGCAAAGAAGACATTCGTGCTTTTGCTGAGCATTGGTTGGGCAAACGTCTGGTGACCTATCAAACTGACGCGCACGGCCAGCCGGTAAACCAGATTCTGGTTGAAGCAGCCACGGATATCGATCAAGAGCTGTATCTGGGCGCGGTGGTTGATCGTGCAACCCGTCGCGTGATCTTCATGGCCTCGACTGAAGGCGGTGTTGAGATTGAGAAAGTGGCAGAAGAAACGCCACACTTGATCCATAAGATGGCACTGGATCCATTAGCGGGTCCACAACCGTATCAGGGCCGTGAGTTAGCATTCAAACTCGGTCTGACCGGTAAGCAAGTCAGCCAGTTCACCAAAATCTTCATGGGTCTGGCGACCATGTTCCTTGAGCGCGATCTGGCAATGGTTGAGATCAACCCGCTGGTGATCACCAAGCAGGGCGATCTGATCTGCCTCGACGGCAAATTGGGCGCAGACGGTAATGCACTGTTCCGTCAGCCGGAGCTGCGTGAAATGCGCGACCCGAGCCAGGAAGATCCACGTGAAGCGCACGCGACACAGTGGGAACTGAACTACGTTGCGCTGGATGGCAACATCGGCTGTATGGTGAACGGCGCCGGTCTGGCCATGGGCACCATGGACATCGTGAAACATCACGGTGGTGAGCCGGCAAACTTCCTCGATGTTGGCGGTGGCGCAACCAAAGAGCGCGTAACCGAAGCCTTCAAAATCATCCTGTCTGACGATGCGGTGAAAGCGGTATTCGTTAACATCTTCGGCGGCATTGTGCGTTGCGACCTGATTGCAGACGGCATCATTGGTGCAGTGGCAGAAGTGGGTGTGAACGTGCCAGTGGTGGTACGTCTGGAAGGTAACAACGCCGAGCTGGGCGCTAAGAAACTGGCGGACAGCGGTCTGAATATCATTGCAGCAACCAGCCTGACAGACGCAGCACAGCGTGTTGTCGCTGCAGCGGAGGGTAAATAATGTCCATTTTGATCGACAAAAACACCAAAGTCATTTGCCAGGGTTTCACCGGTGGTCAAGGGACGTTTCACTCTGAGCAGGCGCTGGCCTACGGTACGCAGCTGGTTGGCGGTGTAACGCCAGGCAAAGGCGGCACCACGCATCTCGGGCTGCCCGTGTTTAATACCGTGCGTGAAGCGGTAGAAGCGACCGGCGCAACTGCCACCGTGATCTATGTTCCGGCTCCGTTCTGCAAAGACGGTATCCTGGAAGCGATCGATGCAGGCATCAAGCTGATCATCACCATCACCGAAGGTATTCCAACGCTGGATATGCTGACCGTGAAAGTGAAGCTGGATGAAGCCGGCGTGCGCATGATCGGCCCGAACTGCCCAGGCGTGATCACGCCAGGCGAATGTAAAATCGGTATTATGCCGGGCCACATTCACCAGCCGGGCCGCGTAGGTATCGTCTCACGTTCAGGTACGCTGACCTATGAAGCCGTTAAGCAGACTACTGACATCGGCTACGGCCAGTCTACCTGCGTCGGTATCGGTGGTGACCCGATCCCAGGCTCTAACTTCATCGATATCCTGAAACTGTTCCAGGACGATCCACAGACCGAAGCGATCGTGATGATCGGTGAGATCGGTGGTAGCGCGGAAGAAGAAGCAGCTGCCTACATCAAAGCTCACGTGACTAAGCCGGTTGTCGGCTACATCGCGGGTGTGACTGCACCGAAAGGCAAGCGTATGGGCCACGCCGGCGCCATCATTGCCGGTGGTAAAGGCACCGCTGATGAGAAGTTTGCTGCGCTGGAAGCGGCCGGTGTGAAAACCGTACGTAGCCTGGCTGACATTGGTGACGCGGTTAAAGCGGTTCTGCCAATCAAATAAGCCATCATCGTAGTGATGTAAAAAGGCCACCTTCGGGTGGTCTTTTTTTTGGCAATATCCTGCTAAAAATCAGGGGAAAAAGCGCAACGGGTTAAAAAAGTGCGGCTATGCTTACTTTGGGTTCAAGGTAAAGAAGGGAAAAGGCGCTAGATCTCTGTCAAAGAATTGACGCGTAACTTTCCAGATAGAGGTTAAATAATTGCGGAAAAGGTAATTATATTCTTAATTTTACCAACTGGTTGTGACAACTAATTAACAACCATTCTTACACTACACATCTGGAAATTTATAGCCTTAATCCAGATCAATAAATAGCGAGTTATAGCAAACTTTACCACTGGCTAAGCGCGGGCCAACCGGTTTAAATTGCGCTGCATCAATTCAGTCTACTTCATAATATTTCAGGAGTTTGTGTCAGGCGTTGCTATATCAATTCTGTCGCCTCCTTAACTCACTTCTGCCTGAACCTGACTGAAAAGAGAGTTTATTTCGGGAAATTTTTATCACTGTTACTCGCTCACTTCGGGCAACAGGTTTCTCTGTTATCTCAGTAATAAAACTGGAATCAATAATCAGTCGTTCCTGAATCTAATTCTGCGCATCAATGTCAGTGTGTTTGCCGTTGTATCCGCAGAGCGAGTTTATGCGAGGAGCAAGGAGTCATCATGTTAGATATTGTCGAGCTGTCGCGTTTACAGTTTGCCCTGACGGCGATGTACCATTTCCTGTTTGTCCCATTAACGCTCGGTATGGCGTTTTTATTGGCAATCATGGAAACCGTATATGTCCTGACGGGGAAACAGATTTATAAAGATATGACCAAATTCTGGGGCAAGTTGTTCGGTATCAACTTTGCGCTGGGCGTGGCTACCGGTTTGACCATGGAGTTTCAGTTCGGTACCAACTGGTCATATTACTCACACTACGTCGGCGATATCTTCGGTGCGCCGCTGGCCATTGAAGGCCTGATGGCGTTCTTCCTCGAATCCACCTTTGTCGGCCTGTTCTTCTTCGGCTGGGATCGTCTCGGTAAGGTGCAGCACCTTGCAGTCACCTGGCTGGTCGCGCTCGGTTCTAATATGTCCGCGCTGTGGATTCTGGTAGCGAACGGCTGGATGCAAAACCCGATCGCTTCAGAGTTCAACTTTGAAACCATGCGCATGGAGATGCTGAGCTTCTCCGAGCTGGTGCTGAATCCGGTGGCGCAGGTGAAGTTTGTGCACACCGTTGCCGCCGGTTATACCGCGGGTGCGATGTTCATTCTTGGTATCAGCGCCTGGTATCTGCTGAAAGGGCGCGATATCGCCTTCGCAAAACGCTCTTTTGCTATTGCAGCCAGCTTCGGTATGGCGGCGATTTTGTCGGTGATCGTACTGGGTGATGAATCGGGTTATGAGATCGGCGATGTGCAGAAAACCAAACTGGCCGCGATTGAAGCGGAGTGGGAAACCCAACCGGCGCCAGCCGCGTTTACCCTGTTTGGTATTCCGGATCAGGAGACGCAAGAAAACAAATATGCGATTCAGATCCCTTATCTGCTCGGCCTGATTGCCACGCGTTCGGTCAATACGCCGGTTACCGGGCTCAAAGATCTGTTGGCGCAGCATGAAGTGCGTATTCGTAACGGCATGAAAGCGTATGCATTGCTGAACGAGTTGCGTGGGGGCAGTAAAGATCCGGCAGTACGCAGCCAGTTTGAAGCGAGCAAACAGGATCTCGGTTACGGCCTGCTGCTGAAGCGCTACACCGCTGATGTCGCCAACGCCACGGAAGAGCAAATTCAGCAAGCGAAACAGGATTCGATTCCCCGCGTTGCGCCGCTCTACTTCGCCTTCCGCATCATGGTGCTGGGTGGTGTGCTGATGCTGGGTATTATCGCGCTCTCATTCTGGAGCGTCATCCGCAACCGCATTGGCAAATCTCGCTGGCTGCTGAAAGCGGCGCTGTACGGTATTCCTTTGCCATGGATTGCGATTGAGTCGGGTTGGTTTGTCGCTGAATACGGTCGTCAGCCGTGGGCGATTGGTGAAGTGCTGCCGACCGCAGTCGCTAACTCATCATTAACCGTAGGCGATCTGCTGTTCTCGATGATTCTGATTTGCGGTCTTTACACCTTGTTCCTTGTGGCCGAGATGTACCTGATGTTCAAGTTTGCGCGCCTCGGTCCAAGCAGCCTGAAAACCGGCCGCTATCATCATGAAACGCTGAAGACATCATCTCAGCCGGTGCGTGGATAAGGAGAGCTACCATGTTTGATTATGAAGTTTTACGCTTTGTCTGGTGGCTGCTGATTGGTGTCCTGCTGATCGGTTTTGCCGTCACTGATGGCTTTGATATGGGCGTTGGTATGTTGACCCGTATTCTTGGGCGCACCGATACCGAACGTCGCATCATGATTAACAGCATTGCGCCACACTGGGACGGCAACCAGGTTTGGCTGATTACGGCGGGTGGTGCGCTGTTTGCCGCCTGGCCGATGGTCTATGCCGCTGCTTTCTCAGGCTTCTATGTAGCGATGATTCTGGTGCTCGCTTCACTGTTCTTCCGTCCGGTCGGTTTCGACTACCGTTCGAAAATTGAAGATATGCGCTGGCGTGGCATGTGGGATTGGGGCATTTTCATCGGCAGCTTTGTTCCGCCGTTAGTCATTGGTGTGGCATTCGGCAACTTGCTGCAAGGTGTGCCGTTCCATGCTGACGAATATCTGCGCCTCTTCTATACCGGCAACTTCTTCCAGCTGTTGAACCCGTTTGGTTTACTGGCCGGCGTAATCAGTGTGGCGATGATCCTGACCCAGGGTGCAACCTATCTGCAGATGCGTACTGCGGGTGATTTGCACTTGCGCAGCCGTACCACCGCGCAAATCACTGCGCTGGTGATGATGGTGTGTTTCATTCTGGCCGGTGTGTGGGTGAAATACGGTATCGACGGTTATGTGGTGAAGAGCGTCATCGATCATCACGCGGCATCTAACCCGTTGGGTAAAGATGTGGTGCGTGAAGCCGGTGCGTGGATGGTGAACTTTGAGCAAACACCGGTGCTGTGGCTGTTTCCGCTGTTAGGTGTGGTGCTGCCGCTGCTGACTATTCTCTGCTCGCGTCTGGAGAAGGGTGCCTGGGCATTCATCTTCTCTTCACTGACGCTGGCTTGCGTTATTATGACGGCGGGTATTGCGATGTTCCCGTTCATCATGCCATCCAGCACCGTGCCGGGCATCAGCCTGACAATGTGGGATGCCACATCTAGCTTGCTGACGCTGAAAGTAATGACCATTGCTGCCATCATCTTTGTACCCATTATCCTGGCGTACACCGCCTGGTGTTATTACAAGATGTTTGGCCGTATCACCAAAGAACACATTGAGAGCAATACGCACTCCCTGTACTGATTAAGGAGATTGAGCATGTGGTATTTTGCCTGGATTCTTGGCACCTTGCTGGCCTGTGCGTTCGGTGTGATTACGGCGCTGGCGCTGGAGCATGTAGAAGAGAGCAGCGCGAAGGACGAACAAGTCTGATGCGCGCACTGATTCAGACACTCTATCGTCTGATGGACAAGGGCCCACTGCGGGCCCTTTCGCTCATCCTTGCGCTGTGGCTGGCGGGCTGTGTGATCTGGCAGCCATCGCGCTTCGCCGCACGGACCAGTGATTTAGCAATATGGCATGGATTAGTGCTGATTTGGGCAGTGTGCGCGGGCGTGGTGCACGGTACTGGATTCCGACCGCAGCGCCTACGCTGGCAGGCACTGTTTTCACCGTTGCCAGCGATGCTGGTGCTGCTGACAGGAATAGTCTGGTTCTACCATTAAGTCCTGTCTCAGGACTTAAAATTGCTGTTTTTTCAGGCGTTGACGTGAGTTTTTGTCAGTGCCAGGTCAAGAAACATCCCAAAAATCCTTCCAGTTGTTAACGTGTGATAATTATTTTCTCCTGGCTCTGGCGGACCATTCCCAAGCCGATCTCTCTTGCGTATAGTAGCAACGTTTAAAATGAGACCGGGATGTAGAGTGAGTACAACGCTGTTTCGCTGGCCGGTTCGTGTCTATTACGAAGACACCGATGCCGGTGGTGTGGTTTACCATGCCAGTTATCTTGCTTTCTATGAACGAGCACGTACCGAAATGTTGCGCCAGCGCCATTTCAATCAGCAAGTCCTGTTGGAAGAGCAGGTGGCTTTTGTGGTACGACGCATGACAATCGATTTTGTTGCGGCTGCCCGTCTGGACGATCTTCTGGAAATTCAAACAGAAGTGACCTCAATGACGCGTGCAACTATGACGTTCTCGCAGCGTATCGTGAATGCAGAAGGCAAAGTGCTAAATGAAGCAGAAGTCCTGATTGCCTGCATCAACCCACATCTAATGAAGCCAATTGCGCTTCCCAAGTCTATTGTCGCGGAGTTCAAGCAGTGACTGACATGAATGTTCTTGATTTGTTCCTGAAGGCGAGCCTTCTGGTCAAACTTATCATGTTGATTTTGATCGGCTTTTCTATTGCCTCATGGGCGATCATTATTCAGCGTACGCGCATTTTGAATGCGGCGGGGCGCGAAGCCGAAGCGTTTGAGGATAAGTTCTGGTCGGGTATCGAGCTGTCACGCCTGTATCAGGAAAGCCAGGGACGCCGTGATGAACTGAGCGGATCTGAGCAAATTTTCTATTCAGGTTTCAAAGAGTTTGCGCGTTTGCATCGTGCTAATAACCATGCACCGGAAGCGGTGGTGGAGGGCGCGAGCCGTGCGATGCGTATCTCCTTCAATCGTGAACTGGAAACGCTGGAAAACCACATTCCTTTCCTTGGCACCGTGGGTTCCATCAGTCCGTATATCGGTCTGTTCGGTACGGTGTGGGGGATCATGCACGCCTTTATCGCCCTCGGTGCGGTAAAACAGGCAACGTTGCAGATGGTTGCGCCGGGTATCGCTGAAGCGTTAATCGCAACGGCCATCGGTCTGTTCGCGGCTATTCCTGCCGTTATGGCGTACAACCGTCTGAACCAGCGCGTTAACAAGCTGGAACAGGGCTACGACAACTTTATGGAAGAGTTCACGGCTATCCTGCATCGTCAGGCTTTCTCCACCGACAACACGAAGTAAGTCGAGGTTTACGATGGCCAGAACCCGTGGTCGCGGTAAGCGCGACCTTAAGTCGGAAATCAACATTGTTCCACTGCTGGACGTACTGTTGGTGTTGCTGCTCATCTTTATGGCAACCGCGCCGATTATTACCCAGAGCGTAGAAGTGGATCTGCCGGATGCGACAGATTCGAAAACCGTCTCAACTGATGATAATCCACCGGTGATTGTTGAAGTGGCTGGCGTTGGCCAGTACAGCCTGGTAGTGGATCACGATCGTATGACGCAGCTGCCGCCGGAGCAGGTGGTAAGCGAAGCGCAGCGCCGGATTGAAGCCAATCCGAAAACGGTCTTCCTGATCGGCGGTGCGAAAGACGTGCCTTACGACGAAATCATCAAGGCGCTGAACCTGTTACATCAGGCCGGCGTGAAATCTGTCGGTTTGATGACGCAGCCGATTTAAAGCGAACCGTTTTTGGGAACCGAGAGTGTCGAAGGCAACCGAGCAGAACGACAAGTTAAAGCGCGCGATAATTGTTTCGGTGATTCTGCACATCGTGCTGATCGCCTTACTGATTTGGAGCTCGTTTAACGAAAAAATCGAATCCAGCGGCGGTGGCGGCGGCAGTGATATTGACGCAGTGATGGTCGATTCAGGCGCCGTGGTTGAGCAATATAACCGCCAGCAGAATCAGCAACGAGACAGTCAGCGTGCCGAGCAGCAGCGGCAAAAACAGTCGCAGCAGCAGGCCGAAGAGTTACAGCAGAAACAAGCTGCCGAGCAGCAACGCTTGAAAGAGATGGAAAAAGAGCGCTTGCAGGCACAGCAGGAAGCCAAAGAGCAGGCCAAACAGCAGGCTGAGCAACAGAAAGCCGCTGAAGCCGCCGCTAAGCAAGCGCAGGAACAGCAGAAAACCGCCGAAGCGGCTGCCGCGAAAGCCAAAGCGGATGCCAAAGCAGAAGCGGACGCGCAGGCAAAAGCGGCCGCCGATGCCAAAGCCAAAGCGGTAGAAGAGGCTAAGCAAGCCGCGGCTGATGCGAAGAAGAAAGCCGAAGAGCAAGCGAAAGCGGCTGCTGCTGAAGCGGCGAAAGAGAAAGCGGCACAACAGGCGAAAGCCGCCGCAGAATCGAAAGCCAAAGCGGACGCTGAAGCGAAAGCCCAGGCTGCTGCCGATGCGAAGGCGAAAGCAGCTCAGGAAGCGAAAGAGGCCAAAGAGCAAGCGGCGGCTGAGGCGAAAGAGAAGGCCGCTGCAGAAGCGAAAGAGAAAGCTGCAGCAGAGGCGAAAGCCAAGGCCGATGCGGCTGCCAAGGCAAAAGCGGATGCGGCGGCGAAAGCCAAGGCAGCGGCGGATGCGAAGAAAAAGGCAGCAGCTGAAGCGGCGAAAAACGAAAGTGACGTCGATAACCTGTTAGGTGGTTTATCTTCTGGTAAGAACGCACCGAAAAGCGGTACCGCTTCGGGCGGCGCGGCTGGGCAGGGCAATCAGAAGAAGTCTGGCGCATCGGGTGCAGACATTAGTAATTATGCAGGCCAAATCCAGGCAGCAATCAAAAGTAAATTTTATGATTGGGAAAGCTTTAAGGGCAAAACCTGTACTTTGCGTATTCAGCTGATGTCAGACGGTACTGTGGCTGGCGTTAAATCTGAAGGAGGCGACCCGGCACTTTGCCAGGCTGCGGTTGCAGCTGCTCAGCAGGCTCGTATTCCTAAGCCGCCGAGCCAGGAAGTTTATCAGGTGTTCAAAAACGCACCTCTGGATTTCAAGCCTCAATAAATGCAGTAACGTACGGCAGGTTGAACTAAGGTTAGCTTGCCGTACTCTATGAGTACTCGTGTTTTTCAGGAACTGTGCGAATTATCATGAACCTCTGGTTCAGGTAAGGGAGATAAGATGAAGCAGGCACTTCGTGTAACCTTAGGTTTTTTTGTACTGCTGTGGGCAGCCATGCTCCATGCAGAAGTACGTATTGAAATTACGCAGGGCGTTAACACCGCACGTCCTATTGGTGTGGTTCCGTTCCAATGGGCTGGCCCAGGCGCGGCACCAGAAGACATCGGCGGCATTGTTAGCGCTGACTTACGCAACAGCGGTAAATTTAACCCGCTGGATCGTTCTCGTCTGCCACAACAACCCACCAGCGCGCAGGAAGTACAGCCTGCAGCGTGGAGTGCATTAGGTATTGATGCAGTCGTTGTCGGTCAGGTAACCCCTAACGCTGACGGCAGCTATCAAATTGCCTATCAGCTGGTGGATACCGGTGGTGCCCCAGGTACCGTGTTGGCCCAGAACTCTTATAAAGTGACTAAGCAGTGGCTGCGTTATGCCGCGCACACCGCCAGTGATGAAGTGTTCGAGAAGCTGACGGGCATTAAAGGTGCATTCCGTACCCGTATCGCTTACGTGGTCCAGACCAATGGCGGTCAGTTCCCGTATGAGCTGCGCGTGTCGGATTACGATGGCTACAACCAGTTTGTGGTTCACCGCTCACCGCAGCCATTGATGTCGCCAGCCTGGTCGCCAGATGGCAGCAAAGTGGCCTATGTGACCTTCGAAAGCGGCAAATCTGCGCTGGTAGTGCAGACGCTGTCTAACGGCGCAATCCGTCAGGTAGCTTCTTATCCGCGTCACAACGGTGCGCCAGCCTTCTCACCAGACGGTTCCAAACTGGCCTTCGCGCTGTCGAAAACCGGTAGCCTGAACCTGTACGTGATGGATCTGGCTTCAGGTCAGACGCGTCAGGTTACAGATGGCCGCTACAACAGCACTGAACCGACGTGGTTCCCGGATAGCCAGACGCTGGCTTATACCTCGGATCAGGCCGGTGCGCCTCAGATTTATAAAGTTGGAGTTAACGGCGGTGCGCCACAACGTATTACCTGGGAAGGTGCGCAAAACCAGGATGCGGACGTGTCAACTGACGGTAAAACGATGGTGATGATCAGCAGCGCCGGTGGCGCTCAGCATGTCGCCAAACAGGATCTGGTAACGGGAGCCGTTCAAACAATAACGGACACGTTCCTGGATGAAACGCCAAGTCTGGCGCCAAACGGCACAATGGTAATCTATAGCTCTACTCAGGGGATGGGTTCCGTGTTGCAGTTGGTTTCAACCGACGGGCGTTTCAAAGCGCGTCTTCCGGCAACTGATGGACAGGTCAAATTCCCTGCCTGGTCGCCGTATCTGTGATGCATAGGTCCCCTGCACGGCGGGGGATTAAAATGTATGGCAAACAAAATAATAGGATAAAGAAATGCAACTGAATAAAGTGCTGAAGGGTTTGATGCTGGCTCTGCCGGTTATCGCAGTAGCTGCATGTAGCTCACACAAAAACAACAACAACGATCAGACTGGTATGGGCGCTAACGACGGTGCTTACGGTGCTGGTGCGGGCCAGAACGGTAACATGTCTTCTGACGAGCAAGCGCGTCTGCAGATGCAGCAGCTGCAGCAGAACAACATCGTTTACTTCGGTCTGGACAAGTATGACGTGCAGTCTGATTACGCTCAGATGCTGGATCAGCACGCTGCATTCCTGCGTGGCAACCCGTCTTACAAAGTGACCATCGAAGGTCATGCGGATGAGCGCGGTACCCCAGAATACAACATCGCCCTGGGCGAACGTCGTGCAAGCGCCGTTAAGATGTATCTGCAAGGCAAAGGCGTTTCTGCTGACCAGATGTCTATCGTGTCTTACGGTAAAGAAAAACCAGCTGTACTGGGTCATGACGAAGCGGCTTACGCTAAAAACCGTCGTGCCGTACTGGTTTACTAAGATAATCGTATGATGAGTAACTTCAGACTTCATCTATTGAGTCTGTCGTTACTGGTTGGTTTAGCGGCCCCCTGGGCCGCTAATGCCCAGGCGTCAATCAGTAGCGTTGGCTCAGGCTCGGTCGAAGACCGCGTCACCACTCTTGAACGTATCTCTAATGCCCAGGCTCAGCTTCTGCAGCAGTTGCAGCAGCAGATGAGCGATAACCAAAGCGATATCGATTCGCTGCGCGGGCAAATCCAGCAAAATAGCTATCAGCTCAATCAGGTGATTGAGCGCCAGAAACAGCTTTATCAGCAGATCGATAGCCTCAGCTCCGGCAGCAACGGTGCCCAGGCGAGCGGTGGTGCCGATGCTGCTGCAGCGGGCGCAGCGACCTCTGATAGCGGCAGCAACAACAGCGCCACTGCGGCAGCGCCAGCTCAAACCGGCGATGCCAATACGGACTACAATGCTGCCGTTGCGTTGATTCTGGAGAAGAAGCAGTACGATCAGGCGATTACCGCCCTGCAGGCTTGGGTGAAGAAATATCCTGATTCTACCTATCAGCCGAACGCCAACTATTGGCTTGGTCAGCTGTTTTACAACAAGGGTAAAAAAGACGATTCCGCTTACTATTTTGCCACAGTGGTAAAGAATTATTCGAAATCGCCAAAAGCCCCAGAAGCGCTGTTTAAAGTTGGCGTGATCATGCAAGAGAAGAATGACACGGCGAAAGCCAAGGCCGTCTTCCAGCAAGTGATCAAACAATTCCCAAATAGTGATTCTGCGAAGCAGGCGCAAAAACGCCTTGCCGGGTTGTAATTTGTGCATAAAAGACCGGATTTCGTGTGATTTCTGGTCTTACAGCATGAAAGGTAAGCAATTGAGACATTTAGTGGAAAATAAGGGTTGCGCCGCCCCGCTAAATCAGTAATATATGCCGCCGTTGCCGGGACATATCTTAACAAGTATCGGCAGCACTGAAGATGGGTCGTTAGCTCAGTTGGTAGAGCAGTTGACTTTTAATCAATTGGTCGCAGGTTCGAATCCTGCACGACCCACCATCTCAACCCGTTGTTAGTGAGATGATTTCTTCAGTAAGCTTCACAACCTTGATGGGTCGTTAGCTCAGTTGGTAGAGCAGTTGACTTTTAATCAATTGGTCGCAGGTTCGAATCCTGCACGACCCACCATCAAGCATAAGGTTGTAAGCCCTCAACGGGTCGTTAGCTCAGTTGGTAGAGCAGTTGACTTTTAATCAATTGGTCGCAGGTTCGAATCCTGCACGACCCACCAGTTATGTAGAAAGGCGCCCTAAAGGCGCCTTTTTGCTTTTCTACGCTGATTAAAATGTTTAAATGGATTCGCTGTGTGATTGTGCACCGGCCAGATAAGGCGGGGCGGATCGCGAAGAAACCTCACATCCCTGTGGATCGGCCTCGCAAGTACTCGCCTCATCCATGAGGCTCGCCCGCAAGCGGGCAACGCTTCGGATTGTGCAAAAACTATCCTGGCGTTTATGTCCATGGCTCGGACGCTTAGCTCCTTCCGCACTCGCCTTTACTGGCCCTTAAGCTTTGTCGTTGCTTTAAATAATCGCACCGATGCATAACGAAGACGGAAGGATCGGGCGGTGGAGTAAAGCTTCCGGCGCATGGATGCGCCGGCAGAGCCTACAGGGATGTATCCACGGCGACTTTACGCAACCGCCCGATCCTTTCGGCTGTTGGCACGGTTTAATTACTTTTAATGACCTTAACCGGCGTCAGACTTTTCCAAATATGCAGCACAGCATAGCTGCGCCACGGTCGCCAAACCTGTGATAACTGTTCCGCCACTTTGGCACTCACGCCGCCAAGATTATTACGAATCGCAATATCCTCTTTCGGAAACGCATCCGGCCAACGCAGAGCGCGCATCGCAATATAACTCGCCGTCCACGGCCCAATCCCTTTCAGCGCCAGTAACTGTTGCTGAACCACATCAGGATTCACCGCACCGTTAAACCGCAAAGCGCCAGAAGCACACGCCTGCGCCAAAGCCTGAATGGCTTGTGAACGCGCACTGACAATTCCGAGGCTGGCGATATCATCAATGCTTGCCGCCGCCAGCGTCTCCGCATTGGGTGGCAAACGAGACAGCTCTGGCCACGGCGTTGCCAGCGATTCGCCAAAGCGTTGTGCCATACGACTGCTCAACGTCGTTGCGGCTTTCACGGTAACCTGCTGGCCGAGTATCGCACGCACACCCAGCTCAAAGCCGTCAAACGCACCAGGAACGCGTAAACCGGGAAAGCGCGATAAACTCTCCGCCAGTAGCGGATCGTGGCTCAGATGCTCTGCTATACGCTGTGGTTGCGCATCCAAATCAAACAGATCGCGCAGACGACGCAGTAGGGCGGGAAGCACCGGCGTCAACGACGTGGTGAATTGCACTTTCAACGACTGTTTCTCAGCAAGATGGCTCACGCGCACCCAGCCGCGACAATTGCCCAACGCCACGGTGCGTTGGTAAATGCCGCCGTTCACCCATTCCACCTCTTTCATCACGCGCTGCTGTAGAAAATCGAGTATTGCGTCCCAATCATAAGGCGGGCGATAACTCAGGCGCAGCTCGGCACTTTCCTGAATGGGAGTGACAGAATCGGGTTGGCTCTGCTTGCGTAAGCGGGAAGGCGTCATGCGATAACGTGCCTGAAACACATCATTAAAACGCCTCAGACTACGAAAGCCGCTCGCGTAAGCGATTTCCGTCACTGGCAGCGAGGTTTCAGTTAAAAGTTGCTTAGCGAGCAGCATACGGCGCGTCTGACGCAATTCTAATGGCGACACACCTAGCTCATGCTGCACTACTCGACGGAGTTGGCGCTCACTTAGGTCAAACTCGCGAGCAATCTCTGCGAGCGTCTCCTGCTCCTCCAGCAAACCTTCTTCGATGCGTCGAATCAAGCGATCGGCAATGCGATGATGACTGTCCACCGGTGCAAAGCCTGGCGCAAGCTCAGGGCGGCAACGCAAACAGGGGCGGAAATGCGCTTTCTCGGCGGCTTCAGCGCTGCTGAAAAACAGGCAGTTCTTCTGCATCGGCGCTTTCACCGGGCAAATGGGCCGACAATAAATGCCGGTTGACGTCACGCCAACGAAAAACAGCCCGTCGAAGCGACTATCGCGCGAGGTCAGCGCCTGGTAAGCAATTTCAGGATCAAACATCATGATCTCCAGCAAATAAACCGCATGGTCGCGCAAGCTGAACAGGAAAACTCGCTGCTTTCGGACAGCTAACCAGTTTATGCTGATGACCGAAAACAGCCAGTTTCTCAGGTTAGAAGTGCGATAATCGCCAACAGAGATTACGCCGGAGGTGCACTATGTATCATGCCAAAATTATCGCCACCCCTGTTGGGGAGCTCACGCTTATTGCTACTGACCACGGATTGTCGGCCATTCTGTGGGAAAACGAAGGTGCGCAGCGCGTACCGTTGACGCCGATCAGCCATAACGATCAACACCCCATTCTCTGTGAGGCGGAACGCCAGCTGCGCGAATACTTCGCTGGCGAGCGCCAGCAGTTTGATATGACATACGACACGGTTGGTACCGAATTCCAGAAAAAAGTCTGGCAAGCGCTACTCACGATTCCGTTTGGTGAAACCCGTAGCTATCAGCAAATCGCCGTTCAAATTGGTAATCCCAAAGCGGTGCGCGCGGTAGGTGCGGCGAACGGTAAAAACCCGCTGTCGATTATGGCGCCGTGCCATCGCGTGATTGGCAGCAACGGAAAACTGACCGGCTTCGCGGGCGGTCTCAGCGTTAAAGCATTCCTGCTGGAATTGGAAAGCCCACAGAAATCTGTGAGCAGCGTATTGTTGCTATAGGGCGCGCAAAAAAGAGACGACACTCTCGCGCAATTCCGCTATCGTGTTTAGCATATAAAACACGATGGCGGTTTTGATGCCGCATCATTGCCGTAGTAGGCAATTTTGTTAAATTGAGAAAACGAGAGCCGTGTCATGAGCCTGATGTTTGATCCTGAAAGCGCAATCTATCCTTTCCCGCCGAAACCGGCACGTCTCAGCCACGATGAAAAAGCCCACTATAAGAACGAAATCAAACGCCTGCTAAAAGAACGTGATGCGGTGATGGTGGCGCACTACTACACCGATCCCGAAATTCAGGCGCTGGCGGAAGAGACCGGCGGCTGCGTGTCGGACTCACTGGAAATGGCGCGTTTTGGCAGCACGCATCCGGCGAAAACCTTGCTGGTGGCGGGCGTGCGTTTTATGGGGGAAACCGCGAAAATCCTCAGCCCGGAAAAAACCGTACTGATGCCCACGCTGCAGGCCGAATGTTCGCTCGATCTCGGCTGCCCCATTGAAGAGTTCAATCGCTTCTGCGATCAACATCCTGACCGCACCGTGGTGGTGTATGCCAACACTTCAGCGGCGGTCAAAGCGCGTGCGGATTGGGTGGTAACATCAAGCATCGCGGTTGAGCTGATTGAGCATCTCGACAGCCTCGGCGAGAAAATTATCTGGGCACCCGATCGCCATCTTGGCCGTTACGTCACGCAGCAGTCCGGCGCCGATGTGCTGTGCTGGCAGGGCGCGTGCATCGTGCATGACGAATTCAAAACCCAGGCGCTGCAACGCATGAAGGCACTCTATCCGGATGCGGCGGTGCTGGTGCATCCTGAATCACCGCAGGCGATTGTCGATCTGGCCGATGCGGTGGGCTCCACCAGCCAGCTGATTCAGGCGGCGCAAAGCTTGCCGCATCCACAAATGATCGTCGCCACCGATCGCGGTATCTTCTACAAAATGCAGCAGGCGGTGCCGGAAAAAGAGTTGCTGGAAGCACCAACCGCCGGCGAGGGCGCGACTTGCCGCAGCTGCGCGCACTGTCCGTGGATGGCGATGAACGGCCTGAAAGCGATTGCTGAAGGATTGGCGCGCGGCGGCAGCGAGCATGAAGTTCACGTGGACAGCGCCTTGCGGGAGGCCGCGTTGCGACCGCTCAACCGCATGCTATCCTTTGCAGCAGATCTCAAACTCAAGGTAAAAGGGAACGCATGACGCGCACCCTTCATATTTAGGGTATAGGTACATAGCATGGACTTCTTTAGCACGCAAAATATCCTGGTTCACATCCCGCTCGGCGTGGGCGGCTACGATCTCTCATGGATTGAAGCCGTCGGCACCGTCGCGGGCCTGTTGTGCATCTGGCTTGCCAGTCTCGAAAAAATCATCAACTACTTCTTCGGTCTGATTAACGTCACGCTGTTCGCGGTGATCTTTTTCCAGATTCAGCTGTACGCCAGCTTGCTGCTGCAGCTGTTCTTCTTCGTCGCCAACGTCTATGGCTGGTACGCGTGGAGTCGGCAAACGTCCAATAACGAACACGAGTTACGGATTCGCTGGCTGCCGCTGCCGAAAGCGTTGGGCTGGGGTGCGGCATGCGTGGTGGCGATTGCCTTGATGACGGTGTACATCGATCCGGTGTTCGCCTTCCTAACCAAAACCGCGGTGGGCATCATGCAGAGCATGGGACTCAACGTGGCGATGCCGCAGCTACAGCCCGATGCGTTCCCATTCTGGGATTCGTGCATGATGGTATTGTCGATTGTGGCGATGATTCTGATGACGCGTAAATACGTTGAAAACTGGCTGCTGTGGGTGGTGATCAACGTGATTAGCGTGATGATTTTCGCCCGTCAGGGCGTGTATGCGATGTCGCTCGAGTACGCGATCCTGACGCTGATTGCCCTCAACGGTTCGCGCTTGTGGATGCAAAGCGCACGCGAACACGGCTCGCGTGCGCTATCACATCAGTGATGGTGATGGGCATGTCCTTCCAGCGCAGCATGATCATGATGATCGTGCTGCGCTGCATGACTCTCTAAACCGAGCTCGCAATCTGGTCCGCTACAGGCTTGATACTCCATCTGCACAGTGGCGTGGGCAATTTGATAGTGCTCGTGCAAATAGTGGTGAATACGTTGCAGCAAGCCGTCATGGTCGTAAGGCGGTATCACCTGCACATGCAGCGTCAGCACCGGTTTTTCACCTACTTGCCAAACGTGCACATGATGCACATTACGCACCTCATCAATATTGCGCGTCAGCTCGCGCGACAGCTTATCGGCATTGATATGGCCTGGCGCGCCTTCCAGTAACTCATGCAAACTCTCACGCAGCAGCGACCAGGCGCTGCGCACCACCAGTAATGACACCAGCAGCGAAAGAATCGGGTCAATCGGCGTCCAGCCAGTCAGCATAATGATTACGGCGGCGACAATCGCACCAACCGAACCGAGTAAATCGCCGAGCACGTGCAGCGCTGCAGCGCGCACGTTGAGATTTTTCTCTTCACTGCCGCGATGCAGTAGCCAGAATGACAGCAGATTAGCGAATAATCCGGCAATGGCGATGCCTAACATCAAACCACCGGCAATCGGCTGTGGCTGATAGAAGCGACGCAGCGCCTCCCAGACAATCAGCACGGTAATTACCAGCAGCGCGATAGCGTTAACGAACGCCGCCAGCGTGGTCAAACGCAGCAGACCAAACGTATGACGCGCATTTGGCTTGCGCTGGGCAAACTGTACGGCCAGCAGCGCCATCAGCAGTGCGGCAGCATCGGTCAACATATGTCCGGCATCCGCCAGTAACGCCAGCGAACCTGAAACCAGTCCGCCAATCACTTCGGCCACCATAAACAGCGCGGTCACGCCAAATGCGGCCGCCAGTCGCGTGCGGTTGCCGTTAGCTGAGCCGTGAGAATGAGTGTGTGCCATAATTTTCCAGTTGTTTTAGTAACCTGTTTGTTAATGATATCAGTAAATTGAGATTATCAACCTGCAACTGTTGCTGTTTAGCCTGCACAATCAGTTGCTGGCAGCGCTCGGCTAGTTCATCCATACCCAACATCAACCAGCTGCCCTTCATGCGGTGCGCCGCCTGTTCCAGTAAGGACCAGTTCTGGGTCGCGCGCGCGTTAAGCAGCGCATCACGATCCTGCTGCAGGGTACGTTGCAGAGTCTGGCAAATGCGCGGAATAAACGCCTGATTATTCTGCGCCAGAATCAGCAGGCTATTTGGCAACGCAGCCAATGGATCCATTGCCGCTCGCGCCAGCAGCGGTGCCAGATGATCGAGCTCGATCGGTTTTAACAGTAATGCTTCATCATCCTGCAGCGTCATTTTCAGCAACTGTACATCGGCAGAGCAGAGCACGCGCAGCACGTTTGTGCCACGCTGGCGCTGACGACGGCGCAGAATGCGCAGCAGGGTTAAACCATCCGGGCGCGGCATCATCTGGTCGATAAACAGCATATCAAACGGCTGCCTTTCATCTGCCTGCAGCAGCGCTCGACCCTCTTCAAACACCATTGCTTCCACGCCAAAGTTGGCCAGCTGCTGCTGCATCACTAAAAGATTGGTGGGATGATCGTCAACGATCGCCACGCGCAAATGGGAATAGCGTGGCCAGCATGCTGTGCGCTCGGTTGATGGCGCTTCACTCAGCACCAGCGGCAATTGCACCCTAACCGTGGTGCCGAGTCCCGGCTGCGAAGTCAGCGTCAGCGTGCCCCCCATGCGTTGCACGATTTCGCGGCAGATAAACAGTCCCAAACCGCTGCCTTGCACGGCATGGCTTTTGCCGGACGGCGCCTGGTACCACGGCTCGAACAGCTGCGCTTGCTCGCTGAGCGGAATGCCGCTGCCGCTATCGGTCACCGTCAGCTGTATATCTTCCTCGACCGCCAGCGACAGGCGCACTTCGCCCGCGCGGGTAAATTTTAGCGCGTTGGCCACCAGATTATTCACCACCTGCTGCAGGCGATCGCCATCCAGCAACACGCAGGCTGGTAGCGGCGTCAGCGCTTCAGCAATCAGCACTGGCCCGGTGTCACGCATCAAAGGATGATAAAACTGCTGCTGTTGCTGTAGCCAGTGCACCAGATTAAGCGGGCGTGGCGCCAGGCGGAAGCTCTGACTCTCAATGCGTGCGTGATCCTGCAGATCGTTCAACAGGGCCATCAGCGATCGCGCGCTGCTGTGCATCAGCGCCAGGCGTTCGCTCGGATGCTGCTGCTGTTCCAGCTCCAGCAAACCGAGAATCGCCTGCATCGGCGTACGCAGCTCATGACTGGCGGTGGCGAGAAACTGGCTCTTGGCAGCGTTAGCGCGCTCGGCCTGTTCGCGCTGCAGCCGGTCGCGGCGCTGTTGCCAATAGCGACGCAGCAACAAGGCTAATAGCAGCAAAATCGTCATGCCGGCGACGATCAGGATCATTAACGGAATATTGCGCATCGCCATGCTGTTACCCGGCTGTGGCGGCTGTGACCAGCTCACGCGCATCTGGTTGAGCGTGTCGGGGGGAATCTGCTGGAGTGCATGATCGAGCAGCGCACGTAACTGCGGTTGTGCAGCACTGACCTGCGGCGCCAATGGCCAGGCAATATCGCTGGCGGCAAACGCCAGATGAACGCGATTATCCTGATGACTCGCCATGCGCCAGCGCGCTGACAGCACGTTATCCACTAAGGCATCGATCTGACCACTGTTCAGCGCCTGCCACAGCTGTGCGCGATCCTCAAACAGCTGTGGCACCATGCCGGGTGGCAACAAACGCTGGGCTAAATCTGCGCGCACGATGCCAACGCGCTGGCCTTGCAGGGTTTGCCAGTTCATGGGTTGCGAAGTGGAAAGGGTATAAATCCCCCAAATGGCGCGCCAAACCGGCAAGGTATTGCTGTTGGCATCGTCGCCAAACAGCGGCTGAAACAGTTTCAGCATCACCTGCTGTTGTTGCATTAACGTGGTGGCCTGTTGCGGATTGCTAACCCAATGCGGCGTAAAGCGCAGGCCGGTGCTTTGGCTGAGCGCATTGAGCAGATCGATACCAAAGCCGCGAGCATTGCCATTGCTATCGCGATAGCTCCACGGGGCGTTATCTGCTTCAACGGCGTAAGGGATGTCAGTATGCTGCGCCAGCCACTGCTTTTCGCTGGCTGAGAGCATCAGGGTTTGCGTGTCCTGATAGCGCAACAGCGGCGGGCTCCAGCGCTGCTGTACGCGATTGCTGAACTCGGCGGGCAGCAGGCGCAGCTGGCTGTTGAGCCAGTGAATCAGGGCTTGATCGCGCGCCAAAGCGCGTAAGGTTAACTCGCTGGCGCCGGGATCGGCGGTAATCTGATAAATCTGTCCCTGCTGCAGCTGGCCGAGCAAAAAGCCCGCGCTGGCTTCGTCAGCCACCAGATAATCGCTCTGCTGATTCAGCAAGGCATACAGCGCCTGCAGATCACCCGGCAGGCTATGCCAGCGGTGCTGCTGCACAAAATCGGCTGGCAGTTGGGCCAGCGTGGCTTCAGCGATAGTGAGCTGGGCGGTCTCGCTATTGAACATCACCGCGCGCTGGTTATCGCGGTTGCGATAGATGCGAATCGGGCTGCTGTACCAGCTGTCGCTCAGCAGAATATCGGGCGGCAAGTGTGCGTGTTCGGTGCTCAACACCAAATCCACCTCGCCGCGTTGCAGCGCCGCCAGCTGCTGACTACGATCCGCATAGCTTTGCAGCGTAAAGTGGGTGCCGGTCAGTTGGCTGAGAGCACTAAGATAATCAGCATCAATTCCCCAAATGCGATCGCCGATCCGCATCGCCCATGGGGCGCTATTTTGCGCCGGAACCGCAACGCGCAACGATGCGCCGGGCCATGGCTCAGCATGCGGCGCAGGCATCATGGCAGGCAACATCACGCTGCTGGCGGGTTGCAAATCGGCTCTCGCCAGCAGACTCAGCAATAACGTACACAGCAACAGCCAAATCCTCACTGCTGCGCTTTCCACAGTTCGGCGAGTTCTACCACCGATTGCACGCCGGTTTTCTCCAGAATATTTTTCTTGTGGGTGCTTACGGTTTTATTACTGATATGCAGCTGTTCGCCAATCTGCAAATTCGACAATCCCTTCACCAGCAGCGCCACAATTTGCTGCTCTTTCTCAGTTAAAGGCAGTTCGATACGTTCTGGCAGCGGCGGGAAGGCTTGTTGGCCGCCGAGCACCGCCAAAATGGCACTGAGCAGTTGCGCCATACTTTGGCTCTTTACCACATAACCGGCGGCACCGAGCGATACCGCACTGAGCAACGTGTGGCGACTCTGCTGTGCCGAGTAGATCAATACCGGACATTGCTGATTGCGCAGGCGTAAACGGCGCAATAGCTCGAGTCCGTCGCAGTCCGGCAAACCGATATCGAGCACAATCACATCAATGTGATGCAGCTGAAGCAGTTGGCGCGCTTGCGCTTCATCGCCAGCAGCGTGAATTTTTAAGGGGATGGGGGCGTGAGCACTCGCCGCTTCCAGTGCGACGGCAACTAACGGATGATCATCAATAAGCAGCAATGAAGCCATGAATCAGTTCCTGTGAATTTCATTGCTCCAGCATAGCGGAAAAGGGCAGGGGGAAAAATAAAAGGGAGAGCCGAAGCTCTCCCTTATTTAAACTGCTGGTAACCTTATTGCGCGGTACCGTCAGTTTTATGTTTCACGTGGCCGCCACCTTCTTTAGTGTCGACTTTCTTATTCATATCCGGGCATTTGCCGTCTTTACACATGCTGTTTTTGTGAACCTGGCTGGCTGACATATTGCTTGAATCAGTGCCTGAGGTTGCCGCGCTATTAGTATTGGTGCTGCCATTGTTGATTTTGCTGTTATCAACGTTATTCGGTGGCAGGTTCTGTTTTGCATCGCCTGCTGCTGCGCCCGCTTCAGCTGCAGCATTAGCCGCGCCATTATTGTCTGAAGAGTTATCTGCAGCCATAACCGCACCGCTACCTAAAGTCATCGCTGCCGTCAGAAAGATAATTGCAAACTTATTCATCATTATGCTCCAGTAATTAATGGATAGTTGCCGTCAAACACCGGCTGGTGTTGTGTGACGAAAATAGCGTGCCGCGATGGAATAAAATTCCACCTTATACGCTTCGCTTAAATATTAAATTTTGCAAACACATCAATCCTTAGTGCTTACATTTAAAAAGCTTAGTGCATGGAAATATAAATGCAAATTTGAGATGTACATTTTAAGACGGGTACGTAATTTACACCCACCCTGTGAAGGGCTAAAGTGGGCGGGTTGCGCCCGACGGACGTTGGGCCAGAAATTTGAATGGAATGACGTATGGATTACCAGAACGACGATTTACGCATCAGAGAGATCAAAGAGTTACTTCCTCCTGTTGCCTTACTTGAAAAATTCCCCGCCACCGATAAAGCGGCTGAAACCGTAGCGCAGTCACGCCAGGCAATCCACCGCATCCTGCATGGCGAAGATGATCGTCTGCTGGTGGTGATTGGTCCTTGCTCGATTCACGATACCAAAGCGGCGAAAGAGTATGCCGCTCGTCTGCTGCCACTGCGTGATGAGCTGAAAGACGATCTTGAAGTGGTGATGCGCGTTTACTTTGAGAAACCGCGTACCACGGTGGGCTGGAAAGGGCTGATTAACGATCCCTTCATGGATGGCAGCTTCCAGATTAACGATGGTCTGCGTCTGGCACGTAAGCTGCTGGTGGATATCAATGATATCGGCTTGCCGGCGGCAGGTGAGTTCCTCGACATGATCACGCCACAATATATGGCCGATCTGATGAGCTGGGGCGCCATTGGCGCGCGCACCACCGAATCGCAGGTGCACCGTGAACTCTCCTCCGGTCTTTCCTGCCCGGTTGGTTTCAAAAATGGCACCGACGGTACCATTAAAGTGGCGATTGACGCGATTGGTGCAGCCAGCGCGCCTCATTGCTTCCTCTCGGTGACCAAATATGGCCACTCAGCGATTGTGGAAACCAGCGGTAACGAAGATTGCCATATCATCCTGCGCGGCGGTAAAGAGCCGAACTACAGTGCTGAGCATGTGGCAGCGGTGAAAACCGGTCTGGAGAAAGCGGGCCTGCGTCCGCAGGTGATGATCGACTTTAGCCACGCCAACAGCAGCAAGCAGTTCCAGCGTCAGATGGTGGTTGCCGATGACGTTGCGCAGCAGATTGCGGGCGGCGAGCAGGCGATTACCGGCGTGATGATTGAGAGCCATCTGGTGGAAGGTAACCAGAGCCTCGAAAGCGGCAAACCGCTGGTGTATGGCCAGAGCGTCACCGATGCCTGCATTGGCTGGGAAGACACGGAAAAAGCCCTGCGTCAGCTGGCGCAGGCGGTGAAACAGCGCCGCGGTTAATCGCGACATGCAATAAAAAAGGCCAGACTCGCGTCTGGCCTTTTTGCGTTTCAGCGTTCGCTTACTTGGCTTTACCCTGGTTTGCAACGGCTGCTGCTTTCGCAGCGATCTCGTCAGCATCACCCAGATAGTAACGTTTGAGCGGCTTGAAGTTTTCGTCGAATTCATACACCAACGGCACGCCAGTTGGGATGTTCAGTTCGAGGATTTCATCTTCGCTCAGGTTGTCGAGGTATTTAACCAGTGCGCGCAGTGAGTTACCGTGTGCGGCAACGATCACTTTCTCACCGCTCTTGATGCGCGGCAGAATGCTTTCGTTCCAGTACGGGATTACGCGTTCGATGGTCAGCGCCAGGCTTTCGGTGGTTGGCAGCTGTGCATCAGTCAGTGAGGCGTAACGCGGGTCGTGGCCTGGGAAACGCTCATCAGCGCGATCCAGTTCCGGTGGGGTGATGGCAAAGCCACGACGCCACTGTTTAACTTGCTCGTCACCGTATTTTGCTGCGGTTTCCGCTTTATCCAAACCTTGCAGCGCACCGTAGTGACGCTCGTTCAGACGCCAGGTTTTCTCAACCGGCAGCCAGGCCTGATCCAGCTCATCCAGCACGTTCCACAGGGTGTGGATAGCGCGCTTCAGCACGGAAGTGTAAGCGAAATCAAACACGAAACCTTCTTTCTTCAGCAGCTGACCGGCTGCTTTGGCTTCCGTGCGACCTTTGTCAGACAGGTCCACGTCGTACCATCCGGTGAAGCGGTTTTCCTGGTTCCACTGGCTTTCGCCGTGTCGCACCAGTACCAGCTTAGTTACGGCCATAGCTTTACTCCTTAATGCTCGATTTACGATTAGTATTGAAACCGGCTGCGGCCACCGAGAAGCGGCTCACTAATAGCGCCATACCATAGCGGAAAACAGCGCACTGCGTAAGCCTGTCGGCAGCGCAGTGCGCGTTTTTCATCCGGCGGCTAGTGCGACGTGAAGCGATAACGCGTCACGGACTGCCAGCTGTCGCCGGGTTGCAGCCAGCAATCGGGCTGCGGCCATTCCGTATGATTGGGCGAGTCCGGTAAAAATTCACTTTCAAGAGCAATGCCCTGGAAAGCAGTATAGCTGTCTTGCTCACGGGCGCGTGTTCCCGCCAGATAGTTGCCGGTGTAAAACTGCAGCGCCGGCGCAGCGGTAAATACGCTCAACTCTAGCTTGCCATCGGCAGACCACAAATGGGCGGCGGGCTGGCTGCTGTCGCCAGCGGTGTTGAGTAAAAAGGCATGGTCATAGCCCTTCACCGCTTTTTGATCGTCATCAGCAAGGAACTCATCGGCAACGCACTTCGGCTGGCGGAAATCAAAACTGTTTCCCGCCACCTCTTTTAGCGGCGCGTTGGGGATGCCCTCGCTATCCACCGGCAAGTAACGATCGGCGTGCAGTTGTAAGCGATGCTGGCGCGCATCACCATGATGCGCATCAAGATTGAAGTAAGCATGGTTGGTCAGATTGACCGGGCAGGGCTTATCCGTCTTCGCTTCATAACGAATCGACAGGCAATTATCATCATCAAGCTGATAGATCACGTCAGCAATCAAATTGCCGGGATAACCCTGATCGCCATCGGGCGAATCAAGGCGATAGTGCACCTCGGTTTCGCTCTGGCTGAGAATCTGCCAGCGACGCTTATCAAATCCTTCTGGTCCGCCGTGCAGCTGATGCGCGCCCTGGTTAGCGGCCAGCAGCAGATTGAGCGGCTTGAGTTCTGCCGAGGCAATACGGTTCGCGTAGCGGCCAATGGTGGCCCCAAGATAGGCATCCTGATGCAGATAATCTGATGGCGTCGCGCAGCCGAGCAGCGCTTCACGCACGCTGTGATCGCGCATCGGTACACGCGCCGACAGCCAGGTCGCCCCCCAATCCATGAAGGTTGCGACCATGCCGTTGCGATTGCGCAGCACAGTGATGCGCCATGGCTGCCCGTCTGGCGCGTGTGAATTGATATCACTTACCATTGGCCAGCTCCTGCGGACGCTTTGCACACGTAGAAGGTCTCTTTAATGCCGGTTTGCGCTTCATATTTTTCGGCCACTACCGCTTTCACGGCATCGACCAGATCAATCGGCATCAGCGCCACGATGCAGCCACCGAAACCACCGCCGGTCATGCGCACGCCGCCGCGCGGACCGAGCTCGGCTTTGACAATCTCAACCAACTGATCGATTTGCGGTACAGTGATTTCAAAATCATCACGCATTGAAGCGTGGGATTCAGCCATCAGTTCGCCCATGCGCTTCAGATCGCCCGCGCTCAACGCATCCGCCGCTTCCAGCGTGCGCGCATTTTCCGTAATGACGTGACGCACGCGCTTCGCTACCAACGCATCCAGCTCACCTTCGGAGGCGGCAAACTCTTCCAGCGTGACGTCACGCAACGCGGGTTTGTTGAAGAAGCGGGCACCGGTTTCACACTGTTCGCGACGCGTATTGTATTCGCTGCCCACCAGGGTGCGCTTGAAGTTGGAGTTGATGATCACTACCGCGACATCTTCCGGCATCGATACCGCACGCGTGCCGAGTGTGCGGCAATCCAGCAGCATGGCGTGGTCAGGTTGGCCAAGTGCCGAAATCAGCTGATCCATGATGCCGCAGTTGCAGCCAACAAACTGGTTCTCGGCTTCCTGACCGTTCACCGCAATGGCGGCGCCGTCCAACTTCAAGGCGTACAGTTGCTGGAAAACCGTGCCTACCGCGACTTCCAGAGATGCCGATGAACTCAAGCCTGCGCCCTGTGGCACGTTGCCGCTGATCACCATATCCACGCCGCCAAAGCTGGCATCGCGTTTCTGCAGATGTTTCACCACGCCGCGCACGTAGTTGGCCCACATCGGCTCTTTTAACGGCGCAATGGGCGCGTCCAGCGAGAAACTGTCTTGCTGATTGTCGTAGTCGACCGCAATCACGCGCACTTCGCGGTCATCGCGTTTGGCGCAGGCAATCACCGTTTGGTAATCGATGGCGCACGGCAGCACGAAGCCATCGTTATAGTCAGTGTGTTCGCCGATCAGATTCACGCGGCCCGGCGCCTGAATACTGTGCGTAGGTTGATAGCCGAAGGTGTCAGCGAAAACCTGTTGAGTAATGGATTTTAAAGACATTTATTGCGCCTCGCGGAAATGGACATCGCTGACAGAACGCAGACGTTCAGCTGCCTGTTCCGCCGTTAAATCACGTTGGGTTTCGGCCAGCATTTCATAGCCAACCATAAATTTGCGTACCGTGGCTGAACGCAGCAGCGGCGGATAGAAATGGGCATGCAACTGCCAATGGTCGTTGGCTTCACCATTGAACGGTGCACCATGCCAGCCCATCGAATAAGGGAAGGAGCACTGGAACAAATTGTCGTAGCGGCTGGTCAGCTGCTTGAGTGCCAGCGCCAGATCGGTGCGCTGCGGCTCGGTGAGATCGGTAATGCGTTTTACGTGGGCTTTTGGCAGCAGCAGCGTTTCAAACGGCCACGCGGCCCACCACGGTACTACCGCTAACCAGTGCTCAGTTTCTACCACCGTGCGGCTGCCATCGTTCAGCTCGCGCGCCGTGTAATCCACCAACAGCGGTGAGCCTTTTTCATCAAAGTAACGTCGCTGATTGTCATCTTCTTTTTGCGCTTCGTTTGGCAGGAAACTGTTGGCCCAAATCTGGCCGTGCGGATGGGGATTCGAACAGCCCATCGCCGCACCTTTGTTTTCGAACACCTGCACCCAAGGATAGTGTTGGCCGAGGTCGGCGGTCTGTTCTTGCCAGGTACGGACAATATCTTCCAGTCCGCTCAGCGGCAGTTCTGGCAGCGTTTTGCTGTGATCCGGCGAGAAGCAGATTACGCGACTGGTGCCGCGCGCACTTTCGCAGCGCATCAACACATCGTCGCTCTGCGGCGCGTCGGGGGTATTGGTCATTAGCGCGGCAAAATCATTGGTGAACACGTAAGTGCTTTTATAGTTGGGATTGATGTCACCGGTGATGCGGGTGTTTCCGGCACAAAGGAAACAGTCGGGATCGTGTGCCGGTAACTGCTCCAGTGCCGGCGTTTCTTGCGCACCTTGCCACGGACGCTTAGCGCGATGGGGTGAAACCAGCACCCATTGATCGATCAATGGGTTATAGCGGCGATGCGGATGATCGACCGGATTAAATTTTTCCATGATGAGTCCTGGTAAACGGCAAACAGATAAACAAGGTTTTGATCAAAGTAACACAAAGACCCGCGTGAAAGCGTGATCCAGTCTGGATAAATGGTATCGTTTACACAAGGTGACGATTCTCATTTTGTGGGGTTATCGTTGCTATTTGCTTAATTACCAGGCAATGGAATGGTAGCGGTTACATTGGTGAGTGATTTTATTTCGATGCGCATTAATGGGCACCCTACGAAAGCTCATTGTAGGGTCGCCATTAATGGCGACCGCCAATTACCGCAGCGATTCTTGCAGGAAACCGTAACCTTGTTCTTGCGCGACAAAACTCAGGCGATGAGTGATGCACTGCGGAGCATCTTCGGCGTGATGTGATACAAACAACAGCTGCGTGCGGCCTTCGCCAATCAGCACATCGACAAAACGGCGCACCAGCTGGCGGTTAATCGGATCCAGCCCTTGCAGCGGTTCATCGAGGATCAGAAGCGTCGGGTGTTTTACCAGCGCACGCGCAATTAGCACCAGCCGCTGTTGTCCCCACGACAAACTGTGGAACGGCGCATCGGCCAGCTGATTATCCATCCCGAGCAGGGCCAACCACTGGCGTGCCAGCGCTTTTTGCCGATCCGACACCGCCTGATACAGGCCAATGGAATCAAAGAAACCCGAGAGCACCACGGTGCGCACATTGCAGCTGACGCGATAATCAAGGTGCAGGCTACTGCTGACGTAACCGATGTGCTGCTTGATATCCCAAATGGTTTCACCGCTGCCACGGCGGATGCCAAACAGCGTCAAATCATTGCTGTAGCCTTGTGGATGATCGCCAGTGACTAAACTGAGCAGGGTGGATTTGCCCGCGCCGTTCGGCCCGGTAATCTGCCAATGTTCGCCAGGATTCACTTGCCAGCTCAGGCCATTAATCACCGCTTTATCGTTGTAGGACACCACCCCGTTACGCAGAGTCACGCGCGGCGCATCTTCAGCTAATTGTGGCAGTTGATCAGGTTGATCCGCTTCCGGCAGCGCCATGCCAGCCAGCTGCTCACTGTGCGCCAGCTGTGCCACCAGCGCTTCGGCCAGCACGGCACGATGTTCGCCCACATGCGTCAGCGTGCATTCGGCCAGCACGCCCACTTTCTCAACGAAATCAGGAATATCGTCGAAGCGATTTAGCACCAGCACCACGCTGTAACCGTTGCGGTGCAAATCGTTGAGGGTGTTTGCCAGGCTGGCGCGCGACGCCACATCCAGTCCATCAAAAGGCTCATCAAGAATGAGCAGATCTGGCTGCGCCATCAGCGCCTGACACAGCAGCGTTTTGCGCGTCTCGCCAGTGGAGAGATATTTGAAGCGGCGATCGAGTAGATAAGTGATACCAAACTGCTGCGCCAGTGCCTGACAGCGCGTCTCGTCTTTCACCTCGTCCTGAATGATTTGTGCCGCAGTGCGGCCCGTATCATCTTCGCCTTCACTGAGCATATCGGTGTTATTACGTTCCCACTCATCGCTGACCAGCTGCTGGAGCTGCTCCAGCGACAGGCGCGTACGGCGCTGAAAATTCTGCTGCACGCTGCCTTTACCGGGCAGCAGCTCGCCGGAGAGCGCGCGCGCCAACGACGATTTGCCGCTGCCATTGGCGCCGACAAAAGCCCAGCTTTCGCCGCTGTTAAGGGTTAAATCGTTGAGTGACAGTGCTCGGGTGGCGCTAAGGTGAAATATGCCTTGCGAAATTTGCAATGAAGCCATGATGTATTCCGTTTTATGCATCGTGTTGCTCAGTTTTAGCCAGCGATGCAGGTGAAGTCAAATCATGGTGGAGATTTCAGAGCAGTGTGGCGATGATGGCGTGTTCAGCATTAAAACTGGCGGTGACGCTGGCGCCAGGCTGCAGATTCTGCTGTTTAACCTCATCGTTAGTGACGGTGGCGCACAGCGTTTCGCCGCTTGGCAGGGCCATCAATACTTCACTGACCTGCTCGCCGGGTTCGATGGCACTAATCTGCGCCGCCAGCTGGTTATCGCTGCTGCCTGCCGTGCTGCTAACCTGAATCCACGGCGCTTTAATTAACACCAGCACCTCTTTACCGCTGTCGAGCTGCAAACGTTCGGCGCTGCGCTCGGTGATCGCCACCTGTAAACGTGTGGTGCCGTCGGCGAGCAGTACCTCAATGTGCTGCTGCACCTGTTGATGGTCGCTGGCTAGCACCGTACCAAACAGCTGGTTGCGTGCGCTGGTTTGCAGCGAAAAACGCGCAATCGCCGCTAACAGGCTATCGAGCGGTAAACTGTCGCTTTGCAACGCGTCAAAGGCTTTCTGCTGAATCTGTTCCATCAGTTGGAAAAGCTGAATCAGCCGCTCACCATACTGCGTCAACTGCGCGCCGCCGCCGCCTTTGCCACCGGTGGCGCGATCAACTAAAGTTTGATCGGCCATCTGATTCATCTCGTTGATCGCGTCCCAGGCACTTTTGTAGCTGATGCCCGCCAGCTTTGCGCCCTGGCTAATGGAGCCGGTTTGCTGCACGCGTTTCAGCAGCTCAATACGGCGCGGATCGGCAAACAGCTTCTGCTGAAGACGAATATGAAGAGAAAGTTCTGCCTGCATGTCAGCTCCTTAGGTTAATCCGCTCAGTTTACTGCTTAAAAGTAAAAGCACGAAAAGGGCAGTGCGTTTTTTTCTCTAACCGTTACAATCACTTTTTTATTTTCTGCGTGAGGTTTCCATGCTGGAACTGTTAAAAAGCCTGGCTGTGGCTATCATCATGGTGCCGATTGTGATGGCGATTATGCTCGGTCTGATTTACGGCCTGGGTGAAGTTTTCAACGTCATCTCTAAATTTGGCCGCCGCGACGATCGTCCCGCCAACAGCTCGCAACACTGATTTCCCAACGCCCGCACCCTGCGGGCGTTTTGTTATTAACTTCCGTAAAATCCTGCCGATAACTATCTCATGACGCATTTGTGCCGACGTTGTATTATCAAATATATAACGTAACAAGGAGCAACAAATGCAAAAAAATCATTACCGTTTGGCTGCTATCACTGTACTGACGCTTTCTCTGGCCGGTCAGGCGGTTGCTGCGGAAAAAATCACCGTGTTCGCTGCCGCGTCACTGACGAATGCGTTGCAGGAGATCGCCACGCAGTATCAAAAGAAAACCGGCGTTGAAGTGGTCTCTTCATTTGCCTCTTCATCGGTGCTGGCGCGTCAGATTGATCAGGGTGCGCCTGCCGATCTGTTCATCTCCGCCGACCAGCAGTGGATGGACGATGTGGTGGCAAAAAACAGCGTGGTGACCAATACGCGCTATACGCTGCTTGGCAACGATTTAGTGCTGATTGCCCCAAAAAGTGATGCAGCCAAAGCGGTGACCATTGATAGTAAAACCGACTGGAAAAGTCTGTTGAAAGGCGAGCGACTGGCGGTGGGCGATCCCGATCACGTACCGGCCGGGATTTATGCCAAAGAAGCATTACAAAAACTGGGTGCGTGGGACGCTTTATCCCCGCAGCTGGCGCCGGCCAATAACGTGCGTGCCGCGCTGGCGTTGGTAGAGCGTAATGAAACGCCTTACGGCATTGTCTATGGTTCGGATGCGGTTGCTAGTCAGAAAGTGCAGGTAGTGGGACGTTTCCCGGAAGATAGCCACAAGCCGGTGGAATATCCGATGGCGATCGTCAAAGAACATCAGAACGCAACGGTAACCGCCTTCTATAACTATTTGCAGGGGCCGGATGCCGCTGCCGTATTTAAACAGTATGGATTTACGCCGAAGAAATGATATTGAGCGATCCCGAATGGCAGGCCGTGTTTCTCAGCCTGAAAGTGTCCTGTGTAGCGGTGCTGTGCAGCTTGCCGTTTGGCATCATGATGGCCTGGATTCTGGCGCGCTGCCGGTTTCCGGGCAAAACTTTGCTGGATAGCCTTGTTCATCTGCCCTTGGTGCTGCCGCCGGTAGTGGTGGGCTATCTGCTGCTGATCGCCTTAGGCCGACGTGGTTTCATCGGCGAATGGTTGTATGACTGGTTCGGCTTCACTCTCGCTTTCAGCTGGCGCGGCGCAGTCGTCGCGTCGGCGGTGATGGCCTTTCCCTTGATGGTGCGAGCAATTCGCCTCGCGCTGGAAGCGGTCGATAGCAAACTGGAGCAGGCGGCACGCACGCTCGGTGCCGGGCGCTGGCGCGTGTTCTTCACCATCACCATTCCGCTCACCTTGCCGGGTATTATTGTCGGTACGGTGCTGGCTTTTGCTCGCTCGCTGGGCGAATTTGGTGCCACAATCACCTTTGTTTCCAACATTCCCGGCGAGACGCGCACCATTCCGTCGGCGATGTTTACCTTGATCGAAACGCCAGGCGCCGAAGGCACCGCTGCGCGACTGTGTGCGGTGGCAATTGCGTTGGCGCTGATGTCGCTGGTGGCTTCTGAGCTGCTGGCGCGCTGGGGCCGTAAGCGGCTGGGAGCGGCGTAATGCTACATCTGCACATTTCTCAGCAGTTGGGTCATCACCTGCTCGAGGTTAACGTCAATATTCCCGCTAGCGGTATCACCGCCATTTTTGGTGTGTCGGGCGCGGGGAAGACCTCGTTGATTAACGCGATTGGTGGCTTAACGCAGCCGCAAAGCGGGCGCATTGAATTGAACGATCGTTTGCTGTTTGATTCAGCATCGCGCGTGAATTTGCCGCCGGAAAAGCGTCGCATCGGCTACGTATTTCAGGATGCGCGGCTATTCCCGCACTATCGCGTACGCGGCAATCTGCAATACGGCATGGCACCGTCGATGAAGTCACAGTTCAACGCGCTGGTGGCGCTGCTCGGCCTTGAATCGCTGTTAACGCGCTATCCGGCATCGCTGTCGGGCGGCGAAAAACAGCGCGTGGCGATTGGCCGCGCCTTACTCACTGCGCCCGATATTTTGCTGATGGACGAACCGCTGGCGTCGCTGGATCTGCCGCGCAAACGTGAACTGATGCCCTATCTGCAAAAGCTGGCTAAGCAGGTCGATATTCCGATTATGTACGTGTCGCACAGCCTCGATGAAATCCTGCAGCTGGCGGATAACGTACTGGTGCTGGATGCGGGCCAGGTGAAAGCCTTTGGCTCGCTGGAGAAGGTATGGAGCAGCACGGCAATGCGCCCCTGGCTGCCGCTTGCCGAGCGCACCAGCGTGCTGCGCGTGCAGGTGCTGGAGCAGCATCCGGATTATCCGATGACGGCGCTGTCGCTGGGCGATCAGCATATTTGGGTCAGTCGCGTGAACCAGCCGCTGAAAACACCGCTGCGCATTCGTATCGCTTCAGCCGACGTTTCGCTGGCGCTGCAGCCGCCGCACAACACCTCGATCCGCAATATTTTGCCGGCGCAGGTTGTCGAGCTGCTGGAGATTGACGATCAGGTGGAAGTAAAACTGCGCATCGGCATTAGCGAGCTGTGGGCGCGCATTTCGCCGTGGGCGCGGGATGAGCTGGGCATCCGGCCCGATCAGTGGTTGTATGCGCAGATTAAGAGTGTGTCGATTGCGGCATGATTTATTGCACGGTTTGATAAACACCGCGCAATAAATTGCGCCGCTACATCCTACGGTTACAGGATTTCCTGGTTAATCACTTCGGCGATGCCCGGCTCCAGATTGGTGCCAATCACCTTTTTAGCGCGTGCTTTGATGGCGTCATCGGCATTGCCCATCGCCACACCTAATCCTACCTGTTCCAGCATGCTGAGATCGTTGTAGTTGTCGCCAAATGCCAGCACGTCTTGCATGCTGAAGCCCTGACTTTCCACCCACTGCGCCAGACGCTTGCCTTTGCTGTTGCCGCCTTTGGCGATATCCACCTGATCATGCCACGACCACTCACAGGCCAGCCCCAATTCCGCTTCGGTGCGCTCGGCAAACTGCTGCAGCGCACGCGTATCCGGATGCGACAGCGCGAATTTCCAGATCGACGTGGCTTCCATTGCGGCCTGCGCCAGACTGGGCACCTGCAGAAACAGCGGACGCTGCGCTTCCGGCAGCGATTGCGCCCAGTTTAGCGTTCGCGTTACATGACCTGTTGGCGTCTGATACAGCATCGCATCATCAACATACAGCAGACCATGGATGTTCTCTTCATCCAGCATCTCAATCACATGGGCGGCTTTGTTTTTCTCAAGCGGATCGGCAGCCAGCACCTTTTTCGCCGGATAATCATACAAATAGGTGCCATTACAGCAGATCGCGGGTGTATCGAGCTTAAGTGCCTGATAAAAAGGGTGGATGGCGCAGTGGTGGCGACCGGTAACGATCAACACTTTCACGCCCGCCTGTTGTGCGCGGGCCAGCGCTTCGATGGATTCAGGCAGAATGGTTTTATTCGGGGTCAGCAGGGTGCCGTCGAGGTCAAGGGCGATTACGCGGTAGCTCATTACACTTTCCGTCCGGGAGTTGGCAAAGCATTGAGTCTACACCCGGCAGCGGCCCTGAGACAAAAAACAGGGCACAAATGAATCCAGCGCGACAAAATGAAACGCGCTACAGTTATCCCTTTCATCAGGCAGCGAATAAGGAAAACGCATGAAACAAGTCGTGTATACCGCCAGTCCCGAGAGCCAGCAGATCCATGCCTGGCAGTTGCAGGAAGATGGCGCACTGACGTTATTGCAGGTAACGGATGTTGCCGGCCAGGTGCAGCCAATGGTGGTGAGCCCGAAGAAAGATTTTCTCTATGTGGGTGTTCGTCCGAATTTTCGCGTGCTGGCGTTCCGCATTGCGGCCGACGGTACCCTGAGCCTGGCCGGTGAAGCGCCGTTGCCGGGCAGCCCAACGCACATCTCTACCGATCGTCACGGCAACTACCTGTTCTGCGGCTCGTATAACGATGCCTGCGTCAGCGTCAGCCTCATTGGTAGCGATGGCTTGCCGCAGGCACCAAGCCAGGTGATTAACGGCTTAGACGGTTGCCACTCGGCAAACATCGACCTGAACAATCAAACGCTGTTTGTACCGGCCTTGAAGCAGGATCGTATCTGCCTGTACCAGCTGAATGCTGACGGCACCCTGGCACCGCGTGAGCAGGCGCAGATCACCACCGTTGAAGGCGCGGGGCCGCGTCATATGGCTTTCCACCCGAACGGCGCGTATGGCTACGTGGTGAACGAACTGGATAGCACGGTCGATGTCTGGGCGCTCAACAACGTGCACGGTCAGGTTGAGCGCGTGCAAAGCCTCGATATGATGCCGAAAGATTTCAGCGATACGCGTTGGGCGGCTGATATTCATATCACGCCAGATGGACGCTTCCTCTATGCTTGTGACCGCACCAGCAGCACCATTACGGTGTTCAGCATCAGTGAAGATGGTGCCGTGCTGGCGATTGAAGGCTTCCAGCCAACTGAAACGCAGCCGCGCGGTTTCAACATTGACCATAGCGGCCAATATCTGGTTGCGGCGGGACAGAAATCGCACCATATCGAAGTGTATAAAATTCAGGAGCGCGGCCTGCTGAATCCGCTGGCGCGTTATGCGGTAGGACAAGGCCCGATGTGGGTGGTGATTCACGCACTGGGTTAATCAATCAAAAACGGCTCCGAGGGCGCCGTTTTTATATCAGGCATACTTCACGGTAATTGATGCACTCGCCAGCGCATGAAAATGCACGTTAAAGCCGACCATCGCGCCGCTGGCACCTTCATCCACTTCAATCTTGTCGGTATCCAGCGCATGCACCGTAAAGATATAGCGATGCGATTCGCCCTGCGGGGGTGCCGCACCACCATAGCCGGTTTGGCCAAAATCGGTGCGCGTCTGAATGGCGCTCTCCGGCAGCTCTGCCACGCCAGAACCGGCACCTTGCGGCAGCACGGTCACCTCGGCGGGGATGTTCGCTACCACCCAGTGCCACCAGCCGGAACCGGTTGGCGCGTCGGGATCGTAGCAGGTCACGACAAAGCTCTTAGTGCCCGCCGGGACATCATCCCACGCCAGATGGGGTGACAAATTGTCGCCCTGATAACCCATGCCGTTGAAAACGTGTCGTTCTGGCATCTTATCGCCATCGTTAAAATCCTGGCTGAATACGCGCATGATCTCTCCTGTTTAGTGTGCAGTGTTCTCAATCATGGTGGAAATGCGCCGCAACATCCAGTGCCGCGCTGAGCGCTTGCGTCAGCTGCGTCAGTTCGGCGGCAGAAATCAGATAAGGTGGCATCAGATAAATGAGGCGGCCAAACGGGCGAATCCACACGCCGCGCTCGACGAAGAACTGCTGCAGCGTCGCCATGTTCACCGCCTGATGGGTTTCGACAACGCCAATGGCGCCCAGCACGCGTGCATCGGCCACCGCGCTATGGCTGCGCAGCGGCAGCAGCTCGGCCCGCAGCTGCTGTTCGATAGCCGCTACCTGTGTCGTCCAGTGACCTTCATTAATCATTGCCAGACTTTCCACCGCCACCGCACAGGCCAGCGGATTGCCCATAAAGGTTGGGCCGTGCATAAAGCAGCCAGCCGCGCTGCGGCTAATGGTATCGGCGACTTCCCGCGTGGTTAGCGTAGCGGAGAGCGTCATGGTGCCGCCGGTGAGCGCTTTGCCGAGGCAGAGAATGTCCGGCGTGATACCCGCATGTTCGCAGGCGAACAGTTTGCCGCTACGACCAAAGCCGGTGGCGATCTCATCGGCAATCAGCAGTAATCCGTAGCGATCGCACAGCTCACGCACCTGCTGCAGATAACGCGGGTGATAGAAGCGCATGCCGCCCGCGCCTTGCACAATCGGTTCGAGAATGACTGCCGCAATCTCGCGATGATGCGTTTCTGCCAGCTGCGCGAAATCGGCGAAATCCGCCTCATTCCACCCATCATCGAATGCGCACTGCGGCGCATTGGCAAACAGGTGTTCCGGCAGATAACCGCGCCACAGGCTGTGCATCGAGTTTTGCGGATCGCACACCGACATGGCGGCAAATGTATCGCCGTGATAACCCCGCTTCAGCGTGAGAAATTTCTGCCGCGTTTGATTGCGTCCCAGCCAGTATTGCAGCGCCATTTTCATCGATACTTCGACGGCGATCGAACCCGAATCGGCGAGGAATACGCACTCTAGCGCGTCGGGCGTCATGGCAATCAACTGGCGGCTCAGCTCAACCGCCGCCGGGTGGGTAATACCGCCGAACATCACGTGCGACATCTGCGCCATTTGCTGCTGCAGCGCCTGGTTGAGACGCGGATGGTTGTAGCCGTGAATCGCCGCCCACCACGACGACATGCCATCAACCAGTTCACGTCCATCAGCCAGCTGCAGCTGACAGCCGTGCGCTGCCACAACCGGATAACAGGGCAGGGGATCGCGCATCGACGTATAGGGATGCCAGATATGCTGGCGGTCAAAGTTGAGGTCGTCCTGAGTGAACATGCGTATTGTAAACCATTTTAAAAAGATTTAGTTTACAAGTATAACCACGTTAATCGTCGGGATGAACCCCCTTTTTTTGGAGTAAGCAATGGCAAACCGCTGGACACTGACACAAGCTCAGGCACTGTTCGATAAACCTTTCCTTGAGTTGATGTTTGAAGCGCAGCAAGTGCATCGTCAACATTTCGATCCGCGTCAGGTACAGGTCAGTACGCTGCTGTCGATCAAAACCGGTGCCTGCCCGGAGGACTGTAAATACTGTCCGCAAAGCGCACGCTATAAAACCGGTCTGGAATCTGAGCGTCTGATGGAGGTGGATGCGGTGCTGGAATCGGCGCGCAAAGCCAAAGCAGCGGGCTCAAGCCGTTTCTGCATGGGCGCGGCGTGGAAAAACCCGCACGAGCGCGATATGCCGTACCTGCAGCAAATGGTGCAGGGCGTAAAAGCGATGGGCATGGAAACCTGTATGACGCTCGGTACGCTGGATGGCAGCCAGGCGCAGCGCCTGGCTGAAGCCGGCCTCGATTTCTACAACCACAACCTCGATACCTCGCCAGAGTTTTACGGCAACATCATCACCACGCGCAGCTATCAGGAGCGTCTGGATACGCTGGATAAAGTGCGCGGCGCGGGCATAAAAGTGTGTTCGGGCGGCATCGTAGGCCTGGGTGAAACGGTGAAAGATCGTGCGGGCCTGCTGGTGCAGCTGGCCAATCTGCCAACGCCGCCGGAGAGCGTGCCGATCAACATGTTGGTGAAGGTGAAAGGCACGCCGCTGGCGGATAACGAGGATGTTGAACCGTTCGATTTCATCCGCACCATCGCGGTGGCGCGCATCATGATGCCATCCTCGCACGTGCGTCTTTCTGCCGGGCGCGAGCAGATGAGTGAGCAGACTCAGGCGATGTGCTTTATGGCCGGTGCCAACTCGATCTTCTACGGCTGCAAGCTGCTGACCACGCCAAACCCGGAAGAGGATAAGGATCTGATTCTGTTCCGCAAACTGGGTCTCAATCCAGAACATACTGCGACCACGGCGGGTGATAATGAGCAGCAGTATCAGCTCAGCGAGCAGCTGCTGCACGCCGATACCGAGCAGTTCTACAACGCGGCAGTGTAAATGGGCTGGTCACAACGTATCGATCAGGCGCTGGCGGCACGTCGAGCGGCCGATGGCTGGCGGCAGCGACGTCCTATTGCGCACAACAGCGTGCGCGAAATTACGCTGGAGGGTCAGCGTTATCGCCACTTCTCAAGCAATGATTATCTCGGATTGAGTCAGCATCCGGCGGTCATCGCTGCATGGCAGCAGGGCGCGGCTGAATCGGGCGCGGGCGCGGGTGCATCCGGACACGTTACCGGTTACAGCCGTCATCACGCACAGCTCGAGGAGCAGCTGGCCGACTGGCTCGGCTACTCGCGCGCGTTGCTGTTTATCTCGGGATTTGCCGCCAATCAGGCGGTGATCCATCTGCTGGCAGAAAAGCAGGACCGCATCTTTGCCGATAAGCTGGCGCACGCTTCGCTGCTGGATGCTGCCAGCCATAGCCCGGCGAGTCTGCGTCGCTTTGCGCATAATCAGCCAGAGAGTCTGGCGAAACTGCTGACTACGCCGGCGGACGGCGGCACGCTGGTGGTGACCGAAGGCGTGTTCAGCATGGATGGTGACAGTGCGCCACTTGCTGCTATCGCGGAACAGACGCGGCGCGGCAACGGCTGGTTGCTGGTGGATGATGCGCACGGTATCGGTGTTACCGGTGCACAAGGACGCGGCAGCTGTTGGCAGCAGCAGGTGAAACCGGAGCTGCTGATTGTTACCTTTGGTAAAGGATTTGGCGTCAGCGGCGCCGCGCTGCTGTGCGATGACGCCACCGCCGATTATGTCGAACAATTTTCCCGCCATTTGATCTACTCCACCGCGATGCCACCGGCGCAGTGCTGCGCGCTGCTGGCGGCGCTGCGGCAGATTCAGCAAGGCGATGCGCTGCGTGAGCGGCTGCACAGCCACATTGCGCGCTTCCGCGCCGGCGCTGCGGATTTGCCGTGGCAGTTAGGCGCATCCAATAGCGCCATCCAACCCTTAATCATCGGCGAAAACAGTGCGGCGCTGGCGTTGTCGCAGCGGCTGGCGCAAGCCGGCTGTTGGGTGAGCGCGATTCGTCCGCCTACCGTGCCACCGGGTACGGCGCGGCTGCGTATCACGCTCACGGCTGCGCATCATACCGATGACATAGATCGTTTGCTGGAGGCGCTGTATGACGCTGCAGGTTAACAAACAGGCGGTGGCGCAGGCATTTGGTCGGGCAGCTCCGCATTATGAACAGCATGCGCAGCTACAGCGACTGAGCGGCGAGGCGTTGCTGGCGCTGGCTCCGGCCGGTTTTGGTCCGCATCTGCTGGATGCCGGCTGTGGTACCGGCTGGTATAGCCGCTACTGGCGCGATCGCGGATGCACGCTGACGGCGCTCGATCTCTCACCCAACATGCTGCAAACGGCGCGCGAGCGACAATCGGCGCATGACTATGTGCTGGGTGATATTGATGATCTCCCGCTCGCGGATGCCAGCGTTGACGGTGTGTGGAGCAACCTGGCGGTGCAGTGGAGCAGCGATCTGCGCACTGCGCTGCAGCAATGCTTGCGCGTCACGCGGCCGGGCGGCACGGTGCTGTATTCCACCCTGCTCGACGGTTCGCTGCATGAAGTGCATCAGGCGTGGGCGCAGCTGGATGGTCGTCGTCACGCTAATCGTTTCCTCAGCGCCGCGCAGTTTCATGCCGCTACTGCCGCCCTGCCGATGCAGGCAGAGCAGCAGATCGTTACGCTGCATTTCCCGAGCGCGCTCAGCGCGATGCGCTCCCTGAAAGGCATTGGTGCCACGCACCTGCACGATGGACGCGGCGCCAGCGCCGTGACGCGTTCCCAGTTAGCTCAACTTGAACAGTATTGGCCGCAGGATCAGGCCGGATATCGCCTCAGCTATCACCTGATGTATGGAGTTTTAACGAAATGACACGTTGGTTTATTACCGGAACCGATACCGAAGTAGGCAAAACCGTGGCCAGCGGTGCGCTGTTGCAGGCAGCAAGTGCCGCAGGGTTGCGCACCGCAGGTTACAAGCCGGTAGCATCCGGCTGCGAAATGACGCCGGACGGCATCCGCAATAGCGATGCGCTGGCGTTGCAGCGCTACAGCAGCCTGGCGCTGCGTTACGAGCAGGTGAATCCACTGGCGTTCCTCGAACCGACATCGCCGCATATTATTAGTGCGGAAGAGGGCAGGCCGATCGCGTTTGCGGCACTGTCAGCGGGGTTGCGCGCGCTGGAGCAGCAGGCGGAGTGGATATTAGTTGAGGGCGCGGGCGGTTGGTTTACGCCGTTATCTGAGACGCAAACTTACGCCGATTGGGTGGAAGCCGAGCAGTTGCCGGTGATCCTGGTGGTGGGCGTTAAGTTAGGCTGTATCAACCATGCGATGCTCACCGCCGAAGCGGTAAAAGCGCGCGGGTTACGTCTGGCGGGCTGGATTGCTAATGATATCCAGCCGCCGGGCAAACGCCATCAGGAATATATCGCCACGCTGCGACAACGTATTGACGCGCCGTTGCTGGGTGAGATCCCGCATCTTACTGATGAGGCACAGCAGGCCGAGTGCGGGCGCTATCTGACACTACCGCAATAAACCAGGTCGCCATAAATGGCGACCCTACGGTGCTTGATGCGGTTTTGTAGGGTCGCCATTTATGGCGACCTGGATATCTAAGTCGCGGTTAACCACTTACTCACGGTAACGTCATCCAGCTGCGCCACTTTGCCGTGCGCTACGTTGCGTCCGCGATGCAGCAGCAGGAAGTAGTCGGCGACGCGACGAATGAAGGATACGTGCTGCTCCAGCAGCAGAATCGTCAAACCATATTCCCGGTTGAGCCGACGAATCAGATTGCCCATCTCCTCCTCCAGCCACGGCGACATCCCTTCCGTCGGCTCATCCAGAATCACCAGCTTCGGTTGCAGCACCAGCGCGCGCGCCAGCGCCAGATGTTGCTGCTGATCCATCGGTAACTCGCCGCTGCGTTGATGGCGCAGTGAATAGAGCGCAGGAAACAGATCAAACACCATTTCAGGAATGGCGCGGCTGCGATCGTCCTGTGCCGCCATCAGGGCAATCAGTAGGTTATCCTCCACGCTCATCTGCGAGAAGATATGGCGACCTTGCGGCACATAACCAATGCCGGTGCGGGCGCGCAGCTCCGCGGGCTGCAGCAGCAAATCTTCCGGGGGTGAGCCATCCTCCTGCCAGGTCATTGAACCGCTGTTAATCGGCAAACGACCCATGATGCAGTTGACTAACGTGGTTTTGCCCATGCCTGGACTGCCCAGCACGCCCGTGCAGGTGCCGGGTGGCAGATCGAGATCCACATCCCATAGGATGTGGTTTTGACCGTAAAACTGATTCACCGAACGTAAACTCAGCATCTGACATACTCCTTCCAGATTATTAGCCTGAATGCTCCCGCTCTGTGTCGTCTGGCATACAGTCGTGCACGATTGATGGACACCATTGTCGTCGGCAATAGCCGATATGGACTCGTCACTCCATACCGCTAATCATTGCAATTCCCAGGCCAGGTTAAAGATATAAGCGGGGCATCGTCTGAAACCGAGCAAATAGGCGCTTAAAAGTTGAGTAACGCTTAACAATTCCAGACGGTGATAAATCGGCTGCACTTTCACGGTGCTGACTGCTCAACGTTTCTGGTGCATCTGATCGTTCGTAAAGCACGCACTGAAGAAATAAGTGGCCTTAACGGCGGGTTTTTCTACGCGGAAACGCCCGTTGATGGGCAAAAAGAGGAGGTTAATGCGACACGCAATGGGAGAAAAATAAATACGAAAATAAATTTTTTCGCCCTTAAAAAGACGCGGGAGAAAATTATACACAGCTGATGGGCTCGGGGCTGGATTCACTTATCCACCATTACTGTGGATAACCTTGTGCATTAGCGACTGAAAACCGGGCGCAAGCGAGTAAATTCGCGGCCTTCATACATTATGATGAGAATCTGGGCTTTTAGGTGAAATTTAATTAAAACAGCAGGTTAACTAAAATCAAGCATGCGATTTATCTGCCTTGTCATCAGACTGCAATTTAATGACACTCTATTGACAAATGTTAAAAGCATCCTCCCTTTGGGGATAACATTGCGCAACAACAGCTTGCTGCTTGCCGCATAAATTGCACTGAAGAAAATCATTGGCGCGTGCCATAATCGTGCAAGGTTACTGTGATTATGTCCAGTATTTTTTTCTGGCAAATTCGCCATAGCAGAGTAGAATTAGCAGCCTGCCCGCCGACTTCATCTGCTGGAACCGCCAAAACATGAGCAAAGCCTTTAAACTCAACTCCGCTTTCAAGCCTTCAGGCGATCAACCTGAGGCCATTCGCCGCCTTGAAGAGGGCCTTGAGGATGGGCTCGCGCATCAAACGCTGTTGGGCGTAACCGGCTCAGGTAAAACCTTTACCGTGGCGAACGTGATAGCTGACCTGAATCGGCCGACCATGGTGCTGGCGCCGAATAAAACCCTGGCAGCGCAGCTGTATGGCGAGATGAAGGAGTTCTTCCCGGATAACGCGGTGGAGTTTTTCGTCTCTTACTACGATTACTATCAGCCTGAAGCCTATGTGCCGAGCTCTGACACCTTTATCGAGAAAGATGCGTCGGTGAATGAACACATTGAGCAGATGCGTCTCTCGGCCACCAAAGCGCTGCTCGAGCGTCGTGATGTGATTGTGGTGGCCTCGGTTTCTGCCATCTACGGTTTGGGCGATCCAGACCTCTATTTAAAAATGATGCTGCACTTAACGCGCGGCATGATTATCGATCAGCGCAGCATTTTGCGTCGTCTGGCGGAGCTGCAATATGCGCGCAACGATCAGGCTTTCCAGCGCGGGACTTTCCGCGTACGTGGCGAAGTGATTGATGTGTTTCCGGCCGAATCGGACGATATTGCGCTGCGTATTGAGCTATTTGACGAAGAAGTTGAGCGGTTGTCGCTGTTCGATCCGCTCACCGGCCAGATTGACTCCGTCATTCCACGCTTTACCGTCTATCCCAAAACGCACTACGTGACGCCGCGCGAGCGCATTCTGCAGGCGATGGAAGATATCAAAGTTGAGCTGGTGGATCGCCGTAAGGTGCTGCTGGAGAACAATAAGCTGCTGGAAGAGCAGCGCATTTCTCAGCGTACCCAGTTCGATTTAGAGATGATGAACGAGCTGGGTTACTGCTCCGGTATCGAAAACTACTCGCGCTATCTTTCTGGCCGTGGACCGGGCGAGCCGCCGCCGACCCTGTTTGATTACTTACCGGCAGATGGTTTGCTGGTGGTCGATGAATCGCACGTGACCATTCCGCAGATTGGCGGCATGTATCGCGGCGACCGGGCGCGTAAAGAGACGCTGGTGGAGTATGGCTTCCGCTTGCCGTCGGCGCTGGATAACCGCCCGATGAAGTTTGAAGAGTTTGAGGCTTCAGCGCCGCAAACCATTTATGTCTCGGCGACACCGGGCAACTACGAGCTGGAAAAATCGGGCAGCGAAGTGATCGATCAGCTGGTGCGTCCAACCGGCCTGCTCGATCCGATTCTCGAAGTGCGTCCGGTGGCGACACAGGTCGACGATCTGCTGTCAGAAATCCGCAAGCGTGTGGAGATTAACGAGCGCGTGCTGGTTACGGTGCTGACCAAGCGCATGGCGGAAGATCTCACCGAATATCTGGTCGAGCACGGCGAGAAGGTGCGCTATCTGCACTCTGATATCGATACCGTAGAGCGTATGGAGATCATCCGCGATTTGCGCCTCGGCGAATTTGATGTGCTGGTCGGCATTAACTTGCTGCGTGAAGGGTTAGATATGCCGGAAGTGTCGCTGGTGGCGATTCTAGATGCCGATAAAGAGGGCTTCCTGCGTTCTGAGCGCTCCCTGATTCAGACCATTGGCCGCGCCGCGCGTAACATCAACGGCCGGGCGATTCTCTACGCCGACAAAATTACCCCGTCGATGGAGCGCGCGATGGGCGAAACCGAGCGCCGTCGTGAGAAGCAGCAAAAATACAACGAAGAGAATGGCATCGTGCCGCAAGGGCTCAACAAGAAGATCACCGATATTCTTGAGCTCGGCAAAAATGTGGTAAAAACGCGCGGCAAAGGCAAAACCGCCTCGCGCACTGCGGCAGAAGCAGAAGCTAACTACATGGCGCTTACACCACAGGCGATGCAGAAGAAAATTCACGAGCTGGAAGGGCAGATGCAGCAGCATGCGCAGAATCTGGAGTTCGAAGAGGCGGCCAGCGTGCGCGATCAGTTACATCAGCTGCGCGAATTGTTTATTGCTGCTTCGTAGTGCCTGCGTAGGGTGTGCATTAATGCGCACCGAGACGGCTGGTCGCCATGAATGGCGACCCTACGAGCATGCAATGTGGTTTTCGTAGGGTGCGCATTAATGCGCACCTGGAAGCTAAACCGCTTGAATCGCGTGTTCCAGCGCGATGCGCAGCAGCTGGCGGTCGTGTCGATATTTAATATCGGCGGCTTCCAGCGGTTCGCGAATGATTAAGCGTTGTTCCACACCGGCAATATCCGCTGACGGCCCGACGACAATCGCATCAATCACCCGCTTGCCAATGGCTTTTTCCATGATCGCTAGCTTATCCGCGACATTCAGACTGGCGGCTGCCGGGCTCAATTCGCGGCCAAGATTGCCGATAAATACCATGGTGGCAGGCGTGCGACGCAGCGCACGCGCCATATCTTCCATCAACAAAATGGGCATCAGGCTGGTGTAAAAACTGCCGGGGCCGATCAGAATCAAGTCGGCTTCGCCTATTGCCTCGATCGCTTCACGCGTCGGCTGCACGTTGGGATGCAGCATCAACTCTTCGGGCGGCTGTCTCATTTCATCAATCGCAGTTTCGCCGTATACCATATTCCCTTCGCCATCCTGAGCCACCAGATCGACCGGCTGTTCCGACATGGGGATAAGAAAGGCATCGACTTTGAGCAGATTGCGAATGATGTTAATCGCCTCCAGTGGCCTCACGCTGAGGTGATCCAGCGCTTTAAGCATCAGATTGCCAAGGTTGTGGCCAGCTAACTCGCCGTTACCGCTAAAGCGATACTCAAACATCGCCGTCGCTACGCTAGGTTCGGTAATCAATTGATTGATGCAGTTGCGCATATCACCCCAGGCAATGCCGCCTTCCGAGCGGCGAATGCGGCCGGTAGAACCGCCATTATCGGTGGTGGTGACAATGCCGGTTAAGCGCGAGCCTAACGGTGCTAATGCTGACATCACGCGGCCCAGGCCGTGTCCGCCACCCAATGCCACTACGCGATCCAAATCTGCCAGGGTTCGATTCATGTTTCTCCTTTGTTGCTGACGTCCTCGCGTTGAGGCGTAGTTGAACTGATGTGCATCAATATCTGTGAGATATTTTACCGTATCCTGTCGCGAAAATGCGGTGAAAATACGTTATGTATCAATATATATAGCGAAATTCACTGATGGATGCTAATCGCTAATCGCGCTACCATTCGTTTTAACCGTGTTGTCCACAATGACAACAAACTCCCAAGCCTGGTTTCCTAAGTCGTTAATGATATGGAATGCAGGCCGCAGCCTTGAGCTGCCAGGGTGCAGAAAGAAATGACTGCATCTCCCGACTTTGGAAAGGTGTTCAGGTGCCACAATTTACAGATGCCTACGCGCGCAGCTTTTACTATCTGCGCCTGTCGGTCACGGATGTGTGTAACTTCCGTTGTACCTACTGCTTGCCGAACGGCTACAAGCCGAACGGAACGCACAACAAGAGCTTTCTCTCGCTGGATGAGATTCGTCGTGTGACGCGTGCCTTTGCGGCCGCGGGCACCGAAAAAGTGCGTCTGACCGGCGGCGAGCCCTCCATGCGCCGTGATTTTACCGACATTATCGCGGCAGTACGCGAAAACGACGCCATCCGCCAGATTGCGATGACCACCAACGGTTACCGCATGGCGCGCGATGTACGTGCCTGGCGCGCAGCCGGCCTCACCCATATTAACGTCAGCGTCGATAGCCTCGATGCGCGCCAGTTTCACGCCATAACCGGACAGGACAAATTTGCCGAGGTGATGGCGGGAATTGATGCCGCTTTTGATGCCGGTTTCGAGAAAGTGAAAGTCAACAGCGTGCTGATGCGTGATGTGAACAGCCATAGCCTCAGCACCTTCCTTGAATGGCTGCGCCTGCGGCCGATTCAACTACGCTTTATCGAGCTAATGGAAACCGGCGATGGCAGCGATCTGTTTCGCCGTCATCACATCTCTGGTGAAGTGATTCGCGATCAGCTGATCATGCAGGGCTGGCAGCGCCAGCCACGTGGCCGCAGCGACGGTCCGGCGCAGGTGTTTCGTCATCCCGATTATCAGGGCGAAGTGGGCCTGATTATGCCGTACGAGAAAGATTTCTGCGCCAGCTGCAACCGCCTGCGCGTTTCGGCGCTGGGCAACCTGCATCTGTGTCTGTTCGGCGATGGCGGCGTGTCGCTACGCGATCTGCTGGCGTCTGACGATCAGCAAGCGGAGTTGCAGGCGCGCATTGCGCACAGCCTTGGGCAGAAAAAGCAGACGCATTTCCTGCATCAGGGCAATACCGGCATCACGCAAAACCTCTCCTTTATTGGTGGCTAAACACAGGAGTTACGGCCATGGGTAAACCTTCCGGCGAATTTGTCGCCTTAAATGTGGCGGTGATGACCGTCTCTGACAGCCGCGATGCCAGCAATGACACCTCCGGCGATTTCCTGCGTGTAGCCCTGGCAGAAGCCGGGCATCAGGTGGTGGACCGCGCGCTGGTGCCGGACAACCGCTATCGCATTCGCGCCACGGTATCGCGCTGGATCGCCAGCGACGATGTGCAGGTGGTGATCGTCAATGGCGGCACCGGTTTTAACAGCAAAAACAGCACGCCTGAAGCCTTGCTGCCGCTGTTTGATCGCGAAATTGAAGGCTTTGGTGAGCTGTTTCGCATGATCTCCTATGAAGAGATTGGCAGCTCGACGTTGCAGTCGCGTGCTGTCGCCGGTTTGGCCAATCAGACGCTGATTTTTGCCGTGCCGGGATCGACCAATGCCTGCCGCAGCGGCTGGGAACGCATTATTGAAGATCAGCTGGATGCGCGTACGCGTCCGTGTAATTTTGTCTCTCATTTGAAGAAGTTGTAAGCATGTCATCCTTAACGCATATCAATGCCGCTGGCGAAGCCCACATGGTGGATGTCTCTGGCAAAACCGAAACGGTGCGTGAAGCCCAGGCCGAAGCGCTGGTGCTGATGAGCGCCGAAACGCTGCAGATGATTATCGACGGCAGCCACCACAAAGGTGACGTGTTCGCCACCGCACGTATCGCCGGCATTCAGGCGGCGAAACGTACCTGGGAACTGATTCCGCTGTGCCATCCGCTGATGTTGAGCAAAGTGGAAGTGACCTTAATTGCCGAACCGGAAAACAACCGCGTGCGGGTGACCTCGCTTTGCCGCCTGAGCGGGAAAACCGGCGTCGAAATGGAAGCGTTGACCGCGGCGTCCGTTGCGGCGCTCACAATCTATGACATGTGCAAAGCGGTGCAGAAGGATATCGTCATCGACCAACTGCGTTTGCTGAGCAAAAGCGGCGGAAAATCCGGTGATTTCAAGGTGGTGAGCCATGATTAAGGTGCTGTTTTTTGCCCAGGTGCGCGAATTAACCGGTACCAGCACGCTGGAACTGGCGCCAGAATACGCCGATGTTGCCACGCTGCGTGCGGCGTTAGCCGGGAAGGGCGATCGCTGGGCGCTGGCGCTGGAATCGGGAAAATTGCTGGCCGCAGTCAATCAAACGCTGGTGCCAATGAGCCATCCGCTGCGTGCGGGTGACGAAGTGGCGTTCTTCCCGCCGGTTACCGGAGGCTGATGATGGAGACGCGGATTCGGGTGGGTACAGCACCTTTTAACGTCGGTGAGGAGTATGAAAAGCTGTCGGCTGATGACAGCGATGGCGCGGTGGTGACCTTCACCGGTAAAGTGCGCAATCACAATCTCGGCGACGCTGTGGCGGCGCTGACGTTGGAACACTATCCCGGCATGACGGAGAAAGCGCTGGCGGAAATCGTCACGGAGGCACGTCAGCGCTGGGCGCTACAGCAGGTGACGGTAATTCACCGCGTCGGCGAACTGTTTCCCGGCGATGAAATCGTGTTTGTCGGCGTCAGCAGCGCCCATCGCGGCAACGCCTTCGCCGCCACCGAGTTCATCATGGATTACCTGAAAACCCGCGCGCCGTTCTGGAAGCGGGAAGCCACCGCAGAAGGTGATCGTTGGGTGGATGCCCGCGATAGCGATCATCAAGCCGCCGAGCGCTGGAGCTAGCGCGCAAAATCCTCCCGCTCCGATAGCGGCAGGCCACTGAAAACGTTAAGGTACGGTTTTTGTTGGCGTCAGGGAGCAGGATGAAAACCACGAAGATGTTAAAAGGCGCAGCATTGCTGGCTGCGCTAGTGCTGGCCGGTTGTAGCAGCAAAAAAGAGCCGCAGGCGCCGGCGCGTCAGCCCGCCGATGTCAAAAGCCAGATCCAGCAGTTGTTACCCAGCGACGTGAAACAAAAATCAGCCTGGGCTGACGATATCTATACCGCATTCCGCGTGCAGCAGATCGATGCCAGCGCCAGCAATATCTGCGCGGTGATTGCCGTCACCGATCAGGAATCTAACTTCAGCGCTGACGCGGAAGTGCCGGGGCTACCTAAAATCGCCTGGGGCGAAATCGATCGCCGCGCCGCGAAGGTGCATGTGCCGGCATTTCTGGTGCGTACCGCGCTGCTGATCAAATCGCCGAACGGTGAAAGCTATGCGGCGCGGCTGGATAAGGTGCGCAGCGAAAAAGAGCTGAGCGCCATCTTCGATGATTTTATCGATATGGTGCCGATGGGGCAGAAGCTGTTTGGTAACCTCAACCCGATTCATACCGGCGGCCCGATGCAGGTCAGCATTGAGTTTGCCGAAGCGCATGCGAAAGGTTATCCGTATGCAGTGGACGGATCGATTCGTCGCGAAGTGTTCACGCGACGCGGAGGCATCTACTTCGGTACGCTGCATTTACTGGGCTATCCGGCCGATTACAGTCAGCCGCTGTATCGCTTCGCCGACTTCAACGCTGGCTGGTACGCTAGCCGTAATGCCGCTTTCCAGGCCGCGATCGCCCGCGCCAGCGGCATTAAACTGGCACTGGATGGCGATCTGATCGTCTATGGCAGCGAGCAAGCCGGTTCTACCGAACTGGCGGTGCGCAGCCTGAGTAAACAATTGGATATGAGCAATCGCGAAATCCGCCGCGATCTGGAGAAGGGCGATAGCGCCGACTTCGCCAGCAGCACGCTGTGGAAACAGACGTTTATTCTCGCCGATAAGATGGCCGGAAAACGTGTGCCGCGTGAGATGCTGCCGGGTATCAAACTGGAAAGTCCAAAAATCACCCGTAACCTGACCACCGCCTGGTTTGCCCAACGTGTTAACAGCCGCTATCAACAGTGCTTGACGCGCCGTTGACGCAAACGGGTGTACACTCCAAACTTACAGAGTTTGTCTAACATTTAATGAGGCGCTTCATGGATCGATATCCACGTAATGATTCAATCGTGCAGCAGGCATCCACCTCGCTGCAGACCTACATGGCGCAGGTGTATGGCTGGATGACCTGCGGCTTGCTGCTCACCGCGTTTGTTTCGTGGTTTGCCGCCCGCACACCTGCAGTAATGGAACTGGTGTTTGCCAACCGCATCACCTTCTTCGGCCTGATCATCGCCCAGCTGGCGGTGGTGTTTGTGCTGTCGGGCATGGTGCATCGTCTGAGCGGGGCGGTCGCCACCGCACTGTTTATGCTTTATTCGGCGCTGACCGGCTTAACCATGGCGAGTATTTTCCTCGTCTACACCTATTCATCCATTGCCAGCACTTTCTTTGTAACGGCCGGAATGTTCGGGGCAATGAGCTTCTACGGCTACACCACTAAGCGCGACCTGAGCCGCTTTGGCAGCCTGCTGTTTATGGCGCTGATTGGTATTCTGCTGGCCTCGCTGGTGAACTTCTGGCTGAAAAGCCCGGCGTTGATGTGGGCGATTACCTATATCGGCGTGGTGGTGTTTGTGGGTTTAACCGCCTATGACACGCAGAAGCTGAAAGCGATTGGCGAGAACATCAATGTGAACGACAAAGAGAATCTGCGTCGCACCTCAATTATGGGCGCGTTAACGCTGTATCTCGACTTCATCAACCTGTTCCTGATGCTGTTACGCATCTTCGGCAACCGCCGTTAAACCTCGCATATCTTCGTAGGGTCGCCATTCATGGCGACCAGGTCGGCATCAATGCCGACCCTACGATGATCTTTAACGCGAAACCGATTTCTCCATCTTCTGCTCATTCTTTTGCCGCAAATGCTTCGCGCGACTCTCCAGCCACAAATAGAGCACCAGCGCCACCAGCAAGGGGAGGATGAAATAGAGCACGCGATAGGCCAGCAGCGCCGCGATAATGGTGCCGTGAGAAGCATGTTGCCCACTCAACAGCGCCAGGAAAACCGCTTCGAGCACGCCAATTCCGGCCGGAATATGAATAATCACCCCGGCGATGCTGCTGATTAACAGCACGCCCAGCACGATGGGGTAATCCACCTGGCGCGCCAGCAGCAGCCAGATAATCATCCCCATCACCATCCAGTTGGCGCAGGATACCGCAAACTGAAACAGCGCCATGCGCAGTGAAGGCAGCTGCAGATGCTGGCCTTTCACCGTCCAGCGCCGCTTCTTCGAGAAAGCACAGGCCCACAAATAGACGGCGACTACCACCAATAACGCCGCTCCAATGATGCGCAGCGTGGTTTCACCAATGAACCAACCGGAAGGGATTGGCACCATGCCGGCTGAAAATACCACGCCGGCCAGTAGAATGTAGCCAAGCCAGTTGGTGGCGATGCTCAACGAGAAGATGCGCGTGATGGTGTTGCCGGGTAAGCCAAGCCGGGAATAAAGTCGATAGCGCATCGCCACGCCACCAACCCAGGTACTGAGCGTCAGGTTGAAGGCATAGCAGATAAACGACACCAGCATTACCTGACGCTTTGCCAGCTTATGGCCGCAGTAGGCGCGGCCAATCAAATCGTACAATCCGTAGGTCAGATAACTCACCACCACCAGCGCGGCAGCGCTGAGCACTACGTAACGGTTGTAGCCGACGATGACGGTGTAAACATCTTCCCAGTTCACCTTGCGCGCATAGACCACCAGCAGCACAATTACCGCGATAAAAAACAGCCAGGTGAGGATTTTCTTCGCCAGTTGCCAGCGCGGATTCTTTTTCGACATTAGGGTTTTGCTCCTGGATTCTCAGTTTCGACCCGATCCTGCGTTTCCATTTCGGGTTGGACGGGCGGAGCAACCTGTGACAGGCGCGGCGTATGTGCAGGCAGCCAACCGGCGATGGCCGGAAAGTGGCGTAAAAAGTGGAACACAATGATGCCTTTAGTGAGCTGCCACCAGTTGCGCGGCGGCAGCTTGTCATCGTCTACCCGCACGCAATCGTGTTGCAGCAGCAGTTCAAGATTTTCACGCAACGTCTGATTGAAGGCGCGATCGTGAACCATCAAATTCGCTTCCAGGTTGAGCGATAAGCTCAGCGGATCAAGGTTGCTCGATCCCACCGTTGACCACTGTTCATCTTGCACCGCGATTTTACCGTGCAGCGGGCGGCGGCAATATTCATACACCTCTACGCCGCCATCGACCAGGTAGTTGTACAGCAACTCGGCGCCCACTTTAACGATCGGCATGTCGGGTTCGCCTTGCACAATCAGCCTGACGCGCACGCCGCGTTGGGCCGCGCTGCGCATCTCACGCAGCAGGCGATAGCCCGGGAAGAAGTAGGCGTTGGCAATAATCACATCCTTCTTCGCCTTGCGCAGCATGGCGAGATAATGCTGCTCGATATCGTCGCGGTGCTCATCGTTATCGCGATAGACAAACAGCACCTGCGCCTCGCCAGGCATGGCGTTGACCGCCGGACGATGCGAACGCCCGCCCCACCAGCGCCGCGTGTGCTGTTCGCTACCCATCTGCTGCTGAACATATTGCGTGATATCCAGCACCACCGGACCTTTCACTTCCACCGCATAATCCTGCTTGGACTGCGCGCCGTAATCGGTGTTGTGTTCGGCAGAGAAGTTAATGCCACCTACGAAGGCGATCACCTCATCGATCACCACAATTTTGCGATGCAGGCGGCGGAACACATTGGTACGCATGCCGAGCACCAGCGGACGGGGATCGTAATAGATAAAGCGCACACCCGCCGCCGTCAGGCTATCGACAAACCTGTCCGACAAATCCGGTGAGCCGTAGCCATCCACCATCACTTCAATTTTCACGCCGCGCTGGGCTGCCTGCAGCAAGGCTTCATGCAGATCGGTACCGACTTCATCCTCGAACAGGATAAAGGTTTCCAGCAGCAGCGTGCGCTCGGCCCGCTGAATAGCGCCTAAAACGCGCGGAAAAAATTGGTCACCATTTTCTAACAGACGGAGCTGATTACCGTCGCGCCAACTAAAACTCATAAGAAAATCTCCACCGCTAACGGCGCGTGATCGGACAGGTGGGACCAGGGTTTCACCGGTAACGCCCAAGGCTTGCTCACCGTAGCGTTACGGATGTAGATACGATCGAGCCTGAGCAGGGGGAAACGGGCCGGAAAGGTGCGAGCGGGGCGGCCGTTTTTCATGCTGAACACTTCTTCCAGCCCAGCAGCACGCTTGAGAAAACGATTCGCGCGCACCTGCCAGTCGTTAAAATCACCGGCCACCACCAGCGGCGCATCCGGCGGCAGCGCATCAATGATGTCGCACATCATCTTCATCTGCGCCTGACGATGCTTCTCTTTCAACCCCAGATGCACGCAAAACACATGCAGCGGCTCGGCACGATCCGGCAGACGGATTTGGCAGTGCAACATGCCGCGTTTCTCCGTTCCGGCGACAGAAATGTCGCGGTTTTCATATTCAATAATCTGGAAACGTGACAATATCGCGTTCCCATGGTGTCCCTCGGGATAAACGGCGTTTCGGCCATAGGCAAAATCGTCCCACATGGTATCGGCCAGAAACTCATAATGTGAGGTTTCCGGCCAGTTTTCGATGTGCAGCGAATGGATAGCGTGGGTGCCCATCACCTCTTGCAGGAAGACGATATCCGCTGATGTTGCGCGGACAGCGTCGCGCAATTCCGGCAGGATAAAGCGACGATTAAAGCTGGTGAACCCCTTGTGGGTATTGATCGTCAGGACTTTAAATGAAAATCCTTGCTTATTTTGTGGCATACTGCGACGCGCTCCTTTTCATCATCAACAGCACAAAGTGTAGTCTTTGTCACAAATGAAGGGTGTTAAGGGCAGAAAATTAGGGCGTAATCCGAAATTTGCTTTACATTGAGGACGTTCGTCTGGCCTCCAGCCAGATACACTTGGGCGACCTGTTGGGTCTGCCAGGAGAAGAGAATGAAATGGTCTAATCGTGTTCAGATTGTTACCGGACAAACCTGTTTGCACATTGCAATGCACCTGTTGGTGATTGCCGCATTGGTTTGGGGCTGGAAACATAGGGCGCTGGTTGAAGTGAGCAGTACCCTGGTGGCAGCTTATGCGGTGGTATTTATTACCATGCTGGTCATGCAGCGTAGTGCCCGTTTACGTAGAATGGGTGATTCCCTCGAAGAGGTGACCACCACTTACTACTTTGGCGCAGCGATGTTAACGCTGTTCCTGATCTCCCGCTTTATCCACAACAACCTGCTGATTGGTATCCTCGGCGTGGTGATGTTAGTCGGACCGGCGCTGGTTTCGCTGCTGGTAAAAGAGCCGGTGCAGCGCATCGAGAAGAAGCGCAGTTGATCGATTGATGTCCGCAGCGATGCGGACCAGACGAAGAGGAGCCGCATGCGGCTCCTTTTTTTATGGATGCTGTCAACGCGGAAAGCTGCTAAACTCGCGCCCTTACGCATGGTAGTTTGTGCCCTTTTCACACGTGAGCCCCGCGCTTGCGTCATATCCCTCCTGAAAACTACACCGCTAACGGCGGTCAGGACGGTTCGGAGTAATACACCTGCATGTCATTTGACTCTCTCGGCTTAAGTGCCGATATTTTGCGTGCGGTAGCAGAACAAGGCTACCAAGAGCCGACGCCGATTCAGCGTCAGGCGATTCCTGTGGTGCTGGCTGGTCGTGACCTGCTGGCGAGCGCCCAAACCGGTACGGGTAAAACCGCCGGCTTTACGCTGCCGTTGCTGCAGCGTCTCACGGCGAAACCGTACACGGCGCGTGGCCGTCGTCCGGTACGTGCGTTGATTCTCACCCCGACCCGCGAGCTGGCGGCTCAGGTTGGCGAGAACGTGCGCGAATACAGCCAATATCTGGATATCCGTTCGCTGGTGGTTTTCGGCGGCGTGAGCATCAACCCGCAGATGATGAAACTGCGCGGCGGCGTTGACGTGCTGGTGGCGACACCGGGCCGTCTGCTCGATCTGGCGCATCAGAATGCGGTCGATCTGTCGCAGGTCGAAATCCTCGTGCTGGATGAAGCGGATCGTATGCTCGATATGGGCTTCATCCACGACATCCGTCGCGTGCTGGCACGTCTGCCCGCCAAGCGTCAGAACCTGCTGTTCTCCGCGACTTTCTCTGACGAGATCAAAACCCTGGCGGAAAAACTGCTCACCAACCCAGAGCAGGTTGAAGTGGCGCGTCGCAACACCGCGTCTGAGCAGGTTTCACAACAGGTCCATTTTGTTGATAAGAAGCGCAAGCGGGAACTGCTGTCGCTGATGATTGGTCGTGATAACTGGCAGCAAGTGCTGGTGTTCACCCGTACCAAACACGGCGCCAACCACCTGGCTGAGCAGCTGAACAAAGACGGCATTACCGCCGCCGCTATCCACGGTAACAAGAGCCAGGGTGCACGTACCCGCGCATTGGCTGACTTCAAATCCGGCGGCATTCGCGTGTTGGTGGCAACCGACATCGCGGCGCGCGGCCTCGACATCGAAGAGCTGCCGCACGTAGTGAACTACGAGCTGCCGAACGTGGCGGAAGACTATGTGCACCGTATCGGTCGTACCGGTCGTGCAGCCGCTACCGGCGCTGCACTGTCGCTGGTGTGCGTGGATGAACACAAACTGCTGCGCGATATCGAGCGTCTGCTGAAGCGTGAAATCCCGCGTATCGAGCTGCCAGGTTTCGAAGTCGATCCAAGCATCAAAGCCGAGCCGATTCAGAACGGTCGTCAGCAGCAGGGCGGCGGTCGTGGTCAGGGCCAGGGACGTGGTCAAGGCCAGGGTCGCGGTCAGGGCGGCAACGTCTCGCGTCCGCACAGCGGCAATGCGCCACGTCCGCAGGGTGAAGCGCGTTCAGCGCGTCGTCCAGCGCAGGGCGCGAGCCAGGCTGCGCCAGCGGCGAACAGCGGTCGTCGTCGTCCGGCACCGAAGAAAACCGGGAACGCCTAACGCTATGAGGGTTTTGCTGGCGCCGATGGAGGGCGTGCTCGATTCGCTGGTGCGTGAGCTGCTCTCTGGGGTGAATGATTATGACTTATGCGTGACCGAGTTTTTGCGCGTGGTCGATCAGCTGCTGCCGGTAAAATCCTTCTATCGTTTGTGTCCTGAGCTGCATAACCACAGCCGCACGCCGTCAGGCACGCGCGTTCGTATGCAACTGCTTGGGCAATATCCTGAGTGGCTGGCGGAGAACGCCGCGCGCGCGGTGGAACTCGGTTCCTGGGGCGTTGACCTCAACTGCGGTTGTCCGTCGAAGCTGGTGAACGGCAGCGGCGGCGGCGCCACCTTGTTGAAAGATCCCGAACTGATCTATCGCGGTGCGAAAGCGATGCGTGAAGCGGTGCCGGATCATCTGCCGGTGACGGTGAAAGTGCGCTTAGGCTGGGATTCCGGCGATCGTCGCTTTGAAATCGCCGATGCCGTGCAGCAAGCCGGTGCCAGTGAGTTAGTGGTGCACGGTCGTACCAAAGAAGATGGCTATCGCGCCGAAAGTATTAACTGGCAGGCGATTGGCGAAATTCGCCAGCGTCTGCGCATTCCGGTAATTGCCAACGGTGAAATCTGGAACTGGCAGGACGCACAGGATTGCATGCGCATTACCGGCTGTGACGCGGTGATGATTGGACGCGGTGCGCTCAACGTGCCGAATTTGGCGCGCGTGGTGAAGTACAACGAAGCGCCGATGGCATGGCCTGACGTTGTCGCTTTGCTGCTGAAGTACACCCAGCTGGAGAAGCAGGGCGATACCGGCATGTATCACGTGGCACGCATCAAGCAGTGGCTGGGTTATCTGCGCAAAGCCTATCACGAAGCCGATGGCTTATTCAGTGAAGTCCGCACTCTCAAAGTCTCCGCCGAGATCGCCACGGCGATTGAGCGGCATGCGTCGGCAATTGCCGTTTAACTCACATTATGCACATTTCGTAGCGGCGCAATTTATTGCGCGATAAATCGCGCCGCTACGAAATGTGCGTTCATTATTTCCTGAACCTGATTAAAACTTTATAACTAAAAAATCCGCGATCTATTAGCAGGCTAAGGTTATAGTGACGACTCAATTTCGCCACCGTTCCCGACGCCACCTTCCATGTCTGACGCCGCTGTACTGAGTAACGCTCAGTTAAATAAACGTATTCTCTCCGTCATTGTCTTTACCTTCTTTTGCTACCTTTCGGTGGGGTTGCCGCTCGCGGTGCTGCCGGGATTTGTGCATAACCAGCTTGGATTCAGCTCATTCATCGCCGGATTAATCATCAGTCTGCAATACTTCGCCACGCTACTCAGTCGCCCGCACTCCGGTCGTCTGGCGGATCGCTTTGGTCCAAAGCGCGTGGTGATGATGGGATTGGTGTTCTGCGGTATGAGCGGCGTGTTGTCGATTATCGCCGCCCTGTGCAGCGATGTGCCGATGCTGAGCCTGGCGCTGCTGGCGGCGGGGCGGCTGTTCCTCGGTGTGGGTGAAAGCTTCAGCAGCACCGGCTCCACGTTGTGGGGTATGAATATTGTCGGCCCGCTGCAAACCGCGCGCGTCATCTCGTGGAACGGCGTTGCCACCTATTTCGCCATGGCGATCGGTGCGCCGCTCGGCGTGCTGCTTAATCTGTGGTTCGGCATCAGCGGCTTTGCCGGTTTGGTGGCGATCATGGGCATTGCCGGTTTCTGGATGGCGAGCCGCAAAGCGGGCGTCAACGTCACCGCGGGCGTGCGTATTCCGTTTCATCGCGTGGTCAGCCGCGTGTGGATGTTTGGTCTGGCGCTGGGCTTTGGCACCATCGGTTTCGGCGTCATCTCCACCTTTATCACCCTCTATTTTGCCAGCCGTGACTGGAGCGGTGCGGCGTTCGCGCTCACCTTGTTTAGCCTCGGTTTTGTGATCGTGCGCCTCGGTTTTGGTCGCTACATCACCCGCTTTGGTGGCCTGAAAGTGGCGCTGGTGTCGTTCGTGCTGGAGTGCGCCGGATTACTGCTGATTTGGCAAGCCGATAGCGTGTGGTTGGTAGATTTAGGGGCATTCCTTACTGGCGGCGGTTTCTCGCTGGTGTTCCCGGCGCTCGGCGTCGAAGCGGTGAAGCGGGTGCAGCAGCAGGATCAAGGTTCGGCGCTTGGCACCTATTCAGCCTTTCTCGATTTAGGGCTGGGATTAACCGGGCCGGTAGCGGGTTTATTGATTGGACATTGGGGCATGCAGTCGGTCTATCTGGCGGCGGCGCTGATGGTGCTGGGCGCGTTTGCGCTGACGCTGCGTCTGCAACTGCAGCACGGCCGCCAGGCAGCCGTGCAAACGAGTCATTAATATTTTTCGGGCACCACCATGTGCTCGGGCACCGGCGCGCGACGATAGTCTTCAGAACGTTCGCGCGTCGGTAACATAATCGGTTTGGCTTCACTCTCTTCATACGGCATTTGCTGCAGCAGATGGCTGATGCAGTTGAGGCGCGCGCGCTTCTTATCCACGCCCTGTACCACCCACCACGGCGCTTCGGCAATGTTGGTGCGCTCCAGCATCTCCTCTTTCGCCTCGGTGTAATCTTCCCAGCGGCGACGGCTTTCGAGATCCATCGGGCTCAGTTTCCACTGTTTGAGCGGATCGTGGATGCGGCTAAGGAAGCGCAGCTCCTGCTCTTCATCGGTAATGGAGAACCAATATTTGATGATTTGGATGCCGCTGCGCGTCAGCATTTTTTCAAACTCGGGCACGCTGCGGTAAAACTCCTCCACTTCATCTTCGTTACAGAATCCCATTACGCGCTCAACGCCCGCACGGTTGTACCAGCTGCGGTCAAACATCACGATCTCACCGGCGGCGGGCAGGTGGGCGATATAGCGCTGAAAATACCATTGGGTTTTTTCACGATCGTTGGGCGCGGGCAGGGCGGCCACGCGGCAGGTGCGCGGATTGAGGCGCTGGGTGATACGTTTGATCACGCCGCCTTTGCCCGCCGCATCGCGGCCTTCAAACAGAATCACCACGCGATGACCGGTACGCATCACCCAATCCTGTAGCTTCACCAGCTCGCCCTGCAGATGCAGCAGTTCGCGGAAATAGCGGCGACGGAACGCCTTGTCGCTATCATCCTGTGGCGCAGCGCTATCGTTAAAACGCAGGTCATCCAGCTCCATCTCCAGCTCTTCGTCGTAGCTGTCGTAAAACTCCTGCAGCAGACGCTGGTTAAAGGTCTCGCTGTGGAAGCTGTTGTCGTGTGTCGCCATCATTTTCTCCCATTACAGGTGGATAAACAGGGCGTAAAGCAGCCCCGAAAGTAACACGGAAACCGGCAGCGTCAGCACCCATGCCATCGCCAGATTGCGGAGGGTGGAGAGTTGCAGGCCTGAACGGTTGGCGGCCATTGATCCGGCGACGCCCGAAGAGAGCACATGGGTGGTGGAGACCGGCAGGCCAAATGCGTCAGCCGCGCCGATGGTGGCCATCGCCACCAACTCGGCGCTGGCACCCTGCGCGTAGGTCAGGTGGGTTTTGCCAATGCGCTCACCCACGGTGACCACAATGCGGCGCCAGCCGACCATGGTGCCGAGGCCCAGCGCAATCGCCACCACCACTTTCACCCACATCGGGATAAAGCGCGTGGCGGCATCCAGCTCTTTCTTGACCGCCGCCAGGTTGCGCGCAGTCTCTTCCGGCAGTGCGACCTTGGCCGTTTGCAGATGCTTAATGGTTTCGGAGGCCAGATACATGTCGTTGCGCGTGTTGGTCACCGCCTGCGCCGGGATGTTCTCCACCGCGCCATAGCGGCGAATCTGCTCACCGATATCGCCCAGCATCATGCCGAGCGCGGGCAGTACCTGCGGACGGTTTTGGCTGGTGCGCACGAATTCGGTTAGCACCTCGCGCGGGGCGGGCATCGCGGCGGGCGCCGGTTGCAGCGTCAGCAGCTGCTGTTCGGTTACCTGCGTTAAGGCGGCGACGCGTGGAATTTGCTCCGGCGGCAGAGAGCGGTTCAGGGCGTAGGCAATCGGCATGGTGCCGACCAGAATCAGCATGATTAAGCCCATGCCTTTCTGCCCGTCATTCGAGCCGTGCGCAAACGAGACGCCGGTGCAGGTGAGAATCAGCAAGCCGCGAATCCATACCGGCGGTGGCTGATTGCCTTTGGGTGCTTCATACAGTTGGCGATTGCGGATAAACGCTTTCATCGCCAGCAGCAGCAACCCGGCGCAGATAAAGCCGACCACCGGCGACAGCAGCAGCGCGTAGCCCACTTTAATCGCCTGATCCCAATCGACACCGCTGGTGCCGCTGCGGCCATGCAGCAAGGCGTTCGCCACGCCCACGCCGATGATCGAACCGATCAGCGTATGGGATGACGAAGCCGGCAAGCCAAAATACCAGGTGCCCAGGTTCCAGATAATCGCCGAGAACAGCAGGGCGTAAACCATGGCAAAGCCGTGGCCGCTGCCCGCTTGCAGAATCAGCTCGACTGGCAGCAGCGAGATAATGCCGAATGCCACCACACCGCTGGAAAGCAGCACGCCAAGAAAGTTACAGAAACCCGACCACATCACCGCCACGCCGGGTGACAGCGAATGAGTATAAATCACCGTGGCGACGGCGTTGGCGGTATCGTGGAAACCGTTCACAAACTCAAAGCCGAGCGCGATGATCAGCGCGACGCCAAGCAGCAGGAACGGCGTATAGCTGTTGACCGGTGCGCCGGTCTCTTCAACGTCATTAAACAGATTGATGCCGGCATACAGCAGGCCGGCAATCAGCAATAGGACAAAGATCAGACGTGAAGCCGGACCGTTGCCGCGGTTAAGGTTCGGGCGTCCGCTGTGGGACGAGGAGGTTGATGCAGGGAAACTGTTTTCAGCCATAAAACACCTCGGTGTTAAATCACGATGCTCGAACGGCACCCTTTGACTTCCAGTGTGATACGGGGTTTGTATGACAGAATGATGATGGCGAACCAACGGTGTCATCTTGCTGCAACATCCCTGTCGCACGCTGTGGATCTGACCGCTCTGGAATAACCTGCTGCTATGCTCCAGCCCGTTTTACCGCTTGCCTCGCTGCCGGACTTCAATAACGAAGTGGCCGGACTGATTCATGGTTATCTGTTTACGCCTGAGTCGCCGCCACAGCGGCTGAATGCGCGCGAAGCCGCTCAGCTGGCGCAGCAACAGCTGCCAGCGTCATACTTTATCTGGCTGCACATCAACCTTAATCACGCGCGCGCTGAACGCTGGGTTCAGGACCACTTTGGCGTAGACCACGACTTTTTCGATGAGATACATTCGGCTTCACCGCGTACCCGTTTGGCGCATCAAAACGACGCGCTGCTGGCGGTGCTCAATGACGTCACCTTCAGCAAAGAGGAGCGCAGCACGCAGAACGCCACGCTGTGGATGTGGTGCTGCCCGCATGTGGTGGTAACCGCACGTTTTCGCCCGGTTGGCATGATCGAACGCATGCATCAGCAGATCGACCGCCTGCAGTTTGCCGACGCTGACGCGATGCTGTTGTGGCTGCTCGGTGAGCAGGAAGCCCAGCTCGAGCAGGTGGTGCGTCGCTCCAGCCAGGCGGTGGATGCGATTGAAGAGCGTTTGCTCAGTGCGGCGATCAAAACCAATCGCCGTGAACTGGGGCAGCTGCGCCGCATGCTGCTGCGCGTGCAGCGCCTGCTGGCGCCGGAACCGGCGGCACTGTTTCGTCTGCTAAATCGACCGCCTAAATGGCTGAAGCGCGAACCGCTGGGTGAGCTGCGTATTTTCACCGAAGAGTTCAGCGTGGCGCTGAATGATTTGGCCAGTTTGATGGAGCGCATTCGCCTGCTGCAGGAGGAGATTGCCGCGCGCCTGATGGAACAGAGCAACCGCACGCTGTTTTTACTGACGGTGATTACCGTACTGGCGCTGCCGATCAATATCGTGGCAGGCTTTTTTGGTATGAACGTCGGCGGCATTCCGCTGGCCAATAATCCGCACGGCTTTCTGCTGCTGGTGCTGGTGGTGCTGGCATTTACGCTGGTGGCGGGCTGGTTGGCATTTCGGCGACCGCGTGATTGAGCGCTTAAGCACGCGTCAAGCAGTGAATTGGCATCGTAGGGGTTCCGCCCGCTAAGCATCCGGCAGTTTCAGAATGAGTGAAGCAGGCGGCCGGGCTAAGGTCCGAAGGCGCGGACCTTAGCAATCCGCGCCTGCGCCGTCCTCGCTGTTCCCTCGCTTATCACTCCGGCCTGACGGACCGCGCGGATTCGCCATCCCTGGCTCATGCCGCGCTTTCGCCGACGTCGTGTCGGCTCATCCTGGCCGTCAATCTGCGCTCGGCGCTGCGGATAGCACCCAACACCGCCGCCTGTGATTGCAGTTCCTGGTTTGAAATTTCTCAGGCTGAAGGTTTATGCGAACCAGGTCGCCATAAATGGCGACGCTACGAAACATACAGCGAATATGAAGTAAGAAAACGCAGTGCTGTTGCAGCGCGGGTGTTGAGGCGACATCCCAGCCCGCTGAGCGAGAGAGGGATTCCAGGGCGAGCCGCAGGGATGCGGCGAGAGGCGGCGCTGAGCAGGAGCGAATCGCCGCCGGTCCGTCAGGAATCGCGAGGGAGCGAAGGCACCGCGAAGCGGCGGGCTGGGCTGGCGCAGGGCCCGGGAGTGCAGAGGGCGCGGCCAGGCGTCCTCTGCTCGGTCGCCGCACGGCATGACTGAAACTGCCTCAGCCGATGGCGAACGAAAGCCGCTCCGTACAAACGAAAGTAACTGATTGGCATTAGCCATTTATGGCGACCAGGCTTATCGCACGCAAAAAAAAGCCAGCCCGCAGGCTGGCTCATTACATCTCAAAACAGACTTACAGGCTGGTAGCCGGCTGAGCAGCTGGCGCTGCACCATTGATACCCTGCGGTGTCATTGGCTCTTCTTTCGGCAAGGCGTCAGAAGATTCCTGTACCGGCACCGGTGCTGGCTGAACGTCGCCGGCTGGACCGTTGATTTTGATCGGCATACCGTTACGCGCCTGGATAGCGTTGTTCACTGCATCCTGGTTAGTGCTGGCATCGGCAATCACTTTGGTCACGGCAGAAGTCAGATTGATTGGCACCAATTCACGTGAGTTGAACTGCTCTTCCGTGGTCGACAGCGGGTTGTGAACTTCCACATAGCGCGAACCATCTGGCTCAACCGAGGCTTTCACCGGCTGGTCGATGAACTGGACGCGCGTGCCAACTGGCACGTTGTCGAACAGCCATTTAATGTCATCAGAACGCAGACGCACACAGCCGTGGCTCACGCGCAGACCAATACCGAAGTTGGCGTTGGTGCCGTGGATCGCATACAGGCGGCCGATATACAGCGCGTGCAGCCCCATTGGGTTATCAGGACCGGCTGGGAACACGGCGGGGATGCTCTCGCCGCGTGCGGCATATTCGGCATGCATCGCTTTGGTTGGCGTCCAGGTCGGGCCATCTTTCTTACGCTCAACCTTGGTGGTCCAGTTCATTGGCGTGTCTTTACCCAACTCGCCGATGCCGATTGGCAGCACAACCACGGTCTTAGTGCCTTTCGGGTAGTAATAAAGACGCATTTCAGCACTGTTGATGATGATACCTTCACGCGGCGCGTCAGGCAGAATCAGCTGCTGTGGGATGATCATTTTAGTGCCAGCTTTCGGCAGATAAACGTCAACGCCCGGATTGGCTTCCAGCATGTTGCTGAGACCCATCTGATACTGTGCGGCAAAGGCTTCCAGCGGAAGTTTGCTGTCATCAGGAACAGTGATTTCGATATTTTCGCCGATCAGACGGCTGTTAGCCGGCGGCAGCGGATACACAACTGCAAATGCCGACTGGCTGAACGCCGCCAGTGCGAGGGCGAGTGAAGCGAACGCGCGAATGCTCATTTTCATTTTTTTCAAGTCGTTATGGCCATGTTTCAGGCTTGTCAGTGTGTCGAATCCATCGTGGTCAGTATGACCCGCTGCGCATTATATGTGCATTGGCACAGTGATGGAAATCAGGATTTTTGCTAGCTGCGGAAACTTTACGCAAATCCTTGTCTTTACCAGACAATTCTCTTGGATCCGTAGTCCAAAATGTGAATTTTTAGGGCTGCCACAGGGTAACTTCATTACTCAATTTACGATTGAGGAAAAAAGCGGCACTGATTAACGCCAGATGCGTTAACGCCTGCGGCATGTTGCCCAAGGCATTGCCGTGCGGGGTAAATTCCTCCGCATACAAGCCGAGCGGATTGGCATAGCTCAACAGCTTTTCAAACTCAAAATGCGCTTCGCTTACCCGCCCGGCACGCGCCAGGCACTCCACGTACCAGAATGAGCAGGCGGCAAACGAGCCTTCTCCTCCCTTTAAAGCATCGGCAGGCGTCTCGTGAATGTTATAGCGCCGCACTAAGCCATCGCTCACCAGGTGCGTTTTTATCGCGTCCAGCGTGGAGAGCCAGTCAGGATCGGTCGAGCTGACAAAGCGCACCAGCGGCATCAGTAGCATCGATGCATCAAGGAAATCTCCACCACGCGTGGCGGTGAAATGGCCCAGCTCGGGGTTCCAGAAATTTTGCCAGATATCATCGCGAATCTCGCTGCGCACCCGATCCCAGCGATCGTACGGCATCGGTAGCGAGCGCTTCAAACCGAGGCGCAGTGCACGATCGAGCGCCACCCAGCACATCAAACGCGAATGCAGAAAATGCTCGGGTTCGCCGCGCATCTCCCAAATCCCGGCATCGGGCTGATTCCAGTTCACGCAGACGTAGTCGATCATATCGGAGACGTACTTCCAGCCGCGATGCGAAATCGCTTCGCCATATTTGTTGGCGAGGTAGATGGCATCCATTAGCTCGCCGTAGATATCGAGTTGGGTCTGGCGCCAGGCGTCATTGCCGATGCGCACCGGACGTGAATTGGCGTAGCCGGACAGATTCAGCAACTCGGTTTCGTGCAGCTCGGTGCCGCTATCAAGGCGATACATCACCTGCAGATGCGGCGTATCGTCGTGGCTGTGTTCGACGCAGCGGCCGACCCATTTGGTAAAGTCGCGCGCTTCTTCGGTGTAACCGAGGCGCATCAGCGCGTACATGCTGAATGAGGCATCGCGGATCCACGAGGCGCGATAATCCCAGTTGCGCTCGCCGCCCAGCTCCTCCGGCAAGCCAAAGGTGGCGGCGGCGGCAATGGAACCGTGCTGATGGGAGGTCAGCAGCTTGAGCGCCAGCGCGGAACGCGTCACCATCTCTTGCCAGCGGCCGCGATAGGAGCTGTGGCTGCTCCAGCGGCGCCAGTACGCTAGCGTGTCGCGGAAACACTGTTCGGTGGCGATCTCGGCTACGTGGGGATCGTCATCGTTGCCAAAAACAAACTCGGCCGATTCACCGGCTTTAAGGGTGAATTCCGCCACTGCGCTGTGATTTTCGCGCGTCATCACCACCGTGGCGCTCAGGCGCAAGCTCGGTTGACCGGCGGCAAGGAAGGCGATGCCACCGGGTCGCAGTTCGGTGGTGGTTTCCGCGCGCGCATAGTCGTGGCGCGGTGCGCACAGCAGATGAAACTTCGCTGTGCCGCGCACCATTTTCACGCGGCGCACCAAACGCGGCGCTTTGTTGTGTTCATCGCAGATCGGCATGTAATCGGTAATCTCGGCCACACCTGAATCGTCGAGCCAGCGGGTTTGCAAAATATTGGTATCGGGCAAGTAGAGTTGCTGCTGACGGGCATGTTTCCAGTCAGGCGCGATAGAAAAAAGTCCGGCTTCATCGCTGTCGAGCAGCGCGGCGAAAACCGATGGGCTATCCAGCTCCGGCCAGCAAAGGTAGTCGATGGTGCCGTCGTTGGCGATCAATGCGCAGGTGCGTAAATCACCAATCACGCCGTGGTCGTCTATTCTGCGTTTAATCTCGCTCATCTTGCCCCCTTTGCCGTATGTAATTGTTAACTATAGACGAAACGGCAGTTTCGGCGGCCCGGAGGCACAGAAGGATAACTTCTATACTGTAAAGACACCCTCAATCAGGAGAATGTTATGCCTTCAGGAAAACAGAAAGTCGCCGTGGTTACCGCTTCCGATTCCGGCATTGGCCGCAGCTGTGCCGTGATGCTGGCAGAAGCGGGTTATACGCTGGGGATCACCTGGCGCTCGGATGAAGAGGGCGCGCAGGAAACCGCACGCATGGTGGAGAGCCGTGGCCAGCTGGCGCAGGTGCGGCAGCTCGATCTCTCCGACCCGCAAGCCGGTGGCCAGCAGCTGGCGCAGCTGATTAATTCGCTTGGACGTATCGACGTGCTGGTCAATAACGCCGGTGTGATGACCAAAGCCGATTTTCTCGATGTCACCTTTGAGGATTGGCGCAAGGTGTTTGATGTGGATGTCGATGGAGCGTTTGTCTGCGGGCAGATTGCTGCGCGCCATATGGTCGACCAGGGCGATGGTGGACGCATCATCAACATCACCTCGGTGCACGAACATACGCCGCTGCCGGATGCCACCGCCTATACCGCCGCGAAGCATGCGCTGGGTGGCTTGACTAAATCAATGGCGCTGAGCTTACTGCCGCACCATATTCTGGTGAATGCGGTGGCGCCGGGCGCGATTGCCACGGCGATGAATGATATGAAAGATGACCAGCAAGGGCGTCGTATGCCGGAAATCCCGATTGGGCGTCCCGGCGATACGCGTGAAGTGGCGAGTTTAGTGGCGTGGCTCTGTTCGGAGTGGGCAACCTATACCACCGGACAATCGTTTATTGTCGACGGTGGCTTTATGCTGGCGAATCCGCAGTTTAAAGGTTATCACGCATAGTTAACCGGCGCGGCGGTGGTTCCAGTGGCGAATAATGTAGCGCAGCACGATGCCGAAAATCACCGCCGCCGCCAGCCACAATACCGGCTTGAGATGCTGATCGATTTTATGCAGCCACGGCGCGACAATCTGTCCGGCAAAGTAGCCGAGCGAAACAAAAATCAGCGCCCATAGCGCCGCACCAATCACATTCAGAATGAAAAAGCGCAGCGGTTTCAGGCGGCTGGTGCCAATAATGATCGGCCCCACAATACGGAAACCGTACATAAAGCGCACGCCTATCACGAATAAGCTCGGATGCTTTTGAATCAGGCGCTTGGCTTTGCCGATGGTTTCCTGATGCTTACTGAAGCGCCGCAAAATGCGCGTGCCATAACGACGTCCCAGCCAAAACAGCAGCTGATCGCCAATAATGCCGCCGATCATCGCCGCCAGCACCACACCGCTAAAGTGCAATAATCCCTCATGTGCCGCAACACCGCCCAATAGCGTGAACGTTTCCCCTTCGGCAATACAGCCAATCAGCAGCGCCAGATAGCCATACTGGCTAATTAATCCATTGATATCGAGATGCAAATTATCCTCCCTGCCAAGATTGAAATCGCTATTAGTGTATACCAACGGCTTAATTTGCGTGGCTCCCCGCAAAAATGGCGGCGACGATTATACTTGAGAGACGCTGCCTGCGTTGACGAGGTCTTTTGCTTTAGGGGCAGCCCATGGCATTAGAGGAGTAAACGTATGAATCATGTCTGGGGTTTACTGGCGCATCCGGGTCAGGAAATGCGCGATATCAAACAGGAAAATGAGAGCGTTTCGCACCACTACACCCACCATGTTTTGCTCATGGCGGCGATCCCGGTGATCTGCGCCTTCATTGGCACGACGCAGCTGGGCTGGAATCTGGGCGAAGGGCAGTTCGTACAACTCAACATGCTGACCGGTATCGGTCTGGGCATTTTGTTCTATCTGATTATTCTCGGCGGCGTGGCGGTGATGGGCCGCGTGATCCACTGGATGGCGCGTAATTACCCGCAGCGCCCAAGTCTGCAGCGCTGTACGGTGTTTGCCGGCTATGTGGCGACGCCGCTGTTTCTCAGCGGGCTAGTGGCGCTCTATCCATTAGTGTGGCTGTGTGTGCTGGTGGGCGCGATCGCGCTGGTATACACCGGTTATCTGCTGTATGTCGGCATCCCGGTGTTCCTGAGTATTGACCGCGATGAGAGCCTGCGTTTCTCCGGTTCAACATTGGCGATTGGCGTGCTGGTGTTTGAGGTGCTGCTGGCGCTGACGGTAATTCTGTGGGGCTATGGTCCACGGTTGTTTTAGTGGTAGCCGGGTCGCCATGAATGGCGACCTTACAACACCTCCCCCGTAAGGTCGCCATTCATGGCGGCCTTTTTAACGCCCGGAAACAATCTCGTTAAGAAATTTCTCAGGGAAGTGCGTATGATATCGCAGCCAGCCCGCATCCCGTCTGGTTTGTTGCGGGCGGCCTGTGTCTTAACACAGCGCAAAACTCCTTACCGGATTTTTTTGACACGATGTCTGCAAAAATGCGTATTTCCCTGCTGTCGCTGGCGCTGTTTGTCGCCGCGCCGGCTGCTGTGACGCCCGCGCTCGCTGCGCCGGTGGCGCTCTCAAACCTGGCGCCGATTGCCCAACCGCAAATCGCCTCCGGCAGTGCCATGATTGTCGATCTGGAAAACAACAAAGTCCTGTTTTCCAGCCATCCTAACCGCGTACGCCCGATTGCTTCACTCACCAAGGTGATGACGGCGATGGTGGTGCTGGATGCCAAATTGCCGATGGATGAGATGCTGTCGGTAGATATCAGCCATACCGCTGAAATGCGCGGCGTATTCTCCCGCGTCAAACTGAATAGCGAAATCAGTCGCCGCAATATGCTGCTGCTGGCGCTGATGTCATCGGAAAACCGTGCGGCCGCCAGCCTGGCGCACCACTATCCCGGCGGTTACGATGCGTTTATCCGCGCAATGAACGCCAAAGCGCGTGCGCTGGGCATGACGCACACGCGTTATGTGGAGCCAACCGGTTTGTCGATTCAGAACGTTTCCAGTGCGGAAGATCTGGTTAAGCTGGTGAAAGCCACGCGCCAGTACCCGCTGATTGGCGAGTTGAGTACCACCAAAGAGGACACCGCGGTATTTAAGCATCCGAACTACGCGCTGCCGTTCCGCAACACCAACCATCTGGTGTACAAAAACGACTGGCGTATTCAGCTCACCAAAACCGGTTATACCGATGAAGCCGGGCACTGTCTGGTGATGCGCACGGTGATCAACAACCGTCCGGTGGCGCTGGTGGTACTGGATGCTTTTGGTAAATACACCCATTTTGCCGATGCTAATCGCCTGCGCGACTGGCTGGAAACCGGCAAAGCGGCGCCGGTTCCGGCCGCTGCGCTGGCGTACAAAAAGCAGAAGTCGGGCCTCACCGCCAATAACGAATAATTCTCCCGCAGGTGCTTTCGGGCACCTGCAAAAACGCTTATCGTTAGCGCCAATGTTTTACACCTTCATTCCTATAGTTTCAGTGTCGGCAACGTCTTAAACTAGCCGCCATTCACCTGCACACGTGCGTTTATCGGCTGTTATTACGCTGGAATCTTATTAAACATGTTCAAGTTCCGTTCCTTACTTACGCCATTTTTACTGCTGCTGGTGCTGTTAACCCCGGCACTGAGTTTTGCCGACGACAGCGCGGCAGCCGATCAGCAAGAGGATGCTGCGCCCAAAGTTAACGCGTCGGTCGAGCTGCCCAAGATGCAGAAAATACTCGACAAAATTAAAGGTCAGGTCTCGGGCGATACCAATGAGAGCCAGCTTAACCAGCTGAACGAGATGGCGCTGGAGCTTTCCGGCAATGCCGAAACGCTGGGGCAGGCGTTAATCCCGCAGCGCCAGCAGCTGGATGCCCAGCTGGCGGTGCTCGGCCCGGCGCCCAAAGCCGATAGCGGCGTGAAAGAGACGCCGGAAGTGACGCGCAAACGTGCGGCGCTGGAGAACCAAAAAGGCAAGCTGGACGATCAAATCAAGCAGGCCGACGGCATCAAAAACGGGGCGCTGGTGCTGTCATCGCAGATCGTTAACCTGCGTCGTGACCAGCTAAAAAGCCAGCTGGCGCTCAACTCCGGTAGTATCTTCGGCCCGCGCTTCTGGGCGCCGGTATTTAGCAGCCAGGATCTCGACGGCGAGAAGATCAGCGACTTTCGTGATGAATTGCAAGACACCGCGGCGCTGTCGTGGGAGTCGGGCTGGCGCTTTGGCACCATCGCCTGGCTGGTAGCGGCGATGCTGGTGATGACGATCGGCCGTCGCTACGGCGAAGAGTTTCTGGCGTGGGTGAGTATTAACAAAATGCCGGAAGGGCGTTTACGTCGTAGCTTCCTGGCCGCCACCATCGCCCTGACCACGCTTGCGGCAGTGGTGTTAACCTTCCACTTCCTTGCGCAGGCCTTTACGCGCCGCGATGAAGTCTCCGGCGACGTGCAGGATTTTGTCGACCGTTTGGTGCAGCTTAGCGTCTACTGCGGACTGATTGCCGGCTTAGGTCGGGCCTTTTTGTCAACGCGTCGACCCAGCTGGCGTTTGCCCGCCATCTCCAATGAAGTGGCGCAGGCGCTGAAGCCGTTCCCGCCCTTTACCGCGGCGCTGGTGTTTGTGTTCCAGACGGTTGAAGCCTTTAACTACAGCGTCGGCACCAGCCTGAATACCACTATTTTTGCCAACGGCCTGACCGCGCTGCTGATTGGCTGCACCGGCCTCGCCATCAGCATGCGCGTGAACCGTGTACGTCGCCGCATGGTGCAGGAAGGCCATCAGCCAGAAGCGCGCTCGACGATTGTTGGTCTGGTGCAGCTGGCGCTGATGCTTACCGCGCTGGCCATTTTGATCTCGCTGATCATCGGTTATGTCACGCTGGCACGCTTCCTCAGCTATGAGGTGATTTGGTGCGGCATTCTGTTTGGCTCGTTCTACTTCCTCAGCCATCTGGTGCAGGATGGCTGTGAAAGCCTGTTCTCCACCAGCAATGCCACCGGCAAGCGCCTGCAAAGCTCACTGAATATTGATGAGCGCCATTTGCAGCAGGCGGCGACGCTGCTGAGCGCGCTGGGTAAAACCTTGCTGATTGCTATTCTGGCGTTGGCACTGCTCAACGGTACCTTCGCCTCCTCAACGCCGATTGAGCTGATTCAGAAGGTGATTGAATTCTGGGGCGGCAAAGGACTGGAGTCACTGAACATTGTGCCGGCGCACATGGTCAATGCGATTCTGTGTCTGGTGGTGGGGATTTACGTGCTGCGTTCGGTGCGTCGCTGGCTGGACAAAGATTTCCTGCCGAAAACCACCATGGACGTCGGCATGCGCGTGTCGCTGGTGACGTTGTTCAGCAACATTGGTTACGTGCTGGTAATTCTGCTGACGCTGTCGATCATGGGCCTGCAGTGGAACAAACTGGCGTGGATTGTCAGCGCTTTATCGGTCGGTATCGGTTTCGGCTTGCAGGAGATTGTGAAGAACTTCATCTCCGGCTTGATTCTGCTGACCGAGCGTCCGGTGAAGGTGGGCGATCTGGTGAGCATCAGCGGTATCGAAGGCGACATTCGCCGCATCAACGTACGCGCTACCGAGATTCAGCTGGGCGACAAATCCACGGTGATTGTGCCGAACTCGCAATTTATCTCGCAGAATGTGCGTAACGCCACCATGGGCAATGCGCAGGGCGTGGTGACCATTCAGCTGACCTTCCCGCTGGATATTGATCCGGTAAAAGTGCGTGAAATTCTGCTGGAGGTTTATCAGGAGAACGAGCGCATTCTGGAGACGCCAGAGCCGTCGGTGTCGTTCAAAGATCTGACGCCAGCGGGTATCGTGTTGAGCGTCACCGGCAACGTCGCCGGTCAGCGTCAGATTTCCGGTGCCAAGAGTGATTTGCTGTTCGATATTCTGACGCGTCTGCGCAAAGAGGGCATTATGCTGTCAACGCCGCAGACCATGATTATTGAACGCCGCGCCCTGGCGGCGGCTGCGCAAGAGCAGCAGGGCGAGCAACTGCCTTAATCACGTTGACGCACATTTTGTAGCGGCGCGATTTATCGCGCGCCTTTGAGCAAACCCGCGCAATAAATTGCGCCGCTACAGATTGGAGAAAGGTGGCCATTCATGGCCATCTTTTCAACAACCGCACACCCTCAAACCTTTACCGCCCAGCCCTTCTGCTTACTGGTTTTACCGATTCCCGGATTGAAACTATTAGTGGGATCCAACTGCTGATAAAACGCCTGCAGCTGCGGTTTCGCCTGATAAAGATGACCAACGTTATGCTCTGCCGGATACTCGGCACCGCGTGCGGCTAAAATCGCCAGCATCTTCTCCTTCAGCGCATGCGCATCCACGCCTTTCTTCACGATGTAATCCTGATGGAACACGTGACAGAAGAAGTGGCCGTAATAGAGGCGATGGCTTAAGTCCTTATCGAACTCGGCCGGCAGACGCTCAAACCACTCCTCATCATTACGGCGTAGCGCAATATCCAGCGCCAGAATATCTTCCACTTCGTCAGCATGCACCGCGTGATAGCGCACGGCAGCACCGGCAGCGGCAAAGCGATGCAGAAACGCGTGCGCTCCCTCCTGGGCGTCGCAGGCAAAGAAGGCGCCGCCACCTTCGCGGAAGTATTCAGTCAGATACGCCTGCGCTTCGGCGACGCCGTCACCGGACATCTTCAGCATCAGGTGATGCTCATATTTATCGCGATACTGCTTAAGACGTTTGGGCAGATGCGCCGGTAACCAGCCGCTGACGCGCTGCAACAGGCGATCGGTAAGATGCGGTTTCACCCAGCTCAGTTTGCTCAGCCAGGCATCAACGCGGCCTTTGAGGGTGAAAAACAGCGGCATTTTGTCGGTGCCGAGTTTGTCGATCATCACAAAGGTATCTTTACCGTACACTTCGGCGATGTCGAAAATGTCGCGATGCATATATTCGCCCGCCACCGGCAGATGCTTGAATTCCGCCAGAATATGACGGCGAATATCGCCCAGCTCTGCCGGATTGTTGGTGCCGATATAGAACACCTGCTGCTGGGGTTCGGTGGGGAAGGTATCCAGACGTACGGCGAACACCGCCAGCTTGCCGGCGCAGCCAGACGCTTCAAACAGGCGACGTTCATCGGCGTTGAAGCGTGCCGGAGTATCGGCGTTGATCTCACGCACGCGCTCGGCGTATTCATGATCGGAGGCATGGCGCTCATCCCAGCGTACATCGTTTTGCTGCCAGCGATCGTCATCCAGCCGGCCCAGCATCTCTTCCGGCGAATGACCGAGATCGATACCGAGGTGATTCACCAGCTTGAGTTTGCCGCTGGCATCAATTTGTGCAAACAGCGCCATTTCGCTATAGGCCGGCCCACGTTTGATTAGCGATCCACCCGAGTTATTACAGATGCCGCCCATTACCGAGGCGCCAATACAGGAAGAACCGATCACCGAATGGGGCTCGCGACCTAGCGGTTTGAGCGCTTTTTCCAGCTGATACAGCGTGCTGCCGGGGAAGGCAAGGATCTGCTTGCCGCCATCAATCAGCTGCAACTTATCCAGCCGCAGGGTGCTGATGATTACCACCGGACGATCGTAATCGTTGCCGTTTGGCGTGGAACCTTCCGTCAGACCGGTATTGGCGGCCTGCATCAAAATGATCGCATCCGCGCTCACCAGCGCTTGCAACGCACGCCATAGCTCCAGCAGCGAGCCGGGGAAAATCACCGCCAGCGCCTCGCCTTCACCCGAGCGAAAACCTTTGCGGTAGCGTGCGGTCTGTTCCGCATCGGTCAACAGGTTCGACGAACCCAGCAGACGACGCAGTTCGGCGAGCAGAGTAGGGTGCGAAGTGTTGTTATTCATTGGCCTATCCTTGTCTTTAACATGGCGCTTCAACTGTAGCACGCGTCAGCGGCAGGGTCGCGGTGTGACATTGGCGGCTACCTGCTATCCTCATCTTGTGGCAAACTGCCCCGGTTATTTCGATATTGCGCAGTCACTTAAGAGAACCCGACCTGATGAAATGGATTTACTCTGTTAGCCTCGCTGTCTCCTTAGCCATGCAGCCCGCTTTCGCGGACGACCTGTTTGGCCCACATCCAATGACCGAACAGGCGCGTGACGCCTTTGTGAATCAGCTGCTCAGCAAAATGACCCTTGATGAAAAAATCGGGCAAATGCGTTTGATCAGCGTAGGGCCAGATACGCCGAAATCGGCGGTTCGCGACATGATTCAGCACGGTCAGGTTGGGGCGATCTTTAACACCGTGACGCGCCAGGATATTCGCGCCATGCAGGATCAGGTGATGGAACTCAGCCGCCTGAAAATCCCGCTGTTTTTTGCCTACGACGTAGTACACGGTCAGCGCACTATCTTCCCGATTCCGCTCGGCCTGGCGGCCAGCTGGGATCTTGATGCTATCGCGCAGGTGGGCCGCGTATCGGCCTATGAAGCGGCGGATGACGGTTTAAACATGACGTGGGCACCGATGGTCGATGTGTCACGTGAACCGCGCTGGGGCCGTTTCTCTGAAGGCTTTGGCGAAGACACGTTCCTGACCTCGCAAATGGGCAGCACCATGGTGAAAGCCATGCAGGGTAAAAGCGCGGCGGATCGTTTCTCAATCATGACCAGCGTGAAACACTTCGCGGCATACGGAGCGGTCGAAGGTGGACGCGATTACAACACCGTCGACATGAGCCCGCAGCGGCTGTTCCAGGATTATCTGCCACCCTATAAAGCCTCGCTTGATGCCGGCAGCGGCGGCGTAATGGTGGCGCTCAACTCGCTCAATGGTACACCGGCCACGGCGGATGGCTGGCTGCTGAAAGAGGTGCTGCGCGGCGACTGGAAGTTCAAAGGCATCACCATCAGCGATCACGGTGCGATTAAAGAACTGCTGAAACACGGCGTGGCCAGCGATCCGCAGGACGCGGTGCGCATTGCGGTGAAATCGGGCGTCGACATGAGCATGAGCGACGAGTACTACAGCAAATATCTGCCGGGGCTGGTGAAAAGCGGCGCGGTAAGCATGGCGGAAGTCGATGATGCCGCGCGCCATGTGCTGAACGTCAAATATGACATGGGCCTGTTCAACGATCCCTACAGCCATTTAGGGCCGAAAGAGAGCGATCCGCAGGACACCAACGCGGAAAGCCGACTGCACCGTGCCGAAGCGCGCGACGTGGCGCGCAAAAGCATCGTCCTGCTGAAAAACTGGCATGAAACGCTGCCGCTGAAGAAAGACGCCACCGTGGCGCTGGTCGGGCCGCTGGCCGATAGCCAGCGCGACATTATGGGCAGCTGGTCTGCGGCAGGCGTGGCGAAACAATCTATTCCGCTGCTGCAAGGCGTGCGCAGCGCGATGGCGGGTAAAGGCACGGTGCTGTATGCCAAAGGCGCCAACATCAGTGATAACAAGGGCGTTCAGGACTTCCTTAATCTGTATGAGCAAGCGGTAAGCGTGGATAAACGTTCGCCGCAGGAGCTGATTGATGAAGCGGTGGCGCAGGCGAAAAAAGCCGACGTGGTGGTTGCCGCAGTGGGTGAAGCGCAGGGCATGGCGCATGAAGCTTCCAGCCGCAGTGAACTGTCGATTCCGCAAAGTCAGCAGAAGCTGCTGGACGCGCTGAAGGCCACCGGCAAACCGTTGGTGATCGTGCTGATGAATGGCCGTCCGCTGACGGTGGTGAAGGAAGATCAGCAGGCCGATGCAATGCTGGAAACCTGGTTCAGTGGCACCGAGGGCGGTAATGCCATCGCCGATGTGCTGTTTGGTGATTACAATCCATCGGGCAAACTGCCGGTCTCCTTCCCGCGTTCAGTTGGCCAGATTCCGATTTACTACAACCATCTGCCAACCGGCCGTCCGTACAACTTCGCCAAACCGAACAAGTACACTTCACACTACTATGATGCGATCAACGGCCCGCTCTATCCGTTTGGTTACGGCCTGAGCTACACCACGTTCAGCGTGTCGCCGGTGAAGATGTCATCACGCACCATGCCGCGTAACGGTTCGGTGGATGCATCGGTGACCGTGACCAATACCGGTAAACGCGACGGAGCTACCGTGGTGCAGCTGTATCTCAACGATCCGGTCGCCAGCATTAGCCGTCCGGTGCAGGAGCTGCGCGGCTTCCAGCGCATCATGCTGAAAGCCGGCGAATCGCAGACGGTGAAGTTTAAGATCGATGTGGATGCGCTGAAGTTCTGGAACCAGAAGATGCAGCAGGTGGCTGAGCCAGGCAAAATCAACGTGATGATTGGTCTGGATTCCGTGCGTACCCAGGATGCGCAGTTTGATTATTTATAGTCGCTGATGCCCTCACCCTAACCCTCTCCCGCAAGCGGGAGAGGGAACCTATGGGTGCGGCGTTTTCAATCCGAGCACAATCCTCTCCCTCGCCCGCTTGCGGGAGAGGGCCGGGGGGAGGGCCTAACCGCACAAATCGAAACCCATGAACATCCGCGAACGTATCCAACAGCAAGTCTTCCGCCTCAACGGCCTGTCACTCAATGAATTTGATATCTCGCAACCGCCCGGCGATCCTGGCTTGTTTGGTCCGGATCACGTTATCTGGCGCGTGCACGGCGATTTCACGGCGATGCTGTGCGGCGGTATCAGCGCCTTAATGTTGCAGATGCTGCATCCGGCAGCGCTGGCCGGCGTGTGGGATCACTCCAACTTCCGTCAGGACATGATGGGCCGCCTGCGGCGTACCAGCCAGTTTATCGCCGTCACCACCTTCGGCAATACCGTGGATGCCAATATTCTGATTGAGCGCGTCAAACGTATTCACCTGCGCGTTACCGGCATCGACAACGCCGGCAAGCCTTATGCCGCCAGCGATCCGCATCTGCTGACCTGGGTGCACGTTGCCGAGACCAGCCGCTTTCTGGCGGCGCATCTACGCTACAAAAATCCGCAGCTCAGCCGGGAAGATCAGGATCGCTATTATCAGGAAGCGGCGCTGATTGCCGAAGCGCTCGGCGCGCAGCAGGTGCCGAAAAGCGTACCGGCGGTTGAGGACTATTTACAGAGAATGCGCCCTGAGCTGATCTGCGATGAGCGCACGCTGGAAGTGATGCAGCTATTAATCAATGCGCCTGCGCCAAGCTGGCAGGCAAAGCCAGCCATGCGGGTGATGCTGAAAGCGGGAATGGGGTTGCTGCCAACCTGGGCGCAACAGCAGATCCAGCAGCCGATTGGGCCGATCAATCAGTGGCGGGTGGATCGGGAAATTGCGGTGCTTGCCGGGCTGCTGCGCTGGTCAATTCAGCGCGGCGCCTACACGCGCGCCATGCAGCGCATGGGCCGTTCAGGGTAGATTAAGCTCGTCCTGCTTTTTGGTATAGGTGCGTGGGGTGCGCGCTTCGCGCTGCAGCGCCAGCCGACGTTGCTGATGATGATGGATCAACATACCAAGCCCGACGCCAATCAGCGCCAGCGGTAATAAACTGAAGTAAATATCCGTGGGCAACAACACCAGCAGTGCGGCGCCCGCCAGCATGATGCTCAGCGACGACATTACCCACGTATAGCGTATAAACAGCCACACTAACATCGCGCAGATAACCACGTCGCGCAGGTTCAAATCGAGGTTTTGCAGCACCATATCGGCAGCTCCGCACAGAGGAATGCGCCGACGATACCATGCGTGACGGCAAAAGAATCGCGAAATAATTTGAAGCGTGTCAGCGCGTTATGCTGGCACTGATCCGCCGTTTTCATTTACGCCTGCACGCACTTTGAGAGTTTTACCCTTGTGTCACATGGCACGAGTGCCGATCCTGCTCTATTCTCGGGGAAAATGGATTCCTCCAGGTAATATCGAGGCGTTATGACCCACCAACCTCTGATTGCTGAGGTGCCGAATCAGCAACACACACTAACCGCTATCGTCGAACAGGACGCGCGTACGGCCTATTTTTATATCTGGCCGAACGACCTGTTTCGCAGCCAATATGCGGTGCGCGGCTGCTGGCTGCGCAATCTGCTGCCTGCGCCGGCGCAGGAAGATCGCGAAGCGATGGAGCAGGGCATAGCGCCGCTGCTGAGTGCGGAGTACTGCCGTACGCTGGAAGCCGAGCCAATGCTCGATCCGGCCGGATTACAGGTGCTGTGGGAGCCAAGCGATGACGGTGCGGCGTTATGGTATTACGGTCAGCTGCTGGCGGTAATCCCCGGCTGGAGCCTGTATCAGGACAAGCAGGTGAGTTTCTCTGCCGCCTGTATCAAAGAGAATCGCCTGACCGCACCGCTTGGCTCGGCCTCGACCAACGACTATTACGCGCGTGCCGAACAGCAGCGTCATTTCTGGCGCGACTGGCACGACGGGCATCTGTGGGGTGTGGTGCAGCGCGAGCTGATGCAGTGTTATCAGGCGCAGTTTGGCGAATCGGTCAAGTATTACTCCATCGATCAAGGCAACTGGCCGCCGATGGCGATTTCGCAGCATTTACACAACGGCGTTTGGGTTTTTCTGACTCTCGGTATGGGGATTCGCCCAATGCCGCAGGTGGATCACCTGTTTGATGAGCTGGCGCCGCAGTATCGCCGCGTTGAACTGGCGATGGCCGTAGACGGAGAAGTGATGACCGAAGCCAATGCGGTGCAGATGGCGAGCGCGCTGGCTGAGTTTGCGCATCTGCCGTGGGCGCGGCTGACGTGGATTGGCGAAGGCCATACGCTGGCATCAGAAGTGGCACCGGTGGGTTTTGAAAGCTTCCTGCTGGCTAATGATTTGGCGCCGGAAGCCGCGCAGTTTCGCTTGCCGAAACGCGATGGTGACCGGGTGAATTTGCTGTGGTCAACGCCGATAACCGAAGCCGAACGCCAGTTCGCACAAGCCGACGATCGCGGTGGCCAGCAGTTGCTGCAGCGTTTGCTGGCGGACGGGAATAATCATATTTTCCGCCCGCGTCAGGAAGTGGTGGAGCCGCCCGCACCCTAAACCCGGTCGGCATTAATGCCGACCCTACGATTTTAAATTATCACTCAAATCAACTATTTCACTGCTTTGTGATCGCGCTCACCTCAAGATCCCCATTAACACGCCGTTAACCTCGATCAGGCAACTCGCCAACCAGGGTAAGGGCACACATAATGTTCAAAACAACACAATCCCGTTTCACCGCGACGCTGGTCGCCTTTTTTGCCGGGCTAATGCTGATTACCGTGCTGGTGATCAATCAGTTTATCGCCCCGCAGCTCTCTCATAATGAAAGCCGTCTGGTGCGCTACGAAGTAGACGGCCTGGCCGGACGCATTATCGAGCAGATGAACCGTGTGCAGGCGCAGCAGCGTGCTATCACCGAAGCGGCTGGCGTGATGGACAGTGCGACCATCGATACCTTGCTGCCCGCCTTAGTCAACCAATATCAGGACAGCAATGTGTTCGGCGGTGGCATCTGGCCATTACCGAATCGTCGCGATCCGGCGAAAGAGAAAAACAGCTCGTTCTTTGCGCGTAACGCCAGCAATCAGCTGCAGGTCAACACCTACTGGAACTCAGACGCCGCCGACAAATACTGGGAGCAGTCCTGGTACAAAGATGGCCTGGCCGCCGCTAAAGGTCAGTGCGCCTGGGCGAAAGCCTATCAGGATGCCGCCAGCCCGCAGCCGCGTACCAACTGCGCCATGGCGATTTATCGCGACGGCACCGCGTGGGGCGTCGCGACGATCGATGTGACGCTGGGCTTCTTCAACCAGCTGGCAAAACAGATGGGCGAGGCGATTCAGGGCCGCGTACTGATCGTTGAAGCCGATGGCAAAGTGGTCGGCAACGCCGCGCTGGTGGAGGGTGCGCCGAAGCTGGAAAATCTTGCGGATACGCAATTGCCGATGGCCGCCGCGTTGAAAGGCTTGTTAGCGCAGGCGGGCAGCCAGCCGACACAAACCACCTTTGCAGGGGAAGATGGCGAACACACGCTGTTCCTGCAGGCGATAGCCGGCAGCCCGTGGTATCTCGCCAGTGATGTGCCCTCCAGTTTGCTGGATGCGCAGACGCACAGCATGTTGACGCGTCTGGGTCTGGTGCAGATCCCGCTGGCGGTGATCCTGCTGCTGGTGCTGCTCGGTTTCGTGCGAGCGATGATGAAACGCCTGGCGTTGCTGCATCGCAACATCGAAGCCTTGTCGACCGGCGGTGCCGATCTGACGCAGCGTCTGCCTGCCAGCAATAGCCCGGAATTCAACGCCGTGGCGCAGAGCTTTAACCAGTTCATCGCTTATCTGCAGGGGCTGATGCGCCAGGTGGGCGACAGCGCGCTGGCGATCACCTCCGCTTCGCGTGAAATCGCCAGCGGCAACGCCGATCTCTCAGCGCGCACGGAGTCGCAGGCCAGTTCGATCGTGGAGACCGCTGCGTCGATGGAAGAGCTGACCGGCACCGTACGACAGAATGCCGATAACGCCACGCACGCCAATCAGCTGGCCGACGGTGCTTCACAAGTCGCCGCGCGCGGTACCGAAGTGGTGCGTCAGGTGGTGAGCACCATGGGGGCGATTAACCAATCGTCGCGTAAAGTGGTGGATATCATTAGCGTCATCGACAGCATCGCTTTCCAGACCAATATCCTGGCGCTCAATGCGGCGGTAGAAGCCGCACGAGCCGGTGAGCAGGGCCGCGGATTTGCCGTGGTGGCCTCGGAAGTGCGCAATCTGGCGCAACGTTCGGCTAACTCGGCGCGTGAAATCAAAAAGCTGATTGAGGAGTCGGTAGCGAATATCGATACCGGCAGCCAACTGGTGGAGCAGGCCGGGCAAACCATGGATGAGCTGATGCAGGGCGTCAGCAGCGTCACCACGCTGATGAGTGAAATCATGTCGGCGAGCCGCGAGCAGAGCATGGGTATCGATCAGGTCAACGTGGCGATTACTCAGCTGGATGGCAGCACCCAGCAGAACGCCGCGCTGGTTGAGCAGGTTTCTGCCGCCGCGCAAGCGATGGAGCAGCAGAGCGTCCAGCTGGAGCAGGTGGTGCAGAGCTTTAAGTTGTAATCGACTCGGTCGCCATGCATGGCGATGCTACACAATACGGTCGTCATTGATGGTGGCGACCGTATTACACACCGCCCGCATCTCCTCTGTTAACCCCTTTTTCCGCCTTTTTATGCTGAATTGTCCGCAGGCTGCTACGCTTTACGTTGCCCACGTTAACGCACGGAATGTGCGCTATTTCCTCCATTAACGCCGGGGAGGTTGTGTACAATAGCTGCGAATTTTCCGAAGGAGTTGTCATGTCCGCCATTGAAGTTATTCTCGTCGACCACCTCGATCGCCCTATCGGCCAAATGGAAAAGCTGGAAGTGCATGAGAAAGGATTACTGCATCGTGCGGTGACGGTTTACGTGTTCAATTCGCGCCATGAGGTGCTGCTGCAGCGTCGGGCCAGTGGGAAATATCACTGCGGTGGGTTATGGAGCAACACCTGCTGCAGTCATCCCTATCCGCAAGAGTCGACCCGTGATGCCGCCGAACGCCGTCTGCGTGAAGAGATGGGCATGAAACTTACGCTAACGCCGGTGTTTGAACTCAGCTATAACCTGCCGCTCAGCAACGGTTTAACCGAGCATGAATATGGCCACGTGTTTTTCGCCATCAGCGATGAGCAGCCGGTACTCAATCCGGAAGAGGCTGATGCGTGGTGTTATCGCTCGATTGCTCAAATTCAGCAGGAGATGGCAGAAAACCCCGAGCAGTTTACGCCGTGGTTCCTGCACACCTTCCCGCGCATTCCCAATACGCTCGGCGATTTCCGCCTGACCGCATAATTGCACACTCCGTAGCGGCGCGATTTATCGCGCAATAAATTGCGCCGCTACAACACGTGCGCTCGGGGAAGTCAGTGTTTAGGTATCACTGAAAATCTTCCGCATCCACGTCGTAGCCCGACGGCTCCCAGCGAATTGCCAGCAGCGCCAGCAAGCCAATCAGTGGCGCCAGGAAGATCACCCAGAACACGCCAGTACCAAACGCAGCGACCAGCAGGGGGAAGGCAAACAGCGACACGGTTGAACTGCCGCGCATCAGCGTCTGGTTGAAGCCAACGCCCACGCCGCGCAGCGAAGCCGGATAGCTCAGCGAAGCAAACGTCATGGTATGCGAGCCGGGACCAAAGCCCTGACCAAACAGGAACAGTGCCAGCATGGCAATCGCCACCGCCGCTTGTTCGCCACCTTCCGGACGACCAATCAACGCTAATCCCAGCAGCGCTACGCACTGACAGGCGTAACCGGCAACCGACATCTTCCACGCACCGAGACGTGGCACCAGCCGCACCGCCAGTAAGCCGCCAACAAACGCAAACAGCAGATTAAGCGCCAGCGACACCAGAATTGTGGTCAGCATCGATTGCGCAAAGAAGCTTGAGATGATCACCGGCAGGCCAAACGCCACCGCGTTATAGGCAAACGATGAGGCGATTGACGTCACGGTGGCCAGAATAGTGCGGCGGCGATAGACGCCCTGCAGCAGCGCGCCGTAGTTGCGCCAGCTGGCTTTACGTACCGCTTTCTGCGGTGTCAGATCGGCATCCTCCGCCACCTGCGCGTTGATGTTGTAGGCGTTGCGCAGAATCTCCGCCGCGCCTTTCAGGTTACCCTGATTGGCGGCCCAAATCGGCGATTCACTCATGTAGCGGCTGCGAATGGCAATGATCAGCAGCGCGGGCACCGCACCAAAGCCCAGAATTAAACGCCACAGCCAATCGGTGTGGGTTTCCGGCAGTACCGCATACAGCAGCAGTACCAGCAGATAGGAGATACTGATCGCCGCGTACCACGTCGGACACCACATCGCCACGCTGGCGGCTTTGTTGCCTTGTCCGCGCAGCTTCGAAAACTCGGCAAGAAACGCCATCGCCACGGGCAAATCGATGCCAACGCCGAGTCCCATTACGAAGCGCGCACCCGCCAATACGTATTCGTTCGGCGCAAAGGCACAGGCTAATGCCGCTACCACGAAGAAGAACATATCGGCCATAAATACCCGATAGCGGCCAATTTTATCGGTGAGATAGCCGCCAATTAAGGCACCGACAATCGCGCCAAAGGTGATCGCCGAGGCCACCATGCCGGTGCCGGCAGGCGTGAGCTGGAACTCGCGCGTCACGTCTTTAATACCAAAGGCTAATGCGCCGAGATCGTAGGCATCAAGAAACACGCCGCCCAGCGCAATGGCGATGACAATGCGCGCGTTGCTGCGCGATTCGTCGCTGTTATTAACCAAACCGGAAACGTCGGCCGCGCTGCGAATCCATTTGGTCTCACCGGTGGGTGTATTCCCTGCCTGCGCCACGTGCGCCGGAGAAGCTAAATCGGTCATGATGTTTTGTAATTTATTGTAATGAGTGGGACGGTGAGCATAAGCCGCCGCCTCGGCATTAAAAATTCAATTTGGTTATATGAACTGCGTTTTGGTTATAACTAACCCGCTATCGATAGCAAAAAAAGCACGAAGTAAGCTGCTTGACCGCGCCCATCGCTATTCGCCAGGCTACGCTTGATAGTCACACAATGAAAACAAATGAGGGAAGCGAGATGATAAAGCAGGGTTTATTGGGGATGATGGCGCTCGCCATGAGCGTGGGTGCGGCGCATGCGGCGGATCCGGTGAAGGTGGGCTCTAAGATTGATACCGAAGGCTCGTTGCTCGGCAATATCATCCTGCAGGTGCTGGATAAACACGGGGTGAAAACGGTTAACAAAATCCAGCTCGGCACTACGCAGGTGGTGCGCGGTGCGATTACCGCAGGCGAGCTGGATATCTATCCGGAATACACCGGCAACGGCGCTTTCTTCTTCAACGATGAGAAAGATGCGGCGTGGAAAAATGCTCAGCAGGGCTACGAGAAGGTGAAAAAGCTCGATGCTGACAAAAACCAGCTGGTGTGGTTGACGCCAGCGCCAGCCAACAACACCTGGACCATCGCGGTGCGCGGCGACGTGGCGCAGAAGAATAACCTCAATTCACTGGACGATCTCTGTGCATACCTGAAAAAAGGCGGCACTTTCAAACTGGCGGCATCGGCAGAATTTATCGAACGCAGCGATGCGTTACCGGCGTTTGAAAAAGCTTACAACTTCAAGCTGGAGCAGTCGCAGCTGCTGTCGCTGGCGGGCGGTGACACCGCGGTGACCATCAAGGCGGCGGCGCAGCAAACCTCCGGCGTGAACGCCGCGATGGCGTACGGCACCGACGGTCCGGTTGCGGCGCTCGGCCTGCAAACCCTGAGCGATCCCAAAGGCGTGCAGCCGATTTACGCGCCTGCACCGGTGATCCGCGCCAGCGTGCTCAAACAGTATCCTGAGATCGGTAACTGGCTGCAGCCGGTGTTCAGCAAGCTGGATGAGAAAACCCTGCAACAGCTGAATGCGCAGATTGCGGTCGATGGTCAGGATGCCAGTCAGGTCGCGAAACAGTGGTTACAGCAGAATAAGTTGCTGTAAACAGTGTCGTCGTTGTTACTCAGACCCCGCCAGCAGCCGGTGCTGCTGGTGCTAACCACGCTTATCTCGCTGGCGCTGTTTGCCTTGCCGCTACTGAGCTTCGCCCCTAATCGTCTGGTTTCCGGGCAGCCGTTGTTGTTTTGGCAGGTAGCGAATAGCGGGTTGCTGCTGATACCGCTGCTGTGGCTGTGGCAAGGATTATGGTGGCCTGCGCGGCGTATCAGCGCGGTCAGCTTGCTGCTGGCGGCCGACGTCATGCTGGCGTTGCTTATCTGGCTCGCCGGGCAACAGGCGACGGCGTTGGCGAACAGCGGTAGTCCGCTGGCGCGCACCGCGTTTGGCAGCGGCTTATGGTGCGCCGCGGCGCTGTCGCTGCTGCTGGCGGCCGAAGTGGTACGGCAAATCACGGCCAGCACACCGTGGCGCATTGTGCTCAACCTGCAAATCTGGCTGTTGCCGCTGCTGCTGTTACTCAGCGGTCACCTCGATCGTCTCTCGTTATTGAAAGAGTATGCCAACCGCACGGCAGTGTTCGACGCGGCCTTCAGCCAGCATCTGTGGCTGCTCGGCGGTACGCTGTTGCCGACGTTGCTGATCGGTTTGCCGCTCGGCCTGGCAATTGCACGTCGTCAGCGCTGGCAAAACGCGGCTTTCAGCGTGCTGAACCTGATTCAAACCGTGCCGTCGGTGGCGCTGTTTGGCTTACTGATTGCGCCGCTGGCCGGTTTGGTCGCGCATTTCCCGGTGCTGGCGCGCTGGGGCATTAGCGGCATCGGCATTGCACCCGCGCTGATTGCCCTAGTGCTCTATGCGCTGCTGCCGCTGGTGCGCAGCGTGGTGGCCGGTTTGCAGCAGGTGCCGCAGGAAGTACGCGAAACCGCGCGCGGCATGGGCATGAGCGCGTGGCAGCAGTTCTGGCTGGCCGAGCTGCCGCTGGCGCTGCCAGTGTGGCTTTCTGGCTTGCGCGTGGTGGTGGTGCAAACCGTTGGTCTGGCGGTGGTCGCCGCCTTGATTGGCGCGGGTGGATTTGGTGCCATTGTTTTTCAGGGATTGCTGAGCAGCGCGCTCGATCTGGTGCTGCTGGGCGTGATTCCGGTGGTGGCGCTGGCGGTGATTTTTGATGCACTGCTGCGTTTACTGTCGGCACTGCTGGAGAGACGTCATGATTGAATTTCATCAGGTGAGCAAAGTGTTTGCCGGGAAAGAGGCGATACGCAACCTGTCGCTAAAGATTGAGAAGGGCAGTTTTACCGTGCTGATTGGTACCTCGGGTTCCGGCAAATCCACCACGCTGAAGATGATCAACCGGCTGGTCGAGCACGACAGCGGTGAAATTCGTTTTGCCGGTGAACCGATTGAGCGCATGGATGCCCGCGCGCTGCGCCGCCGCATCGGTTACGCCATTCAGTCGATTGGCCTGTTCCCGCACTGGAACGTGGCGAAAAACATCGGCACCGTGCCGTCGCTGCTTGGCTGGCCGCAGGCGAGGATCAATCAGCGCGTCGACGAGCTGCTGGCGCTGCTTAATCTTGATAGCCACCTGGCATCGCGCATGCCGCATCAGCTTTCGGGCGGACAGCAGCAGCGTGTCGGCGTGGCCCGTGCGCTGGCGGCCGATCCGGAACTGCTGCTGATGGATGAACCGTTTGGCGCGCTCGATCCGGTCAATCGCCTGGCGCTGCAGCACGAGATGCTGCGCATCCAGAAAATGACCGGCCGCACCGTGGTGCTGGTCACGCATGACATCGACGAAGCGCTCACGCTTGCCGATCAATTGGTGCTGATGGATGGCGGTGAAATTGTGCAGCAGGGCAGGCCGATTGATTTGCTGACGCAGCCGGTGAATGACTTTGCGCGCGAATTCTTTGGTCGCAGCGAGCTTGGCGTGCGTTTGCTGGCACTGGGTCGCGCCGGCAGTGCGGCACGGCGCGGCGAATGGCTCGATGTGGAACCGATCGCCGAATCACTCACGCTGCGTGAAGCGCTGTCGCAGTTTATTGCGCGCCGCACCGATAAACTCCCGGTGGTTGATCAGCAGCACCAGCCGCTGGGCGTGCTGCACTTTAGCGATCTGCTGCGCCAGCAGGAGGCGAGCTGATGCGGCTGTTACGCGATCCACTCTACTGGCTGCTGGCGGCCTTTTTGCTGCTGCTGTGGGGATTGCCGCACAGCGGCCCGCTGTTTGCGCACTGGTTTCCGCAGCTCGAGCGGCCGCTCTATCAGCAGGAGAGTTTCTGGCGCCTGGCGCTGGCGCATCTGGCGCTGGTGGTAAGCGGTAGCCTGCTGGCAGTGGTAGTCGGCGTGGGCTGTGCGGTGTTTGCCACGCGGCAGGCCGGGCGCGCGTTTCGTCCATTACTGGAAACGGTAGCTGCGGCAGGGCAGACGTTTCCGCCGGTGGCGGTGCTGGCGATAGCGGTGCCGGTAATGGGATTTGGCGCGACGCCCGCCATCATGGCGCTGTTTCTCTACGCGCTGCTGCCGATTCTGCAGGGTACGCTGGCGGGTTTAGATAGCGTGCCGGCCAGCAATCGTGAAATAGCCGTTGGCCTCGGCATGGGGCCGTGGCGGCGTTTATGGCAGATTGAGCTGGCGCTGGCCGCGCCGGTGATCATGGCCGGGGTGCGAACATCGGTGATGATCAGTATTGGTACCGCCACCATTGCGTCTACCGTGGGCGCAGAAAGCCTCGGATCGCCGGTGATCATCGGATTGAGCGGTTTTAACACCGCTTATGTCATTCAGGGGGCACTGCTGGTGGCGCTGCTGGCGTTGATTTGCGATCGTCTGTTAGAGCGGGTGCAACGCAAACTTAGTTGGTATGCACAATAAGGCTGTAGCCGACCAGCATCATGCCGCCCATGCCGCCAAGCGCCATGATGGCGAACAGGGAACCGATAAGGAGTTTATTCCAGTTCATAAGGAGACCTGAGAAAAGAAATTTAGGGCGGCATCATAACGCGCACACTCCGCCAGGCAAAGGCCGTGTGTGCGATTTTTGCTTATGCAGGATCGTGCAGATGAATCGCAAAACCTTGGGCCTGCCAGTGTTCAAACTGCTCTTGCTGACGGCGCGTCGGTTTTTTACCGGTCCAGATAAACAGGTTTTGCCCGGGGAACAGTTCAGGACGCGGCATGTCCAGCGGCTCCGCCAGCACATCCATGCGCCAGCCCTGCTGCGCTAAGCGCCAGGCTTCCAGCCAGATGCGGGTGCGATCTTCCACCGCCCAGCCAATCATCAGTGCATCTTTACCGGCTTTCTTACGCGCGCCTGCCAGGCAAAACGCCACATAATCGATCAATGCGCCATCCAGCAGGCTGCACATGGTGCGCGCGGTGTTCTGATCTAAGCCCAGACGCTGGCGAACCGGCACAAACACGTGATCGATTAGCGCATCCACCGGATGTTCCCGGCCAATAGTGGCAATTTTGGTGCGTAATTTAGCCGGGCGCACGTGGCGCAGCACGCTCATCAACTCTTCTTGTAGTGCCGACCAGCCGTCGTGCACATTGACGGTAGCGCCTTCCAGCAACGCTTTCACTTTGCCAACGGGCACGCCGCTCTCTATCCAGCGTTTTATCTCTTCGATACGCTGAACATCTTCATCATCAAATTGCCGATGACCACCTTCGGTGCGCTGCGGCTTTAACAGACCGTAACGTCGCTGCCATGCGCGAAGCGTTACTGGGTTGATTCCACAGCGTTCGGCTACGTCCCCGATACTGTATAAGGCCATAAAGTCCTCAAAAATTCTGACCTGCATAACAACACCTTAACCCCCACGACTGGGTTGTACAACGATTTTTTAGTTGTACAACTTGACCTTGTTGAGGATTCGTAGTGTTATCTCATATATGAGATTTAATTCCCATAATTGAGAGGTGAAGATGTCTGCTTCGGAAACTGACGATCGCTTAGCGTCAAGACTGGCCGAACTGCGCGTGCAGCGCGGTTGGTCATTAGATGAATTGGCGATGGCGACCGGCATCAGTCGGGCTTCATTGTCGCGAATTGAGCGCGCTGAAACCAGCCCGACAGCCGCTTTGCTTAATCGGCTGTGTGTCGCTTACGGTTTGACCATGTCACGCCTGCTCAGCGAGGTGGAAGAGGAGGCGGCGCTGTTGCTGAAAGCGGAGCAGCAGCCGGTGTGGCATGATGCCGCCAGCGGTTTTCAGCGCCGCAACGTGTCGCCGCCCGCCAGCCATTTTAAAGCGGAGCTGGTGGAGGGCGTGCTGCGTCCTGGCGCGCGCATTGATTACGATGCACCGCCGGTGCAGGGGCTGGAGCAGCATATCTGGCTGCAATCGGGCGAGCTGACAATCTTGATGGATGACCAGCGCTGGACGCTGCAGGCGGGCGATTGCTTGCGCTTCCATCTCACCGGCAAATCCGCCTTCGAGGCTCACGCCGAAGGCGGCGCGCGCTACATTTTGGTGGTATGCAAACCATGATTGAGATCGAACCTCTCAGCGCCACCCAGGCGCAGCCGCTGCTGGCGGCGTTAAGTGATGTGCTGCAGGGCTGCGTGGCCGACGGTGCCAGCGTGGGCTTTATTGATGTGAGAGATCGCGCGGCGATTGAGCGTTTCTGGCAGGACAAAATTTACAGCCTGGCGAGCGGCGACAACCAACTGCTGGTGGCGTATCAGCAGGGCGTGATTGTGGCGACGGTGATGGTGGGGTTCAGCGCGATGCCGAATGGTCGCCATCGTGCTGAGATCAGCAAGCTGCTGGTGCATCCGCGCGCGCGCCGTCAGGGCATTGCCCGCCGCCTGATGCAACAAGCCGAACAGCTGGCGCAGCAGCAGGGCAAAAGTTTGCTGGTACTGGACACACGCAGCGGTGACGTGGCGACGGCGTTGTATTTGTCGATGGATTGGCAGATTGCCGGGGCGATTCCGCAGTATGCGGAGTCGACTGAAGGTGCGCTGGATGCGACTACGGTGATGTATAAGGTGTTGCGCTGAGATCGTGCTCGCTGTCCCCCTCCTAAGTTTGTGCTCGCAGTCCCCCTCCTCGGTCCTCCCCCACGAGTGGGGGAGGAAGATGCTGCTATATGTTAGTTCTGAAGTTGCATGTGGCAGCGTCTCCTTCCCCCACTCGTGGGGGAAGGCCGGGATGGGGGACAGCGAGCACCAACCCAAAATGCACCAACTCAGTGCGCCGCTTCCGCCTCGGCTATCCCCAGCGCCTGCATAAACAGCTTAATAATCGGATTTATTTTGCGCCCCTTTTTCATCAGCAGACAAAACGGGTTCTCGCGACGAATTGAATCATCACCCAATTCGCATAGCTGACCGCGCGCAATAAACGCGGCGGCATAATGCTCTGGTAAATAACCAATAAAATGGCCGGTTAAAATCAGCATAGCCACCGATTCCACCTGTACCGCTTGTACACCACTCTCCTGCAAGGGAATGATGCGACGATCGTCGCGTGGCGTCACATATAAATGATTAATGATTTTCTGCTCACGTAATGTCTCCAGCGATATACTCTTATCGCGCGAGCCTGAATATAAAGGGTGTGACATAGAGCAATATAATTTTGAATATTCCTTATAAAGCGGAAAGTAATCAAAATCACTTTTCATTTCATAAACCGGCGCCACCCCACAATGAAAACGACCTTCGCTGATGCCGCGCTCAATATCGTCTAATTGGGCGGTTTGTAATCGAATTTGTACCTTTGGCGCTTTCTGGTGCAGCTGTTGCACCGCGGCGGTGACCGGCGATTGCGGGTCAGAAATGGTATTGTCTACCACGCAAATGGCGATATCACCCAGCAGCTCGTTGCGACTGTTGTGCAGCCGCTCACGAAACAGATTCAGCGACACAAACAGCTCCAGCGTGGCCTGATAGACGTTAATGCCATATTGCGTCAGCTCAAAACCTTCACGCCCGCGGCTGCATAACGTCATGCCGAGACGAATTTCCAGATCGGAAACTTGTTTACTGATTGCTGCCAGACCAATATTCAATTCGTGACTGGCGGCGGTTAATCCGCCAGCTTCTACCACGCATTTAAATACCCGCAGTAATTTTAAATCGATATTACTCAGTGCCAGAACCGCATTATCGCTGCGATTATTTGCATTGTTTCCGGACTGGGAAACTTTACTTTCCATTTTTGCTATTCAACTCCGGAATAATTGCGGTGATTGTACAGTGAACCTGAAATGTGCGGTATTTACTAGTTTGTTCATAAAATAAGTTTTTATTATCGCTAGTGGCGCATTCATCTCTTTTTCATATCGCTGATGATTATCTGTAAGGGGAAATAGCATGTCTGATAATGCCGAACTGTTATGGGGCGCGCGTTTTAAAGCGGCACCGGCGGCGAGTTTAACCGCGCTGTCTCGTAGCCCGGATTATTACTTTGCATTGGCACCTTACGATCTGGCGGGCTGCCGGGCGCATGCCCGTGAACTGGCGCGCGGCGATCTGCTAAGCGCAGAAGAACTCAGCACCATGCTGGCGGCGATTGATGCGCTGGACGCCGATTATCGTGCCGGTCAACTGCATCCCATTGCTGCCGATGAAGATGTGCACACCTTTATCGAACGTGCGCTGACCGAACGCTTAGGCCCGCTGGGCGGCAAGCTGCGCGCCGGACGTTCGCGTAACGATCAAACCGTTAACGACCTGCGTCTTTACCTACGTGACAACGGCCGCAAAGTCGCCCACGCGCTACTGGAATTACAGCAGGCGCTGGTGGAGCAGGCGGCGCAGCACACCGAAAGCGTCGCGCCCGGTTTCACCCATTTACAGCAGGCGCAGCCGATTGTGTTCGGGCATCAGCTGCTGGCGCATGCGCAATCCTTCGCTCGCGATATTGAACGCATGCAGGATTGGGATCGCCGCAGCGCGCGCTGTCCGCTCGGTGCCGCCGCCATGGCCGGCTCCGCGATTGCGCGCCAGCCGGAGCAAGCCGCTACCGATCTCGCTTATCTCGCGCCGTGCGAGAACTCCATCGACGCCGTTGCCAGCCGCGATTACGCCGCCGAATTCCTGTTTGTCACCAGCATGATTGGCATCAACCTGTCGCGTTTATGTGAAGAGGTGTGCATGTGGGCCTCGCGCCAGTTCCGCTGGGTCGAGCTGCACGACAGCTACGCTACCGGCAGCTCAATCATGCCGCAGAAGAAAAATCCGGATATCGCCGAGCTGACGCGCGGTCGCTCTGGCCGCCTGGTCGGCAACCTGATGGCGCTGCTCACCACCATGAAAGCGATGCCGCTCTCCTATAACCGCGATCTCAGCGACGACAAACGCAACGTGATTGATGCGGTCGATACGCTGCTGCTGGTGCTGCCAGCAATGGCGGGGATGATGGCGACGCTGAAATTCAATACCGAGGTGATGCGCGAGCAGGCACCAGACGGTTTCACGCTGGCCACCGAAGTGGCCGACTGGCTGGCGATGCGCGGCGTGCCGTTCCGTGAGGCGCATGAGATCACCGGCCAGCTGGTGCAATTGTGCGAGCGTGAAAACTGCGGCCTGTCAGATCTCAGTGATGCACAGCTGCAGGCGGTGGATGCGCGCTTAACGCCAGAAGTGCGCAGTGCCCTGACGCTGGAAGCCGCACTGGCGGCGCGCAGCGGTTACGGCGGCACCGCGCCGGCACGGGTGCGAGAGCAATTGGCGCGTCTGCAATCCCTGATGCAGGACCAGCAGCGCTGGACCGAAGATTACGCTGGCCCGCGCGCCTGAGGAGGCTTTTATGTCGTCAACGCCGATTGAGCCGAGTTTAAACAACAGCCGCGAGCAGACGCATTACGATCTCGATCGTTATCAGGTGGTGCCGCGCCGCTATTACGGCCGCATTACCGCATCCGCAGTGATTCTTATCCTGCTAGCCTTGCTGGTGAATGCCTTTGCCCACGGCAACATTGAGTGGTCCTTCGTTGGCCAGTTCTTTACCGCGCAGGCGATTCTTAACGGCGTGGTGAATACGCTAATCATGTCGGTGCTGGCGATGGGGCTTGGCATCCTGTTCGGCGTGATCACCGCCATCATGTACATGTCGCCAAACCCGGTGCTGCACTACATCGCCGTGGGTTACGCGTGGATCTTCCGCGGCACGCCGCTGATTTTGCAGCTGCTACTGTGGTTTAACCTCGCGCTGGTGTTCCCGACCATCAGCATTCCCGGCCTGTTCAGCGTGCAAACCGTCAGCTTTATGACGCCGTTCCTTGCCGCGCTGCTCGGTTTGAGCATCAATCAGGGCGCCTATACCTCGGAAGTGGTGCGTGCAGGTTTGCTGTCGGTGGATACCGGACAGTACGAAGCAGCGAAAGCCATCGGCATGCCACGGCTGCAGGCGCTGCATCGCATCATTCTGCCGCAGGCGATGCGCGTGATTCTGCCGCCGGTCGGCAATGAGTTTATCAGCATGATCAAAACCACCAGCCTCGCCAGCATGATTCAGTACTCCGAACTGCTCTACAACACGCAAACCATCTACTTCGCCAACGCGCGCGTGATGGAGCTGCTGTTCGTGGCGGGCATCTGGTACCTGATTGTGGTCACGCTGCTGTCCTTTGGGCAGAGCCGACTGGAACGTTACTTCTCACGCGGCCATCGTCAGCGTCAGTAAGCAGGAGCCAAACATGAGAAACATCGTGCGCGCCGTCAAGGTGAACAAATATTTCGACCAGTTCCACGCCCTAAAGGATGTCAGCCTGGAAGTGAACTACGGCGAGGTGATGTGCATCCTCGGGCCGTCCGGTTCCGGCAAAAGCACCTTTTTACGCTGCATTAATCAGCTGGAGAAGGTCGATAAAGGCGGGATTTGGGTCGACAACGAACTGGCGGGCTATCGCATCGCCGGCAATAAATTGCATGCCTTGAGCGACAAGCAGATTGCGCGTCAGCGTCTGCAAACCGGCATGGTTTTCCAGCGCTTCAATCTGTTCCCGCATAAAACCGCGCTGGAGAACATCATTGAAGGGCCGTGTCGCGTCATGCTCCGTCCGAAGCGAGAAGCCTGTGAAGAGGCGATGGCGCTGCTGGATCGCGTTGGCATGGCGCATAAAGCGCACGACTATCCGCAGTCGCTCTCCGGCGGCCAGCAGCAGCGCGTGGCGATTGCCCGCGCGCTGGCGATGAAACCCAAACTGATGCTGTTTGACGAACCCACTTCGGCGCTAGATCCGGAAATGGTGGGCGAAGTGCTGGCGGTGATGCGCCAGCTGGCAAAAGAGGGCACCACCATGCTGGTGGTCACCCACGAAATGGGCTTTGCCCGCGAGGTGGCCAATCAGGTGGTGTTTATGGACGAGGGACGCATTATCGAGCAGGGCGCACCGGAAGACATTCTGCTGAACCCGCAAAATCCACGGATGAAAAACTTTATTAACGCGATTCTTCTTTAACGTGACCGGGGTGAATATGAAAAAGCTGTTATTGAGTGCCATCAGTGCCGCCGTGCTGCTGCAATCGTCTGCCTGGGCAGATATCGCCGTGCCTGCCGCCATCAAAGAGAAAGGGCTGACGGTCGCGATCATGCCGAACTATCCGCCGATGGATTTCAAGGATCCGGCGACTAACCAGCTGACCGGCGTGGATTACGATCTCGGCCAGGCGATTGGTGAAAAGCTGGGCGTGAAGATCAACTGGCAGGAGATCGCCTTCGAGCAGATGGTGAACGCGGTAGTGACTAAGCGTGTTGATCTGGTGATGTCCGGCATGACTGACACCAAAGAGCGTCAGCAGGTGGTGAATTTTATCGACTACTTCAAAACCGGCCCGCAGTTCTACACCCAATCCGCGCGCAGCGATATCAACAGCGCCATGGACCTGTGCGGTAAGAAAGTCGGCACCAGCCGTCGCACCACCTTCCCGCTGGAGATTGCCAACTGGTCCAAAGCGCACTGTGAAGCGGCTGGCAAGCCCGCCATCATCGTGGTCGGCGCCGAAGGCACCGCCGATGCGCGCACCCAGCTGCGTCAGAACCGTCTGGATGGCGTGGTGCAGGGCAGCGAAACCCTGCCGTACATCATGGATCTGGAAAAGGGTAAATATAAGCCACTCGATAAAGCCTTCTCCTTCCAGTACACCGGCATGGCGATTGGTAAAGATGCGACGGAGCTGACCACCGCAGTGCAGGCCGCTATCGACGCGATGATTGCTGACGGTTCATACCAGAAAATCCTTGGCAAATGGGGTTTGGCCGACAACGGCGTAACGAAAGCAACGGTCAACCAGGGCTAAAGGAGCGCGCAGATGCAACAACCGGGCGCAGTGCGCTGGCCGCAGGGTAAACGCGGCTGCATGGCGCTGGCGTTTGACCTCGACGGTCCTACCGGCGATGCCATGCTGAATGGCAGCCTGTGGTCAACGCCAGAGTATTTTACCTTTGGGGCTTACGGGCCGTACCGCGCGCTCGGGCGTCTGCTCGACCTGCTGCGCGCCTTCCAGATTCCCGCCACCTTTTTCGTTCCGGCGTGGGTGGTGGAGCAGTGGCCGCAGCAGTGTCAGGCGATTATTGAACAGGGCCACGAAGTGGCCTATCACGGCTATCGCCACGAATCGTTCTGGTCGATTTCGCCGGATGAACAGCGCGCGGTGATGGCGAAATCCGCTGAGATCTTTAAGCACTATCTTGGCATCACCGCCTGCGGTTTTCGTACGCCGTCGGGCGACTGGCATGCCGAAACGCCGCAGATTCTGCGCGACGCGGGCGTGATTTACTCCAGCAGCATGCGCGGTGACGATCGCCCCTACAGCATTCCAGTGGCGGGCCATACGCCACTGGTAGAGATTCCCGGCAAGTGGGAGATGGACGATTACGCCTCGCTGGCCTACACGCGCCAGCCCGATTTCCCGAAAGGCGGTGACCGTATCGCCAGCTATGCGCACACGCGTGATAACTGGCAGCGCGAGTTCGATGGCGCGATGGATGAAGGCTTGTGCCTCACCACGCTGTTCCACCCGAAAATCTCCGGGCAGCCGGGACGGCTTTTGCTGCTTGAACAGCTGTTTGAACATATGTCGGCGCGCGATGACGTGTGGTTTGCGCGCTGCGACGCGGTGGCGCAGTGGTATTTGCAGGAGCAACAGCATGACTGAACCTTCACGCTGGCCGCTGGGCTTCCAGTCGGCGGCGATCCTCACTATCGATTTCAACGATATTCACGGCATTCTCACCCAGGCTCCCGCGGTGGCGGGGCGCGATAAAACGCTGTCGGTGTGGCGCTACGGCACGCTGCGCGGCGTCGATCGCGTGCTGGCGCTGCTGGCGGAAAAGCAGCTCAAAGCAACCTGGTGCATGCCTGCGATTGTCGCCGAAGAGCAGCCGGAATTAGTGCAGCGCATGGTGGCGGATGGCCATGAAATCGCCTGTAGCGGCGATGTGCACGAAGATTTTTCGGCTTTGACGCTGGAGCAGCAGATCGCCAGCGTGACGCGCGGCTGCGACAAACTGGCGCAGGTCGCCGGTCGCAATATCGTCGGCTTCCGCACACCCGCCGGACAGTGGAAACCGGGGCTGGCGCAGGCGCTGGTTGAGTGCGGTATTCGCTGGTCATCAAGCTGGCGCGGCGACGATTTGCCGTACTTCCATCCCGGCACGCGCTTAGTTGAGCTGCCGATGCACTACACGCTAGAAGATGAGCCGTACTTTGCTTTTAATCTCAGCCCGGCGATCCCGCCAGGCCAATCGCGCATCGCGCCCTATGGCGAAACGCTGGCGAACATGACGCTGGATTTCCACGGTTTCCACCGCTTTGGTCTGTGCTATTTGCTGCGGCTGCATCCGGAAATTATCGGCACCGCCGGACGCATTGGCCTGCTGCGTTCACTGCTCGACACGCTGCAACAGCACAACGTGTGGATCGCCACTGCTGAGCAGGTGGCGGCGCACTGGCAGACGCAGCCGGAGAATGATTTCTCGCATCCGGCTGAGGTGTTTAGCCGCATCATCGGAGGTGCGCATGGCGAGCACGGTTGATCAACTGGCGGCTTTTATCGCCGAGAGCCACTTCGCACAACTGCCGCAGCCGCTGGTGGAGCAGGCGAAACGTCATCTGCTGGATACGCTCGGCGCCTCGCTGGCGGGCTGCGATAGCCCGATCTGGCGCCAGTGTCTGGCGCTGGTTAATGCAGAGGGCGGGCACGCACAGGCGCAGGTATGGGGCAGCGCGCAGCAGGTTAATGCGCGTCAGGCGGCATGGCTGAATGGCGTGGCGGCGCACATGTATGAACTGGATGATACCGGCGGCTGCGATCACTCCGGTGCGGTGGTGATCCCGGCGCTGCTGGCGGCACTGCCGCTGGCGACGCAGCCGGTGGACGGTCAGGCGCTGATCGTCGCGATGGTGATTGGCTATGACATCGGTCGTCGGGTATTAGAAGCCTGTGGTGGTTACTCCGCCCACAACGGTGCGGGCTGGCACTCCACCGCCAGCTGCGGCGTGTTTGGTGCGGCAGCGGCGGTCTGTTCGCTCCTGCAACTGGATCGCGCGCAGTGCGCGTCGGCGCTGGGGATTGCCGCCAGCTTCAGCGGCGGTTTATGGGGCTTTATCCACGACGGCTCGCACACCAAAAAACTGCATGCCGCACGCGCCGCAGAAGGCGGCGTGCAGGCCGCGCTGCTGGCACAGCGCGGTATCAACGGGCCTGCTGCAGTATTCGAAGAGCGTTGGGGCGGTTTCCTGCAAACCTTAGCGCCACAGACGCAGCAGCCGCAGGCGCTGACGGCGGATCTGGGCGAGGTGTGGAAGCTGGAGCGCTGCTCAATCAAGCCGTACGCATCCTGCCGTGGCACCCACGCGGCGATTGATGCGCTGAGTAGTTTACTGCAGCAGCATGATGTGCGGGTAGAGCAGATTGCGCGCATTGTGGTGGGCGTTAATCCGTTCCTGCTGGAGATGTGTGGTGGACGCGAGCTGCGCAGTCTGGCGGCGGCGCAGATGAGTTTGCCCTATGCGCTGGCGGCGCGCGCGCTGTATGGCTCAGCCGAGCTGGCGAGCTATGAGGACGCTAAACGTCTGCATCCAGCGGTGGAAGCGCTGCTGGCGCGCATTGTGCTGGTGATCGATGAGCAGCAGAGCCGCGACGATGAGCCGTGGGTGCGGCTGGAAACCGTGCAGGGCGCGCAGTGGCAGCAGCACGTGCCGGTGCCGTCGGGCGCGCCGACTAATCCGTTAAGTCTTGAGGCGCTGCTGGCGAAGTACCGCAGTCTGGCATTGCGCGTGCTGCCGCTGGAGCAGGTCGAACGGCTAGAAGCGATCTGTCTGGAGTTAGAGGAAGTGGCCGACGTGCGCGAAGTGGTGGGGCTGTTGGCGGTTAGGTGATTTTATTGTGCTCGTTGTCCCCCATCCCGGCCTTCCCCCATAAATGGGGGAAGGAGACGCTGCCACATGCAGCTTCAGAACGAACATATGGCAGCATCTTCCTCCCCCATTTATGGGGGAGGACCGAGGAGGGGGACAGCGAGCACATTCAAACCACAGCGAGCACATTCAAACCATAAACTAAACCCTGCCCGCCAACCCCTCAACCCGCTCAATCGCCGCCAGCAACCTTGCTTCTGTCACCGCTTCGGCCATATTCGCCATATCCGGCGCGTGCACCGATTCACGCACAATCAGCGCCAGCTCACTCGCCTCTAAATCGGCAATTTCGCGCAGCGTCAGCGGTACGCCGCAGTCGCGCGCCAGGCGCATCTCATCCAGCACTTCCTCATCCGTGCGGTTCTCCAGCGCCAGCAAGCACAGGTTGCCGAAGCCGACCAGCAAGCCGTGGCCAAATTCGCGGGTTTTATCACAGAAGGTAAAGCCTTCATAAATCGCATGTGAAGCGGCAGCATGCGCGCCGTTGCTCATCAGCGAGGTCAATCCGGCCCAGGTAAAAATCGCATCGAGCACCTGATCGAGCGACGCGCTGCTCTCACCGCGCAGCACCGCGGCATAGGCTGCCGGGCCGTGTTCGGCAATCACGTCATAACAGATCCGGCTATGCGCCAGCGAAGAACGCGCATTGCCTTCGCGCGCGGGATGACGGGCGCTGACCGCGCGGAACTCGTACCACTTGGCCAGCGTATCGCCCAAGCCAGCCGCCAGCCAGCGCGCGGGCGCGTTGGCCAGCAGCTCACTATCAATAATCACCGCCGCTGGAGCCTGCGGTAGCGGGAAGATATCGAAGAAATTGCCGTTGTCGTCATAGCGAATACTCAGCGGCGTCACCGCCGAACAGGTGGCGGCGATGGTCGGCAGCGTCACCACCGGCAAGCCGAGCTGCGCGCCGACCGCTTTCACCGTATCCAGCGATTTACCGCCGCCAACGCCAATCAGCACCTCGGCGTGCAACTCGCTGGCAATGGCTGCCAGACGATTGATGTGCGTGATCGACGTTTCGCCGCCAAACCACTCTTGCGCCAGCAGCGTGACGTTAGCGGCCAGCAGCTGCGCACGCGCCTGACTTTCCACGGCCTGCAACGCCTGATGGCCACCAATGAGCAGCGCACGCTGGCCCAACCCGGCACAGATCGCGCCCAGTTGATTGATCACCCCAGCACCGCGTAGCACGCGTGCCGGGAACACCAGATCCTGTTGTGTCATCACTTGTTCTCTGTGTAACGGACGCCGGGCAACACGCACAGCATCTCATAAAGGATATTGGCCGCCAGCTGTGAGGTCATGCCGCTGATGTCATACGGCGGCGACACTTCCACCAGATCGCCGCCCACCAGGTTCAGCCCACGGCAGCCGCGCACGATCTCCAGCCCCTGCATCGAGGTCAAACCGCCCACTTCCGGCGTACCGGTACCGGGCGCCCAGGCGGGATCGAAGCTGTCGATGTCGTAAGAGAGATACACCGGGCCGTCGCCGATACGCGCGCGCACCTCGGCCATCAGCGGCGTCATCGAGCGATACCAGCACTGCTCGGCGGGTACCAGATGGAAGCCCTGATCGACACCCCACTGAAAATCATCGGCGGCGTAACCCTGCGCACGTTGGCCAATCTGCACCACGCGCTGACAGTCAAGCAGGCCTTCTTCCACCGCGCGGCGGAAGGTGGTGCCGTGCGCGATCTTCTCGCCAAACATCTCATCGTTGGTATCGGTATGCGCATCAATATGAATCAGGCCCATCGGCCCATGCTTCTTCGCCAGCGCGCGCAAAATTGGCAGCGTCAGCGTGTGATCGCCACCGAGCGTTAAGGGGATAATCGGCCAGTTATTCAGCTCGGTATAATAGCTTTCAATGATATCGACCGATTTCAGCAGGCTGTAGGTGTTGATCGGCACATCACCGAGATCGCCAACGCGCAGCGAATCAAACGGTGCCGCGCCGGTGGCCATGTTGTAAGGGCGAATCATCACCGAATCGGCGCGAATGGCGCGCGGCCCGTAGCGTGTGCCGCTGCGCTGCGAGGTGCCGATATCCAGCGGGATGCCAACAAAAGCCACATCTAAATCGGCCGGGGATTCCGCGGCGGGCAGACGCATCATGGTGCCGCGTCCGGCGAAACGAGGCATTTCATTACCGCCTTGCGGCTGAGGGAAATCGGTCATCATGGGCTCCTGCGGCTAAGTGAAGCCCATCATTACCCGGTTGGCTGACGGGAAAAATCCTTGACAGCAGATAATCACTTCAGAGATTACTTAACTTTAGTCAGCAATCACTGAAGGAAAATCGGTGCAGACGCTTCCCAACCTTAAACTGCTGCAGGTGTTTGCCAGCGTGGTGGAAAATCAGGGCTATTCTCGCGCGCAGCAGGCGCTTAACATGACCACGCCCGCCATCAGCGCCTACATGAGCGAGCTGGAAAGCCAGCTCGGTTTTATCCTGTGCCAGCGCGGGCGCGGCGGCTTTACGCTCACCAGCAAAGGCGAGCAGTTTTATCGCTACAGCCAGGAGATGCTGGCGACGCTGGCGGGCTGGCAGGAGCAGGTGGAAACGCTGAAAAGCGCGCAGGGCGGGACGTTCTCGCTGGGCGTGGTGGATGCCACCGTCACCGACAGCACGCTGGATCTGCCCGCCGCCATTGCCCGCTTCAACCAGCGCTTTCCGGCAGTGTTTTTTAACCTGAGCGTGCGCGATCCGAATGAGCTGCAGCAGCAATTGCTGGAGGATCGGCTCGATTTGGCGATTGGCCACTTTCCGCTGCGTGCCAGCAATCTGGTGACCATCCCGCTGTATGAGGAGCAGCATTGGCTCTATTGCAGCCCGGAACATCCGCTGGCTGAGGGCCATCCAGATGTGCGTACCGTGCAGCAAACCGGCATGGTGACGCGACGTTACTGGAATCAACAGGAGCTGAACAAGCGCGGTTTCCGCCAGAGCAACGCGTCGGTGGAGAGTATCGAAGCGCAGCTGACGCTGATTCTCTCCGGCCGTTTTATCGGTTATCTGCCCGAACACTATGCGCGCAGCGGAGAACAGCAGGGCACGCTGTGCCGCCTGCTGCCGCACCATTTCCACTTCCGCGCACCCTTCTCCTTTGCTTTTCGCCGCGGGCGCGCGCGTGAAACGCTGATCCGCGCGATGCGTGAAATTCTGAATCCAGCGCGAAAAAATAGCAGCGAAAGCTGACGCTGCGCCAATACTGTGTAAAAATACAGGCCAATTCAGCAAACAGTAATGAATATGGCCCTGACAGCAGCGATAAAAAGCCAGATTGCGCAATGGTATAAGGCGCTGCAGCAGCAGGTTCCTGACTTTATCCCGCGCGCGCCGCAGCGCCAGATGATTGCCGAAGTGGCGAAAAGTCTGGCCGGTGACGAAGGGCGCCATCTGGCGATTGAAGCGCCAACCGGCGTAGGAAAAACCCTCTCTTATCTGATTCCCGGCATTGCGGTGAGCCGCGCCGAGGAAAAACGGCTGGTGATCAGCACCGCCAATGTGGCGTTGCAGGATCAGATCTTCACGAAGGATCTGCCGCTGCTGAAGAAAATTATCCCCGATCTCACCTTTACTGCGGCCTTTGGCCGAGGACGCTATGTCTGCCCGCGTAACCTTGCGGCGCTGGCGGCTACCGAGGATCAGCAGGGCGATTTATTGCTCTATCTCGATGAAGAGGCGGTGAGCGGTTCCAAAGAGGAGCAGAAATTCTGCGCCAAACTGGAGAAACAACTCAGCAGCTACCGCTGGGATGGTTTGCGCGATCACACCGATGTCACCATCGACGATAGCCTGTGGAAGCGCCTCTCAACCGACAAAGCCAACTGCCTTGGCCATCACTGTCGCTGGTATCGCGAATGCCCATTCTTTGTTGCGCGCCGCGAAATTGAGCAGGCGGATGTGGTGGTGGCGAACCATGCGTTGGTGATGGCGGCGATGGAGAATGAATCGGTGCTGCCGCCGGCAAAAAACCTGATGCTGGTGCTGGATGAAGGTCATCATTTGCCAGAAGTGGCACGCGATGCGCTGGAGATGAGTGCGGAAATCACGCCGGGCTGGAGCAGTTTGCAGCTCGATCTGTTCGTGCGGCTGGTAGAAACCATCATGGCGCAGTTTCGGCCAAAATCGCCGCCGCCGCTCACCAATCCGGAACGCCTCAAAGGCCACTGCGATGAAATGCGCGAGCTGCTGCAAATTCTCTGCGACGCCCTCAATCCGCTGCTGCCGGGCAACAATCAACCGGGCGAATTCCGCTTTGTGCTGGGCGAACTGCCAGAAGAGTTGATCAGCCTCTGCGCGCGGCTGTTTAAGCTCAGCGATGCGCTGCGCGGCTTGAGTGAAGGATTGCTCAACGAGCTCGGCGATCAAACCGGTAAAGCCGACATTATGCGGCTGCATAAAGCCATCATTCAGCTCAATCGCCATTTCGGCTGGTTCGAATCGATCAGCAAACTGTGGCGGCTGGCGGCGATGGAGAAAGCCTCGAATGCACCGGTATCGAAATGGATTACGCGTGAGATTCGTGAAGGGCAGGCGCATCTGCTGTTCCACTGCGCGGGCATTCGCGTTAGCGATCAGCTGGAAAAAATCCTGTGGCGCAAAATTCCGCATGTGGTGGTGACTTCCGCGACGCTGCGATCGCTGAACAGCTTTAACCGATTGCAGGAGATGTCTGGCCTGAGCGAAAAAGCGGGCGATCGTTTTGTGGCGCTGGATTCGCCGTTTAACCATATCGAACAGGGCAAACTGGTTATCCCGCAGATGCAGTTTGAGCCGCTGATGGCGCAGGAAGCGGAACACATCGCTGAGATGGCGCGCTTTTTCCGCCAGCAGATTGCCGAAGAGCAGCACAAAGGCGTGCTGGTGCTGTTCGCCAGCGGGCGCGCGATGCAGCAGTTTGTCAGCCACGTTACCGATCTGCGCCTGTCGATGCTGGTGCAGGGCGATCAACCGCGTTCGCGGCTGGTGGCGTTGCATCGGGAACGCGTCGAAGCCGGCAAAACCAGTATTTTAGTCGGGCTGCAATCGTTCGCCGAAGGGCTGGATTTGAAGGGCGATCTGCTGTCGCAGGTGCATATCCATAAAATCGCTTTTCCGCCGGTGGACAGTCCGGTAATTTTGACCGAGGGCGAATGGCTGAAGAGCCTGAAACGTTATCCTTTCGAGGTGCAGAGCTTGCCGAGCGCCTCCTTTACTCTGATTCAGCAGGTAGGACGTTTGATTCGCAGCCACAGCTGCTTTGGCGAAATCGTGATTTACGATCGCCGCCTGCTCAACAAAGCCTACGGCAGCCGACTGCTGGCCGCATTACCGGTGTTCCCGATTGAGCAACCGCCGATGCCGGAAGCCAGCGGTGAAAAAGCAAAAAAACGCCGCAGTAAGAAAACCTAATTATCAATGTTGGCAGCCGCATGGCGGCGCGCCCTGGAAGCGGGAATGCCTGATGGAACTGAACAAAATCATTAAAGAGATTGGGCGCGGTAAAAATCACGCGCGCGATATCGATTTCGACACCGCGCAGGCGTTGTACCGCGCGATGCTGGCGGGTGAAGTGCCGGAGCTGGAGCTGGGTGGCATCCTGATTGCGTTGCGTATCAAAGGCGAAGGCGAAGAGGAGATGCGTGGTTTTTATCACGCCATGCAGCAGCAGATGATGCAGCTGCAGGCACCTGCTAACCGCCCGATGCCGATTGTTATCCCCAGCTACAACGGCGCACGACGCCAGGGCAACCTGACGCCGCTGCTGGCGCTGCTGCTGGTGAAACTCGGCTTCCCGGTGCTGCTGCACGGCGTCAGCGATGATCCGACGCGCATCACCTCCGAAGCGGTGCTGGCGGCGCTGGACATCGCGCCGGTAACCTCGGCCGAACAGGCGCAGGCGAAGCTGGATAACGGCGAGCTGGCGTTTATCACCATCGACCACCTCTGTGCGCCGATGGCGAAACAGCTGTCGCTGCGCTGGCGCATGGGCGTGCGCAACAGCGCGCATACGCTGGCGAAGCTGGCCACGCCGTTTGCTGAGCGTGCGGCACTGCGCCTGGCCAGCGTGTCGCATCCGGAATATGTGCCGCGCGTGGGCAAATTCTTCCAGGATATCGATGCTCCGGCGATTCTGTTGAATGGCACGGAAGGTGAGGTGTACGCCAATCCGCAGCGCTGTCCGGCTATTAATTACATGCGCGGCGCGGGTAGCGAAGCGGAAGTGTGGGTTAAGCGCCAGCCGGAAGTGAGCGTGGAACTGCCGGAAAGCAAAAGCGCAGCGGATACCGCCGCGTGGATCAAGCAGGTGTTAGCCGGTGAACGCGCGGTGCCGCAGGCGCTGCGACTGCAGCTGGCATGCTGTTTGGTGGCGACCGGTGAATCGGCCAACCTGGCGGATGCGGAAGCGCGTTTGCAATTGGCAGAGATTTAAAGAATAAAGCGATTGAATTTAGCGCCTTACTTGTAGCATGCACAATCTGTAGCGGCGCGATTAATCGCGCTTTTCAATGGCGGTAATGTGCCCATCCAGATAATGCGCAATAAATTGCGCCGCTACGGTACGAGCAAATGGCGACCGCGATCAGGCTTTCGCCAGCACGCTCTCCACTAACTGCTGCCAGAAGGTAATGCCGATTGGCAGCAGCTCATCGTTAAAGTCGTAGTTGGCGTTATGCAGCGGTGCGGAAGGTGTCGCGCCATCGGCACCTAACCAGAAATAGGCGCCGGGACAGGCTTCCAGCATGCAGGCAAAATCTTCGGATGCCATGGAAGGGTTAACCTGCCAGTTGACCTGCGCTTCACCGAGCAGATTGACACCGACCGCGCGCACCTGTTCTGCCTGCTCGGCATGGTTGGCGGTGACCGGATAACCGGGATACCAGTGAATCTCGCCGCTAACGCCAAACGGGCGCGGCAAGGTAGTGACAAAATCCTCAATCAGACCGCGCACGCGATTGCGTACGTCGGTCTGCAAACATCGCACCGTGCCGCGTAACACGATCTGCTCAGGAATGACGTTAATCGCTTCGCCGCCGTGAATCTGCGTCACGCTCACCACGGCGGAGGCCAGCGGCGACAGGCGACGTGATGGAATGGTTTGCAGCGCCAGAATCAGTTCCGCCGCCACAACCATCGGATCGGCACCGCTTTCCGGCATCGCCGCATGACAGCTTTTACCGTGCAGGGTAATTTCAAACGAATCGAGTGACGCCATCATCGCGTCTGGATTCACCGCCAGCGTTCCTACCGGCATCCCCGGCCAGTTGTGCATGGCGTAAACCGCATCCATCGGGAAGCGCTGGAACAGACCCTCTTCCACCATCTTGCGTGCGCCACCGAGGTTCTCCTCAGCGGGCTGGAAGATAAAGTGGAGTGTGCCGCTGAAGTTACGCGTGGCGGCGAGCTGACAGGCTGCGGCCAGCAGAATGGCGGTGTGGCCATCGTGACCGCAGGCGTGCATGACGCCGGTTTTCTGTGACTTCCACTGCGGAGTGCCTTTTTCGGTAATCGGCAACGCGTCCATATCGGCACGCAGGCCAATAATCGGGCCGGGACCGTTTTCTAATGTGCCAATGACGCCAGTGCCCGCCAGGCCACGAAACACCTGTAATCCGGCATCAGCCAGAACGTTAGCGACCAGCTCGCTGGTTTGCTGCTCCTGGTAACCCAGCTCAGGATGTTGATGTAACTGACGACGCCAGTGCAGGGCGTTTTCCAGCAGGACAGCAGGCAGGCTCATAAGGTAAGGCTCTCCATCAGCAGCAGTGGCTGCAAAATAATGTATTTACTGTAGTGGCAAGCGCATGGCGGCGTCTATCGTGGAGCGTAAGAATTTGGCTATAGGGTATAGCGGAATGGAATATAGCGAACGGGCTGGTAAGCTCCTTCTCCCGCTTGCGGGAGAAGGCTGGGATGAGGGGAATGCTGCACAATGTTGAAAGGTGCGCGCTGTCCCTCACCTTAACCCTCTCCCGCAGGCGGGAGAGGGGATTGATCGGCGTGCGCGGGTTGGACGTTATTTCTGCATCGGCAGGTTGAGACCGTGCTCCTGCGCGCAGCTTTGCGCTAATTCGTAACCTGCATCCGCGTGACGCATTACGCCAGTGGCCGGATCGTTCCACAGCACGCGGCCCAAACGCGCATCCGCTTCTTTGCTGCCGTCACAGACAATCACCACGCCGGAGTGCTGAGAGAAGCCCATGCCGACGCCGCCGCCATGATGCAGGCTCACCCAGGTCGCGCCGCCCGCAGTGTTCAGCAAGGCATTCAGCAGCGGCCAGTCTGAAACCGCATCTGAACCATCTTTCATCGCTTCGGTTTCACGGTTCGGTGAAGCCACGGAACCGCAATCCAGGTGATCGCGACCAATCACGATGGGCGCTTTCAGCTCGCCGTTACGCACCATTTCGTTGAACGCCAGCGCCGCTTTGTGACGCTCGCCGAGGCCCAGCCAGCAGATACGCGCCGGTAAGCCCTGGAAGGCAATACGCTCCTGCGCCATATCCAGCCAGCGATGCAGATTGTGGTGATCCGGGAACAGCTCTTTCAGTTTGGCATCGGTCTTGTAGATATCTTCGGCATCGCCCGACAGCGCTACCCAGCGGAACGGGCCTTTGCCTTCACAGAACAGCGGACGAATATAGGCGGGCACAAAGCCGGGGAAATCGAAGGCATTCTTCACGCCTTCATCCAGCGCCACCTGACGGATATTGTTACCGTAATCCACGGTCGGCACGCCCATATGATGGAAATCGAGCATCGCCTGCACATGTACCGCCATGGAGGCACGCGCGGCTTTCTCCACCGCCTTCGGATTGCTGACGCGCTCAGCTTCCCAGCGCGCCACATCCCAACCCACCGGCAGATAGCCGTTGATCGGATCGTGCGCCGAGGTCTGATCGGTGACGATATCCGGCTTCATGCCGCCCGCTTTGGCACGTTTTACCAGCTCTGGCACAATTTCAGCGGCGTTGCCCAGCAGGCCAACAGAAATAGCGCGCTTCTCTTTATTCGCCTGATCGATCAGTTCCAGCGCGTCGTCGAGCGTGTAGGCTTTATGGTCGACATAACGGGTGCGGATACGGAAATCGATACGCGACTCCTGGCACTCAATGGCTAACACGCTGGCACCGGCCAATACGCCCGCCAGCGGTTGTGCGCCGCCCATGCCGCCCAAACCGGCGGTGAGGATCCAGCGACCGCTCAGATCGCTGTCGTAATGCTGGCGACCGGCTTCGGCGAAGGTCTCAAACGTTCCCTGCACGATGCCCTGCGCACCGATGTAGATCCACGATCCGGCCGTCATCTGGCCGTACATCATCAGGCCTTTTTTATCCAGCTCGTGGAAGTGATCCCACGTCGCCCAATGCGGTACCAGGTTGGAGTTGGCCAGCAGCACGCGCGGCGCATCGGCATGGGTACGGAACACGCCCACCGGTTTGCCAGACTGGATCAGCAGCGTCTCATCCGGCTGTAACGCACGCAGCGAACGCAGGATCTGCTCGAAGCACTCCCAGTTGCGTGCGGCTTTACCGATGCCGCCGTACACCACCAGATCTTCTGGGCGCTCCGCCACGTCAGGATCGAGGTTGTTCTGGATCATGCGGTAGGCCGCTTCAATCAACCAGTTGGCGCAGTGCAATTCATTACCGCGCGGCGCACGGATTTCACGGGCTACAGCCTGAGTCAAAGTTTCGCTCATCATCGATTCCTTAATTAACAGTCTTACGCTTACTTGGCAGCAGCGCGGTAAGGGATTCTGGCCAGGCTGAATCGCTGGCCCACAGGCGCATGGATTCAATATCCGGCGCCAGTAAACGGTCGTGATCGAGGAAGGCCACGTTCGCGCGGATGCGGCGCATCTCTTGCTCTAGCGTTGGCGAGCTCTGCAGCGGGCGGTGGAAATCGATACCTTGCGCGGCGGCCATCGCTTCAATGCCTACCACGGCGGCGGTGTTAAAGCACATGCTGCCGAGGCGGCGGGCGGCGTAAGTGGCCATTGAGACGTGATCTTCCTGGTTGGCCGAGGTCGGTAGGCTGTCAACGCTGCCCGGGTGCGCGAGCGATTTATTCTCGGAAGCCAGCGCCGCTGCCGTCACCTGCGCAATCATAAAGCCGGAGTTAACACCGCCGTCGTTGACGAGGAACGGTGGCAGGCCAGAAAGACCGGTATCCAGCAGCAGCGCCAGACGACGCTCGGAAATGGCACCGATTTCGGCAATCGCCAGCGCCAGAATATCGGCGGCAAAGGCGACCGGCTCGGCGTGGAAGTTGCCGCCGGAGATGACATCGCCGCTGTCGCTGAACACCAGCGGGTTATCGGAAGCCGCGTTAGCTTCAATCTGCAACACGCGCGCGGCGTGCGTCAGGTTATCAAGGCAGGCGCCCATCACCTGTGGTACGCAGCGAATCGAGTAGGGATCCTGCACGCGGCCACAGTGGGTGTGCGAGCTGAGAATTTCGCTACCGGCTAATAAAGAGGAGACGGCGGCGGCGACGTTGATCTGTCCCACCTGACCGCGCGCCTCGTGAATACGCGCATCATAAGGTTTTACTGAACCTTTGATCGCTTCCAGCGATAACGCACCGGCCATCAAGCCAGCGGCGAACAGATTTTCCGCTTCGAACAGGCCGCGCAGCGCCAGCGCAGTTGAGACCTGGGTGCCATTCAACAGCGCCAGGCCCTCTTTTGGCCCCAGCACGATTGGCGGTAAGCCAACGCGCGCCAACCCTTCGGTGGCGGGGATCAGTTCGCCATCCACGCGCACCTGGCCTTCGCCGAGCAGCATCAGCGACATGTGCGCCAGCGGTGCCAGATCGCCGGATGCGCCGACCGATCCTTTCTCCGGAATACACGGCATCACACCGGCGTTGAACAGCGCCAGCAGGGCTTCGATCAGTTCGATGCGCACGCCGGAATGACCGCGTGCCAGGCTAATAATTTTGGTGGCCACCACCAAACGCGCGACATTGTCGGGCAGCAGATCGCCCAACCCCACGCTGTGCGACAGCACCAGATTGCGTTGCAGTTCGGCCAATCGCGCCGAGGGGATCTGCGTCTGCGCCAGCTTGCCGAAACCGGTATTGATGCCGTACACCACGTTGCCGGATGCGACAATGGCATCAACGGTTTCATGGGCACGATCGATCGCCGCACGCGCGTCATCCGCCAACGTGAGCGTAACCTTGCTTTGATAGATGGTGCGCAAGGTCGCGAGGTCCACTTCACCGGGAACGAGGCGAATTTCCTGAACCGAACCTGACATAGTCTACTCCTGTCTATACAAGTGATCTGGCATATGTCGGACGCCAGTATTTTGCGATGTGGCTGTCCGATTTACCGTGGATTGCGATGAGTGAAGCATAAGTGTCTAATCTTGTCTATACAAGTAGCAAGCGCTATGCCAGATTGTTCTGGTTCTGTGAAATACCGCGCAGTGCGCTGTAGCAGACGCAACGGCGCAAAAGGTGCACCGAAACAGGGCGAAAGCTGCACCAATGGTGAACTGTCTGCACAATTAGATGTATATACATTTACGGGCTGAGACAGTAAACTTTGGGCATTATTCATAAAAGGAACAGGAAATGGCCGAGCAAACAGCAGTAGCACAGCTGGCTGCGGCGATGGGCGATGAGCCCGCGCCAATTTACCAGCGGGTGAAGCAGGCGATCGTCAGCCAGATCCGCGAAGGTCACTGGAAAGCCAACCAGCGGGTGCCATCTGAAAGTGAGTTGGTGAACGAGCTGGGCGTGAGCCGCATGACCATCAACCGTGCGTTGCGTGAGCTGACCAGCGAGGGTTTTCTGGTGCGCATGCAGGGCGTTGGCACCTTTGTCGCGGAGATGAAGGGCTACACGGCAATGCTGGAAGTGCACAATATTGCCGATGAGATCGCTCAGCGTGGTCATCAGCACAGCTGCAAAATTTTATCGATTGGCCAGATGAAGGCCGACCCCGAGCAGGCAGCGGTGTTGGGCTTATCCACCGGCCAGACGCTGTTTCACTCGCTGATTGTGCATTACGAAAACGACTTGCCGGTGCAGCTGGAAGATCGTCTGGTCAATCCGCTGGTGGCACCGGATTATCTCAGTCAGGATTATCATCAGCTGACGCCGTACACCTATTTAATGCGCGTGGCGCCGTTGACCGCCGGTGAGCATATTGTTGAAGCGGTGCTGCCGGATCTGCGCCAGCGTAAGCATCTGGCGCTGGATGAGCACGAGCCATGCCTGCTGATTCGTCGTCAGACGTGGAGCGACAATAAGATTGTGACTTACGCGCGTCTGCTCTATCCGGGCTCGCGTTATAAGTTGCTGGGGCGTTTTCGAGGGCATGGTTAAGCGTTGCTTCCCCTCACCCGAGCCCTCTCCCGCGGGCGGGAGAGGGGACTAGCCGGTGCGGTTTGGGATAATTGAGCTGAATCGAGGTGTTCATCGCTGAATCTACTCGTTCATCGCTCGATCGGCTCCTTCTCCCGCTGGCGGGAGAAGGTTGGGATGAGGGGAACGCGGCTCTCACTCTACCCGGCTAAGCGCCACAAACAGCAGTTCGGCATCCGGCGTTTGCGGTGCCAGCTGCGTAGGCTCATCCAGCCACCAGATCCCCTGATTCATGGCCAGCGTTTCTCCGCCTGGCATTTGCCACGAACCCGCCACCACCCACGCCACGCCGTGTTCACTGCTAACCGTTTGTTTTGCGATCGCCACCTCTGAATGCCAGCTATCGCGCCGCGTCATGATATTAAAGTCCTGACAGCTGCCGCTAATTTTGGCCTCAATTGCCCATTCACCCGGAAATGCCCACGGCTGCAGCGGCGTTAAGCGCTGTTGCGCGTGCTCACTCTCCAGCACAACGCTGTCGCCGTATAGCAGGGTAATCACGCGGTCGATGCCGGGAAAGGGCGAAAACGGCCCGTCGGCGGAGATGGTCGCGATGCTGGCACGCCAGGCAAACTGCGCTGCGCCTGGCGGATAGCTGATGATTTCGCGCGTCTCGCCGCCGCCGTTACGCCAGCGGCTCACCGGCAGTTGCTCATAGGCAAAACGCGTTCTCATTGCAGCGCCCTCATCGCCTCGGCAAAGCGCGCCGCTGCTACTTCTTCGGCCGGATGATGGCCATGATGAATCACCTGTTTACCGGCCACAAATACGTCGCGAATCTGCTCGCGCTGCCCGCCAAATAGCCAGCGATTCAGCAGCGAAGCGCTGCTCACGCTGCCGAGAAATGCATCTTCTGCCAGCACCAACCAATCGGCACGTTTGCCCATCGCCAATTCGCCCGCTGCTAAACCGCACGCCTGCGCGCCACCCTGCGCGGCTTGCTGCCACAGCAGATCGCCCACCGACGGTTGATTCGGCAATGTGATGCGGTTGCGACGGCGATCGCGTAGTCGCTGGCCGTACTCCAGCCAGCGCAGCTCCTCCAGCGCGCTGAGCGAAACATGGCTGTCGGAACCAATGCCCCAGCGGCCGCCGCGTGCAATGTACTCAACCGCCGGGAAAATGCCGTCGCCGAGGTTGGCTTCAGTGGTCGGACATAAACCGGCCACCGCGCCGCTTGCCGCCATGCGCTGAATCTCATCGTCATCCAGATGGGTAGCGTGAATCAAACACCAGCGCTGATCGACATTAAAGCGGTTGAGCAGCCAGGCCACCGGACGTTCGCCGCTCCACGTTAGGCTGTCATTCACCTCTTTTTCCTGCTCGGCAACGTGAATGTGCACCGGCACATCCTGCGGGCAGGCGGTTAACACCTCATGCATTTGCGCTTCACTCACCGCGCGCAGCGAATGGAAACAGATGCCATGATTAAGCAGCGGTTTATCCGCGCTCCAGCTCGCCACGCGCTGCTGCTGTTGCAGGTAGGCTTCAGTTTGCTGGATGAAACGGCGCTGACCGTCGCTGGCCGGCTGCGCACCAAAGCCGCTGTAGCTATACAGCACCGGCAGCAAAGTTTGGCCGATGCCTGCCGTGTCTGCCGCTGCCATTAAATGCAGCAGCATTGCATCATCGGCATACGGCTGCCCGTGCGGATCGTGGTGTAGGTAGTGGAATTCTGCCACCTGGCTGTAACCGCCTTTTAGCATGTCGATGTAGAGATGCGTGGCGATATCGCCAACCTGCTGCGGCGATAGCCGCTGCACCATGCGGTACATCAGATCGCGCCATGTCCAGAAGCTGTCCTGCGGATCGCCCGCCACTTCGGCCAACCCAGCCATCGCGCGCTGAAAGGCGTGCGAATGCAGATTGGCAATCGCCGGGATAACCGATCCAGCAAGGCGCGTGGCCGTGCCGGGTTCGCTATCAGGCGTGAGTTCGGTGATTTGGCCGGCTGCGTTGGTGGTGATCAGCACGTGCTCATGCCAGCCGTCGGCCAGCAATGCGCGTGGGGCAAAATACGTTGTCATGGTTGATCCTGCATGGCGGAAAGTTGTATATACATATACATACTTTGATGCGCAGTGTAAATCGCCGAACGTGAAGGGGAGTGGGATGGCAGAAGCAAAGCAGATCGACAGCCTGTGGCTGGGGGCCGACATCGTTACGATGCGTGACGGACACTACAATCTGATTGCCGACGGCGCGCTAGCGGTCGATCAGGGAAAACTGATTTGGGTGGGGCCGCGCAGCGATTGTCCGGCTTTCGCACCGCGTAAACAGCACGAATTTTCCGGCGGCATCATTACGCCTGGTTTAGTGGATTGCCACACGCATCTGGTGTTTGGCGGCGATCGCAGCCAGGAGTTTGAGCAGCGTTTGAATGGCGTCAGCTATACGGAGATTGCGGCGCAGGGCGGCGGCATTCTCTCCACGGTTCGCGCCACGCGAGCTGCAACTCAGCAAGAGCTGGTGGCAAGCGCGCGGTGGCGGCTGGATCGTCTGCTGGCGGAAGGCGTGACCACGGTAGAGATCAAATCCGGTTACGGCCTCGATGAAGCCAGCGAGCTCACGATGCTGCGTGCCATCCGCGAGCTGGCGGAAACGGTGCCCGCCGATGTACAGGCCACCTGTTTAGCCGCGCACGGTTTTCCGCCGGAGTTTAAAGACAACCCGCAAGGCTGGATCGATATCATCTGCCAACGCCTGTTACCGCAGGTAAAAGCAGACGGTTTGGCGGATGCGGTGGATGCATTCTGCGAACATTTAGCCTTTTCACCGCAGCAGGTCAGCGCGGTATTCGATGCCGCTAAAGCCTTAGATTTGCCGGTGAAACTGCATGCCGAGCAGCTTTCCGCGCTAGGCGGCGCGGCGCTGGCGGCGCGTTACGGTGCGCTCTCCGCCGATCATCTGGAATATGCGACTGAAGAGGATGCCAAAGCGATGGCACAGCACGGCACCGTGGCGGTGCTATTGCCGGGCGCGTTTTATCTGCTGCGCGAAACCCAGCATCCGCCGGTCGCACTTTTCCGGCAACACGGCGTGCCGATGGCGCTGGCCAGCGATGCCAATCCGGGCACCTCACCGGCGCTATCGCTGCGCCTGATGTTGAATATGGGCTGCACGCTGTTTGGTCTGACGCCGGAAGAGGCGCTGGCTGGCGTGACGCTGTGGGGCGCTAAAGCGCTGGGCTTAGCGCAATCGCACGGTTCGCTGGAAGCGGGCAAGGTGGCGAATTTTGTTCACTGGCCGCTGGCGCGTCCGGCAGAGTTGGTTTACTGGCTGGGCGGCGAATTGCCGTGCCAGGTTATCTATCGTGGAGAAGCGCAATGACCCCTTTTCATTTCACCGCCGGCAAGATTCCGTTGCTGGTTAGCATTCCGCATGCGGGCACCCAATTAACGCCAGACGTTGAGGCCGGATTGAGCGACGCGGCGTGCGGCCTGCCGGACACCGATTGGCATCTGCCGCTACTGTACGATTTTGTCCGCGATTTGGGTGCCAGCGTGCTGATTGGCCACTATTCGCGCTTTGTGATTGACCTCAATCGTCCGGCGGACAATCAACCGCTCTACACCACGGCGACCACCGGTTTATATCCGGAAACGTTATTCGACGGCAGCCCAACCTTTGTCGCAGGTAAAACGCCGAGTGCTGAGGTGCGTCAGGGCTATTTGGACACCATCTGGCAGCCGTATCACCAGCAGCTGCAGCAGGAGCTGGCGCGCCTGAAGGCGCAGCACGGTTACGCGCTGCTGTTTGATGCACACTCGATCGCCTCCGTCATTCCGCGCCTGTTTGACGGGCGTTTGCCGGATCTCAACATCGGCACCAATGATGGCGCCAGCTGTTCAACGCCGGTGATTGAAGCGATTAAACAGGTTTGTACGGCACAAAACGATTACAGCTGGATCGCCAACGGACGCTTCAAAGGTGGCTATATTACGCGCGCCTACGGCCAGCCGGAGCAGGGCGTGCAGGCGGTGCAGCTGGAGCTGGCGCAGCTTAATTATATGGATGAGACGCCGCCGTTTGCCTGGCAACAGGACCGCGCTGGGCAGCTACAGAAGGTGCTGAAACCGCTGCTGCAGGCGTTTATTGAAGCGGGTAAACCCGTTTAACCCTCCGCACAAACCGTAGCGGCGCGATTTATCGCGCGTATTAATGGCGGCATTATGCCCCTCCAGAAATGGCGCAATAAATTGCGCCGCTACGATTCATTACTCTGCACCACCACCATGCACATCCTGCCCCCATACGGTGCAGCATTGATCGCGCTGCGTGACAATCCCCCTGATTCTGCGGCTTTGCCATTTTGGCATAGCGCTTGCTAGGTTGTATGTACAAGTAAACACCACGCAGCGATTATGATTTTTTATACTGGCTGGCTCACAAAAAGCTTATGCCGACAATGATCTGCCGCACGCTAACTTGTATATACATGAAAGGTCATCTGCAAAAATATCACCCGCAGAGACCGAGAAACTCGATAAATAACCAGGAGAAGCCGCATGACGTACCGCGCCCCGATTCGCCGTTTTTGCCTCACGACCCTGTTTGCCAGCCTGATGATCAGCGGTGTTGCTGTACAAGCGAAAGAGTGGAAATCGATCACTATCGCTACTGAAGGCAGCTATGAACCCTGGAACCTGACGCTGCCGGGCGGCAAGTTAGGCGGCTTTGAACCTGAACTGATGGAAGATCTGTGCAAGCGCATGGGCATTCAGTGCAAGCTGGTGGTGCAGAACTGGGACGGCATGATCGCTGGCCTGAATGCCGGTAAATATGACGTGATCATGGATGCAATTGTCATCACGCCAGATCGTAAGAAAGTGGTCAACTTCACCGCGCCTTATGCTTCAACGCCCGCCACCTTTATCACCACCAAAGACAGCCCGCTGCTGCCGGCCGATCACAACATCATCAAGCTGCATGACGATGAAAAAGAGATCAACGCAGCGATTGCCCCGCTGAAAGCGGCGCTGAAGGGCAAAACCATCGGCATTGCCTCTGGCACCGTCTACACGCCGTTTATCGATAAGTACTTCAAAGGTGATGCCGACGTACGCGAATACACCTCGTCGGCGGATGCGATGCTTGATCTGCAATCGGGTCGTATCGATGCGGTATTCGATGATGTGACCTTTGCGCAATCGATGCTGGCGCGTAAAGAGAACAACAACCTGGTCTTCAGCGGCCCGCAGCTCGGCGGCCCGATCTGGGGCGAGGGCGAAGCGATGGGCGTGCGCATGGCGGATAACGATTTGAAAGCCAAGCTGGATGAGGCGATTCATGCCGCGCTGGCCGATGGCACGGTGAAAAAGCTCAGTGAGAAGTGGTTTAAAACTGACGTAACCCCGTAAGTGAGGTGAAAGATGATGAGCCTGCTGAGTTTTGGTGCTGATGGCTGGGGCCGCCTGATCCTGAGCGCCGCCTGTACCACGCTGCTGCTGTCGCTGGTGGCGCTGATGATTGGTGCGGTGGTCGGTTCCGGTGTCGCGGCGGCCAAGTTATCACCTCAGCGCTGGCTGCGCTGGTTAGGTGAAGGCTATTCGGTGGTGTTCCGCGGCATCCCGGAACTGCTGGTGATCTACCTGTTCTATTTTGGTGGATCCGGCCTGATTACGCTAGTCGGGCAGATGTTTGGCGCCGATGGTTTTATCGAAGCGCCGCCGTTCCTGATTGGTGCACTGGCTATCGGGCTCATCTCGGGTTCGTATCAGGGTGAAGTGTATCGCGCGGCGCGTCTGGCGCTGGCCAAAGGCGAAGTCGAAGCGGCAGTGGCGATAGGCATGCCGCGTTGGCGTATCGCGCAACGCATTCTGTTGCCGCAGGTGGTGCGCTATGCGCTGCCGGGCATGTCGAATGTGTGGCAGATGAGCCTGAAAGACTCGGCGCTGGTGTCGGTCACCGGCATCGTCGAGCTGATGCGCGCCAGCCAGGTCGCCGCCGGATCTACGCGCGATTACTTCACCTTCTATCTGGTCGGCGCTGCCTGTTATCTGGTGCTGACGCTGCTGTCTAATCATGCGTTTCGCCGGGCAGAGTCGCGCCTCGGTCGTGCGTGGCAAAGTCGCACTGCGGCACAGCATTAAGGAGCAGCAGCATGATCGATTTCGCCTTTCTCTCTGACACCTTTCTCAAGCTGAGCGCCGCACTACCGGTGACGCTGGGCCTGTTTATCAGCGCCTTTCTCTGCGGCGGCATTCTGGCGATCGGTATTTTGTCACTGCGTATGAGCCGCTGGCGCGTGCTAAGCGGCTTTGCGCGCGGCTATATTCTGGTGTTTCGCGGTTCGCCGCTGATGATCCAGCTATTTCTCATCTATTACGGCCTTGGCCAGTTTGGCGTGATCCGCCACAGCTTCGTCTGGCCGTTCCTGCGCGAGCCGTTCATCTGTGCGGTGCTGGCGCTGTCGCTGTGCACCGCGGCCTATACCGCCGAGATTCTGCGCGGCGCATTGCTGGCCGTGCCCGCCGGACAAGTGGAAGCCGGGCTAGCCTGCGGCATGTCGCGCTGGCTGCTGCTGCGCCGCATTATTGCGCCGATCATGTTGCGCTATGCGCTGCCGGCGTACTCCACCGAAGCGATCCTGCTGGTGAAATCCACCGCGTTAGCCAGTCTGGTGACCGTTTGGGACGTGACCGGTGTGGCGCAGCAGATCATTCAACGCACCTATCGCACCATGGAAGTCTTTATCTGCGCGGCGGCCATCTACCTGATTCTCAACTTTATTATCGTCCAGCTGTACGGGCTGTTAGAGCGCCATCTGAGTGCGCAGCATCGTGCCGCAAAAAAGCCGTTGCCCGCCGTTAAACCGCTTGCCGGAGAGTAATATGCATCACACATCACCCGTTACCTTATCCGCCACCGATATCCATAAATCTTTTGGCGCGATGGAAGTTCTGAAAGGCATTTCGCTGCAGGCACATCAAGGCGATGTCATCTCGATTCTCGGTGCCAGCGGCTCGGGCAAAAGCACCTTGCTGCGCTGCATCAACCTGCTGGAAACGCCGGATGCCGGCGTGGTGAGCGTAGGCGGTGAAACCATTGAGATGAAGCGCCACGCGCGCGGTCATCAGCTGGCGGCCAACCCAAAACAGATTGAGCGCCTGCGTTCACGGCTGGGCATGGTGTTCCAGAGCTTTAATCTGTGGTCACACATGACGGTGCTGCAAAACGTCATCGAAGGCCCGCACTACGTATTGAAACGCGACAAAAAAAGCTGCATCGCGCAGGCGGAGCAGCTGCTCGATCGCGTGGGATTGCTGAATCGCAAAGATTTCTATCCGGCGCAGCTGTCGGGCGGCCAACAGCAGCGCGTAGCGATTGCCCGCGCGCTGGCAATGGATCCCGAAGTCATGCTGTTCGACGAACCGACCTCGGCGCTCGATCCGGAACTGGTGGGCGAAGTGCTGAAAGTGATGCGCAGCCTGGCAGAGGAGGGGCGCACCATGCTGGTGGTGACGCACGAAATGGGCTTTGCGCGCAACGTCTCCAATCGCGTGGTGTTTATGCATCAGGGCACTATTGATTGTCAGGGTGCGCCGGAAGAGATGTTTGGCGAGCAGGGATCGCCGCGCTTTAAGCAATTTATCTCCAGCCACCATGGTGTGGAGCAGCCAGCATGACCGTGGTGTGGGGCGATAGCCCACTAACATGGCAGGAACTGGTGCAGGTGGCACGCCACAATGCGGAGCTAAGCCTGAGCGTTAGCGCCTGGCAGCGCATTGCGCAAGGTCGTGCGATTGTCGATGAGATTGTGGCCAGCGGCCAGATTGCCTATGGCATCAATACCGGCTTGGGCGCGCTGTGTAATATCACGCTGCCGGAGGAGCAGCTTAGCCAGCTATCGCGTAATACGCTGCTGAGCCATGCCTGCGGCGTGGGTCAAGTGCTGACGCGGGAACAGGCGCGCGCCATTCTGTGTGCGGCCATTGCTAATTACAGCCACGGAAAATCCGGCGTGTCGGTGGCGCTGGTGCAGCATCTGCTGGCGCTGCTGAATCAGCAGATTACGCCGCAGGTGCCCGCGCAGGGATCGGTGGGCTATCTCAGCCATATGGCGCATATCGGCCTGGCGCTGATAGGGGTTGGCGAGGTTGAGTATCAAAACCAGATGATGCCCGCTGCGCAGGCGTTAACGCTGGCGGGATTGCAGCCCTATCGTCCGGGCGCTAAAGAGGGGCTGAGCCTGGTGAACGGTACGCCGTGTATGACGGGCTTGTCCTGCCTGGCGCTGGATGATGCCGCGCGTTTGCTCGATTGGGCGGATGTCACCGGTGCGATGAGTTTTGAGGCGCTGCGTGGACAGCTGGTGGCCTTTGACGCCGAAGTGATCGCGCTGAAAGCCAGCCCGGGCATGCAGCGCAGCGGTCAGCGCTTGCGTCAACTGCTGAGCGATAGTCCGCTGCTGGCGGCCAGCGTTGGCATTCGCACCCAGGATGCACTCAGCCTGCGTTCGATGCCGCAGGTGCACGGGGCCAGCCGCGATCAGTTCGATCACGCGGCGCGCCAGATCACCATTGAACTCAATGCCTGTACCGATAATCCGCTGGTGCTCGGCACGGCGGATAGCTGGCGCGTGGTGTCGCAGGCTAATCCGCACGGTGAATCGGTGGCGATGGCGGCGGATCTGCTGGCGATTGCGATGGCGGAAGTTGGCAGCATCGCCGAGCGACGCCTCGATCGCCTGGTCAATCCCCTGGTGAGCGGCTTACCGGCGTTTCTGGTGGCACAGCCGGGCGTTAACTCCGGCATGATGATTGCGCAGTATGTGGCGGCGTCGCTGTGCGCAGAGAATCGCCAGCTGGCGCAACCGGCGGTGCTGGATAACTATGTCACCTCGGGTTTGCAGGAAGATCATCTCAGCCTTGGCACCGGTGCGGCGCTCAAGCTGCTGAAGCTGCTGGGCAATGTGTGGCAGATTCTGGCAATTGAGTATCTGCTGGCGGCGCAGGCGCTGGATTTCCACGGCGAAGATCAGCTGGCGCAAGGCACGGCGCAGGCATTACGTCGCCTGCGCACCGTGGTGGCCAACTGGCAGGAAGATCGCTGGCTGGCCCCGGAGATTGCGCGCGCGGTTGAAGTGTTGAAAAGCGGGTTGTAGCGCGGGGTTTTAAAAGCGGTCGCCATGAATGGCGCCCCTACAAACCGCATGAGCCCATCGTAGGGTCGCCATTTATGGCGACCGGGCTTACGAGGATCGGCGGGCATCCGGGCGCACCAAATCAAAGCGCAGCTCCTCGCTGATGCCGTAATAGGCCGACGGACCACCGGCACGCAGGATCGGCTGCGCTTTGGCGGTTTGGTAGATGCCATTCTCCAGCAACGCCTCATCAATATGGATGGCGATGGCTTCACCCAGCACCAGCCAGCTATCAATCGGATGGCCTTGTGCATCCTGCAGTTGAATCAGCTGCGTCAACTTACACTCAAAATTCACCGGGCTTTCTGCCACCATGCTGACATTGACGTGTGACGCTGCCAATGGCGTTAATCCCGCCAGCGCAAACTCATCCTGATCGGACGGCACTGACGCGGAGCTCTCATTCATCGCTTCGGCCAGCGGACGCGTTGCCAGATTCCAGACAAACTCTTTGGTCTCCGAGATATTTTGCACGCTGTCTTTCCAGCCGCTGCTGGCAAAACCAATAATCGGCGGATGATAATTGAAGCAGTTAAAGAAGCTGTACGGCGCCAGATTGCGCGTGCCGCTGGCGCTCTTTGAGCTGACCCAGCCAATCGGGCGTGGACCGACGATGGCATTCAGCGGATCGTGCGGCAAACCGTGTCCAGCGCGTGGCTGATAAGAGTAACGTTGACGTGTCATTTCTGCTCCCGGTGATGATCAAAGCTTTATCTTAGCCGGTTAGCTTAGGGCGCAATAGCCAGTAGTTGCGTACAACGCACGCATTGCTTCCCGTTGTTTACGTATTCGTAATACGGCTAGTATGGCCTTTTGGCTGGTTGCAGGGAGTGGCAATGAAACACCCCGATTTAAACTTATTAATTGCGCTGGATATTTTGCTGGAAGAGGGCAGCGTAGCGGCGGCTGCCCGGCGTATGAACCTCAGCGCACCGGCGATGAGCCGCACGCTCGGGCGGATTCGCGACACCCTGGGCGATCCGGTTTTTGTCCAGGCGGGACGCAAGCTGGTGCCCACGCCACGCGCGCTGGCGCTGCGTGAGCAGGTGCGTGCAGCGGTTGAACAGGCCACGCAGGTGCTCACGCAGGGCGAAAATGTGCCGCTGGTGGGGCTGGATCGCCGCTTCAATGTGCGCGCCAATGATACTTTCACCGGCTTCTATTCCGGGCGTTTGCTGGAAGTCATGGCGCAGGAGATGCCTCGCGCGCTGCTGCACTTTGCGCCGGAAGAGGATGATGTGGACGTGGAGCTACTGCGCAGCGGCCGCGTCGATCTGTTTATCAGCGCGGCGCGCCAGCTTGGTCCTGAAATTCGCGTGCAGCCGCTGTTTACCACCCGGTTTGTTGGGCTGGCGCGCCACGATCATCCGATTTTTGCTGAGGATATCTCCCCCGAACAGCTGACGCGCTGGGGACATATCAGCATTTCACGTCGCGGCAAAGCCACGGGACCGATTGATAGCGCACTGGAGCAGCAGGGATTGCAGCGTCAGATATCGCTGATTGTGGCGACACCCTATAGCGCGATCTTCGCCCTGCAGGATTCTGACCTGTTATTACCACTGCCGGAGCATCTGGCGCGCAGCGCGGTGAGTGCCGGCATGCGCGTGCGCAGCTTTGAGCTGCCGGTGCCGCTCGAGACAGTGCTGTTAACGCAGGCCTGGCATCCGCGCTTCCAGCAGGATGCGGCACATCGCTGGTTGCGTCAGACCATCCGCCAGTTATGCAGCAACGACGGCTGAATATTGCTTAATCCGTGCGTTTGACGCACTCATCAATTTAACAATCGTCACTTTTACGCATGGATTCCTTTCCCTACAGTGAGCCCAACTTTCACGGTTGAGGATTCTCCATGCAGTCCCGCACTCTCTCATTTGCCCATCGGTTCGTGTTGCAGTGCGATTTAACCACGCCGCGCGCGACCTATATTCTGCGTTCGTTAATCGCCGCCAACCTGGCGCTGGTGGTGGCTTACGCGCTGGAACTGGACATGCCCTATTCGGCGGCCACCACCGTGCTGCTGGTGCTCAATCCGGTGCAGGGCGCGGTGCTGGGCAAAGGTAAATGGCGCCTGATCGGCACGCTGGTTGGCATGGTGGTGGCGCTGGCATTGATGGCCGCGTTTGCCCAGCTTCCGTGGCTATTTATGCTGGCAGAGAGCTTGTGGCTCGGCGTGTGCGTGATGGCGATGAGCGTGCTGCGCCACTTTCGCGCCTCGGGCGCGGCGGTAGCGGGTTACACCATTGGCCTGGCAACCCTTGGGGCGATGCAGCATCCCGATCTGGCTTTTGCACACGCGGTGGGCCGCGCCTCGACGGTGGCGATTGGTGTGATGTCACTTGGGCTGGTGACGGCACTGTTTAGTCGCCGCACCTTAAGCAGCAAACTGGACGCGCTGCTGCTGCGTTTAACGCAGCAAACCGCCACGCTATTGGCTATGCAAGGCCCGCCCGCGGCCCAGCATCGACTGATGAGCGAAATCTACAGCGTTGACGATTTGCTGGCAGCAGCCCGCCAGGAGTCCGTCACGCTTGCGCAGCATAGCCGCGCCATCCAGCAAGCCATGGATGCGCTGGGTGAGATGGTGGCGAGCGGCGTCAGTCAGCCAGCGGCGATCTGGCAACGTGTCGCCGATGCGCTGGCGCAGGGCCGGGCGGGATTGCCTACGGCGCGGCATCTACTGCTAGACGCGCGTGCTGATGAAACGCAGCCTCAGACGCACATTGACGCCATGCAACGCGTAGTCCAGGTGCTTAGCTATCTGCCCTACACCTCTTCATCACCGCGCCTGGTCGCGCCGAGTTTTCATCGTGACTGGAGCGGTGCACGGCGCAATGGATTACGTGCCACCTTAACGCTACTGGCGGCATCGCTGCTGTGGTTGGGTAGCGGCTGGCCTGCGGGCGATATTATGCTGCTGATCATTGCGCCTTATTGCGCCTTGCTCTCCGCATCTCCTCAGCCTGCCGCCGGTGCACAACAGTTTTTGCGTGGCACGCTGTATGCGCTGCCGATGGCGCTGATCTGCGCCTTTCTGGTGCTGCCATTGATTAATGGTTTACCGCTGTTGCTGCTGGTGCTGAGCCTGTTTTGGTTGCCGGGTATTTATGCCACCAGCTATCCGCAACATATTCTGAGCGGGTTGGCGTATCTGGTGGGGTTTAACACCTTAACGGCGGCCAGTAATCCCATGGTGTATGACGTTACGCAGTTTCTTAACTGGTCGCTGGCGTGGCTGACCGGCACGGCGTTAACGCTGCTGGCGTTTCAGTTGATGCCACGTAACCCGGCGCGTCATGTGCAGAGACTGCGGGCGCGGATTCGGCTCAACAGTCTGGCGTTGCTGGCGGGAAAAGCGGCGAAACCGCTGCGCTGGCAGCAACAGCAGCAGCATCGGCTGGCGCAACTGGGGGCGCTGCTGCGCACCCAACCGCAAGCACAGGATCTTGCGCTGCAGCAGGGCTTAGCCAGCCTGCAGCTGGGGCGTGAAGTGCTGCGTTTACGCGCGCTGGCAATCGATTCGCCGTGGCGTTCGCAAATTGTCACGGCACAACAGCGTATTGCACGTCGCGTGGGTAACCCGCTCCAGGCGGCAAAGCACGCTCAACGCACGGCACGTTTGCTGCGCGGTGATGCGACTTTAGCGGCCGGTTTTAGCGCCCTCGCGCAGCTTTTGCAGCAGCATGCTGACTACTTCTCGCCGCAGCTGGGAGGGGATGCGCATGTTAAGTGAGGTGTCGATTGCCGGCATCTATCTGCCGCCTTTCTTTATCTATCTCTGTGCCACTTTCCCGCTATTCCTTGCTGCACGTGCGCTGCTGGTGCGCTGTGGTGTGCTTCGTTGGGTTTGGCATCCGGCGCTGTTCGAATTCGCTTTGTCTTTTCTCTTACTGGCGGTGTTAATTCTCTATGTCTGATTCAGTTTTCTCATGGAAGTCGTCCCTCAGGATGGTCATGACGCTGCTGGTGGTGGCCGTCGCAATCTGGCTGGCAATCGCTCTGTGGCGGGCCTACGTGCTGGCGCCCTGGACACGCGATGGTCGCGTCAGTGCGCAGGTGATTCGCATTGCCCCGGAGGTTTCCGGCACGGTGCAGACGGTGCCGGTGGCGGATAACCAGTTTGTGGCGCGCGGTACCACGCTTTTTGTGATTGATCCACTGCGCTTCCAGCTTGCGGTGGCACAGGCTGAAGCTCAGCTGCGGGAGGCCAACGCCACGCTGCAGCAAAAGCGCGATGAGGCGCAGCGGCGGCGGCAAATGGCGGCGCTGATGGCTGCTGAGGAGGTACAACGTGCGCGCGAGGCATTGCTGGTAGCGGAGGCGCAACAGCAGCAGGCGAGCGCAGCGCTGGCTCTCGCGCAGCTCAATCTACAACGTGCCACGGTGCGCGCGCCGGTGGATGGCTACGTAACCCATCTGCGCTTACAGGCGGGTGATTACGCGGTGGCAGGCACACCGGATGTGGCGCTGGTGGATGCGCACAGCTTCTGGGTTACCGGCTACTTCGAAGAAACCAAACTACACGCCATGCACATTGGCGATCGCGTTGATATTCATCTGATGGGCGACAGCCAAACGCTTAGCGGCCGCGTTGCCAGCTTTGGCCATGGCATCAGCGACACCAATCAGCAGGTGGATGAACAGGGTTTGCCCGGCGTAGAAGCCACCTTTAGCTGGATTCGGCTGGCGCAGCGCATTCCGGTGCGCATCGAACTCGAGGCGCTACCGCAGGATAAATTACTCACGGCTGGCATGAGCTGCAGCATTGCGGTGGCGGGTAACACACGCGCCCGCGGACGTCTGACAGCGTTGCTGGCGCACTGGCTTTAATCAATCAGGAGGTTGTATGTCGTTAAATCCCCAGGATTTTACCGTTTATGATATTCAGGCTTTTCCGCTGGTGTGCCTTAACCAGCAGGCCGTGCTGCCGGGTTACGCCAGCCAATGGGAAGCGGAGATGCTGGCGCTGCTGCAGCAAGAGGCGCCATTTGTGGTGGTCTACGATCACATGCGCGTTGAAGAGACCGAGGCCGATCGGCGGCAACGGGGTGACTGGCTGATTCGCCATCGCCAACTGCTGAGTCAACGCTGCAAAGGAATGCTGAGTATTGAGAGTGAGGCGTCGCGCTGTGCGGAACTGCGTAAGATGCGCAAAATGTTCGGCATTCCGCATCAGGTGGTGAGTTCACGCACTTATGCCCTGGCGCAGATGCAGCAATGGCTGGCTCGCGCACAGAAATAATGGCAAAAAACGGCGGCTGATAATTTCTTTTACGCTCGCAGCGGGGTATCTTACGCCCGCGCTATTTTCCGGAGAAACTATGAACAAGCCAGCCGCCACGTCACCTTTCCATCCGCGTAACCGCCATCAGGGCCGTTATGATTTTGCTGCTCTGACCGCAGCCCATCCGCCGCTGGCGGTGAAAGTGCGTCCCAACGGCTACGGTGAGTTGTCAGTGGATTTCGCCGATCCTGAAGCGGTTATGCTGCTGAATCAGGCCCTGTTGAAACTGTTCTACAACCTTAACTGGCAGCTGCCGGCCGGCTACCTGACGCCGCCGGTTCCGGGCCGTGCTGATTACGTGCACGCGCTGGCCGATCTGCTGGCGAGCGACAACGGTGGCGTGATCCCGCGCGATTTAGATGTGATGGATATCGGCTGCGGCGCGAACTGCATCTATCCGCTGATTGGCAACGCCGAATATGGCTGGCGCTTCACCGGCACCGATATCACCGCCGAAGCGATAACTGCCGCAGGGCAGATTGTAGCGAGTAATCCGGGCTTGCAGCGCGGCGTGCGTTTGCGTCGTCAAAAGGATGCCGCTGCCATTTTTGCCGACGTGGTGCACAAGAACGAACGCTATCATGCGGTGTTGTGTAACCCGCCGTTCCACTCCTCCGCGCAAGAAGCGGCCACCGTTGGCCAGCGCAAAACGCGTAATCTGGGCTTAGGCAAAAACGCGCCGCTCAATTTTGGTGGTCATCACAGCGAACTGTGGTGCGATGGCGGCGAGCGCAAGTTCGTCGGTCAGATGATTGATGAAAGCGTGGCGCACTCAGACAACATTGTGTGGTTCACCTCGCTGGTGTCACGCAAAGAGAACTTGCCGGCGCTGCGTGACCAGTTGCGCGATCTGGACGCTTATGAAGTGCGTATCATCGAAATGGCGCAGGGGCAGAAGCAGAGCCGCTTTATCGCCTGGACGTTCCAGCCGCCAGCGACACGCGCTAAGCGGCTGAAACGCTGAGTTTATTGCGCCGGCGGTAGCGCCGGTAAACTGGCAGCGGACGTGATATCGCTGCCGGTTTGCATCACTTCCACCGTTTGATGCGGTGCTTTAATGCCGGCCGCATCAAAATGCTTCTTCACCTTGTCGTCCAGCGCAAAGCGCACCGTCCACTGTTTTAGCGGCTGGGTGGTGAAGGAGACGCGCACGGTAAAGGATTGATTGGTTAAGCCCACCAGTCCCGCAAAGCTCGGCTCGCCAATCACCATGCCGCGAATGTCCGGATTCTCCAGCAGTTCCTGCACCGCACCTTGCAGCGTCGCGTTAACGCGTTCGGTGTCTTCACTGCGATCCACATCATAGTTGGCCACGAACGAGCCGATACCGCGCACAAAGTTGGCGAAAGTGGTGATCGATGACCACGGAATAATGTGATAGGCGCCGGTATCCTGGCGTACGCCCACCGAGCGAATGGACATGCGCTCCACTGTGCCAGTGATCGGGCCAATCGTCACCAGATCGCCGGTGTTCATGCCGTTCTCAAACTGGATAAAGATGCCAGTAATGATATCTTTCACCAGCGTTTGTGAACCGAATGACACCGCCAGGCCAAGTGCACCGGCACCGGCCAGCAGCGGCGCAATGTTGACCCCGACTTCCGACAGCAAAATCATAATGGTGATGGTGCTAATCACCACCGCTAGCGCATTACGGAACAGCGTCAGCAGCGTGCGGGTGCGTGCGCTGGGCATCGGACGACCGTGCGAATCTGACGCCAGACGGCTTTCGATCAAACTGGCAAGCAGCGTCCAGCCTACCGCCGACAGCAGCACAATCATCACGATGCGAATCAGCACATCCACCATTTTCTGTCCGGCACCGAGGGTCAGCCAATGCCAAAGATCAAACAGATTCCATGCGTTGAGCAGCAACAGCAGCGTGGCGAATACCGTGACTACGCGCGCCAGTTTTAGCAGCGCTTTTATCCAATCATTGACGCGCTTTTGCAGCTCGGGATAGTTGCGGCGCATATCTGGTGAGAGCGTAACGGTCTTGCCGATCCAGCGCGTGAGCATGCCGGAAATCAGCGCGGCGATGACGACGATGGCCAGGCTGCGCACCGTGGCGGACATCATAAACTTCAGGCTGTCGCCGGGATTGAAGATCGAGAACAGGAACAGCGCGATAAAGTAGGCGCTGGCCAGCCAGTGCCACACCATACCGAAGGCGCGGATGAACAGCGCAAAGAAACTCATGCTGCGATCGGCGAGGCGCGACAATTCGTGATGGATGTTGTTTTTGTTGCGGAAAATCAGCCACAGCGCCCATCCGGTCATGATCCCCATGATCAGCATATTAACCAGCGCAGCCACCTGAATATTGACCTGATTGGAAACAATGGGCACCACCACTAATAAGCCGTAGCCAATAATGCCGCTCAGCCAGCTTAAACGTGTGTTCCAGTAACTGGCGCGCGCATCCGGTAAGTGGAAGAAGCGCAGCGCGGGGAAACGCGGGCAGAATATCAGGCGCAGTACCGCTTTAAAGAATTCAATGAGCGCAAAGGCGTTGAGGAATAGCCCTTGCTGATAGGCGATGGTGCGGTTGCCGTTGTGATAGTTGTCGCTGATGATCTGGCCGACAAACAGCGTCAGCGCCAGCAGCAAAATATCAAGAATAAACGCCATAAAGATAGTGGCGGGCAGATGCAGCCACTTGGTGCGCTCAAGGTTTTGCTGGCGTCCCCAGCGCCCCATGCGCCGCCACACCGGCCACATCATGCGGCGCGTCAGCCAGTAAAAGGCAAACACCGCGGCGGCGAGGCCGGCAAAGTATTTCAGCGCATTGAGAAAGGTTTGCTGGTTGAAGGCTTTGTGCGGCGCGTTGGTGATGTTGTCATGTAACTTCACAAACTGTGAGGCCACCGCGCCGCCATATTGACGCGTGACGTTGGTGACGCTCTCCAGCACCGTAGGATCTTCCTGATCCGCCTGCGGTGGGGCGAGCACCGGCTGTTCGCTGGTGGATTTGCTGTTAGCGGCCTGGCGTAACTGATCGATCAATTCCTGACGTGAAGCGTTGTTATCCAGAATATTGGCCAGCGCGGCGTAGGCGGCTTTTTTCTCTTCTACGCTGGGTTCACCTTCCGCGCTGCTGCTGCTGGCTGGCGTTTGTGACTGCTGTGCTGCCACGGCGGCCTGAGGCAGATTAACCGCCTGCGCCGAAGGCATGAGAAATAGGGTGAGCAAACTGAAGAGTAACCACAGGGTGGCACGACCGGGTGGGCTGGCAGACAACATCGCTTTCTCCTTGAACGGCACAAGAGGGAAGTATAGTCAGTGATGGAAGGTACAGATTCTGAAAGGAAAATTGATTTGTGTGTGGGGCGGTGGGGAAGAAGGTCGTCATCAATGACGACCTTACAGAATCGGTCGCCAACCACGGCGACCTGGCTATCAGGATACGTGCTGCAGGAACTCGCGCAGACGATCGCTCGGCGGGTTGGTGATCAGCTCGTCTGGATTACCATCTTCGGCAATGGTGCCTTTGTCGATGAAGATCAGACGTGAAGCGACTTTTTGTGCAAAGCCCACTTCGTGCGTCACGATGACCATGGTCATACCTTCCTCAGCCAGATCCTGCATCACTTTCAGTACTTCGTGACGCAGCTCGGGATCCAGCGCTGAGGTCGGTTCATCAAACAGCATCATTTTCGGCTTCACTGCCAGCGCACGCGCAATGGCCACACGCTGCTGCTGACCACCGGAAAGCTCAGACGGGAAGTGGTGCGCACGCTCGGCGAGACCCACTTTACCCAGCAGCTCACGCGCCAGCTTGTGCGCTTCCTCTTTCTTCGCACCGCGCACGCGAATCGGGCCAAAGGCCACGTTATCCAGCGCGCTCATCTGTGGGAACAGATGGAACTGCTGGAACACCATGCCCGCTTCCTGACGAATTAAGCGCTCATCAACTTTTGGGTCATTAACCTTCATGCCATCGACAATCAGGTCGCCGGTGGTGATCTCTTCCAGCTTGTTGATGCAGCGCAGCAGCGTGGATTTACCGGAACCCGATGGCCCGATAATCACCACCACTTCGCCTTGATTGATCTTCAGGTTGATGTCGTGCAGCACCTGAGTCTGGCCGAAATTCTTCGAGACGTTGTTAAATTCAATCACAGAATTTTCATCCTTTTCTCAATACGGCGCAGCACAAAGCTCAACACCAGCGTAATAACCAAATAGATAATGGCAACGGCGCTCCAGATTTCGAGCGCGCGGAAGTTACCGGCGATGATCTCCTGGCCCTGACGCGTCAGTTCGGCCACGCCAATCACGATAAACAGCGAAGTATCTTTGATGCTGACAATCCACTGGTTACCCAGCGGTGGCAGCATACGGCGCAGGGCCAGCGGCATAATCACGTAACGCAGGGTTTCGCGGCGCGACAAACCCAGCGCCAGACCCGCTTCACGGAAGCCTTTATTAATCGACAGCACCGCACCGCGAGTGATCTCTGCAATATAGGCGCCGGAGTTGATCATAATGGTGACCACCGCCGCGCTGAATGGATCGATACGCAGGTCGGGGAACGCCATTGGCAGGGCGAAGTAGATAAACATCACCTGGACTACGATTGGCGTGCCGCGAATCAGTTCGATGAATACCAGTGCGATGTTATTGGTGATCCAGCCGCCGTAAGCGCGCGCAAAACCGGCGACTAAACCGATAATTAAACCGCCGACCAGGCCGAGGACCGAGATCAGCAGGGTCATTTTGGCACCTTCGATTAAAATCGGCAGGGCAGGCCAAATGACGCTCCAGTCAAACTCCATGGTGTGACTCCAAAATCTGTTGCGTGGAAATGTAAAAAGCAGGGAGTTTTATGCTCCCCGCTGGAAAAATCGGCTTAGGCCGCAATTATTTTGGTTCAGTACCGAACCATTTTTTATAGATGGTGTTGTAAGTGCCGTTGTCGCGCAGGGTTTTCAGTGCGCCGTTCACTTTTTCACGCAGGTCATCGCTGCCTTTCGGGAAGGCGATGCCATATTGTTGTGCTTCAATGGATTCGCCAACCGCTTTGAAGCGGCCTTTACCGGCGGTATTGATGAAGTACAGGATGTTTGGCGTATCGTGCAGCACGGCATCAGCACGTTGAGTGCCTAACTCCATGTAAGCGTTGTCAATATTCGGGAACTGACGCAGATCTTTCGATTTGATGTGCGCTTTCGCGTAATCAACCGAACCGGTGCCGCTTTTCACTGCCACAACTTTACCGTTCAGATCGTCGATGCCTTTAATGTCTTTTTCATTTTCGCGCACCATTACCAGCAAACCGCTTTTGTAGTAGCCGTCTGAGAACTCGATGGCTTTCTTACGCTCTTCGGTGATGGTGATGCCGGCCAGCGCCAGGTCAATATTTTTGGTTTGCAACGCAGGGATGATGCCGCTGAAATCCATCGGCTTGAAGGTGTAATCCAGTTTCAATTCTTTGGCGACCGCGTCCCACAAATCGATATCAAAACCGACGTATTTATCGCCTTGTTTGAACTCAAAGGGAACGAATGCGGTGTCGGTGGCGACAATCAGTTTTTTGTCTGCTGCGGTGGAAGAAAGGGAGAAGGCCAGCGCCAGCGCGGCCACGGAGACTTTAATCAATGACTTCATCATTTTTTCCTTATTACCCTTCAGGCCTGATGGCCCGATGTACGGCTTATCATATGAAAAAATTATGCCAACTTTTCCTTTTTTCACGAAATCAGTCGTTTTAAGCACTTGCTGACACGATTTTGCGCTGCAGAAAAGGGTTGCACCTTATTGGTGCCTTATTTTGGTGCAAGGGGCTGTTGTGGTGCAGGCACAGTGTGCACCATGGGCGGGGCGAGCGAAAGAAGGGTTTAAGGAATTGTTAACGACGTCAAAAAAAGCACCACAATGTTACAGACGTAAAAAAAGGCGGGATAACCCGCCTTTATTATGAGATTGGAGTTTATTCAATATTTGATTCGATGAACCACAGGAATTTATCCAAATCACGCGATGCCGCGGTGAAGATATCAGCGGTATCTTCATCGCTGACTTCAGTGATCGCTTTACGCGTGTCATTCGCTACAATCGCATAACGATCGGCCAGCGCTTTCAGATGATCCTGCACGCTATGAATATTTAGCGGATAGCTTTTCAGTGGTGTTTTGTCGTTGACGATCTGGGTGGTGCCCAGCGCCACGCCGCCCAGCTGAACCACGCGTTCAGCGATAGTGTCCTGATGATCGGTAATCGCCGTACGGAAGCCATCAAGCATCTCATGTACGCCAATAAAGTTAGCGCCGCGCATATTCCAGTGCGCCTGCTTGGTGATCAGCGACAGGTCAATAAACTCCACTACCAGACGGTTGAGCACCTCGATGGTCGCTTTTTTATCGCTGTCAGCGACGTCATTACGGGTGTAAATCAGATCAGACGATTTAGTTTTAACCAGTTTTGCGGTACTCATCATTAATGTCCTCTTATTGATGGTTGTCCTAATCAAGCACGGAAATAAGTATAGCAGCAGTTTTAGACTCTGCAGAGTTGATTAAAACGATGACAGGAATAGATAAACCTTAATGTTGCTCATGGATTGTGCGTTTTTTATTTTACGTTATATAAAACAATGAGTTAATTACGATGTTAATTATTTATTAATCCTGTTGCAAAATAATAACAGAAAATTCTTATTATCGGCCAAAAAATGATAATGAGAATGCGTCTATATTTAACCTGCCTGAAGCAGGCTAAATAAAGGATTATTTATTGCGGATTATTAATATCCACTTCGCTTATTTTCGCGCTTTTTTGTTTCATGGTCAGCGTTGAACCCGCTGAGGCGATAATGATCGCCAGCAACGCAATCCACTGCTGGAGCGTTAACAACTCGCCAAGGAACAGCATGCCCGACAGCGCAGCCATCGCCGGTTCCAGACTCATCAAGGTTCCGAAAATACGCGCTGGTAGACGCGTCAGCGCCATCATTTCAAGAGAATAAGGAATCGCGCTCGAGAGCATGGCGATCAGCAGTGCCAAAGGCAGTACTTCCCAGTGCCAGATCCCCGGAGCGGCAAAGGTCAGGCCGAGGGGAACGAAAATCACTGATGCAATCAGCGATCCCATCGCGACCGTTGCCGGACCATGTTCGGCACCCGCGCGCTGACCCGCAAGAATATAGACCGCCCAACAAGCGCCGGCACCGACCGCCAGCAAGGCGCCGAGCGGATCGATGTGGCTCATTCCTGCGCCGATTGGCAGCAGAAACCATAAACCGACCACCGCCAGCAGCACCCAAATGAAATCAAGCGGCCGACGCGCACCGATTAATGCCAGCGTTAATGGGCCAAGAAATTCTAAACCCACCGCGACGCCAAGCGGCACGGTGCGAATCGCCAAATAGAAGAGATAGTTCATGCAGCCGAGCGCTAAGCCATACATCAGCAGCGGCTTGCGTTGCGCACGCGTGAAGCGTAAACGCCACGGTTTAAAGATAATGCAGAGAATAACGGTGCCAAGTCCCAGGCGCAGTGCGGTGATGCCCGGCGCGCCGACGGTAGAAAAGAGGGATTTCGCTAATGAAGCGCCGCCCTGCAGTGAAAGCATCGCAATAAGAAGTACGGCGATAGGGAACAACACTGGGGCCATATTTTTGGTCGTTGGAGGCGCAGACATCCTGTAATCCATTCCTTTAGGTTTTAACAGCGAAGTAACAAGTACCCAGTGTAAAGGAATCTTCAGCAAATAAGGAGACACGAAGCGGGGAAATAAAAAGCGTTAGTAGTTCAGAATTTGCCCGTTTTCAGGGCCATTTCCGTAAAGAAACGTCAGGTTTTTTTAGGAATATACTTAAACGCATTTTTTGTGATCGGAAATTTTGTTGCAGAAAAATGATGGTTTTTATAAGTAAAATGAATGACATAGGAAACTTCATTAACTTTCTGTTACACCAAACAATCTGTTAGACAACAAATTGCGGGCAGAGTTTCTTGCTGTTTTTTGTTATATTTATAGCGTTGTCAGGAGAGAAGTATATTCACATTTGAGGTGGTTATGAAAAAAATTGCATGTCTTTCAGCATTGGCTTGTGTACTTGCAGTTTCTGCAGGTTCTGCCATGGCACAAAGCACCGTTACCGGTGGTTACGCTCAGAGCGATTATCAAGGCGTTGCTAACAAAGCAAACGGCTTCAACCTGAAATATCGTTACGAAGACGGTACTAACCCACTGGGTTGGATCGGCTCTTTCACTTACACCGAGAAAGATCGTACTGACGCTGGCGTTTATAACAAAGGCCAATACTACGGCGTGACCGGTGGTCCAGCTTACCGTCTGAACGACTGGGCAAGCATCTACGGTGTTGTAGGTGTTGGCTACGGTAAATTCCAGTCTACCGCTCCAGAGCGCCAGAAAGCTGATACCAGCGACTACGGTTTCTCTTACGGTGCAGGTATGCAGTTTAACCCAATCGAAAACGTTGCACTGGACGTGGGTTACGAGCAGAGCCGCATCCGCAACGTCGACGTGGGCACCTGGATTGCTGGCGTAGGTTACAGCTTCTAAGTTCTTGCTTAGACCAGTTGCACAATAAACGGTCCTTCGGGGCCGTTTTTTTATGCGCGCCACTCTGTCATCAATCCCTGTGTGGCGGTTTAAAACACAAAGCCCGCTACATGAGCGGGCTTTGTTAAATTCTGGAGGAGTGGGATTTAGCCGCGCCAGATCAGGTTAGGGCACGGACGTTCAACCAGCGCTTTGCCGGTTAGCTTTTCAATTAGCATCAAACGCAGCGCAAACGGCGAGCGCGTGAACAGGCACAGCAGCGATTTCAGCTCGAAAGCCGGTTTGCTCTGTTCAGCCTGGAAGCATTTGCCACAGTCGAGGCAGTTTTTCATGGTAGTCATGTTCACCTCCCGAGTGAATTACGACATCTTCTTGTAGCCTTTATAAGCTATTCGCTTACATTATCAACAAAGATAGCACTGGCTATACTCTTTAGCCAACACTATTTAGGAAAAATTTGTGCTTATTTGTGCCTGGTTTACAATGAGCGCAGCCAGCCCGCACCGCAGGTAAAGTGCGGCAGATAATAAAGAGGAAGTTGAATGAGTCGTCGTGCAAAAATCGCCACCAACACGCCCCAGGGGCCGCTGAAAGAGATTGAGGAGCATGTTGAAGGATTTCGCCAGGTGCGCGAAGCGCATCGTCGTGAGCTGATTGACGACTACGTTGAGTTAATCTCTGACTTAATTCGCGAATTTGGCGAGGCGCGTCAGGTAGATATGGCTGCGCGTCTCGGGGTTTCGCAGCCCACCGTAGCCAAGATGTTGAAGCGCCTTGGTACTACCGGACTGGTTGAGCAAGTACCCTATCGCGGGGTGTTTCTGACCGCCGAAGGCGAGAAGCTGGCTGAAGCGAGCCGCGTGCGCCACCATATTGTAGAAACCTTCCTGTTGGCGCTGGGTGTTAGCCCGGAAACCGCGCGCCGTGATTCAGAAGGCCTGGAGCATCACGTCAGTGATGAAACGCTGGCCGTCTTCCAGAAATTTTACGAGAGTCGCTAACTACAAGGCCTTCCGCCATCATGCCCATCCTGCTTCGTTCTTTAATGCGCGATCGTATTTTGCATTTGTTGTTGCTGTTGGGTGTGATTATGTTGCCGCTGGCGAATTTTCGCTGGTCGCAACTGCCTGGTGCCGTTGACTGGCACACCATTATGACGCTGACAGGCCTGTTGATGTTGACGAAAGGGCTGGAGAACAGCGGCTATTTTGATGTGCTCGGTGCGCGCCTGATCCAACGCTTCCAGCATGAACGGGCGCTGGCGCTGTTTATGGTGTGCGCGGCGGCTTTGCTTTCTACTTTTCTTACCAACGACGTCGCACTGTTTATTCTGGTTCCGCTGACGTTAACGTTGCGGAAATTCTCGCGTCTGCCGATCTCACGTCTGATTATTTTTGAAGCGCTGGCCGTCAATGCGGGATCGTTATTGACCCCGGTCGGCAACCCGCAAAATATTCTGTTGTGGAGCCACGGTTCGCTTAGCGTTGGCGGATTTATTGGACAGATGGCGCCGCTAGCGGCCTTTCTGATGCTTACGCTGATGGCGCTGACGTGGTGGAGCTTTCCGGCACGCGCGATTCAAAAGCATCAGCAGGATGAAACCCAGCCGTGGCGCAAGCCACTATTTGTGATTAGCGTCGCGCTGTATATCGTTTTTATTGTCGCACTTGAGATGAAAATGACCGGCTGGGCGTTACTGCTGGTGGCGGCGTGTTTCCTGATTATGGCGCGCAGCGTATTGATCAGCATCGACTGGAGTTTGTTGCTGGTATTTGTCGCGATGTTTATCGATGTATTTTTGCTGATGCATTTATCCTGGCTGCAGCCGCATTTTGCCGCGATTGGCCAATTAGGTGAGGGCGGACTTTACCTGCTGGCGATCGGTTTATCGCAAATCATCAGTAACGTCCCCGCCACCATTTTGCTTTTGCAGAAAGTGCCACCGTCCGAGGTGCTGGCGTGGGCGGTGAATATCGGCGGTTTTGGCTTATTGCCCGGATCGCTCGCCAACCTGATCGCCCTGCGCATGGCGCAGGATGCGCGCGTTTGGTGGCGTTTCCATCTGTTTTCTATCCCCATGCTCGCCTGGTCGATGGCGGGTGGATGGCTGCTGTTGCACTTATTGGCTTAACGGCGGGCCAATGTCGGCTTGTGTAAAGTTGCATTGGCATTTGTCAATTTCCCATCTAAGGTTATGTTGACCGTTTTTGCCCGGGAATCGGGACAACTGCCTACGATGAAAAATTATGAGTGAAAACCAGAATCAGCCGTCCGCACGCGATCAGCAAGATCCGCAAAACACATCAACATCCAATCAAGACAACAACGAACCAGAACGTAAACGCCCCGGAAAGAAACCCCTGATAATCCTCGCCGTTGTGGTGGTGATTATGATTGTGGTGGCGTTATGGTTCTGGCTCACCACGCGCAACATTGAAAGTACCGACGATGCCTTTACGGAAGGCAACGCCGTGACCATTGCGCCGAAAGCCTCTGGCTATGTGGTCAAGCTGCTGGTGCGCGATAATCAGCGGGTGAAGAAGGGGGATCTGCTGGTTGAAATCGACGCGCGCGATACCGAAGCGCAGCGCGATCAGGCCAAAGCGCAGCTGGGATTAGCGCAAGCGCAGCTGCATCAGGCACAGGCGCAGTTAGATTTGTCGCGCGTGCAGTATCCGGCGCAGCGTGACCAGGCGCTTGCCGATCAGGCCAAAGCGCAGGCGAACTTATTGAATGCGCAGGCAGATTATCGTCGTCAGCGCGGTGTCGATCCTCGCGCCACTTCACAACGTAATATTGATACTGCCGCCGCACAATTGCGTTCAGCTGAAGCACAATTGCAGAGCGCTAAAGCTCAGGTCGAAGTGGCTTCGCAGGTTAAGTTGCAAATTCGTCAGCAGGAAACCAATGTTGAAGCGCGTGAGCAACAAGTTGCCCAGGCCGAAGCACAACTCAACACCGCCGAACTGAATCTCTCGTATACCCAGGTACGTGCGCCCTATGATGGTTTTGTCACTAAGCGCAACGTGCATCTCGGTACGCTGGTGCAGGCGGGCAGCGCACTGTTCTCGCTGGTTTCACCTGAAATCTGGATTAACGCCAACTTTAAAGAGTCGCAGCTGGCGCGCATGAAGCCGGGTAACAAAGTGGAAATCAGCGTGGATGCCTGGCCAGATATGAAGCTGGAAGGGCACGTTGATAGTGTGCAGATGGGCTCGGGTTCACGCTTCTCCACCTTCCCGGCCGAGAATGCCACCGGCAACTATGTGAAAATTGTCCAGCGCGTGCCGGTGAAAATCGTTATCGACAAAGGTTTGGATCCAAATCATCCGTTGCCGCTGGGCCTGTCTGTTGAGCCGAAGGTGACAGTGGAATGAGTGCGAGCGAAAGCTGGCGTCCGGCCAGCAATCCGTGGCTGGTTGCCATCACGGTGACGCTGGCGGTGTTTATGGAGATCCTTGACACCACCATCGTCAACGTCGCACTGCCGCATATCGCGGGTTCGCTCTCCTCCAGCTATGACGAATCCACCTGGGTTTTGACCTCCTATCTGGTCGCCAACGGCATCGTCTTACCGATCTCGGCGTTTTTCAGTCGCCTGTTCGGCCGCAAGCAGTTCTTCCTGATCTGCATCGTGATGTTCACCATCTGCTCCTTCCTGTGCGGCATCGCCACTGAGCTGTGGCAGATCATCTTGTTCCGCGTGCTGCAGGGCTTTTTTGGTGGTGGATTGCAGCCGGTGCAGCAATCGGTATTGCTCGATTACTTCAAGGCGGAAGATCGCGGCAAAGCGTTTGGCCTGTCATCGATTGCCATCATCGTCGCGCCGGTTATCGGTCCGACGCTCGGCGGCTGGATTACGGATAACTACAGCTGGCGCTGGGTGTTCTTCATTAATATCCCGGTGGGCATTTTAACCGTGATGGCGATTTACCAGCTGCTGGAAGATCCGCCGTGGGAGCGTAAGTGGGCGAAAGGTCGCCTGAAGATTGATTACATCGGCATCAGTTTGATCACGCTGGGACTCGGTTGTCTGCAGGTGTTCCTCGATCGCGGCGAAGATGAGGATTGGTTTGCTTCGCACTTTATCATCCTGTTCGCCACGCTGGCGCTGGTCGGTATTGTTGGCGCGATTTACTGGTTACTGTACGCGCGTAAGCCGGTGGTTGATCTCACGGTAATGAAAGATCGCAACTTCTGGGTTGCGGGTTTGCTGATGGCGGGCATGGCGATGATTTTGTACGGCAGTTCGGTGGTGCTTCCGCAACTGGCGCAGCAGGATCTGGGTTATACCGCCACCTGGTCTGGGCTGGTGCTGTCGCCCGGTGCGATACTGATTGTGCTGACCATTCCGCTGGTATTGAAGCTGATGCCGATCGTGCAAACGCGCTATATCATCGCGTTCGGTTTTACCTGTCTTGCCAGCGCCTTTTTCTACTCCAGCACGCTGACGCCGGACGTCGATTTCAAGACCCTGGTGATGATGCGTAGCGCGCAGTCGATCGGACTGGGCTTCCTGTTTGTGCCGCTCACCACCATTGCTTTTATTACCGTACCGCAGCGTCTGAATGCCGATGCCTCGGCGCTGTTCACCATGTTCCGAAACGTTGCCGGTTCAATCGGCATTTCGCTTTCCACTGCGGGGATTACGGAACGTATGCAGACACGATCGGCGAACATGGTGCACAACATGTCGCCGCTCAATGAACCTTACAATCTCACGCTGCAACACTGGGCCGACTCGATTCGTAATTTCACCACTGCGGTGGGCGATCCGCTGGTGCTGGCGAGCGGGCAGCTGTATCAGGAGATGATCGCCCAGGCGCGTATCCTGGCGTACATCGACGTATTTATGGGCCTGAGTATCGTGGCTTTGCTACTGATTCCATTTTGTTGGTTGCTTTCGCCGATTAAGAGCGAAGGCGGTGCAGGAGCACATTAACATGAACAAGATTTCGCGCTCGACGCCGTCACTGACGCTGCTGGCGCTGTCATTATTGCTGGCCGGTTGCGCCGTAGGACCTGATTACCAGTCGCCGCAGGCGCACACGCCGGGTAGCTACCATGATTTGCCTTCGCAGCAGGCTTCAAAACCGCTGGCGGCGGCGACCAATCCGCTGTGGTGGAAAAGTTTTAACGATCCGCAGCTGGATAGCCTGATTGAGCGCGCGGTTGCCGGCAACTTAACGCTGCAGCAATCGGTACTGCGCATTGCTGGCGCGCGCGAGCAGCTGGCGCAAGCGCGCGGCGGTTTGTTCCCGTCGCTCAACGGCTCGGCAAAAGTCACGCGACAGCAGCTGGGTTTGAAGGGCTTACTGAAGTCTAACGGTGTTTACGATCAGGTAGACAGCGATGTGGCCAACCAGCTGAACGGGTTGGACCATTCCGTTACTCTCTATCAGGGCAGTTTTGACGCCAGCTGGGAGCTCGATCTGTGGGGCAAAGTGCGCCGCCAGATGGAAGCGGCGGATGCGCAGCAGCAGGCGGCCATTGAACAGCGCAACGATGCGCTGGTGTCGCTGGAAGCAGAAGTGGCTCGCGCTTACCTGCAGTTGCGTGGTTCACAGGCGGTGCTGGCAACGTTGCAGCAGCAGATCGAGGTGGCGCAGCAAACCTGGGAACTGACGCAAAGCCAGCAGCAAAACGGTCTGGCGCCTACCACGGATGTGGAAAATGCCCGCGCACAGCTGGCCTCCCTCAATGCGCAGCTGCCGCAGTATCAGGCACAGCAATTACAGGCCATGAACGGCCTTGCGGTACTGCTGGGGAAAACGCCAGGCGCGCTGGATAACGAGTTGATGAACCCCAAAGCACTGCCCGAGTTGCCGAAAATGGTGCCGGTGGGGATTCCGGCGACGCTGGCGCGTCGTCGCCCGGACATTCGTCAGGCAGAAGCGACGTTGCATGCACAAACCGCCAACATTGGCGTATCGGTTGCCGATCTCTTCCCCAGCCTGTCGCTGACCGGGCAACTTGGGGTGCGCAACACCGATGCCAGCTATCTGGATGACTGGAGCAGCCACTTCTTCAGCGTAGGGCCGTCGCTCTCTATCCCCATTTTCCAGGGCGGTCGTTTAGTTTCCAGCGTAAAACTGGCGCGTGCTCAGCAAGCGAACGCGGCGCTCGATTATCGTCAAACGGTGTTGACCGCGCTGCAGGATGTGGAGAACGCGTTGGTGAGCTATCGTGCCGATCAGCAGCAGGTCATCGCACTGGATGAGACCACGGGCGCTCTGCAGCGCGCCTTTGATTTAGCCAGCGACAGTTATCGGCAGGGCATCTCGACCTTTATTGATGTGCTGGATGCGCAGCGTCAACTGTCGCAAGCCAAAGCGCAGTCGACTCAGGCGCGTATGCAAAGTGCGCTCGATCTGGTGGCGTTATATAAAGCGCTCGGCGGCGGTTGGGAACCTTATCAAAACGTCAACCTGCCGGACTATTCTGTGTTTGGCCCGGCAACAGAGGTGCATTAATTTTACTTAGTAGCCGGTTAACCACCGGCTTTTTATCGCCACGATAAGTAAAAATGAGATTTCTCTCCCATCCTCGGCAATATAATAATCCCCTATGAAAATAGGGCCTGCGTTACACCATTAATCCTTTTTTACCTTTATGCTCAGTTATGCTGCACAGCACAATAGCTGCTAAATGATTGTTTAATACCTGGGAATATTGGTTTGAAATCGATTCCAGCTGCAACATAAGCAACAACCAAGGGTTGTTAATTCAGGGTTAATTAAAGGCGACGCGGCGCTTTTAAACCTCAACGTAAGAAATATGTAAGCAAGTTCAGATTAATCCAGGCAATAAAATTAATTTATTTTTTTATTTGAATTAGGTAATCTTGCCACTACAGTTTATTTAACCCCCTTAAGCAAGGACATTGTGATGAGTGACGCATTTAAAGTTCTGAACAACATTCGCACATTACGTGCGCAGGCTCGTGAACTGCCATTGACCGATCTGGAAGAGATTCTGGAAAAATTAACCGTCGTTGTGACTGAACGTCGCGACGAAGTAAATGCAGAAGAAGCACAGAATCGCGAAAAAGAAGAGAAGCTGTCTAAATATCGCGAAATGCTGCTGGCTGACGGTATTGACCCGAACGAATTACTGGGTGCTCTGGAAGTGGGTAAAAAGCGCGCCAAGCGTGCACCGCGTCCAGCGAAATATTCTTACACTGACGAAAACGGTGAAGAAAAATCATGGACTGGCCAAGGCCGTACCCCAGCTGCGATTAAGAAAGCACTGGATTCAGGTAAAAGCCTCGACACTTTCCTGATCAAATAATCCGCACAATCCTTGTAAGTGGGAGCCGAAGGCAAATGTCTTCGGCTTTTTTTATTTATTTAAATACATTTTTACCTCGCGCCCAGGCACATTGGCTGCACACGCTGGTCTCGTTCACTTAACGGCGTAAGATTCCAGGGACTCGCCCGCTTGCGGCCTTGCTATCGCGCAAATTATTTTGCGTATGCGCTCAACACGTTCAGCTCATTACACGCTCTGCTTCTGGCGCAGAGGTGGCGTCAGGGTGCCCGCTTCTGGCATAATGCCCGCTGTTTTTTCCTCCACTGCGTAACAAAGGTCAATGCCGTGTTAGTTTCCAGCAATATCACCATGCAGTTCGGCAGTAAGCCGCTGTTCGAGAATATCTCCGTTAAATTTGGCGGCGGTAATCGTTACGGTTTAATCGGTGCGAACGGCAGCGGTAAATCAACCTTTATGAAAATACTGGGCGGCGACCTGGTTCCAACAGGTGGAAATGTTTCCCTCGATCCTAATGAGCGTATCGGTAAGTTACGCCAGGACCAATTTGCCTTTGAGCAATATAGTGTGCTGGACACCGTGATCATGGGCCACAATGAATTGTGGGCAGTGAAGCAAGAGCGTGACCGTATATATGCCTTGCCAGAAATGAGCGAAGAGGAAGGCTATAAAGTGGCCGACCTTGAAGTCGAATACGGTGAAATGGACGGTTACAGTTCGGAATCACGTGCCGGTGAATTATTACTGGGCGTGGGCATTCCCGTGGAGCAGCATTACGGCCCGATGAGTGAAATTGCGCCGGGTTGGAAATTGCGCGTGCTGTTAGCGCAGGCATTATTTGCTAATCCCGATATTTTGTTGCTCGATGAACCGACCAACAACCTGGATATAGATACCATTCGTTGGTTGGAGCAAGTGCTCAACGAACGTAACAGCACCATGATCATCATTTCGCATGACCGTCATTTCCTGAATATGGTTTGTACGCACATGGCGGATCTGGATTACGGCGAACTGCGCGTTTATCCGGGTAATTATGACGAATATATGACCGCGGCGACGCAGTCGCGCGAACGTTTATTATCGGATAATGCGAAGAAGAAAGCGCAAATTGCCGATCTGCAATCGTTCGTTAGCCGCTTTAGCGCCAACGCCTCTAAATCCCGTCAGGCGACTTCGCGTGCTAAGCAGATTGATAAAATTAAGCTGGAAGAGGTGAAAGCCTCCAGCCGTCAAAACCCGTTTATCCGTTTTGATCAGGATAAGAAGCTGTTCCGTAATGCGCTGGAAGTTGAGGCGCTGACCAAAGGTTTTGATAACGGTCCGCTGTTTAATAAGCTCAACCTGATGTTAGAAGTCGGCGAGAAATTGGCGATTCTGGGTGCTAACGGTATCGGTAAAACCACGCTGTTGAAAACGCTGATTGGTGAACATACTCCCGATAGCGGTACGGTGAAATGGTCTGAAAATGCACGCATCGGTTATTACGGCCAGGATCATGCGGAAGACTTCGCTGAAGATCTGACGGTATTTGACTGGATGAGCCAGTGGAAGCAGGAAGGCGATGACGAGCAGGCGGTGCGCAGCGTTCTCGGTCGTCTGCTGTTTGGTCATGATGAGATCAACAAGCCCGCTAAGGTGCTGTCCGGTGGTGAGAAGGGCCGCATGCTGTTTGGCAAGCTGATGATGCAGAAGCCGAACATTCTGATCATGGATGAACCGACTAACCACCTGGATATGGAATCGATCGAGTCGCTCAACATGGCGCTGGAAATGTACGAAGGCACCTTGATCTTCGTCTCGCATGACCGTGAGTTTGTGAGCTCGCTGGCCACGCGTGTGATGGAGATGAAAGCCGATCGTATTGTCGACTTCACGGGTAACTATGAAGATTACCTGCGCAGCCAGGGTATTGTTTAATCTCTGCATCGCCAGGTGCGCATCAATGCGCACCTTACTGTAATGAAGGCCGCCCTGGAGGCGGCCTTCATCATTTACGGCTTGCCACAAACTTCACAATGCGCATCCTGCGCGACTTTCATGCTGCGGAATTCCGCACTCATCGCGTCATACATCAGTAAGCGCGCGCTGGCTGGTTTGCCAAACTCCGTCAGCACCTTTAAGGTTTCCATCGCCTGCATCGCGCCGATCACACCCACCAGCGGTGCCATCACCCCGGCTTCTACACAGCTCAACACCTGCTCGCCGAATAAGCGGCTGATGCAGCGATAGCACGGCTCGCCGGGCTGCCAGGTAAATACGCTCAGCTGGCCTTCCATACGAATCGCTGCACCGGAAATCAGCGGGACCTGGTGCTGGAAACAGAGGCGATTGATTTGCTCGCGCGTAGTGACGTTATCGGTGCAATCTACCACGGCGTCGTGGCGGGCAATCAGTGCGCTGAGCTGCGTATCATCTAACTGCGCATCAATCGGCTCGAGCTGGCAGTGCGGATTAAGCGCCGCCAGCGGCTGCTGTGCCGAGGTGACTTTCGCCACGCCAATTTTTGCATCGCTGTGCAGGATCTGCCGTTGCAGGTTGCTCAGGCTCACGGTATCGAAATCGAGCAAGGTGAGATGGCCCACGCCTGCCGACACCAGGTAAGGTGCCGCCGCACAGCCCAACCCGCCGAGGCCAATCAGCAACACGCGTGCCGCCTTGAGTCTCTCCTGGCCATCAAAATCGAAGCCACGCAGCACAATCTGGCGGTTATAGCGCAGCATCTCATCATCGCTCAACTCCACGCTCATTAGCCCTCCAGCAGGCTGTTGAAGGCTTCAATTTCTACCCACTCGCCGGGCTCAACGTCACCGCGATCGCGCTGGAGCACCACAAAACAGTTGGCCAGCGCAAAGGAGCTGAAGACGTGCGAACCCTGCGCGCCGGTGCTGCGCACTTCCAGCTCGCCGTCGTCACCACGGCTGAAAATGGCACGCTGGAAGTCGAGACGACCCGGGGATTTCTTCAGGCGTTGCGTGGCGCGCGCGCGTTGACGCAGCGGCATGATGCGCGTGGTTTGGCCAGTGAGCGTCGCCAGCAGCGGCTGTACCAGCTGATAGAACGTCACCGCTGCCGAGACCGGATTACCCGGCAGGCCGCAGAACCAGCTGTTTGCCAGCCGTCCAAAGGCAAAGGGTTTGCCCGGCTTGATCGCCAGTTTCCAGAAGGTGATAGCGCCCAGCTCCTCCAGCATCGCGCGGGTGAAATCGGCCTCGCCGACCGACACGCCGCCGGTGCTGATCACCACATCGGCCTGACGATCGGCTTCGGTAAAGGCGGTACGCAGCGCCGCCTGGTCGTCAGCAATCACGCCAAGATCGATGACTTCGCAGCCCAGTTTGTTGAGCATCAGCGCGACGGTGAAACGGTTGGTATCGTAAATCTGACCGGCGGCTAATGGCTGACCCACCGCCTGCAGTTCATCACCTGTCGAGAAGATCGCCACACGCAGTTTACGCAGCACGCTCACTTCGGCTATGCCCAGCGACGCCAGCAGCGGCAACTCGGCGGCACCAAGGCGCACACCGGCATCCAGCACCTGTTTTCCCGCCTGAATATCTTCGCCGATGCGGCGGATATTTTGCCCTTCCTGCAGCGGTGCGGTAATCACAATGCCGCCGTCGCGCTGCTCGGTTTGTTCCTGCATTACCACGGCATCACAACCGGCGGGAATCGGGGCGCCGGTCATAATGCGAATCACGCTGCCCGCTGGCCACTCGCCGTTAAAGGGCGCACCGGCGAAGGCTTTTCCCGCCACCGGCAACACGCGATCGGCTGCGCTATCCGCCAGACGAACGGCGTAACCGTCCATGGCTGAGTTATCAAAAGAGGGCACATCGAGCGGTGAGTTAATCGGTTTAGCGGTGATGCGTCCGGCGGCTTCAAACAGCGAAACGTTCAGCGAATCGCTAATGGGCGTTAACTGCTGCAGCATCTTTTGCTGCGCGTCTTCGAGGGAGATTAATCCTGCGGTAAAAGGTTCCATGTCCATCTCTGCCTGGTTAATTTCAGATGCGGTCTATTATGGGTAATGCGTGGCCGTTAAGCGAGCGCGCACGTTACTCATTCACCGCACATTCCATAGCGGCGCGATTTATCGCGCAATAAGTTGCGCCGCTACGCTGCGTGCGATCGGTGATATCGGTTGTCTTGGTTTGCAACTATGAAGTGAGTAAACCCATCGCGACCAAAAAAGCATAATCCACAATAAAAGGTTATGACCATGAAGACAGTTTCTGCTTTACAAGATGAGGGGGCCTTTCTATAGTCGAAAATTGCCAAAAAAAGATGAAAACCATTCTAAATCAGTGTTTTTGGTTCTGATTCCTTTACAGGGTACCGGTTATGGCTAAAGCAGTTATCGCAATTCACGGCGGTGCCGGCGCGATTACGCGCGCGGCAATGAGCGCCGAAAAAGAGCAGCACTATCGTCAGCAACTCACCGCAATCGTTACCGCAGGCCAGCAGATTCTCGCGGCGGGTGGCAGTGCACTCGATGCGGTGACCGAAGCGGTTCGCTTGCTGGAAGAGTGTCCGTTGTTCAACGCCGGCAAAGGTGCGGTGTTCACCCATCAAGGCACGCACGAACTGGATGCCAGCATTATGGATGGTCGCACGCTCGATGTGGGGGCGGTTGCGGGCGTCAGCCACATTCGTAATCCTATCCTCGCCGCGCGTAAGGTGCTGGAAAATAGCCCGCACGTGCTGTTTATCGGGGCGGGCGCAGAAGCCTTCGCTGCCGAGCAAGGCTTAGAACCGGTTAATGCCGATTACTTCTCCACGCCCGAGCGCTGGGAGCAGCTGCAGCGCGCGCTGCACAGCCAGCAGATGGTGCTCGATCATGATGGTGAAGCTAACAGCCACAGCGATGATCCGCTGGACCCGGATCGCAAATTTGGCACCGTGGGTGCGGTAGCGCTCGATCTTCAGGGTAATCTGGCGGCCGCCACGTCAACCGGTGGCATGACCAACAAACAGGCCGGTCGCGTCGGCGACTCACCGCTGGTGGGCGCAGGTTGCTATGCCAGCAACGACAGCGTGGCGGTCTCCTGTACCGGCACCGGCGAAGTGTTTATCCGTACGCTCGCCGCCTATGACGTGGCGGCGCAGATGCATTACGCCGGACGCTCGCTGCAGCAGGCCACTGCCAATGTCATTCACGACAAAGTGCAGGAACTGGAAGGCAGCGGCGGGCTGATCGCCATTGACGCCGCAGGCAATGTGGCGCTGCCGTTTAACAGCGAAGGTATGTATCGCGGATTCGCCTATGTTGAGGGTGACGTTGAGGTAGCGATTTACCGCGACAGCTAAGGAGCAGGCATGACGGACCAACAGCTGCAGTTTGCGCCGGAGCAGGTTCTGGCGGTGCGCGATCTTAACGTGCGCTTCGAGCATGAAGGGCGCATTACCGAAGCGGTGCGCAACCTGTCGCTCGACCTGCATCGCGGTGAAACGCTGGCGCTGGTGGGTGAATCGGGGTCGGGCAAATCTGTCACCTCGCTGGCGCTGATGCGTCTGATTCAACAGGCCGGTGGCGATGTGAGCGGTGAAATTCAGCTGCGTCGCCGTAATGGCGAGGTGCTGGATGTAATGCGCGCTTCCAGCGGTCAGATGCGCAAGGTGCGCGGCGCCGATATGGCGATGATCTTTCAGGAGCCGATGACCTCGCTTAACCCGGTGTTCACCGTCGGCGAGCAGATAGCGGAATCTATCCGTCTGCATCAGGGGAAAAGCCACCAGCAGGCGCTGGCCGAAGCGCGCCGCATGCTCGATCTGGTGCGTATTCCGGAAGCACAAAATGTGCTGGGGCGCTATCCGCATCAACTCTCCGGCGGCATGCGTCAGCGCGTGATGATCGCGATGGCGCTGTCGTGCAAACCGGCGCTGCTGATTGCCGATGAACCGACCACCGCACTCGACGTCACGATTCAGGCGCAGATCCTGCAGCTGATCCGCGTGCTGCAAAAAGAGATGCAGATGGGGGTGATTTTTATCACCCACGACATGGGCGTGGTGGCAGAAATGGCCGATCGCGTGCAGGTGATGTATCGCGGTGATGTGGTCGAACGCGCGCCGGTGCAGCAGCTGTTTGCCGATCCGCAGCAGCCCTATACCCGCGCGTTACTGGCAGCGGTGCCGAAGCTGGGCGCGATGCACGGCCAGGCGTTGCCGGCAAAATTCCCCTTACTGCATGCCAACGGCCGCGAAGAGCGGGCTCAACCGCAGGATACGGTGCGCCACGATCGTCCGCCGATTTTACAGGTCCGCGATTTGGTTACGCGTTTCGATATTCGCGGCGGGTTGCTCAATCGCGTTAAGCGCCGCGTGCACGCAGTGGAGAAAGTCAGTTTTGATCTCTACGCCGGTGAAACGCTGGCGCTGGTGGGCGAATCCGGCTGTGGTAAATCCACCACCGGACGTTCACTGCTGCGGCTGGTGGCCAGCCAGGGCGGCACTATTACCTTTGACGGCCAGCGCATTGATGCGCTGCAGGGCAATGCGCTGGCGTCGCTGCGCCGCGATATCCAGTTTATCTTTCAGGATCCTTACGCCTCGCTCGATCCGCGGTTGACCGTAGGTTTTTCCATTATGGAACCGCTGCTGGTGCATCAAACGATGGATCGCCGGCAGGCGGAGAAGCGCGTCGCCTGGCTACTGGAACGCGTTGGCCTGCTGCCGGAACATGCGCAGCGCTATCCGCACGAATTCTCCGGCGGTCAGCGGCAGCGCATCTGCATTGCTCGCGCGCTGGCGCTCAATCCTAAAGTGGTGATCGCCGATGAATCGGTGTCGGCGCTGGATGTATCGATTCAGGCGCAGATCATTAATCTGATGCTCGATTTGCAGCGTGAGTTTGGTATCGCCTTCTTATTTATTTCGCACGATATGGCGGTGGTGGAACGCATCAGCCATCGCGTGGCCGTGATGTATCTTGGACAGATCGTGGAGATGGGACCGCGCCAGGCGGTGTTCGAACAGCCGCGTCATCCTTACACCAAAAAACTGATGGCCGCGGTGCCAGTGGCCGATCCGGCCCACCGGCATCGTGAGCGGGCGCTGATGGTGGATGAGATCCCCAGCCCGATTCGCCCGCTGGGTGATGAGCCGGAAGTGGCGCCCTTACTGGAAGTGGCACCGGGCCATTTTGTCGCCCGCCACGCTATTAGCGGCGCCTGAGCAGCAACCAATCGCACATCTTCAGATGTCGCGCATGACAGGGATTACAGGAGAACGATAACGATGCACCATATTATGCGAAAAGGGGTTATCACTGCCGGTTTGTTGAGTTCGGCGCTGGCGCTGCCCGCGTGGGCGGCGAAAGATGCGGTGATTGCGGTGGCCTCAACCTTTACCACGCTCGATCCTTACGATGCCAACGACACGCTGTCGCAGGCGGTGGCGAAGTCTTTCTATCAGGGCTTATTCGGCTTTGATAAAGACATGAAGCTGACCAACGTGCTGGCGGAAAGCTATCAGGCGAGCAGCGATGGCCTGACGTACACCATCAAGCTGCGTTCCGGTGTGAAATTCCAGGATGGCACCGATTTCAATGCCGACGCGGTGAAAGTTAACCTCGATCGCGCCAGCAATCCAGACAACCATCTCAAGCGCTATAACCTGTTCAAATACATCGCCACCACTGAAGTGGTTGACCCAACCACGGTGAAGATCACCCTGAAGCAGCCGTTCTCGGCCTTCATCAACAACCTGGCGCACCCGGCGGCGGTAATGATTTCGCCAACCGCGCTGAAGAAATATGGCAAGGATATCGGCTTCCATCCGGTCGGAACCGGCCCGTTTGCCTTTGATACCTGGAATCAGACCGACTTCGTGAAAGTGAAGAAGTGGGAGGGTTACTGGAAAAAAGGTTATCCGAAGCTGGATAGCATTACCTGGCGTCCGGTGGTGGATAACAACACCCGCGCGGCGATGCTGCAAACCGGTGAAGCAAGCTTTGCCTTCCCGGTGCCGTTCGAGCAGGCCAAACTGCTGCAAGGTAACAGCAAGCTCGATGTGGTGACCACGCCGTCGATCATGCAGCGCTACATCAGCCTCAACGTCACGCAAAAGCCGTTTGATAATCCGAAGGTGCGTGAAGCGCTGGAGTACGCGATTAACCGTCAGGCGCTGGCAAAAGTAGCGTTTGCGGGTTATGCCACGCCAGCAACCGGCATCGTGCCGCCGACCATCGATTTTGCGCAGAGCTATCCGGCGATTAAATACGATCCGGCTAAAGCGCGTGAATTGCTGAAAGAAGCGGGCTTCCCGAACGGTTTCGAAACCACCTTGTGGTCATCGCATAATCACAGCACCGCGCAGAAAGTACTGCAGTTCACTCAGCAGCAGCTGGCGCAGGTGGGCGTGAAGGTCAAAGTGACGGCGATGGATGCCGGTCAGCGCGCGGCTGAAGTGGAGAGCAAAGGGCAGAAAGAGAGCGGTGTGCGTATGTTCTATACCGGCTGGTCGGCGTCAACCGGTGAAGCCGATTGGGCGTTGACGCCGCTGTTCGCTACCACGTCCTGGCCGCCAGCGATCTTTAACACCGCCTTCTACAGCAATCCGCAGGTGGATAAAGATCTCGGCGATGCGCTGAAAACCACCGATCGCGACCAGAAAGCCAAACTGTATAAAGACGCACAGGATCGCATCTGGAACGACCATCCGTGGATCCCGCTGGTGGTCGAGCAACTGCTGTCTGCCAACAATAAAAACCTCAGCGGTTTTTATGTCATGCCCGATACCTCATTCAATTTTGATGAGGCGGATCTGAAGTAACAGACGCGGCCAGCCTTGCGGGGCTGGCCGATGCTGCGCAGGACTTCGCATGCTCAACTATTTTCTCAAACGATTACTGGGATTGATTCCCACGCTGCTGATTGTCGCGGTGCTGGTGTTCCTGTTTGTTCACCTGCTGCCGGGCGATCCGGCGCGCCTGATTGCTGGCCCGGAAGCGGATGCCTCGGTAGTGGCGCTGGTGCGTCAGGATCTCGGCCTCGATCAGCCGCTGATCAAGCAGTTCTGGCACTTCATGCTCAATGCGGTGCAGGGCGATTTCGGTCATTCGCTGGTCTCGAAGCGTCCAGTGATTGATGAAATTGCCGCGCGCTTTTTCCCTACGCTATGGCTCACGCTGAGCAGCATGGTGTGGGCGGTTATTTTCGGCATGGTGATTGGTATCACCTCGGCGGTATGGCGCAATCGCTGGCCGGATCGTATCGGCATGACGCTGGCGGTGTCGGGGATTTCGTTCCCGGCCTTCGCGCTCGGCATGCTGCTGATGCAGGTGTTTTCGGTGCAGCTGGGTTGGTTGCCTACCGTCGGAGCCGATAGCTGGAAACACTACATTTTGCCGTCAATCACGCTGGGTGCCGCGGTGGCGGCGGTGATGGCGCGCTTCACCCGTGCTTCATTCGTGGAGGTGATGCAGGAAGATTACATGCGCACCGCCCGCGCCAAAGGGGTACGCGAATCACTGGTGGTGGTGAAACACGGCCTGCGTAACGCGATGATTCCGGTGGTGACCATGATGGGCCTGCAGTTTGGTTTCCTGCTGGGCGGCTCGATTGTGGTGGAAGTGGTGTTCAACTGGCCAGGCTTAGGCCGCTTGCTGGTGGATTCGGTTGAGATGCGCGATTACCCGGTGATTCAGGCCGAAGTGTTGCTGTTCTCGCTGGAGTTCATCCTGATTAACCTGATTGTCGATGTGCTGTACGCGGCAATCAACCCGGCAATTCGCTACAAGTAAGGAGTCGCAATTGAAGAACTGGCGACGTGCCGCGGCATTAAAGACCATGCCGACCATCACGGAAAACCGGGTACGCACGCCGTGGCGCGAATTCTGGCGGCGTTTTCGCCGTCAGCATGTGGCGCTGCTGGCCGGACTGTTTGTGCTGCTGCTGATTGTGGTGGCGTTTATCGCGCCGATGATGGCGCCGTTTGATGCGGAAAACTATTTCGATTACGACCGGCTGAATGAAGGGCCATCGCTAATGCACTGGTTTGGCGTCGATTCGCTGGGGCGCGATATCTTCAGCCGTGTGCTGGTGGGGACGCGCATCTCGCTGATTGCCGGTTTCTTCTCGGTGGCGATTGGCGCGCTGATTGGCACGGTGTTAGGTTTGCTGGCCGGTTACTACGAAGGCTGGTGGGATCGCATCACCATGCGTATCTGCGATGTGCTGTTCGCCTTTCCCGGCATTCTACTGGCGATAGCGGTGGTGGCGATCATGGGCAGCGGCATGAGCAATGTGATTGTCGCGGTGGCGATTTTCAGTATTCCTGCTTTTGCCCGTTTGGTGCGCGGCAACACGCTGGTACTGAAGCATCAAACCTATATTGAGTCGGCGCGCAGCATTGGGGCGTCGGACTGGACCATTATCATGCGACACATTCTACCCGGCACGGTGTCGTCGATTGTGGTCTATTTCACCATGCGCATCGGCACATCAATTATCACTGCGGCGAGCTTGTCGTTTCTGGGGTTGGGCGCGCAGCCGCCAACGCCAGAGTGGGGCGCGATGTTGAATGAGGCGCGCGCCGATATGGTCATTGCGCCGCACGTGGCGATTTTCCCCAGCCTGGCGATTTTCCTTACCGTGCTGGCGTTTAATCTGCTGGGTGATGGCTTGCGCGATGCGCTTGATCCGAAATTGAAGACCTAAAGCTTACTGCAGATCGTAGCGGCGCAATTTATTGCGCGTTGTTGAGAAGCACATCTGCGCGCAATAAATTGCGCCGCTACGGTTATGCATGATCTGTTAATCAATCACTCAGAACGTTTCCCAGTGGTCATTACTGTGCGCGGCAACAGGCTGTGCGCGGGTGGACGCTATCGCCGGCTTCACCATTTTCGCCACCGGCACGATCGCCTGGCGGGTGCCGGTTTTAAAACGCGCCACCGCTGAAGAGAGGCTGCTTGCCTGCTGTTCCAGCGATGCTGAAGCGTTAGCGGATTCCTGCACCAGCGTGGCGTTCTGCTGCGTCACGCGATCCATCTCGTTCACCGCCTGACCAATTTGATCGATGCCGCGGCTCTGCTCATCTGAGGCTGAAGCGATCTCGCCCATGATATCGGTGACGCGGGTCACCGCGCTGACGATCTCCTGCATGGTGTCGCCAGCGCTGCTTACCTGCTGCGAGCCGACGTTTACGCGCTGCACTGAATTCTCAATCAGCAGTTTGATCTCTTTAGCGGCCTGGGCGCTACGCTGTGCCAGGTTGCGTACTTCACCTGCCACCACGGCAAAGCCTCGGCCCTGTTCACCAGCGCGCGCGGCTTCGACCGCCGCGTTGAGCGCAAGGATGTTGGTCTGGAACGCAATGCCATCAATTACGCTGGTGATGTCGGCGATTTTTTTCGAACTGTCGGCGATGTCGCGCATGGTTTTCACCACGCCATCCACCACGTTGCCACCTTTATCCGCGGTTTCGGAGGCGGTTTTCGCCAGCTGCGTGGCCTGACGCGCGTTATCGGCATTCTGTTTCACCGTCGCGGTTAACTCTTCCATGCTTGCCGCCGTCTCTTCCAGCGAAGCCGCTTGTTGCTCGGTGCGCGAGGAGAGATCGTTATTGCCGGTGGCAATTTCGCTGGCGCTGCCGAATATGGCATCCGCACTATCACGCACATTGTTAATGGTGCTGAGCAGCGACTGCTGCATATGATTGAGGCTGGCGGCAATCAAGGCCATTTCGCTACGGCCCTCGACCTGCAGGCTGGCGGAGAGATCGCCGTCGGCGAAGCGCTCCATCTGCTGCTGCACCTGTTTCATCGGGGCGAGCAGAATACGGCGTACCAGCATCCACACGGCAACCAGCATCAGCACGACAACCACCGCCATCACGGCTACCATTACCAGCATCTGCTGATAGGTGCTGTCGTTCTGCGCACTGCGTTCCGCCAGCAGCTGGACGTTCTGCTCGCGCCACTGTTTGTAAGCCGCTTCAAGATCGTCCTGCGCCTGTTGTGCATCCAGGTTGCCATACGCAGCGTAATCATTGGCTTTGAGGAATGCCGCCGACTGCTGCAGCAATTCGGTAAAGGCGATGAATTTCGCATCAACCACGCTGGCGGAGTCAGCGCTTTGTCCCGGCAGACGCGGCATGCTTTTGTAGAGATCGTAATGCTGCTTTGCTTCATCAAGGGACGCGTTAGCGCTAATCAGCAGTTTATTGATGGCGGCAAGTGACGCGTCATCGGTCTGCTTTTTCAGAATGCGAATCGCGACGCGGTTAATGATAACGCGGGTTTTCACCAGCGTTTGCCAGCCGTCGGCTAGCTCACGCTGCTGATGCGATAGCTGATTGCTGGTGGTGAAATTATGCTGACCGGTAATCAGTGATGACAAGAACAGCGATCCTGAAATCGCCTGCATCGCGGTGAATACCACCAAAATCATCATGATGGCGGTCACAATTCTCATTCGTTTAAACATAGGGGCATCTCTGAGGAAGTAGGCTTATATCTACGTTATCGGTGCAAAAACACATCGCTTAAGTGCCAGCAGGAAATAATTACGTCACGGGATGATGAGAGGGTGATAAAACCAGATGAAAGCGTTTAATTATGAGCAGGATTTCAAGCACATCGATTTTCGTCGGCAGCCAGAGTTATATCAGGTTGGACGTGGCGAACAGGGCGTGCTGATGGTCGAACCTTACAAAAGTGAAATTTTGCCACACTGGCGCTTTCGCACCGTAGAGCTGGCGCAGCAATCTTCGCAGCAGATTATGCAGCTGTTTGAGGAGTACCGCGCGCAGGATGACTTTGTTGGCATGGATATGGCGCGGAAATACATTCAGATGGGCTATACGCGCGCGCGGCGCTACAGCAATCATCAGGGTGGGCGTAAATATGACGCGGCGGGCAACGAACTGCCGCGTACCACAGAAAAAGAGAAGGCCGCTGCGGCGGCCGTTTTCAAAGCGTGCTGGGATAAACTGCGCGCCGATACTGACTATCTGGCGCGCAAACGGGCGCACCAGCAGAAGTATGGTTAAACGCGCGTGCCCCACAGATCGTATTCGTCGGCGTGCTCGACTTTGACGCGAACCACGTCGCCGACTTTTACCTGACAATCGCCATTCAGATAGACCGCGCCGTCAATTTCCGGGGCATCTGCCATGCTGCGGCCCACCGCGCCTTCCTCGTCCACTTCATCAATCAGCACCAGCACTTCGCGGCCGATTTTCTCCTGCAGACGTTCGCTGGAGATCTTCTGCTGCAGCTGCATAAAGCGGTCGAAACGATCCTGCTTCACTTCGTCCGGCACCTGATCCGGCAGCTGGTTAGCGGTTGCGCCTTCCACCGGGCTGTACTGGAAGCAGCCAACGCGATCGAGGCGCGCTTCCTGCAGGAAGTCGAGCAGCATCTGGAAATCTTCTTCGGTTTCACCCGGGAAGCCAACGATAAAGGTTGAGCGCAGCGTCAGCTCCGGGCAGATTTCACGCCAGCGCTTTATGCGCTCCAGCGTACGCTCCACCGCGCCAGGACGCTTCATCAGCTTAAGGATGCGCGGGCTGGCGTGCTGCAGTGGAATATCGAGGTACGGCAGAATCTTACCTTCCGCCATCAGTGGGATGACATCATCCACATGCGGATACGGATAAACATAGTGCAGGCGCACCCAGACGCCGAGTTTGGCCAGCTGCTCGCACAGGCTAACCATGCTGGTTTTCACCGGCGATCCGTTCCAGAAACCGGTGCGGTGTTTTACATCCACGCCATAGGCGGAAGTGTCCTGCGAGATCACCAGCAGCTCTTTGACGCCGGCTTCGACCAGACGTTTGGCTTCGTCGAGCACCGAACCAATTGGGCGGCTATCAAGATCGCCACGCATCGAAGGAATGATGCAGAAGGTACAGCGATGGTTGCAGCCTTCGGAAATTTTCAGGTAGGCGTAATGGCGCGGCGTCAGTTTGACACCCTGCTCTGGCACCAGGCTGAGGAACGGGTTGTGTTCCGGCTTTGGCACGTAGGTGTGCACGTGTGACAACACCTGCTCGTAGCTGTGCGGGCCAGTGATCTCCAGTACCTTCGGATGCACTTCGCGGATCTGGTCCACTTTGGCACCGAGGCAGCCGGTGACGATCACTTTGCCGTTCTCGTTCAGCGCTTCACCAATCGCTTCCAGGGATTCCTGTACGGCGCTATCAATAAATCCACAGGTGTTAACGATGACGATCTCCGCATCATCGTAGCGTGGCACCACGTCATAGCCTTCAGTACGCAGCTCCGTCAGGATGCGTTCAGAGTCGACGAGGTTTTTCGGACAGCCGAGGGAGACGAACCCCACGCGTGGTGGATTTTTGACATGGCTCATAAGGATAAAAATTCATCATAATTAGTGTGGATAGGGGGGCGATTGTACAGAGGTTGCAGAGGAAAATGTATAGGCTGTGTAAGAATCTCCTTTTAGGGCCGCCAATCTGTTGTGATTATGCTTAACTCATTTGGCGGTGCGTTTAATTCGTTGTGGCGCACCCTCTACGCGCCCGGCTGCATAGGGTCATCCGAGTTGTGTAAGCGGGCGTGTTTTGCTTAAATGTTGGGTCGGTGAAGGTAAGTTATTATCTGCACTGAAAATTTCAAATCGCACTGATGGTGAATCCTCACTGCCAGGGCAGAAGTGGATAATGTGAGAGCAAACAAATGCAAGAGATCGTCAAAGGTTTTCTGAATTTTCAACAGAATGTGTTCCCCGAAAGGAAGGATCTTTTCAAAAGTTTGGCATCCAACCAAAATCCCAAAGCCCTGTTTATCTCCTGCTCAGACAGCCGTCTGGTGCCAGAGCTGGTGACGCAGTCAGAGCCTGGCCAGCTGTTCGTGATCCGTAACGCCGGTAACATTGTGCCGCCGTTTGGACCCGAGCCAGGTGGTGTGTCAGCGACCATTGAGTACGCGGTCGTCGCGCTGGGTGTGACCGAAATTATTATTTGCGGCCACTCCAACTGCGGTGCCATGAACGCCATTGCATCGAATGCCGATCTTGAAACCATGCCGGCGGTCGATCACTGGTTGCACTACGCCAACGCCGCTAAAGCGGTGGTGGAAGAGCGCAACTACGATAGCGTGGAGAAACGTCTCAATGAGATGGTGAAAGAGAACGTGATTGCGCAGCTGCACAATATCAAAACACACCCTTCCGTGGCGGTGGCGCTGCGTAAAGGCAAAGTTCGCCTGCACGGGTGGGTTTATGATATTGAGAGCGGCGGAATAATCGCTCTGACGAAAGGCGGTGAATCGTTCATTTCACTGTCGGAAAATCCGGAAACCTGCTTCGAGTAATTCCGCCTAACCACCTGCAATGCAGGTGGTTTTTCCTCGCATTTCGCGAAAATTTCCCCCCACGCGCATTACCAGCCTCTACACTTGAGAAGCAATTACCTCTGATAAGGGCTCTCTTATGCGATTTTCCCTTTCTGTTCCCGTCTTAACGCTGGCGCTGCTGGCGGCGGGCTGTACCTCTCATGTTGCCGACAAACAACAATATTCGGGCTTTCTTGGCGATTATAGTCAGTTACAACCGGAGAAATCACCGAGCGGCAAACCAACGCTACGCTGGGTATCTCCCGATTATCGCGATGCGGATTATCGCGGCGTGGTCTATACGCCAGTGGTCTATTATCCGGTGCCACATGCTAATGCACGTGTCAGTCAGCAAACACTGGACGAGGTGCGGAGCTATACCGATAGCCAGCTAAAACGCGCAATCTCTGAGCGCAAACCGCTGGTAACACAAAAAGGTCCACAAACGTTGGTGGTGAAAACAGCCATTACTGCGGTGTCGGCCGAAAACAAAGGCATGCAATTCTATGAAGTTGTACCGGTCGCTGCGGTAGTCGCCAGCACCATGGCGGCCACCGGACATCGCACGCAAGAGAGTGCCTTGTTCCTCGAAGTGGAAGCGGTTGATGGACAGACCGGTAAGCCGCTGATCAAAGTGGTGCGTAAAGCCTTTGGCAAGCCGTTGCCAAATAGCAGCACGCCAATCACGCTTAACGATCTCCGTCCGGCGATTGATGAGATGGTGCGCGATGTAGTGGCGTTTTCCACACCGTAACGTCGAGCCCGGCCTTGCGCCGGGCTTAATGTTTTGTAAATCCGTCCCATCCTTTGTTACGCGCTGACTACCCTTAACGGCAGACCGTGATAAAGGAGAATGCCATGCGATTACTGCCCGCCGCGCTTCTGTTTAGCGCCTTAAGCTGTTCCTCCCCGCTGCTCGCTGCCGATGTGCAGGTGCAGGTTTTGCAAGACAAGCTCGATCATCCGTGGTCGGTCGCATTTCTGCCCGACAATCAAACGCTGTTAATTACTGAACGATCCGGTCAGCTGCGCAGTTGGCAGCCGGGCAAAGGCTTGTCACAGCCGATTGGCGGCGTGCCGAAAGTGTGGGCCAATCGCCAGGGTGGCTTGCTGGACGTGGTGTTGGCGCCTGATTTCGCCCAAAGCCGTCGCGTGTGGCTGAGTTATACCACCGCCGATGCCAGTGGACGCGCTGGCGGCGTGGTGGGTTATGGGCGACTCAGCGACGATAATCGTCAATTGAGCGATTTTAAGGTGGTGCTGGAGCAAACGCCGAAGCTCTCGGGTGGCGCGAATATCGGCACGCGACTGGCGTTTGATCGTCAGGGTTTTCTCTATATCGCCTTCGGCGATAACTTCGCCAGCAGCAGCGCACAGCAGCTGGATAAACTTTCCGGTAAAATCGTGCGCCTGACCCAGGACGGCGCAATTCCCGCGGATAATCCGTTCGTTGACCGTAAAGGGGCTCGTGCTGAAATCTGGTCCTATGGCATGCGCAATCCGCAAGGTCTGGCGCTCAATCCGTGGACGCAGCAAATGTGGGAAAGCGAACACGGTCCACGCGGCGGCGATGAGGTGAATATCCCGCAAAAGGGCAAAAACTATGGCTGGCCGCTGGCCACTCACGGCATTGATTACAGCGGTGAAAAGGTGCCGGAAGCCAAGGGCAGCGCCGTAGACGGCACGGAACAGCCGCTGCATTACTGGAAAGTCTCTCCTGCCATTAGCGGCATGGCGTTTTACAACAGCGCACGTTTCCCGCAGTGGAAAAACTCGCTGTTTATCGGCGCGTTGAAGGAGAAGAACCTCATTCGTTTACAGGTTAACGGCGAAAAAGTGGTGGAAGAGCAGCGGTTACTGGACGATCGTGGCGAGCGCATTCGCGATGTGCGCCAGGGACCGGATGGTTATCTGTATGTATTGACCGATGAAGCCAATGGCAAGCTGCTGAAAGTGGGGCTGGCAGCTGAAGCCAGCACCCCGCGCGGTTAACTCAACGTACCCAGTTACACACTTCCCAACCGCGCTGCTGCGCCTCTTGTAGCAGCAGCGGGTTGGGGTTCACTACCCAGGCATGATCGGCATGCGTCAGCAGCGGCAAATCGTTCATGGAATCACTGTAAGCCCAGGTGCGTTCAAAGCGCTGCTCCTGCTGTAAGGCTTTCCAGTCACTGAGGCGCGTCACTTTGCCTTCGCGATAGGTCATGGTGCCGTAGGTTTGGCCGCTGTAGCGTTCATCCACCACTTCCACGCCAATCGCCAACGCACCGTGTACGCCAAGACGTTCGGCAATCGGCACGGCTAAATGGTCGCCGCTGGCGGTAATGATCATCACCGTGTCGCCGCGTTGCTGATGCCACTCGATGCGCGCGCGCGCAGCAGGAAAGACGCGCGGCATGATGTCGCGATGGATAAAGCGGCGTACCCAGCCTTCGACGGTCATGGTTGCCATGCCAGCTAACGGTGCCAGCGTGGTGTTCATATACTCTTCAATTGATAACGTACCGGTGTGATACTGCTCCATCAGGATTTTCTCCTGCTGAATGATCTCTTCGGGGGCAAATCCCTGTGAAACCAGCCAGCGTAGCCACAGGCTGGTGCTGTCTTCACAAATCAGGGTTTCATCCAGATCGAAAATGGCTAAGTCCATCGCGGCTCTCCTCAGGCTGACTGAGATTCAGGTTAGCGGAAATTTGTGACTGGCTTAACCGTTCTGCGAAAAATCGGAATTACACGCAATTTTTCTTTGCGGTCAGCCGCGCAAAAGTGGCAGCGCAGGGCGGTTGGTGCCAGGGTTACTCTAATAAACTCTATAAAACTTTACGATTGAACGGTTTTTTTCGCTGGCATGAACCGTTAGCGTTGGGCGAGACACGTCTTGCCTGCAAGAAAACCAAGATTTAACAAGGACAATCTGGTCACGCTCATGAGAAAAAACACCTTCGCTTCTGTCTGGCGGCCGCTGGCTGCTTCTTCACTATTACTGCTTTTTATTCCCGTCACCACGCAGGCTGAGCAGGCACCTGCAGCACCGCAAATTGATGCCAAAGCCTGGATCTTAATGGATTACAACAGCGGAAAAGTGCTGGCGGAATCCAATGCCGATCAGCGTCTCGATCCGGCAAGCCTGACCAAAATGATGACCAGCTATGTGGTCGGCCAGGCGTTGAAATCGGGCAAAATTACCAATGACGATATGGTGACCATCGGTCAGGATGCCTGGGCTACCGGCAATCCAAAACTGCGCGGTTCATCGCTAATGTTCCTTAAACCCGGCGACCGCATTCCGGTATCAGAACTGAATAAAGGCGTGGTGATTCAGTCCGGCAACGATGCGTGCATTGCGCTGGCCGATTATGTGGCGGGCAGTCAGGATTCGTTTATCGGCTTGATGAATAACTACGTCAAAGCCTTTGGTCTGCAAAATACTCACTTTATGACGGTGCACGGTCTGGATGCCGAAGGGCAGTACAGCACCGCGCGCGACATGGCGATTATCGGTCAACGTCTGATTAGCGATGTGCCGGAAGAGTACGCGCTTAACAGTGAAAAAGAGTTCACCTTCAACAAGATCAAGCAGATGAACCGCAACCGCCTACTTTGGAGCAGCAATCTGAAGGTGGATGGCATTAAAACAGGCCATACCTCTGGCGCGGGTAACAATCTGGTGGCATCGGCCACCGAAGGCGATATGCGTCTGATTTCGGTAGTGCTCGGTGCGGCGACCGATGCAACGCGTTTCCGCGAGAGCGAGAAGTTGCTGACGTGGGGTTTCCGCTTCTATGAAACGGTCACGCCGATTAAAGCTGACAAGCCGTTTGCCCAGCAGCGCGTGTGGTTTGGCGATCGCAGCCAGGTCAATCTTGGCGTGGCCAAAGACGCGGCGATTACCGTGCCGAAAGGGCAGATGAAAAATCTCAAGGCCAGCTTTACTCTGAACTCACCGCAGCTGGAAGCGCCGCTAGAGAAAAATCAGGTGGTCGGCACCATCGACTTCCAGCTGGATGGCAAAACCATTGAACAACGTCCGCTGGTGGCGATGGAAGCCGTGCCGGAAGGCGGCTTTGTTGGCCGGATCTGGGATTTCGTGATGATGAAATTCCACGGCTGGTTCGGGAAGTGGTTTAGTTAATTAGACGGTGCGCAGCCCTGCGCACCTGATGAATTTGTTGGGTCGCCACTCATGGCGACCTCATCGCTCACTCGCGAATCCAACCCTTCTTAATCGGCATAGCGAACAGCGCGCGATACACCTGATGGGTGAACGCCAGCATCCGCTGACCATAAAGCTGCCATGCCATGTGTGACGCCAGGCAACCCAGCATGCCGACCAAAAATCCGCCCAGCATATCCAACGGCCAGTGCACGCCAAGGTAGACGCGTGACCAGGCAATGGCGCTACCGACGACCAGCAACAGTACGCCAGACCACATGCGGTGCCAGAAGATAAACGCCAGCGCAAAGGTGAAAATGGTGGTGCCGTGATCGCTCGGATAAGAGTCGTCTGGCGCATGCGACAGGAACTGATGGCCGAAACCGATGGCGAAAGGGCGTGGATGCGGCAGCAACTGACCCACGCACCATGAAATGCTCAATGCATACAGCAGCGCCATGCCGGTTTTTAGCACCAGTTCGCGCTGTGATTGCACCTGATCGCGCGGTCCCCACAACCAGAGCGCGACAATCAGCAGCGGCACAATGGCAATCACATCTTTGGCGATAAACGTCGCCAGACCGATCAGCCATTGCGGTGAATCCTGCGTGGCGTTGATCCATAAAAAAAGCGTGTGGTTAAGTGCTTCCATCACGATTGCGTATCCTCGACTTGTTTACCCAAACAACACCAGTGTAAAAATTGCCAGCAAAATAAAGCTGATAGCCTAAAAGCGCGCGCATCAGTAATAAATAGTCGCGCTCTTAATCTTATTGCGGGTTGTTGGAGTGTTTAACTTTGATGAAAGTTGCATGAATATTGGAAAATAGCGCAGGCGGTGGACAGGCTGACAATTTACGCAGCAGTGAACCTTAAACCACAGGATCGATAGCCATAAAAAAACCCGCAAGTCATTGACCGGCGGGCTCCGCAATTTGGGGATTTCAAAGAAAAGCAGTGGCACTTATTCAGACTGCGACCCCAAAAGAAAGTTCGTTATTGCGTCAAATATATTTTTAGAATGGCAATAGCGGCCAGATTATCACTATCAAGGTGCCCGCCAGCGTGAGCAATACGTTGGCAATTGCGTAGGTGCCGGCATAACCCAGCGCGGGAATGCTGCTGCGCGCGGTATCGCTGATGATCTCCATTGCCGGCGCACAGGTGCGTGCCCCCATGATGGCGCCAAACAGCAGGGCGCGGTTCATACGCAGCACATAGGCGCCAAACAGATAGCAAATCACCACCGGCAGCAAACTCACCAGCAGGCCACTCAGAAGCATCAATGCGCCTGCGCTGCCAAAACCGTGCTGCAAGCCGCTGCCCGCACTCAGGCCGACGCCGGCCATAAACACCATCAGGCCAAACTCTTTCACCATCGTCAGCGCGCCCTGCGGGATGTAGCCAAACGTGGGATGGTTGGCCCGCATAAAGCCAAGCATAATGCCGGCGAATAGCAATCCGGCGGCGTTGCCGATGCCGAAGCTGAAGTTGCTGAACTGGAAGGTGATCATGCCCACCATCAGGCCGACGATAAAGAAGGCGCAGAAGGCGAGGAGATCGGTGATTTGGCTGTGGATGGCGATAAAACCAATGCGGTCGGCCAAACTCTTTACGCGACGCGCTTCGCCGCTCACCTGCAGCACATCACCCTTGTTTAGCATGATGCTGTCATCAATCGGCATCTCAATCTGGCTGCGGATCACGCGGTTAAGAAAACAACCGTGGTCGGTCAATTTGAGGTGACTCAGGCGTTTGTTAACCGCGTTGTGGTTTTTCACCACGATCTCTTCGGTAACGATGCGCATATCCAGCAGATCGCGATCGAACACTTCTTTGCCGTTGCGGAAGCTGGGATCCAGGCGCGCATGCGCATCGGGATAGCCTACCAGCGAGATATCGTCGCCGAGCTGTAACATGGCGTCTCCATCCGGGCTGGCGAGAATACCGTTGCGGCGCAGCCGCTCGATATAACAGCCGGTCTGGCGATGAATGCCCAGCTCACGCAGGTTTTTGCCGCCGCTCCACTCCACCAGTTCCGGGCCCACGCGATAGGCGCGGATGACCGGCAGAAACACCTTGCGCTGGCTATCGGCATCAAGGCCGCGCTCGCGGGCAATTTGCTGCGCGCAGGTTGGCAGATCCTGATGCTGCAGGCGCGGCAGATAGCGCGCACCAAAAATCAGGCTCACTAATCCCACCAGATAGGTGAGGGCGTAACCGAGGCTAAGGTTATCCTGCATCAGCGTGAGTTGATGACTGTCGCTGATGCTTTGCCGCAGCGTATCACCCGCGCCCACTAACACCGGCGTCGAGGTCATTGAACCTGCCAGCATGCCCGCGGTTAAACCAATATCCCAGCCGAACAATTTGCCGAGCGTCAACGCGATTAACAGCGCGCTAACCACCATAACAATCGCCAAAAAGAAGTAATTTTTACCGTCACGGAAAAAGATTGAGAAAAAGTTTGGCCCGGCTTCCACGCCGACACAAAAAATAAACAACATAAAGCCAAGACTTAAGGCGTCAGTATTAATAGCGAAATGCTGCTGGCCTAAAATTAGCGAAACAACCAGTACACCAATGGAATTACCGAGTTGGACCGAGCCGAGGCGTAATTTACCCAGGCAAAGTCCGAGTGCTAAAACGACAAATAATAACAGAACGTCATTTCCGCTTAACAATTCTGCGACGTTAATGTTCACGGTTTAACTTCTTCTTTACCTGTAACAAGTTGATGAGCAGGACTTTTTTCGCTATCTTGTGCCGACCGCTAAGGTTTCTGCAACAAAAAAGCTAAGACCTCATACTAAAGCGGCGTCATTCTAATCATAATTAACATCCTCAGCTATCGGCAGTTTTCATTCCTTTCGCCTCCAGCTGTTTCTTTTTATTTCCAGTCGTGCGCATCAGGGCAAAAAGTTTCATAATTGTTAACGTAAAAGTTGAGGCTAATTATGTTGCAGCGCAATAATCGCTGGCCAGCATCGGTTCTGGGCGTGATGCTTTATACGCTGGTGTTTATTTATGCACACCATTTCTGGGCCGCCGCCAGTGAACAAGCCGTGCGCGGACAACCAGAATTACTGCTGTTTTTATTACCGGGGATGTTAATGGCGCTTTTGCAGCCAGAGAGTCCGCTGGTCAGCACGTTGTGGATTGCGCTGGGTGGGACGCTGCTGGGAATGATGTGGCTGATGCTGGTCATACCGATGACGCACAGCGCCTTGCTGATTGTGGCCTGGAGTTTAAGTGCGCTGTTCTGGGCGGGATGTGGGGCACTGCTGGTGCGCTTGCTACGGATTATGCTGGCGATGCGGGCTGAATAGCCCGATCAAAAACGGGCCCGCAGGCCCGTTATCTTACGCTTCTATACCCAGGTTTTCTTTCGTCCAGGCAGCAAATTCGGTGTAACCACCAATGTGCTGATCGTCGAGGAAAATCTGCGGCACGGTGGTTACCGGCTTGCCGGCACGCGCTTCCAGATCGGCTTTGGTGATGCCGGTGGCCTGAATGTCCACGTACTGATAGTTAAAATCGTCGCGCTCGCTGGTCAGCTTTGCCGCCAACTCTTTTGCACGTACGCAGTAAGGGCAGCTAGAACGGCCAAAAATCACTGCAATCATTGCTTCTCTCCTTCCGCTGCTGTTTTGTGACTAGAATCACATCACAGCGTGAATAATGCGTCACATCATGCCCGCCCATCCTGCTTAAAGGAAGAAGAAGTTACCTGTTATTCTGATATCTGCTGCCTATGCAGACGCTAAAACTGATTGTACGCCAAAGGAACCCTCGCATGCGTAATCTCGCCACATTACCCAAACCCGTGTTGCTGCTCGAAGTGCTCGGCGTGCTTGCCGTAGTGGGTGCGCTGCTACTGACCAATGACTGGGTGAGCGCACCGGATTTTATGGCCAAAAAGCCGCTGGCGACGCTGCTGTTTTTTCTGGGCATCGCGCTGATGCTGCCTGCAGCATGGATGATGATGTGGCGGACGGCGAAGGCGATGGCCCCGCAATTGTTCAATCATTCCAACAAAAAGAAGTAACCACCGGAGAGGATTATGACGCCGACTATCGATTTACTGTGCAGCCACCGTTCTATTCGCGCCTTTACCGAACAAGGCATTGATGAGGCGCAGCGCAGCGCCATTATTGCAGCGGCACAAGCGGCCTCAACCTCCAGCTTTTTGCAGTGTTCCTCCATTATTCGCATCACCGATCGAGAAAAACGTGAGCAGCTGGTGCAGCTTACCGGCGGCCAGCCTTGGGTTAGCGCGGCGGCGGAATTTTGGGTGTTCTGCGCTGACTTCAATCGTCATCAGCAGATTTGCCCGGATGCGCAGCTGGGACGCGCTGAACAGCTGCTGCTCGGCTGCGTTGATACCGCGCTGATGGCGCAAAATGCCATGGTCGCGGCAGAATCGCTCGGCCTTGGCGGCGTATTTATTGGCGGAATTCGTAACAGTATTGCTCAAGTCACCGAACTGCTTGAGCTGCCGAAGTTTGTGCTGCCGCTGTTTGGTTTCTGCGTCGGTCATCCAGCGGATGCGCCGGACGTTAAACCGCGCATGCCGCAGGCGATGCTGGTACACGAAAATCGTTATCAACCCGTCGATAAAACCGTGCTGGCACAGTACGATGAGCAAATTACCGCCTATTATCAGCAACGCGACAGCAATCAGCGTTCTGAAAACTGGAGCCAGCTGATTCAGCGTCTGATCATTAAAGAAACGCGTCCATTTATTCTGGATTACCTGCATCAGCAGGGTTGGGCGACACGCTAAGCACAAGGAACTCTGCAATGAAGATGGCCATTCTCACCCGCGATGGATCGATCTATTCGTGTAAACGTCTGCGCGACGCCGCGGAAGAGCGTGGCCATCAGGTGCAGATCATCGATCCGCTCTCCTGCTACATGAATATCAACTCCGATTCGCCGGCGGTGCACTACCGCGGCGAGGCGCTGGGGCATTTTGATGCGGTGATTCCGCGTATCGGCACCGCCACCACCTTTTACGGTACGGCAGTGTTGCGCCAGTTTGAGGTGCGCGGCAGCTATCCGCTTAATGAATCGGTAGCGATTACCCGCGCGCGCGACAAACTGCGTTCACTGCAGCTGCTGGCGCGTGAGGGGATTGATATGCCGATCACCGGCTTTGCCTCCTCGCCGGATGATACCGATGATTTGATTGCCATGGTCGGCGGTGCGCCGCTGGTGGTGAAGCTGGTGGAGGGCACCCAGGGCATCGGCGTGGTGCTGGCAGAAACGCGTCAGGCGGCGGAGAGCGTGATCGATGCCTTTCGTGGCCTCAACGCACATATTTTGGTGCAGGAGTTTATCAAGGAAGCACAAGGGCGCGATATTCGCTGCTTAGTGATTGGCAATGAAGTGGTGGCGGCGATTGAGCGCGAAGCAAAAGAGGGCGATTTTCGCTCCAACCTGCATCGCGGCGGGAAAGCCCGAGCGGTGGAGATCACCGCACAGGAGCGGGAAATTGCGGTGAAAGCGGCCAGCACGCTCGGTCTCGAAGTGGCTGGTGTGGATATTCTGCGCGCACATCGCGGGCCGCTGGTGATGGAAGTGAACGCTTCGCCGGGGCTGGAAGGCATTGAGGGCATTACCGGTTTGGATATCGCGACCATGATGATCGCATGGATAGAGCAACATGCTTGCCCCGGCTATCGTCCTAAAACCGGCGGCTAACCCGCGTTTTTCGGCGGTTTTCGTGGCATCCAGATCGGTTTTTCCGTAAGCTAAGGCGCTCATTTCTTCACCCCACAGGATATTACGATGGATTCACTGGTCGTTCCGGACATTGACGTGCTGCGTCGCTGGCTGGATCAACAAAATATCACCTGGTTCGAATGCGATGCCTGTCAGGCACTGCACCTGCCGCACATGCAGAATTTTGACGGGGTGTTTGATGCAAAAATTGACCTGGTGGATAACGTCATCCTCTTCTCCGCGCTGGCAGAAGTGAAACCCACGGCGCTGATTCCGCTGGTGGGCGATTTATCGCAGATCAACGCCAGCTCGCTCACGATTAAAGCCTTCGTGGATATTCAGGACGACAATCTGCCGAAGCTGATTGTCTGCCAGTCGATCAGCACCACCGCCGGATTAACCTTCGGTCAGTTCTCCCACTTTATGAAGCAGAGTGAAGAGGGCGTTTCCATGGTGATTATGGAAGCCTTCGCTAATAACTTGCTCATCATGGAAGGAGAAGAAGAGGAGCGACAGCCCAGCACCAGCAGCCACGCGATGCTGCACTGAGTTCCCCGCCTCGCTAACTGCCGCTTTTTGCGGCAGTTTTCATTTCTGCCCCACCACTTTTTATTCTGCACTTTGCCCTTTATTGCCAGATATTAGTTGTGCTTTATGCCACTAGTGCCAAACCCCATAGCAGAAACATGCATAACTTATCGCGAAAAGGCGTTTTTTAAGCTGGGATCTGGTGCAGTAGGTAAGGGGGGGCTATCCTTGCGGGGCTGACTGGGACAAGCAACCTCAGCACAACTATAGGTTTTTGCTATTAAACTCCCGCTGAATATTGATTCATTGTGTGCCTGTAATTTTTACAGAAAACGCAACGTTCGGATCGCGTGTATACAGCGTTGTAATGACCCGCTCAGGAGGAAGGAAAACATGTTCAACCAACGTCAAAAATGGTTGCCAGGTGTGGTTGCTGGTGTGCTGATGGCTGCGGCCGCCGGTGCTCAGGCAGAAGATAAAACGCTGCATGTGTATAACTGGTCAGATTATATCGCGGCTGACACGGTGCCGAACTTTGAGAAGTTGACCGGCGATAAAGTGGTTTACGACGTTTTCGATTCCAACGAAGTGCTGGAAGGCAAACTGATGGCCGGTAGTACCGGTTATGACGTGGTAGTGCCATCGTCGAGTTTCCTTGCGCGTCAGCTGCAATCGGGCGTGTTCCAGGAGCTGGATAAGAGCAAGCTGCCAAACTATAAAAACCTCGATCCCGATCTGATGGCGAAAGTGGCCCAGCACGATCCTGGTAACAAATACGCGATCCCTTATCTGTGGGGCACCACCGGCATCGGCTATAACGTCGATAAAGTGAAAGCCGCACTGGGCAAAGATGTACCGCTGGATAGCTGGGATCTGGTGTTGAAACCGGAAAACCTGGAAAAACTGAAAGGTTGCGGCGTCTCCTTCCTTGATGCACCGGAAGAGATTTTCGCTACCGTGCTCAACTACCTTGGCAAAGATCCCAACAGCTCTGACGCGAAAGATTACTCTGGCGCGGCGACCGATTTGCTGCTGAAACTGCGTCCGAACATCCGTTACTTCCACTCGTCGCAGTACATCAACGACCTGGCGAACGGCAACATCTGCGTAGCGATTGGCTGGTCGGGCGATATCCTGCAAGCGAAAGATCGTGCGGATAAAGCCAATAACGGCGTGCATCTGGGCTATATCGTGCCGAAGCAGGGCGCCCTGGCGTTCTTCGACATGTTCGCGATTCCAAAAGACGCGAAAAATGTAGAAGGGGCATACAAATTCCTCAACTACATGATGGATCCAAAAGTCATTGCTGATGTTTCCAACAACATGAACTATGCCAACGGTAACAAAGCCTCGCTGCCGCTGATTAATGCGGACGTGCGCAACAATCCGGGCATTTTCCCAACGCCGGATGCCATGGCCAAACTGTTTGTGCTCAAGGTCCAGGATCCGAAACTGGATCGTGTGCGTACCCGTGCATGGACTAAAGTAAAAAGTGGTAAGTAACTCGTTCTGAACGAGTATTGCCTGAAGACGACAGCAGAGGCGCGGTACTGGCCTCTGTTGTGCCATTTTTAGCGGCTGGCTGTGCCGCGCGATTTTAGCGCCGGAGAAATGTTAGTGAACGACGCGATTCCCCGCCCCCCAAATAAAACCGCTAAGGCGTTGACGCCGCTGCTGGAAATTCGCAATCTGACCAAATCTTTTGACGGCCAGCACGCCGTGGATGATGTCAGTTTGACCATTTACAAAGGTGAAATTTTTGCGCTGTTGGGTGCTTCCGGCTGTGGTAAATCCACGCTGCTGCGTATGCTGGCGGGATTCGAACCGCCGACCAGCGGCCAGATTGTGCTGGATGGTCAGGATCTCTCGCACGTAGCGCCGTATCAACGCCCAATCAACATGATGTTTCAGTCCTACGCGCTGTTCCCGCACATGACGGTGGAGCAGAACATTGCCTTTGGTCTGAAGCAGGACAAACTGCCGAAAGGTGAAATCAACAGCCGCGTCGAAGAGATGCTGTCGCTGGTGCACATGCAGGAGTTTGCCAAACGTAAGCCGCATCAGCTCTCTGGCGGCCAGCGTCAGCGTGTGGCGCTGGCGCGTAGCCTGGCGAAGCGTCCGAAACTGCTGCTGCTTGATGAACCGATGGGCGCGCTGGATAAAAAGCTGCGTGACCGCATGCAGCATGAGGTGGTCGATATTCTTGAGCGAGTGGGCGCCACCTGCGTGATGGTGACGCACGATCAGGAAGAAGCGATGACCATGGCGGGCCGCATCGCCATCATGAACCGCGGCAAATTCGTGCAGATTGGTGAGCCGGAAGAGATTTACGAGCATCCAACCAGCCGTTACAGCGCCGAGTTTATCGGTTCGGTGAATGTGTTTGAAGGCCTGCTGCGCGACCGCGGTGAAGACGCGCTGATCATTGATGCGCCGGGCTTAGTGCATCCGCTGAAGGTGCAAACTGATGTCTCCGTCGTCGATAACGTGCCGGTGCACGTTGCGCTGCGCCCGGAAAAAGTGATGCTGTGCGAGGAAGTGCCGGCCGATGGCTGTAATTTTGCCGTCGGTGAAGTGGTGCACATTGCCTATCTTGGCGACCTGTCGATTTATCACGTGCGTCTGCGCAGCGGCCAGATGATTAGCGCACAGTTGCAAAATGCCCATCGCTACCGCAAAGGCGCGCCAACCTGGGGCGATGAAGTCCGTCTCTGCTGGGACGCTGACAGCTGTGTGGTTCTGACGGTTTAAGGGGGCGATATGAGCCAGATTTCTCAACGCCGCGTGCCTAAAGTCGTGGGCACGCCGCTGCAGCGCTGGGCAACGCGCATCAAAATGCAACACGGCCGCAAGCTGGTGATTGCGCTGCCTTATCTGTGGCTGATCCTGCTGTTTCTGCTGCCATTCCTGATTGTGCTGAAGATCAGCTTCGCCGATATTGCGCGCGCCATTCCGCCGTATACCGATTTGGTTACGTGGGCGGATGGTCAGCTCAATCTGGTGCTCAATCTCGGTAACTACTTTACGCTGACCGACGATCCGCTCTACGCCGATGCCTATCTGACGTCGCTGAAAGTGGCGGGCATTTCGACCATTATCTGCCTAATGATCGGCTATCCGCTGGCGTGGGCGGTGGCGCACAGCAAGCCGTCAATGCGCACCATTTTGCTGCTGCTGGTGATTTTGCCGTCGTGGACCTCATTCCTGGTGCGCGTTTACGCGTGGATGGGGCTGCTCAACAACAACGGCATTATCAACCGTTTCCTGATGTGGCTCGGGGTGATCGATCACCCGCTGGTGATTCTCTACACCAATACCGCGGTGTATATCGGTATCGTTTACTGCTATCTGCCGTTTATGGTGCTGCCGATTTATACCGCGCTGACGCGTATTGATTATTCGCTGGTGGAAGCGTCGCTGGATCTCGGCGCGCGTCCGTTAAAGACCTTCTTTAGCGTGATTGTCCCGCTGACCAAAGGCGGGATTATTGCCGGCTCAATGCTGGTGTTTATTCCGGCGGTGGGCGAGTACGTGATTCCTGAACTGCTCGGCGGTCCGGACAGCATCATGATTGGGCGCATTTTGTGGCAGGAGTTCTTTAACAACCGCGATTGGCCGGTAGCGTCCGCGCTGGCGGTGATCATCCTGTTGATTCTGATATTACCGATCATCTGGTTCCACAAGCATCAGAACCGTGAAGTGGGAGAGAAAGAGTGAGCCAGTTACCTACCATTCGATCTCCGTGGCGCACCGTGATTCTGGTGCTGTGCTTTATGTTCCTGTACGCGCCGATGCTGCTGCTGGTGGTGTACTCCTTCAACAGTTCGCCGCTGGTGACGGTGTGGGATAGCTTCTCATTCCACTGGTACAAAGTGCTGTTCCAGGATCAGGCAATGCTCGATGCGGTGGGGCTTAGCCTGACTATCGCCGCGCTCTCAGCAACGATGGCGGTGGTGCTCGGCACCATGGCGGCGGTGGTGATTGTGCGCTTTGGCCGCTTCCGCGGGCATAACGGTTTCGCCTTTATGCTGACGGCGCCGCTGGTCATGCCTGATGTCATCACCGGTTTATCTTTGCTGCTGCTGTTTGTGGCGATGGGCAATACGTTTGGCTGGCCGAGCGATCGCGGCATGCTAACTATCTGGCTGGCGCACGTGACCTTCTGTACCGCTTACGTGGCGGTGGTGATCAACTCGCGTCTGCGTGAACTGGATCGCTCGATAGAAGAAGCGGCGATGGATCTCGGTGCCACACCGGTGAAAGTGTTCTTCGTGATCACCGTGCCGATGATCGCACCCGCGATTGTCACCGGCTGGCTGCTGGCGTTTACCCTATCGCTCGACGATTTGGTGATCGCCAGCTTCGTCACGGGTCCAGGCGCAACCACCTTGCCGATGGCGATTTTTGCCACCGTGCGGCGTGGGGTAAATCCGGAGATCAACGCCTTGGCATCGTTGATTCTGTTTGTCGTCGGTTTAGTCGGTTTTATCGCCTGGCGCTTTATGGCGCACGAAGAAAAGCAGCGATTACGCGATATTCAGAAAGCAAAACGTGGCTGAACATCGTAACATTTGCCACCATAAGAACGGGCTGATTATTTCGGCCCGTTTTATTATGGTGACGGAGCTAAACCATGTCGGAAACCCTGAAAAACGGTTCAATGATTAACGCGACGCCGGTGCCGGTCATGGTGGCGGGCAGCGCGATTATTATCACGCGCTGCCTCAGCGTGTTGATGCTGGCCAACGAACTGGGTTACGACGAACTTGCCAACTTTGTGCATCGTAGCGCGCAGGCCTGGGATTCCACGCTGATATTTATCGCCAGCCAGCTGATTTTCCTGTTTGAACTGCGCTGTGCCTTCACCCTGATGCGGGGCAATAACCGTGGACGCTGGGGCTATGTTGTCACGCAAATCATTGTGCTTTTCTATATGTTGATGGCTTCGGTTGGCTGGATTTATCCAGAGATTTTCAGCATTCCCGGCGAAAGCAATGCGCAGATTATTCATCATACCCTGCAGCAAAAGCTGCCGGATGTGCTGGTACTGCTGCTGCTGTTTTTGCCCGCCAGCAGCCGCGCTTTTTTCCGGCACCGGTGATACAATCGGCCCCCATTTTTTTCCCGATTCTGAATACAGGCCTTTCCATGTATTGCGCGCTTTATGATGCCGGTCGCTGTCGCTCGTGCCAGTGGCTGGAAAAACCCTATCCACAACAGCTCAACGACAAACAGTCGCTGCTGGAGCAGCTGCTGGCGGAAAGGCCGGTCGCCGAGTGGTTGCCGCCGGTTGAGTCTGAGCAGCAAGGGTTGCGTAATAAAGCCAAAATGGTGGTTAGCGGCAGCGTAGAGCGTCCCATCCTCGGTATGGTGGCGCGCGACGGTGAACCGGTTGATTTGTGTGCCTGCCCGCTCTATCCCGACAGCTTCGGTGCGGTGTTCGAGGTACTTAAGCCCTTTATCGCCCGCGCGGGGTTAACCCCGTATAACGTGGCGCGCAAACGCGGTGAGCTGAAGTTTTTGCTGCTGACTGAAAGCACCCAGGGCGGCATGATGCTGCGCTTTGTGCTGCGATCCACCACTAAGCTGGCGCAGCTACGTGCGGCACTGCCGTGGCTGCAGCAGCAGTTACCACAGCTGAAAGTGATCTCCGCGAATATTCAGCCGGTGCACATGGCGATCCTTGAAGGTGATGAAGAGATCGCGCTGACGCCGGATCAAGCGCTGGCTGAACGTTTTAATCAGGTGCCGCTCTATATTCGCCCGCAAAGCTTCTTCCAGACCAACCCGCAGGTTGCCGCCAATCTTTACGCCACCGCGCGCGATTGGGTGGCGCAGCTGCAGGTCAGCAGCATGTGGGATCTGTTTTGTGGCGTTGGCGGGTTTGGTTTGCACTGCGCGACGCCAGACATGCAGCTGACCGGGATTGAAATTAACGCCGAAGCCATCGCCTGTGCGCAGCAGTCGGCGCAGCAGTTGGGGCTGGAGAAGGTGAGCTTTGCCGCGCTGGATTCCACCCAGTTCGCTACTTCACGGGAAGCCGTGCCGCAGCTGGTGCTGGTCAATCCGCCGCGTCGCGGCATTGGTGCGGAGTTGTGTGCTTATCTCAGTGAGATGGCGCCCGATTACATTCTCTATTCCAGCTGCAATCCCACCAGCATGGCGCAGGATATCGCGCGTCTAACGGATTATGACGTCAGCCGTGTGCAGCTGTTCGACATGTTCCCGCACACCGCGCATTTTGAAGTGCTGTGTTTGCTGACAAAGAGAACAGCGTAACGCCTGCCATACAGAATCTGTCAGGCGGCGCCACGCCATCCCATCAGACTTATTCCGGGAACCACTTCTGATTAATCTGCTGCCAGGTGCCGTTGGCTTTCAACGCCACTAACGCGCTATTTAGCTCGTTTAGCAGCGGCTCATTGCCTTTACGTACCGCAATGCCTAAGCCGGTGCCGAAGAAATCGGTATCGGTGATATGCTCGCCGACTGCACTGAGATCCTCATTGGCCTTCAGCCACTGATTGACCACCGCCGTGTCACCAAACACGCCGTTCAGGCGACCGTTTTTCAAATCAAGAATCGCGTTTTGATAGCTGTCATAGGCTACCGCCACCACCTCCGGATGCTTCTCCAGCAGGTATTTCTGATGTGTGGTGCCGTTCTCAACGCCGACACGTTTGCCTTTAAGCTGGCTGAAATCGCTGAACTGGCCTTTGTGCGCAATCACGATGGCGGAGTTGGCGTAGTAAGGCTGGGTGAAATCCACCTGCTTGCTACGATCGGCGGTGATATCCATACCTGAAATCACCGCGTCGTAGCGACGGAATTTCAGCGAGGGAATCAGGCTATCGAAAGCATTATTGGTGAAGCTGCACTCCGCTTTCATTTGCTGACACAGTGCTTTTGCCAGATCGATATCGAAGCCGACGATTTGATTGTCGTGATCGAGCGATTCGAAAGGGGGATAAGTTGCGGAAGAGGCGAAGCGGATTTTTTCCGCCGCATAAGCATTCATTGCCAGAGTTGCCAGCGCAGCAGCAACGATCCATTTTTTCATTATATAACTCCTGTAAACCTTGCCAGAGACGGAACGGGTTACACGATGCCAGTTAATGAATTTATATGCAATATTTTTGCTTAATAATATGAAAGGGCGAGCACCTTATTCGGTGCCCGCTCTGTTGACATCAGTTGCGGCGCTCAAACGCCAGCGCACGTTTTTCCACCAGGCGCATCATGAGCGTCAGCAAACCGTTAACCACCAAATAGATCAGGCCAGCGGCGGCGTAGACCGAAATGTCGTAAGTGCGGCCATACAGCAGCTGTCCGTGGCCCATCACTTCCATCAACGTAATGGTGTAAGCCAGCGAGGTACTTTTAAATACCAGCACCACTTCGTTGGAATAAGACGAAAGGGCGCGCTTGAAGGCGTACGGCAGCAGAATGCGCAGCGTGTCTTTGCGATTCATACCCAGTGCGGCGCAGGACTGCCACTGACCGGATGGAATGGCGCGCACCGCGCCGTAAAACAGCTGCGTAGTGTAAGCGGCGCTGTTCAGTGACAGCGCCAGCAGCGCACACAGCCAGGGCTGCGACAGCAGATGCCACAGCCACGGAATGTTCTGGATGCTGGGGAACTGGCCGGGACCGTAATAAATCAGGAAAATCTGCACCAGCAGCGGGGTGCCGGTAAACAGCGTGATATAGCCTTTGACTATCCAGTTTAGTACCGGCACTTTGAGCGCCAGTACAATGGTGCACAGCAGCGACAGTACCAGCGCGGCAATCAACGATGCCACGGTCAGCGTCAGGCTGGTATGCAGCCCTTTGAGCAGCTCGGGTAAGTAATCCAGCATGCTTAAGCCCCTCGCTCGAAACGCGTGGTGCGCAATTCAATGCGGCGCAGCACGGCCTGACTGAACAGCGTGATGATCAGATAGATCGCCGCCGCCACCAGATACCAGGTAAAGGGTTCTTGCGTGCGCGTAGCAATGCTTTTGGTCTGTAGCATCAGATCATTCACGCTGATCAACGATACCAGCGCGGTATCCTTCAGCAGTACCAGCCACTGGTTTCCGAGGCCTGGCAGCGCATGACGCCACATCTGCGGCATAATCAGGCGCAGGAAAATCGCCGACTTTTTCATGCCGAGCGCCTGACCCGATTCCCATTGACCGACCGGCACCGCTTTGAGGGCGCCGCGCAGGGTCTGTGATGCATAAGCAGAATAGAGCATCGCCAGCGCAATCACGCCGCACAGGAAGGGGCTGACGTCAAAGTTCTCAATCTGCACCTGCACCGGAATGTTGAACAGACCAAGATTGATGTGGAAGCCATCGGAGAGCGTCAACAGCAGCTGTGAGGCGCCGAAGTAGATAAACAGTACCACCAGAATTTCCGGCAGGCCTCGAATCAGCGTCACCAGACCGGTGCCGATCCATGCCAGCGGTTTCCAGCGCACCGATTCCCAGCCAGCAAAAATCATCGCCAGCACAAGGCCGGCGATCAGTGCACAAACGGCAAGGCCGACGGTCATCCCGGCGGCGCTTGCGAGTGGAATCATTTCATTCATCAGAAATTACTGCTGGAACCATTTGCTGTAGATGGTTTTGTAGGTGCCGTCGGCTTTGATCTTCTCCAGGGCGGCATTGAATTTGCCCTGCAGCTCAGTGTTGCCCTGGCGCACCGCAATACCTAAGCCGGTACCGAAGTAATCTTTGTCGGTCACTTTCTCGCCCAGCGGTGCGAGGTTGGCGTTCTGCTTCAGCCACTCATTCACCACTGCAGTGTCTCCGAACACCGCATCGATACGGCCATTTTTCAGATCAAGCACCGCATTTTGATAGCTGTCGTAAGGCACAACGGTGATATCGCTATGCTTGTCAGACAGGTATTTCTGGTGCGTGGTGCCGTTCTGCACGCCGACACGTTTACCTTTTAATGCAGCGACGTCAGCGACTTTATCTTTCTGCGCGATGAAGATGGCGGAGTTGTCGTAATACGGCTTGGAGAACAGCACTTGTTTCTCACGATCTGGGGTGATGTCCATGCCGGCCATTACCGCATCGAAACGGCGGAACTTCAGGCTTGGAATCAGACTATCGAACGCCTGATTAGTGAAGGTGCAGGTCGCATCCATCTCTTTACACAGCGCGTTAGCCAGATCGACATCAAAGCCCTGAATTTTATTGTCAGAGTCGACGAATTCAAACGGAGGATAGGAAGCCTCGGTGGCGAAACGCAATGTCTGTGCCGCAGAAGCGCTCAGGCTCAGGCCGGCAAGGAGGGCAGCAATTACAACTTTTTTCATTAGAAGCTTCCTGACTTAATGCGAAAGATAATTAGCAAACGCGTCGGTTTGCGGCTGTGTAAAGTGGCTGGCATCACCTTGCTCCACAATGTGACCGTTTTCCATGTACACCACGCGGCTGGCGGTTTTACGCGCTACTTCCACTTCATGTGTCACGATCACTTGCGTGATGTTGGTCTGTGCCAGCTCACGAATAATGCTAACGATCTGGGCGGTAATTTCGGGATCGAGTGCGGCGGTCGGTTCGTCAAACAGCAACACCTGCGGTTCCATCATCAGCGCACGTGCAATGGCAACGCGCTGCTGCTGACCGCCGGAAAGGTGCAGCGGGAAACGATCGGCATACGGCGTCAGGCGCAGGCGATCCAGCAGCTTTTCGGCACGCGCACGCGCAGCGTCTTTGCTGAGACCGAGCACGCGGCACGGGGCTTCAATCAGGTTTTGCACCACGGTGAGGTGCGGCCACAGATTGTATTGCTGAAACACCATGCCGACGTTCTGACGCAGCTCGCGAATCGCGCTGTCAGAGGGGGCTTTGGTGAAATCAAACTGGTTGCCGGCAATCTGCAGGCTGCCGGAGCGCGGTTGCTCCAGCAAATTGAGCACGCGCAGGAGCGAACTTTTACCCGCGCCACTCGGGCCGAGCAACACCAGCGTTTCTCCCTGCGGACAAGCCAGGTTGATATCGAACAGTGCCTGATGGGCACCGTAAAAACAGTTTATGGCGTTTAGTTGAATACTCATGCGCTAAAAATGAATAGTAATTAGTGTCGCGGATTTTAACGTCACCAGAATAGTTATGCAATTGTGGTGGGTTAATATTTATTAAAGAGCAGTGAAACATCCAAAGCGTAGCACAATATCGCGCCACTCACGGCGGGTAAGGGCTGACGAGGCGAATTTAGTTCACAAATTATAAACAAAAAGCGCCGCAAGGATGCGGCGCGCTAATCAATAGAACGGAGTGCTGGAAAAGTGAACGACTATTTTTTCGCTTCCAGCAGCTGCGTCAATGAACCACCGTTAACGTGCGGCACATCGCTGACATAACGCACATCATCCACGACCCAGCAGGTGCCTTCGTGGATCATGAGCACTTCGTCGTGCCACGTTTTATCATCGCGGCTCAAATCCACGCGCAGCGGGATGTTGCGCGCATCACGGTTAGGGATGGTTGAAGCACTGGCGACATCCGCCGAAGTTGGTCCTTGCGCCAGGCTTGAGAACAGATCGCCGCGGGTCCACGTCGCCGGTTTCGGATTCTGACTGCTAGCGCTCAGCAGTTTCTGATACAAACGATCGCTCAGGTAAGGGCGATATTTCGCCAGCTGGGTGCTATCCGGCAAGCCCTGAGTGGGCTGGCTGACGCGTAAATCATAGAACTGTTGCGCCACGCTGTCCGGACCACCCTCAACGCAGGCAGCGGTGCGCGGGCCATTATCCTTAATCACTGGCTCAACGGTGGTACAAGCACTCAGCAGTAACGCAGCGGGAATAAGCAGCGCAAAGGCATGGTTTCTCATCTCGATTTCCTTATTGTTCACTGGCAAAGCGCCATTTTTAGCATAGAGTATAGCCTTGCTTTTACGCCGTAAGAGCTATAACTCGCTGATTAAGAAAAGGAGAAAGTATGAAATTTTCCACTACGCCTACGCTGGAAGGACACAGCATCAGTGAATATTGCGGTGTGGTTGCGGGCGAAGCGATTCTGGGCGCCAACATCTTCCGCGACTTCTTCGCCGGTATCCGCGATATCGTTGGTGGCCGTTCTGGTGCGTACGAAAAAGAGTTACGCAAAGCGCGGCAGATCGCCTTTAAAGAGCTGGAAGAGCAGGCCAAAGCACTGGGTGCCAATGCGGTGGTGGGGATCGATATCGATTACGAAACCGTGGGCAAAGAGGGCAGCATGTTGATGGTGAGCGTCACCGGCACCGCGGTGATTATTCGCTAATGCGCGTGGTTTTCCTGCTGGCGATGGCGTTGCTGCTGAGCGCCTGTCAGTCATCGATTGAAGCGCGTCACGGCTATTGGGTGGATACCGCGCATCCGGCGCAGGGCGCGCGGCCACGCATCAAAGTGGTGGTGATTCACTATACCGCCGAGGATTTTTCCAGTTCCCTGGCAACGCTGACCGATCGTGAAGTGAGCGCGCATTATTTAATTCCTCGTCATCCGCCGCAGAAAAACGCGCAGGGCATCATTTGGCAGCTGGTGCCGGAAAGCCAGCTAGCATGGCATGCTGGCCCCAGCTTCTGGCGCGGTGCAACGCGCATCAATGACACCTCGATTGGCATTGAGATGGTTAATAGCGGTTACCGTCGAACATTGACGGGCGTACAGTGGCAGCCCTTTACTCCAGCACAGATCGATGCGCTGAAGGCGCTAGTAGAAGACATTACGCAGCGCTACGGCATTTCGCCGGAAAATGTGGTGGGGCACAGCGATATCGCGCCGCAGCGCAAGCAAGATCCGGGTCCGCTGTTCCCCTGGCAGCAGCTGGCTGCGCAAGGTGTAGGTGCATGGCCTGAGCAGGCTACGGTGCAGCGCTATCTCAACGGACGCGCTGCGGATGAAGCGGTGGATCAAGAGGTGTTGCTGGAGGCGTTGCAGCGCTACGGTTATGACGTCGCCGCAGCAACCACACCACAGATGCAGCGCAAGCTGATTGCGGCGTTTCAGATGCACTTCCGTCCAGCAGATTATCGCGGGATCGCCGATGCGGAAACCCTGGCGATTGCCCGCGCGCTGCTGGCGAAATACGGTGCGGCGCAGTGAGGTAGAGCGCATGGGTCGCCATCATTGGCGACCCGACGAAGCATTGCGCGTACCAGGATTTACTGCTGCAGGAATGCCTGCCAGTGCGCCACCAGCCGTTGCAAATCCTGACGGCTGACATCCAGATGCGTCACGATGCGCGTTACTGGCCCGACGCTGACTAGCACGTCGCCCGATTGCATCCAGCTTTTCAGCGCTTCAACTTTCTCTGGCGCTACTTTCACAAACAACATATTGGTGTGCTGGTTCAGCACCTCAACGCCGATGGCGCTCAGCTGCTCGCCTAACCACGCCGCGTTGTCGTGATCCTCTTTAAGGCGTGCCACATTGTGTTGCAATGCATACAAGCCAGCCGCTGCCAGAATGCCCGCCTGACGCATGCCGCCGCCGGTCATTTTGCGCCAGCGCCGCGCCTGCTCGATATACGCCTCATCGCCACACAGCAGCGAACCGACCGGCGTGCCGAGGCCTTTTGACAGGCAGATGGTCAAGGTGTCGCAGTAACGCGCAATCGCTTCCAGCTCTACATTCTGCGCCACCACGGCATTAAATATACGCGCGCCATCAATATGCAGCGCCAGCTTACGTTCACGAGTAAATTTCCACGCTTGTTCGAGGTAGCTCAACGGCAGCACCTTACCGTGATGGGTGTTTTCCAGGCTAAGCAAACGCGTGCGAGCGAAGTGGAAATCATCGGGTTTGATAGCGGCAGCAACGTCGGCCAGCGGCAGAGAACCATCTTCGGCATGCAGAATCGGCTGTGGCTGAATACTGCCCAGCACCGCTGCGCCACCGGCTTCGTATTTGTAGTTGTGCGCCTGTTGACCAACGATATATTCATCACCGCGCTGGCAGTGACACAGCAGCGCCACCAGATTTGCCTGGGTGCCGGTGGGGAAAAACAGCGCAGCGGCCTTGCCACTCAAGCGGGCCGCTTCAACTTCCAGTGCCTGTACGGTGGGGTCATCGCGATAGACATCATCGCCAGTTTCCGCCGCCATCATAGCATCGAGCATGGCAGCACTGGGGCGGGTTACGGTATCACTGCGTAAATCGATCACGTCGCTCTCCTGAAATAAAAAAGCGGGCAAAGTGCCCGCGTTATCATCATGTCTGGCCTGAATTGTTTTACCTCAGCCAGTTGGTTTTCGCCAGTTCCACGATCTCATCACCGCGTCCATTCAGAATGGCGCGCATCATATACAGGCTGAAACCTTTGGCCTGCTCCGCTTTGATCTGAGGCGGCATCGACAACTCTTCCTTGGCGGTGATCGCATCAATCAGTACCGGACCATCGTGCGCGAAGGCTTCCTGCAGCACGCCGTTCAGCTCGGAGGCTTTCTCCACGCGCATACCTTTGATGCCGCAGGCGGCGGCAATCGCGGCGAAATCCGGGTTCTCGAGATCGGTACCATCGGTCAGATAACCGCCGGCTTTCATCTCCATCGCGACGAAGCCCAGCACGCTGTTGTTGAAGATCACCAGTTTCACCGGCAACTTCAGCTGCGCCACCGAAATGAAATCGCCCATCAACATGCTAAAGCCGCCATCACCGCACAGCGCCACAACCTGACGCTGTTTGTCCAGCGACTGTGCGCCCAGCGCCTGTGGCATGGCGTTGGCCATCGACCCGTGATTAAACGAGCCGATGAGTCGACGTTTGCCGTTCATCTTCAGGTAGCGTGCCGCCCATACCGTTGGTGTGCCCACGTCGCAGGTAAAAATGGCGTCGTCATCGGCGTATTCACTGATTTGCTGGGCGAGATATTGCGGATGAATCGGCAGCTTGTCGTTGGCCGTTGCCAGTTCATCAAGGCCTTTACGCGCATCGACATAATGTTCCAACGCCTTGTCCAGATGCTGGCGATCGGTTTTACTGGTGAGCTGCGGTTGCAGCGCATGCAAGGTGGTTTTGATATCACCGACCAGCGCCATATCGACATGGCTGTGTGAGCCGAGACTACCGGGATTGATATCGATCTGAATGATTTTGGCATCTGCCGGATAGAAAGCGCGATAGGGGAATTGCGTGCCGAGCAGCACCAGGGTGTCGGCGTTCATCATCGCGTGGAAACCCGATGAGAAACCAATTAGCCCGGTCATCCCGACGTCGTAAGGATTATCGTATTCGATGTGCTCCTTCCCGCGCATGGCGTGTACTACCGGCGCTTTCAGCGTTTCCGCCAGTTTGACCACTTCTGCATGCGCGCCAGCGCAACCGCTGCCGCACAGCAGCGTGATATTTTTCGCGCCGTTCAACGTCTCGGCTAACCGAGCCACTTCGCTGGCGGATGGCACCACATGCGGCAGCTGCGGTGGATACCATTCACTACGCGCGCTTTCCGGGGCGGGCTGCAGTGCCACATCGCCGGGAATCACAATCACCGAGACGCCGCGATTAAGAATCGCTTTGCGCATCGCGATGCCCAGCACTTGCGGCAACTGTTCGGGATTGGAAACCAGCTCACAGTAGTGGCTGCACTCACGGAACAGCTCCTGCGGATGGGTTTCCTGGAAGTAGCCACTGCCGATTTCGCTGGAGGGAATGTGGGCCGCGATGGCTAATACCGGAACATGGTTACGGTGACAATCAAACAAGCCATTGATTAAGTGCAAGTTTCCTGGACCACAGGATCCTGCGCAGACTGCCAGTTCGCCGCTGATTTGTGCTTCGGCTCCAGCCGCGAAGGCCGCGACTTCTTCATGGCGCGTGGGCATCCATTCGATAGTGCCCATACGATTTAGGCTATCGCTCAGCCCGTTGAGTGAGTCGCCGGTGACGCCCCAAATGCGCTTCACACCGGCGTTTTCGAGGGTTTTTGCCAGCAGTGCCGCCACAGTTTGCTTCATCGTTTGCTCCTTTCTGGTGTTGAGCCATCCATGCCGATGGCGAAAACGTGTCAGTCAGAAAGCGTAGACGATGAAGCAGGCGCGTAGCCGTGAAAAAATGCGTTGTAGCAAACTGAAAAAGAAACAAGCCCCTTGCGGGGCTTGAGAAGGATTACTGCACGATAGCGTCGATGGCTTGAATGAAGGTTTCACACAGGGTGCGTACCGTCTGTTCACTCAGCTCACTGGCATCGTAGAACAGCGACAGGAACAGCTGATCGTTTTCCGGGATTAAACACAGTACCGTCTGATGATTACTGCCGCTGACGTTATCCAACGGCGTTAACGTAAACGGCAGATCGTTAAGCTGTGCCTGGGGCATGCTTTCAAAGACAAACAGGCTGCCAAACGGCGATGTAGGTTGCCACTCACTGTCGTAATGATTGAGCTCGTGGAAAGCATACTGTTGCCGATCGGGCTGGCTAGTGGCGATCTGCGCTAACAGCACATTCGCCGACTGCTGTCGTATCTCCTGCAGACGCAATACCGGGCTGGCGACAAACAGCCCCACCAGTTGCGCAACGTTATCAATATCCGCCGGGCGCTCACTCATGGTGGTGCCGATGACCACATCATCAGTGTCCAGCAACTGCGCTAATGCCTGCATCCACGCCAGTTGCGTGATCTGGTTGGGTGTGAAGCCAGTGCGGGTCGCATAGCTGTGCAAGGCTGTGCTTTGCGCGCAACTTAGCTTGTGTGCGAACTTACGCATGCGCTTTTCGCACGCCAGATCGATGGGCGACACCTTGTCTATGGCCAAACGCTGGTTCATCGGCGCATTACACAAATAGTCTGACCAAAAGTGCTCGGCTGCGGCAATGTCACACTTTTGCAGCCACTGTGGGAAGGCCGCAAAGCTGAGTGGCGTAAAGTTAATTGGCTCACCGCGCAGTCGATGTTGATAATCATCCAGCAGACTGGTCAGGATGTTATTCAGCGACCATCCATCAAACAGCACATGGTTAAAGGTTTGCATCATGTAGTGACACGTTGCACTGGCACGCACCACCATCACTTTCATCAAACCTGGCTGTTCGATGTCCATCGGACGGTTACGTTCGGCCAACATGCGCGCCTGTAATGCCGCATGCAACTGCTCGGCCTCCATCCCAGACCAATCTTCAACTGTTACAGGAAAATTAACCTGCTTACAGACATAGGCTAACGGATTGCCGGGACAGTGCTTGTCGATATAACCCGTGCGTAACACATCGTAGCGTTGTGCCGCATATTGCCAGGCTTCCGCCATCACCTGTGCATTAAATTCACCGTCGATGCGTAGGATATTTTGATCGATCTGGAAATCCGGATTGATGCGATTGAAATAAAGTAACTCGCGCTGTGTGCCGGTTGCAGGGTAAAGATTCTCTAACTCAATCTGTTGCTGCAGACCATCAAGCGCCTCTATGGTGATATTACACATCGGAAAATCTGACGGGCTAAACCAACTTTTCCCGGCCCGATGATGTTCAAGGCAATGTGTGACCAATCTTTCCAGCGTCCCGGTAAATTGCGCAATCAGCTGCGCGGTGACGGTCGATGGCAGTGCCGAAGCAACATTAAGAATTAGTTCGTCATTTACCACGCTAACAGTGAAATCCAGCACGTTATGGGCGTTGTTTTCAGGTGCGCTTTGTTCTCCGCAACCATACGGCAAGATAACCCACGGCTGATGCTGCTGCGCTGTACTAATCTGACCAAGATAGTTGAAGCTGATCACCGGCAACAGGTGACTTTGCAGCATAGGTGCTGTGCCGGTACTGGCGAACTTCAGCGCGCTATAACCAAAGCCTTTGTCAGGAATGGCGCGTAACTGATCTTTGATAACGCGTAGATTTTGTGCTTCATTCTCGTGGATCGCCAGGCGTAGCGGGAACAGGGTGGTAAACCAGCCCAGTGTGCGGCTAACATCGGTCAATTCTGCAATATCCTCACGGCCATGTCCCTCCAGCGTAATGTAAGACGCCGGCTGTCCGTGCCAACTTTGAAGCGCATGACTGAGTGCAGTAAGCAAGAAGTCGCTTACCTCCGTGTGGTAGACGTGATGCACATGATGCAGCAGCTGATCGGTTAATGTGGCTGACAGGCGCTGCGTAATAAACTGTCGCTCAGTTCGGCGCTCGATAAGCTGCCAATAGTCATATTGTCCGGCTATTTGTTCCTGCCAGTAATCCATCTGCGCCAGGTTGCGCGTGGCATAATCGCCAATGCATTGCTGCCACTGGCGATAGCTGGTGGCTTTTTTCTGCAGGGCATTACCCTGATACAGGGTCTGCAAATCACTGGCAACGATTCGCCATGAAACGGCATCAATGATCAGATGATGGAACGCGCAGAACAGCGCTGGCGGCTCACTACCGCAACTGTCGTATAAATAAACAAAGTGATAGAGCGCTCCCTGATTCAGATTGAAATAGCGCTGCCACTCGCTGCACTTCTCCTCAAGTTGCTGTGGATGCGTCAGCGTTGCGCGATCAAATCGGGTAAATGCCAGAGGTTCTTGCTCGGCAAGATAGCGCTGACAACTGATCTGCGCATCCTCAAAGGTAAAGCGCGCGCGCAGCATGTCGTGATGCGCCACTAACTGCTGCAAATGATGACGTAGATCGTCCACTTGCAAATCAGCGGGTAAAGTCAATATGAAGGCTTGGTTAAACCAGTGCGGATTAGCCAATTTGAGGCTATTAAACCAGTGCTGCACCGGCAGCAACGCAAACTCACCACTCAGGCCGCCTTGTTCATTTATCACATCCTGCTGCTGCGGACGTTGCTCAATCAACTGCGCCAGCCTTTCGATAGTCTTTGCAGCAAAGATGTCGCGCGTAGAGCATGCAATGCCGCGTTTGCGCAGTTCGGTAGTGACCAGAATACTCTGGATAGAATCACCGCCGATACGGAAGAAGTTGGCATTAATGCTCACGGAATCGCTGTTCAACACCTGTTGCCACACTGCCGCAATAGTTACTTCCAGCCCGGAGCGAGGAGCACAGTATTGTTGTTCGCTGCGTTGTAGTGTGGGAGTCGGTAAACGGGCGCTGTCCAGTTTGCCGTTTACCGTAACCGGCAGATTATCTATGCGCGTTATTGCAGCTGGCAGCATGTAATCAGGCAAGGTGCGTTCCAGCCTACTTAACAGATCGTCAGCGGAGAACGGCTGTTCAGCTCGCATGACGCACCATGCGCAGAGTTTTTTCTGACCGTCCAGCTCGCGCAACTGCACCACGGCATGCTCGACGCCTGGCTGCTGTTTGAGCGCGGTAGCGATCTCTTCCAATTCCACACGGAAACCGCGAATTTTTACCTGTTGATCTCTGCGTCCGAGATACTCCAGCTGACCATCGGCGCGATAACGTACCCAGTCACCGGTTTTGTACAGGGTGCCTTCACCAAATGGATTGGCGATAAAATGGCGGGACGTCAGATCAGGGCGATTAAGATAGCCGCGTGACACCGCACTGCCACCGATATATAGCTCCCCCGGCGCCCCCTGCGGCACAGGTTTCATCAGCCGGTTGAGCACGTAGAGCTGACGACCAGCAATGGCTTTGCCAATCGGAATAGAAGTGCCGTTTTCAGCTGTGGTGATTTCATAGGTGGTGGCAAAGGTAGTGCATTCGGTTGGGCCGTAACCGTTAAGAATATGGCGTGGTCGCTCAGGCTGAGCAGCCAGCTGGCGCATAATATCGGCAGATAATGCTTCACCGCCCACCAGTAAGTAGCGCAGTGAGTTAAACAGATCGCGCTGGCGCAAATAAAGCATGTCAAACAGCGACCGTGTTACCCACATCACGCTGATCCCTTCCGTCAGTATTAACGTTTTGAATCGCACGGTATCACTTGCCAGATCCTGTGTTGAGGGCGGTATCACTAATTTCGCCCCGTTCAACAGTGCTCCCCAGATCTCAAACGTGGCGGCATCAAACACTGGACTGGAAAGGAACAGCAGTGCATCGTCGTCACGCAATGCAACATACGAATTGTCCACCACCAAATCGACCATTGCCTGCTGAGTAATCGGCACGCCTTTGGGTTGGCCTGTAGTCCCCGAGGTAAAAATGATCGCGCCGGTTGCTGCTAATTCGGAATGAATTGGCAGTGCGGCGGGGCTTAAGGTAGGGATAGCCTCGTCGAGCAGTAAACAGGGAAGAGGATTATCCGCGAGATGATGGCGATGCTGCCGATGCGTCAACAGCAGTGGCGCAGCAGTTTCTGCCAGCATATAGCTGATGCGCTCTGTGGGATAGTCGATAGAGATTGGCACATAGCAGCCACCCGCTTTCAGTATCGCTAGCATACCGATAATAAAATCGGTGCTTTTATCCATTAGCAGGGCAATGGGCGTTTCACGCGGCAGTGCTCCGCCGCTCATTAACTGATATCGGGTCAAAATATGGCGAGCCAGTTGATTACTGCGGCTATCCAATTCTCTGTAGCTGAGATCTCCCTGGTGGCTGGAGAGTGCGATGCTTTCTGGATAACCCTTTGCCATATGTTGGAAACGCTTCAGCAGCAATTGACCGCAGCCACTGAGGTTTGGTGGTGTCAACGGCAGCATAGCGCAGGGCAGTTCAATGGTCTCATGCAGACGATGGGGATCTTGTGCACACTGCTGCATAATCATATTCAGCTGGCGCAGACGTTCATCGGCCTGCATGTCACTCAACCAATGAGTGAAGAAGTTAAGCTGCAGGGTAAGCGTTTCTTGTGATTCCCACGCCAGTAACGCCAGCGGATAATCAAGTTTCTCGTAAGCCGCATCCATTCGCCAGGCATTGGCAATACCGCTGCTGTGCGCCGCAATCGGATAGTTTTCAAACACTACCAGGCTGTTGAACAGCGCCTCGCCATCGGTTTGAAGCTCGACCAAACCGATGTTGCTGTGGCTGTTTAGTTCGGCAATTTTTTGCTGAATCGCCAACAGCACCTCGGCGCAACTCTGATCCTGATGCCATGCAATCGCTAAAGGCAGCGTATTGATATAAGGACCGACACTCTCATTGATGCCAGCTACCGGCAGATCACGTCCGGCTACGACGGTGCCGACTTGTGTCGTCTCATCCTGACTATAGATCTGTATCAACTTATGCCAGGCAAATTGCACCAGTGCATTGAGCGTGATGCCTAACTGCGCCGCACAGCTGCGCATTAAATGGGCTTCGGTTTTGCTTAGAATCAGGCGTTGCGAGGCTGCACTAAACTCTTCTGATGCAGTGTCCGAACTGCATTCCGGCGCAAGGCAACGCAAATCATTGGTACTGGATAGGCGAGCTTTTTCCAGCTGCCAGTAACGGGCATATTTCAGCTTATTACGTTGCAGGTAGCGCTGAGCCTCCAGCCAGCTGGTTTGCTCTTCCACGAGCGGATGCTCGCCACGCTGCAGAGCTTCGTAATAAAGATGAACGGTATTGAGCACACAAGGTTCGCTCCAGCCATCGCAAATGGCGTGATGCTGACTTTTCAGTACACTCCAGCCGTTTTCATGATGTTTAACCAACAGCAAGCGAATCTCTGCAGGGTGTTGTAGAGAGAATACCTGCTGACGATCTTGCTGCTGTAATTGCACTAACCGTTGTTGCTGTTGGTGTGTGGGTAATGCACTAAGATCGATCACCCGCAGATTGGTGCTCGAAATGGCGGCATCCGCAATCACTATCTGCAGCATAGTGCCATCTTCCCAATCAAATGCGGTGCGCATGATTGGGAAACGCTGTACGGCCAACTGCCAGGCTTGCTGATAATGTGCAGTGTTGAGTGTGCAGTCGTAATGCATAAGCTGCTGCACGCGATAAGCATCATCCTCTGGATGCGCGAGCGTATGGGAAATCATCCCTTGTTGCAGCGGTGTTGCCGGAAGAATGGCGGACAGGGTGGGATACTGTTGCTGCAGGCGGGCCAGTCTGCCCTCAGAAAGGATAATCGGTCCGTAGTCGCTGGCAGTCAGCTGTGGTTGTTGCCGCGCCTTATCACAACACAGCGCAATAATATCAATGAGCGCCTGCTGAAACGCGGCGGCAAAATGCTGAGTTTGTCGATCAGGCAGTTGGCTATTAATAAAGAACATCAGTTGCTGATCAAGTACCGCGCCATCCAGCGTTAGCGCATAAACGCTCTTATTCGCATGACTGATGGTATTGCCACAGTGTTCGGTGACTAATGACCAGGCATCCTGAGTACTGGAGAGCACCCCAAGATAGTTAAATGCGATAGCAGGATGTGCGGTTTCACTCAGCATTCCCTGCTGGCGCGCAATGCCATAGCCAATTCCCTTCGCCGGGATCTGACGCAACATCTCTTTGGTTGCCACAATGGTCGCGGCAATATCATCCTGCGCCTGCAAATTTACCGGAAACAGCGTAGTGAACCAGCCAACGGTTTGTGCCAGGTCGATTTGTTCATCCCAGGGCTCGCGGCCATGCCCTTCCAGGATAATGCGGTGCTGAGTGCGACGGCTCACCTGCGGTAGCGCCAGCGCCAACGCGGCCAGCAGTAAATCGTTGATAGTGGTATTCCATGCCTGACCCGCTTCGCGTAATAACTGCTGGGTTTGTTCCGCTGTAAATCGGATAGTCAGATTATGCGGCGCAGCTTGGGGGGTAAAAATTGGGCTGGAATCCGATGTTATCGCCACCTGTTGCCACCACAGAAGATCATCCGGGTGCTGCTGCAAATACTCCTGTTGTGTTAACGCCCAACGACGGTAGCTGGTTGATTTACTGTGCAGCTGACCTTGTTCGATCTGCTGTTGTAGATCCAGGCCGATGATGCGCCATGAAACGGCATCAATGATTAAGTGATGGAAAGCGAACCACAGACGGTCGTTTCCATCAGGATGATGGCGAATAACTGCTGCCCGCCACAATGGTGCTTGCGTGTAGTCAAAGTTTGCCTGCAGAGCAGAGAGCTGCTGCTCTAGCGCTTCTGGTGATAACGCCGCAGCGTCAATCTCAATCAATATCGGCGTGACAAAATGCTCAGTTTCCGCGATCCATTGCTCCACAGCATTTGAGGAAACGCGATAGTAAGCACGCAACATATCATGCTGGCGGGAAAGCTGATGAAGTGCTGACTGCAGCTGTTCCGCCCTGAGCCCATCGGGTAAACGCAGCATGAATGCCTGATTCCAGTGATGCGGTTGGGCAAAGTTTTGTTCGAAGAACCATTGCTGGATCGGTAGGAGTGGACACTCGCCGCTAATGGCTTCTTGTTCCTGCACGATCTGTTCCGCTTGATGTTGCAGAACCTGCGCCATTTTCGCTACGGTTGGCGAACGGTTTATCTCGCCAGCATCAAGGCTGTAACCGGCTTTACGCAGTTCAGTAACGAGCAAAATGCTTTGAATGGAATCGCCACCCATACGGAAAAAGTTATCATGTATGCCGATGCCATCAAGATTGAGCACCTTTTGCCAGGCGTTGCACAAGCGCTCTTCGAGCTCGTTGCGTGGCGCGCAAAAATCATCGCTGAGCGTCATCGTGGGAGTGGGTAACGATTTCTCATCCAGTTTGCCATTAGTTGTCAGCGGTAACTGCTCCAGCACAGTAAAACTGGATGGAATCATATATTCCGGTAAACACTCTTCCAGCATTCGGCGCAGCAAGGCAGTATCAATCTCGCTATTTTTTGCCGGCACCATCCAGGCCGCGAGCTGTTTGTTTGTCCCTGCTTGCCAAACCGTGACGGCCGACTGTTGCACGTTGGGCAGTTTAAGCAGAGCCATTGCGACTTCATCAGGTTCAATGCGGAATCCGCGAATCTTGACTTGCTTATCCATGCGCCCCAGATATTCAAGATTGCCATCAGCCAGCTGCCGCACGCGATCGCCGGTGCGATACAAGCGGCAATTCAGCTGGGGGTGGTGGATAAAGCTACGTTCACTTTGCTCAGGTTGATTGAGATAACTTCGGGCAAGGCCGATACCCCCGACATAGAGTTCACCCGGTGCTCCTTCAGGCACGGGTTGACCGCGACTATCCAGAATCCATAAGCTGCGACCGCTGATGGCTTTACCGAGTGGAATCGTCGTGTGCTGTTCGTTGGCAGGAATGGCATAGGTAGTGGTGAACGTTGTGCACTCTGTTGGCCCGTAGCCATTGAGGATGTATGCAGGACGTGAAGGTTGCGCTGCCAATTGTTTCATGATGGCTGGCGTGAGGGCTTCACCACCTACCAATAGATAACTTAATGCGTTAAATAAATTATTATCCGCCAGATACAGCGCATCAAATAAGGAACGGGTCAACCACATAATGGTGATGGGATGCTGCTGTAACCATGCTTGCATCCGCGCCGCATCACTGACCAGCGCCAAAGTATCATCAGGAATAACCAGACTCGCTCCGTTAAGTAATGCCCCCCAAATTTCAAAGCTGGCGGCATCAAATGCGGGATTGGCGAGAAAAGCAACGCAGTCATCCGCTTGAATATGCATGTAGTTAGTGTCGACCACCAGCGCCAGAAGCGCTGCTTGCTCAATGATTACGCCTTTAGGTTTACCACTGGTGCCGGAGGTATAAAGAATGGCACCCGCCAGAGTGGCTTTTGTTAACGTTACTATCTCGTTCGATGCATCAACTCCGAATGACTCGGCTAAGCAGGTGATAGTGATGCCTGCTTCAGATTCAAATAAGGCAGCGACATGAGCTGCATGATGTTCGCTAGTGATCACTTGTCGCACGTTAGCATCCTTTGCAATCAGGCGCACACGTGCTGCAGGTGTATCAATAGCCATCGGTAAATAGCAACCACCAGCTTTAAGGATCGCCAACATAGCAACCAGCCACTGAGGCTGTTTTTCCATCAGAATAATGACCGGCTCTTCTGCTTCAAGTCGGGGTGACAACTGGCACGCCAGCGCGTTGGCCGCCATGTTAAGTTGCTGATAGGTGATGGAATGTTGTTGCCAGATAAGCGCCGGTTTTTCCGGATAGCGTTCAACTATCGCCGCAAAACGTGACAGTAAAGTCTCTGAATGGCCAATTGGAGGGGCATCAATCGCTGTCAACACGGAACCTAGCGACAGCATCTCGTGCGGCTGATCGAAGTTTGCATTTGCCATCGACATCAGGGTCGCTACCTGCTGAACCAATCTCGCGGCGCGTGCTGCGCTCATCAGAGCGCCATCGTACTTCAATGAAAGTGTTAATTGGTCATCGCGCAGAAATGCGACCATTACCAGCGGATATTCGAGTATTTCACCCATGATGTGTAAATGGGTATGGGCATCGATTCCATCGCTACTGCGATGCTCAGGGAAGTTTTCAAATACCACCAAACTTTGGAAAAGTCGCTGTTGACCGGATTGCAAATCGGATAAAGCATAAGCGTGATGCTGGTTCATCACGACGATGCTGTGGTGAATCTGCTTCAGCTGTTGTAGTACGCTATCGTCTGACTGCCAGTTGACCGCTAGCGGCAAGGTATTGATAAACAGACCGGCACTTTCAGTAATATCGTCAATCGGCAGATTTCTTCCAGACAGCACGGTGCCAACCAGCGTTTGCGGATCGTTAGTGTAGATCTGCATCAGCTTGTGCCAGGCAAATTGCAGTAACACATTCAGTGTGGTGCCCGCGCGCTGACAGCCCTGTTTTAGTGCCTGTACCACCTCGCTCTCCAGCGTTAGCTCGAACGCCTGAGCCTCTTTGACCTGCCGCAAATCAGCTGACTGATGAGGCTTATCCAGCAGCCAGCCAATGTTATTCGGTGAGTTAAAGGTTTGCGCTTGTTGTTGCCAGAAGGCGTTGGCCTGAGTTCTGTTCTCCTGCTGCCAGACCAATGATGCCAGCCAGGCGGTTTCAGGTTCGACTTCAGGCTGATTACCCATCATCAGGTCGTCATAATAGGCATGCAGCTGCTGCCAAATATTGTTGCAGCTCCAGCCATCAGAAATTGCATGATGTTCGCTTTTAATCAGTTGATAACGATCGTCGGCCAGCTTAAAAAGAGTCAGGCTCAGGGTGCCCGGGATTTTGAGATCAATCGGTTGTGAGCGCTGTTGCTGCAAGAAATGGTCTAATTGCTGTTGCTGATCATCTTCGTTGCAATGCGTAATATCGATGAGTTGGATTCCCTGAGCCCCCAGTGGCTGCCAGGGAAGAATCTGCTGACGAAAGATGCCATGCTGCCAGTCAAATTCTGTACGCAGTGAGGGATAACGTTTACGCACTAAATCCCAGGCCGCGTAATAGTGTGGCAAGTGCACTTCGCATTGGTAAGTCATTACTTGCTGAATGAAATAGGCATCATCATCGGGATGCATCAGACTCCAGGTGAGCAAACCGGCTTGTAAGGGCGTAACAGGATAAGGGTAATTTTCGAGAGGAAGCGTTTTGGCATCAAGACAATGAATCGTTTGCGTAAGATGCTGGGCAAACTCATCCAGCGAGGCATATTGGTCTAAATCGCTTAAGGTCGCGTTGTATCCCATTTTACGCAGGCCCGCAATAAACTGGATTGCCTGGATAGAGTCACCACCCGCAGCATAAAAATGATCCTGCAACGACAAGGTGGGATCATGAAGTAAGGTGCTGGCAAGATGCAGCACGTCAACTGCGCTGGGGGAATGGGCGACTGATTGCTCATTGCTCAGTTCCCGTGCTGGTTGACCCAGTGCGCGTGAGTCCAGTTTACCGTTTAAGGTGAGGGGAATTGCCGCAATGGGCGTGAAGAAACGTGGGATCATATAGCCAGGAAGTTTGGCGGATAATTCACGCTTAATCTGCTGCGACGTGGTGTTTTCTCCGACTTTAACCACATACCAGGCGGCGAGCTGCCCACCCTCAGACTGGGGTAAGGCGACGACCGCAGATTGCTGGATTGCCGAACAGCCATTGAGGACGCTCTCAATTTCGCTGAGCTCAATGCGGTGCCCACGAATTTTTACCTGGCCATCTTTGCGACCACAAAACAGTAAATTACCGTCTGGCAGCTGTTTCACCTGATCGCCTGTTTTATAGAGGCGGCCCTGTCTGAACGGATTGGTTAAGAAGCTATTAGCCGTTTGCAGCGGATTATTGATATAGCCCTTCGCCAGGCCCCGGCCACCAATATATAGCTCTCCCGTTGCGCCTTCCGGTTGCACCTGCAACTGCTCATTGAGCACATAGAGTTCTCGTCCGGTCGTCGCCTTGCCAATCGGCACGCTATTAAGGCTAAGGTTTGGCGGGATTTCATACCACGAACTCATTGTGGTGCATTCAGTTGGGCCGTAGCCGTTGATGATTTTTTCAGGGCGCTGAGGAGCAGCACTTAACTCGCGCATAACGGCTACCGTTAAACCTTCCCCCCCAACCATCAAATATTTGATGGAATCGAACAGGTGTTTATCCAGTAAAAACAGGGTATCGAATAGCGTGCGGGTAATGCAGACGAAGGTGATACCTTCATCATGAATAAGCTGGCGAAAGGCAATACTATCGCTGGCTAAGGCTTGAGTGCTTTGTGGAATTACCAGTTTCCCGCCATTAAGTAGTGCACCCCAAATTTCCAGCGTGGCGACATCGAATATGGGGCTAGCGAGAAACAGGCAGACATCCTGAGATGTCAGTTGCAGATAATTGGTTTGGGTAACCAGTTCGATTATGGCGGATTGCTCAATCAATACCCCTTTGGGATTGCCGGTGGTGCCTGAGGTAAAAATAACCGCGGCTTCGGAGTGACATGACGTTGCCAGCGGGGAGCCTTGCGGCTGATTTTGCAATGCTGAAAGATCGATGCTGATAATGGTGGGTGCTGATTGCATTGACGTCACGAGCGTAGTGGCGTGTTTCTGCAGGCCTGGCGCAACCAGCATTAATGGGCTTGCGCTATGCTCGAGCTGATAATGCGTCCTTTCGTTTGCCGCTTCGACAGAGATGGGCATATAAATATGCCCAGCCTTCAGAATCGCTAGCAGCGCAATAATAAACTCCGCACTTTTGTCGCAATAAACTGCAATAGGTTGAGGTTCAACCAGGTGAGGCATTGTATGCATTGCGATGCTGATATTTTGTGCAAGTTGGCAGGCATAGCGATCCAGTTGACGATAAGTCATGGTGGAGCCGGAATAGCTTAAGGCAATGTTTTCCGGATGCTGATGGGCGATTTGTTCGAAATGGGTCGCCAGACTTAAAGGACTTTGCTCGGTTTGATTTGCGGCGGCAGGTAATAATTGGGCAATCTCCTGATGCGTCAGCAGTGGCAATGACAGTAATGGAACATCAGGAGCGGCGAGCGCATTTTTCAGTAGCTGTTGGAAATAATCTGTACAGCGACTAATTTGCGAAGCGACAAAAAACGCACTGCGGAAACGTAGGCGGAATTGCCAGGCATCGGCCGTCTCTTCATACTCTAGCGATAAATTAATGCCGCCTAAATCACAATAATAGTCATGGAGAGGTGTACTCACGCATGAGTTAAAAGTGAAGGAAGTGGTGCGTAAGTCCGTTTGTGCAAAGGCAACTTGCAGATTACGGCAGCCGCTATATTGCAAAATTTTATGAGTGGGTAGTTCATTAAGGTAGCTGCCGTTTGTCGGATGTTGTTTTCGAAAAAGTGTTTTGGCACGCTGGCAGAGATCATTTAGTGTTGTAGTCGCTTGCAGGCTGACTGGCATCAGGCTGGTATTGATTTGAGCACCCAGTTGCAAGTCGGCGGCCTGACGGATTGATACGGGATAAAATAACGTCAAATCACTCTGTCCGGCACAGCGTGCCAGCAGAGTTCCCCAAACCTGAGAAAATAGAATAAAAGGGCGATAAGAGTATTGTGTAATTTCAGACCAGTTTTGTTTTTCGAGATTGAAGCGTAATTCGGAAATGGCCTGGCGATCGGAGGATTGATTTTGCTGCTCATTAACAAATGGCAAAGTGTAGTTTTCAGCTTCGCCGGAGGCCATTTGCTGCCAAAATTGTTGGGTTGACTGGTCGTCTAAGTTTTTTACATGATCGTGAAGATAGCTATTTGTTTTAGCGATGCTTTGATATTTTTCTTCGCAGCGATAATCAGGATCATTGTAGTATTGACTGATTTTGTTAATGATGTTTTTAAACTGATTACCATCCAAAAGAATATGGTGAAACACCAATGTCAATGAGGTGTTGCTGGTGTCTGTTTCTTGCAAAAGAATACGATAAAGCGGGCCGGAAGTTAAGGTGAAAGACGCTTGAATTAAACTGTTTAATTGCTCACTGTCAGTATAGTGAATGATGTTAATTTCAGGAGGTAATGTTTCCCAACAAGGCTCCCCATCATTGATCTGAATTTGGCTATTAAAGATATTATGCTCGCTAAGAAAACGGCGCATGCCTGACTGAAACTGATTTAAATTGAAGTCCCCCTGAATCTGTTGAGTGAATGAAATATTGTATTCGCTGCTGTCAGGATTTAACTGGTGGTCATGCCAAAAAAGCAAAGAGTAAGGGCTTAAAGGGATTGAATGCATGGTTTTTTCCTTACGAAATTGGGTGTGATAATTTACCGGCGCTCTAAACGACTTATCCATATATGGTCAGGGTTAATATCCAGCTCTTTCCCATGATGGAATGAGAGTAATAAATTGAGCGGCTTAAGATTGATGAGGTGTGGAATATGTACCGTTAATTGTGTAAAGCGGGACTTAGGGAGTAACACTTTACAATAGCAATGGAAAGCACGGCTGGCTTGTATCGCCCATTGAAAGATTTCATTACTGGTGTGCGAGAGTTCCAGTATCTCTACATAGTCATCCGTTAATCCCAACACACAGTAAAAGTCGTCATGTTGGAGGAAGTGAAAACGTCTATACAGTGGGTTTTTCTGCAGATACGCAAAATACTCCTGATCTTTTAGGCGGCCAAGGTTATTTGAAAAAAATACTTTCCCTAACTCCTCGGGGTTAATTTCATCGAAATGAGTTGATAAATTATTAGGCTGCAAAAGAGTATCAATAAAGGGAATGATGTAATTACTGGTGAGAGTGTATTTATCAAATATTTTTTTATAGATAGCTATTTTACGGTCATCCGAATAACAGATAACCATATCCGTATTTTGCTGATGCCCAGCCAGGAGTAAATCTTTCAAAAGCTTTGGGGATTTGACTGTGTCATCAATGCCTAAATCACCAATTATATTGGCTGTGCGATACTGGTTGTTATAAGAGAATGAATAAAGCGTGGAAACAATAATACCTTGTGTAACAAGATTGTCCTGATGACGAAAGGTGCGTTTTGTTGGTTTTTTGAAGCGGTCAATATCAATGAGGTGTTTCCAGATGAAAAAATCTTTTCCGCCTAAATCGCGGCCGTAGAAGTGGCTTATAATTTCATAGTCGGTTTCGAAAAGATGAGAAGGTGATAAGTAATTGATTACCTTTTCCATATGATTTTTTCCATTACGTGCTACAGCATTGAGTTTCCTTTTTGCGAAAAATAGATTTATTTAATAATGAAATCAATGAGGTTTCACTGGTGCTCACTGCTTTTTTAAAACGGTTACTGAAAGCATTGAAAGTGAAAATTCTTAATGTTTCTGAGAGTTATTTATAAAAACGGAAAATATGAGATCCAGGTAGGGTTAGTAATGGTTTTTTTGCTGTTGATATCAGCCGGGTCTGTTTTTACTGTAAATTTTCTGTGAAATTTAATGCTTTAAGAATGACATTTTTGGTTAAAAAATCTTATTTAAGATGCAGGTTTTTTTAGTTTGTCATAGAGGAAGGCTTACATTGCGCGGCTGATCCGCGCATTTGATAAAGTCAGGCCGAGAACAGCGCAATAAGGATTGGCGCCAGCAAGCTCATAATAAAACCGTGCACAATAGCGGCGGGCACGATTTCCATGCCGCCGGTGCGTTGCAGGATGGGCAGGGTGAAATCCATTGAGGTGGCGCCGCTTAAGCCCAACGTCATACTGCGCTGACGGGTAATTAACAGCGGGATCAGCATAATGGTGATCAGTTCGCGCAGCAGATCGTTGAAGAAGGCGGCGCTGCCAATCACCGGGCCGAACGATTCGCTCATCAGAATGCCGGAAAGTGAATACCAGCCGAAACCGCTGGCTAACGCCAGACCGGTTTTGATCGGCAGACCCAGCAGCAGCGCTGCAATCATGCCGCCGACCAGCGCGCTACACAGTGAGACCAGCGCCACCACCATGCCGCGCCGATTAATGGTGATCTGACGCAGTGTCATGCCGCTGCTGCGCAGCTGAATGCCGACCAGCAATAGCATCAGCATTAAGGCGTATTCGCTAATGGTCGATGCATGGCGCAGCGGCGCCCACTGGCTCAGTCCCAGCAGAAAACCCGCCAGCACCGATCCGCACAGCTTGAGCGACTCCAGCGCCATATGCAGACGTGACGGTAGCGCTTGGGGTTTGTGCTGATGTCGCCACGGCCAACGCCGCTCGAGCAGCCACAATGCCAGCAGCGAGCAGGCCAGAATGCTCAGCATGCTCACCAACGCAATGTGGAAAATGGTGAGCAGATTACTGCTTAGGTTATCGAGAAATGCCAGGCTGGTGCCCATAAAGAACAGAATGATATAAACCAGCGCGCTCAGCGTGCGGCCAACAGCGTGCAAAAGGGTGGTGTGTCGCAGCGGCAGCAGATAGCCGAGAATCAGCGGCAACAGGATGATGATCAATCCGTACATGTTGGGTTTCTATCCATGTTTGAAGGGCTGCAACGCTAGCGAAAAACGTTTGAAGTGTAAACCTTTTCTCCCGTGGCTGACTTGACCAACGCAGCGTGGCAGACCATGCTCAGGCAAAGTAGCAGATGGATTGTATGATGATTCTGGAACATATCGATATTCATGGTTTTCGCGGCATTAATCGGCTGTCATTGCCGCTGACTGATACCAATCTGTTGATTGGCGAAAATGCCTGGGGTAAATCGAGCCTGCTGGATGCATTGACGCTGTCGCTGGCGCCCGCAGCGGAACCCTATCAATTCACGGAACACGATTTTCACTTTCCTCCCGGCGATCTCGATGCCCGCATGCGTCAGCTGCAACTGGTATTCCGTTTCCGCAGCCAGAAAGACGATGACAACGCGCTATTCGCGCCTTTTTGGCAGCACGATGAAAAGGGACGCTTTGTCCGTTTCAGCACGCGGGCAAAACGTCACGAGCAAGGGGTAAAAACCACCTGGCGGTTTATCGATCAACGCGGCGATGTGATACCGATGGCGGGCACCGACGCGGCACTGGCACATTTGCGCGCTTACTATCCGGTGTTGCGTTTACGCGATGCCCGTTTTGGTCGTCGCGCCCGGCACGCAGACAACGATACAGAACGGCGCGCCACAACCTTGACGGCATTAGCACAGGAAGTGGAAAAGCTGACGCGTGATTTGGTGGTGCGTCCACAAACCTTGAGTGATGATCTGCTACGGCAGGGTTTGCATACCATGCAGCAACTGCTGGAGCACTATTTTTTGGTGCAACAGTCGGGCAGCAGTGCCGCGCGGCTTGCGCCGGAACTGCGTGATGGCAGCCAGGGCTGGCGCTCGCTGGATAAGCTCAACCATCTGATAGCCGGAACCGAATCACGCAGTCGTCAGGTGATTCTGTTGCGGATGTTCTCGCTGTTAATTCAGGCACACGGCAATGAAGCGTTGCCCGCAGGCGCACATCCGTTGCTGCTGGTAGAGGATCCGGAAACGCGTCTGCATCCCATTATGCTCTCCGTGGCCTGGAATCTACTGGAGCTGATGCCGCTGCAAAAAATCGCCACCACCAATTCGGGCGAACTGCTGTCGCAGGTACCGCTGGAGAATATTTGTCGTCTGGTGCGTGAACCGGCGCGCGTGGCGGCCTGGCGTATTGGCCCGGAAGGGTTGAGTGCCGAAGAGAGTCGCCGCATCGGTTTTCACATCCGCGTTAATCGCCCCTCAGCGTTGTTTGCCCGCTGCTGGCTGCTGGTAGAGGGTGAAACTGAAGTGTGGATTATCAATGAACTGGCGCGACAGCGTGGCTATCACTTTGCGGCGGAGGGGGTAAAAGTGATTGAGTTTGCGCAGTCCGGTCTTAAGCCGCTGCTGAAGTATGCCCAGCGCATGGGGATTGCCTGGCATGTGCTCACTGATGGCGACCAGGCCGGCAGTAAATATGCGGCTACCGCACGCAGCCAACTGCCGTCGCACGGTGTGGAAGCGGACCATCTCACTCAATTCCCTGCGCCAGATATTGAACATTTTCTCTATAAGCAGGGCTTTAGCGATGTTTATCACCATATGGCGCACCTGCCGTTAAACGCGCCGATGAATACGCGGCGTATTATTAGTAAAGCCATACAGCATAGCTCGAAACCTGAGCTGGCGATTGCCATCGCGATGGCTGCGGCTGAACGCGGGCCACAGGCGATTCCGCCGCTGTTAGATCAGCTGTTTGCGCGCGTGATGTGGCTGGCACGTGGTCGGGCGGATTGAGGAAAGAGGAACGTCGCCAAATAAAAATGCCAGCATCTGCGGCTGGCATTTTTTTCGGGAGTGGTCAGAATGAGTGAAGTAGCCTGCGCGTCACGCGACCGCAGCTTGCGTGGCTTCACAGGGCACGATCAGGCTGGCATGATTGCCTTTTGGTCCCTCATGGACATCAAACCGAACCTGCTGGCCAGCTTTCAGCGTTCTGTATCCCTCCATCTGGATCGTGGAGTAGTGTGCGAAGATATCGTCGCCGCCGCTAATCGGACAGATAAACCCGAAGCCTTTGGCGTTGTTGAACCATTTTACTGTACCCGTCTCCATGCTTTTACTTCCCTCGCAAGACATTTTGATAAGTAGGTGAGGTCATTGAAGCTGTGAGTCGAGCTTGTTTAAAACTCAATCAGCTTGTGTTAGTAGAATGTAGAGAAACGGACCTTATCGTCAAGCAAACGGCCTTGGCGGACGGGGATAAATTCATCAAAATTTGAGGCAGTTAACGCTATTGCAAATTTTGTGATACAGGTCGCGCATGTGCTTTTAGGGCCAGTTTTTATCAAGTGAAAACCGGCTTGACAGGCATGTTAAACTTTAAGAATGGGCGCAGAAATGTGCACAACCGTAACGCAGAATTTCGATGGAACATTATGGCAAACACAAACGACTGGCTTAATTTTGAACATCTAGCCGAAGATAAAGTACGCGAAGGGTTAAAGCCGCCTTCAATGTATAAAGTCATTCTGAACAATGACGATTATACACCTATGGAATTTGTTATTGACGTTCTGCAAAAGTTCTTTTCTTATGATATTGAACGTGCAACGCAGCTGATGTTGAAAGTCCACTACCATGGCAAAGCAATCTGTGGTGTATTCACTGCAGAAGTCGCGGAAACCAAGGTAGCCCAGGTGAACAATTATGCACGCGATAATGAACATCCGTTGCTGTGTACGCTAGAAAAAGCCTGAAGCCATCTCCATATAGGAGATAGGTTGTCAGAGCGATAATTGGGGGAGGTGCCAAATGCTCAATCAAGAACTGGAACTCAGTTTAAACATGGCTTTCGCCAGAGCGCGCGAGCACCGTCATGAGTTTATGACCGTCGAGCATCTGTTGCTGGCATTGCTCAGTAACCCGTCGGCCAGAGAGGCGCTGGAAGCCTGCTCGGTAGATATCGTGGCTCTGCGTCAGGAACTCGAAGCCTTCATCGAACAAACCACACCGGTGTTGCCGGCCAGTGAAGAGGAGCGCGATACCCAACCTACGCTCAGCTTCCAGCGCGTGTTGCAACGTGCGGTGTTCCACGTCCAGTCATCCGGTCGCAGCGAAGTTGCAGGTGCGAACGTGCTGGTCGCTATCTTCAGCGAGCAGGAGTCGCAAGCGGCTTACCTGTTACGCAAGCACGAAGTGAGCCGTCTCGATGTGGTGAACTTCATCTCCCATGGTACGCGTAAAGACGAACCCGGCCAGCCGCAGAACAATGCGGAGAATCCGGTTAACGAAGAGCAAGCAGGCGGGGAGGATCGTATGGAAAACTTCACCACCAATCTTAATCAGCTTGCTCGCGTCGGCGGAATTGATCCGCTGATCGGCCGCGATAAAGAGCTGGAACGTGCCGTTCAGGTGTTGTGCCGTCGTCGCAAAAACAACCCGCTGTTGGTGGGGGAATCAGGCGTCGGTAAAACTGCGATTGCTGAAGGACTTGCCTGGCGCATTGTGCAGGGCGACGTACCTGAGGTGATGAAAGAGTGCACCATTTACTCTCTCGACATCGGTTCGCTGCTTGCGGGTACCAAGTACCGCGGTGATTTTGAGAAACGTTTCAAAGCGCTGCTGAAACAGCTGGAACAGGACAGCAACAGCATCCTGTTTATTGATGAAATCCACACCATCATTGGTGCCGGTGCGGCATCGGGCGGCCAGGTGGATGCGGCAAACCTGATTAAGCCGCTGCTCTCCAGCGGGAAAATCCGCGTGATGGGTTCAACCACCTATCAGGAGTTCAGCAACATCTTTGAGAAGGATCGTGCGCTGGCGCGTCGTTTCCAGAAGATCGATATTACCGAACCTTCTGTGGAAGAAACCGTGCAAATCCTCAATGGTCTGAAGCCGAAGTACGAAGCGCACCATGACGTGCGTTATACCGCGAAAGCGGTGCGTGCGGCGGTGGAGCTGGCGGTGAAATACATCAACGATCGCCACCTGCCTGATAAGGCAATTGACGTGATTGATGAAGCCGGCGCGCGCGCGCGTCTGGTCCCCGTCAGCAAGCGTAAGAAAACGGTTAATGTGTCCGATATCGAAACGGTGGTTGCACGTATTGCGCGTATTCCAGAGCAGAGCGTGTCACAAACCGATCGCGATACGCTGAAAAATCTCGGCGATCGTCTGAAGATGCTGGTGTTTGGTCAGGACAATGCGATTGAAGCTCTGACTGAAGCGATCAAAATGAGCCGCGCTGGTTTGGGCCAGGATCGCAAACCGGTCGGTTCCTTCCTGTTTGCCGGCCCAACGGGTGTGGGTAAAACGGAAGTGACGGTTCAGTTAGCTAAAGCGCTGGGCATCGAGTTACTGCGTTTTGATATGTCCGAGTATATGGAGCGTCATACGGTCAGCCGTTTGATTGGTGCGCCTCCGGGTTACGTCGGTTTTGATCAGGGCGGTTTGCTGACAGATGCGGTGATCAAGCATCCACATGCTGTGGTGTTGCTGGATGAGATCGAAAAAGCGCACCCGGATGTCTTCAACCTGCTGCTGCAGGTGATGGACAACGGTATGCTGACCGATAACAACGGCCGTAAAGCCGACTTCCGCAACGTGGTGCTGGTAATGACCACCAATGCCGGCGTACGTGAGACTGAACGTAAGTCGATTGGCCTGATTCATCAGGACAACAGTACTGATGCGATGGAAGAGATCAAAAAGATCTTTACCCCAGAGTTCCGTAACCGTCTGGACAACATTATCTGGTTCCGTCACCTGTCTCAGGAGGTGATTCATCAGGTGGTGGATAAATTTATCGTCGAGTTGCAGGCACAGTTGGATGCTAAGGGCGTGTCGCTGGAAGTGAGTGATGATGCGCGCGATTGGCTGGCTGATAAAGGCTATGACAAAGCGATGGGTGCGCGTCCGATGGCACGTGCGGTACAGGAAAACCTGAAGAAACCGTTGGCGAATGAACTGCTGTTTGGTTCGCTGGTTGATGGTGGATCGGTATCAGTCGCGCTGGATAAAGATAAAAACCAGCTTACTTACCACTTCCTGAGCGCGGAAAAACGTAAAACCGAAGGTACTGTGCACTAAGCGTGTTGCAGATATGAAAAAGGCCGGATGCAAATCCGGCCTTTTTTTCGCGCTAATAAGTGTAACCAACGCGAGGGGTGAACAGTTACTTAGCGACTACGGAAGACAATGCGGCCTTTGCTCAGGTCGTACGGGGTCAACTCGACAGTCACTTTGTCGCCCGTCAGGATGCGGATGTAGTTTTTGCGCATTTTACCGGAGATATGAGCGGTAACCACGTGCCCGTTTTCAAGCTCTACGCGGAACATGGTGTTCGGTAACGTATCCAATACGGTACCTTGCATTTCAATATTGTCTTCTTTGGCCATCGAATCCTCTGGGTGTACTACCAAACTGTTGAACCGGCAAGATAATGCCGAATTCCATGATTTATGTAAAGAACCGTTGATGATTTTGCCAACGCTTCGCCGTGCGTCGCGCCGTTGCGCGTGCAGTACGGATAAATTAGGGTGTTTTTTGACGTCTGCGGGGGATTAGCGGGCTAAGAATCTGTAGCAATCGGCATCAGGTGCACAATCAAAACAGCTTCGGGAAATATGTGAGATTCCCAACCTGGCAATTCCGGCTCGCCACAGCGAAGCGCGGACGACATACCAAACTCGCTTATTGTATCACTTTTGTCGGGAATTGTGTGCAAAACATCTGAGAGCAATGTCAAAAAAGGGTCTGCGTTTGCCAACAACTCTCTGAAACCGGCTGCCAGGCCAGTGTTTGCACATACTGTAAATAGTCGACGCGAGGAATTTCAACCGCCCCGAGCGAGGCGGTATGCGGGTTTAGCACCTGGCAATCAATCAGTCGGCCTTGATGGGCAAGAAAGTGTTGTGAAAAGACCCAGAGTGCGGTTTTTGAGGCGTTTTCCTGCCGGCTAAACATCGATTCGCCGCAAAAGATTTGTCCCAGCGCCAATCCATACATGCCGCCCACCAGTTGCTGACCGCACCACACTTCTATCGAATGCGCATGGCCCAATTCATAAAGGCGCAACCAAGCGCGTTTAACTTCAAAGGTAATCCATGTACCTTCCTGGCGGCCGCTGGCACATCCTTCCAGCACTTGTGGAAAGGCATGATTCATTGTGACACGAAAAGGTGAACGCTTATGGAAGCGCGCCATGCTACGGCTAAGATGGAAGGATTCCGGCAGCATCACCGCGCGAGGATCCGGCGACCACCAAAGAATGGGGTCACCGGGTGAGAACCACGGGAAAATCCCGCGCTGGTAAGCATTCATCAGGCGGGCAGGGGAGAGATCGCCGCCCATCGCCAATAATCCATTGGGCTCGCGCAGCGCCATTTCCGGTGGTGGAAAATTTAATGAATCCCGTGAAAGCTGTATCAGTCTCATTGCGTTAATCACACTCAGGGCTGTTGGCTAAGACTATAGCGTAAAGCGCTGATGGAAACGCCAGTAGCGGCCTGCTTTTGAGATTAATTCGGCGTGCGTGCCGGATTCAATAATTTGCCCGCCATCCATAACACAAATGCGGTCCATGGCTTCTAAGCCGCTTAAGCGATGCGTCACCATAATCAACGTCTTGCCACGGCTCACTTGCTGCAATAGCGAAAGAATCTGCTGTTCGGTGCTGGCGTCAAGGCCTTCGGTGGGTTCGTCCAGCAGCCATAAATCGCCATCGTGCAGCAGCGCGCGCGCTATCGCCAGACGACGCAGTTCGCCGCCAGACAGGGGGCGACCGCCGTCGCCCATCCACGCATTGAGGCCCTCATCATTTTCGGTAAGATCTGCCAGGCCCACCTGGTCTAACGCGGCGATCAACTGCTCGTCGCTGGCGCTGGGTTGGGCGAGCAACAGGTTGTCACGCAGCGTTTGGCTAAACAAATGTACACGCTGCGTCACGACGCTAATGCGGCTGCGCAGCGAAGCTTCATCCCAACTGGCGAGGTCGATTTCATTCAGGGCAATCGAACCTTGCTGCGCTTCCCAGCCACGGGTAATCAGCGTTAACAGACTGGATTTACCGCAGCCGGTTGGGCCGAGCAGCGCCAGATGTTCGCCTGCGCGCAATGATAACGAAAAATGCTGCAGTACGGGTTCCGGACGTTGTGGGTAGCTAAAACTGATGTTTTCCAGTTTTAGACTAAGACCGGCAACGTTCTCGATTTTCATGCTGGGAAAATGAATTGCGGCGGGTTGGTCGATGATCTCTTGCACGCGCTGAGCCGCGCTAGTGACTTGGGCAAGAGGTAAAAACGCGCCAGCCACGGGGGCCAGCGATTCGAATGCAGCCAGTCCGCAGAACACAAACAACGCGATGAAAGCGCCTGGGGCGCTGTTTTCACCCACACCCTGAGCAGAAATCCATAACAGGAGCGTCACGGTCACTCCGCTGATCAGCAGCAGCAGGCTTTGTGCCAGCGCCTGTAACCGGTGTTGTTTGCGTTGTGCCTGCTGCCAGTTGAACTCTTCCGTATCCAACTGACTGCGCCACGAAAGCGCTGCACCATAAATTTTCAGCTCAGATAAACCGGTGAGCCAAAGTGTTAATTGCAGACGCCAATGGGCTTGATGCTGTGCGATCTGCTGTCCGGCTGAAGCACCCAGTCGCCAGAACAGCGGCGGCATCAGCATCAGCGTAAGCAGCATGATGCCGCCGAGCAGCAGCGCTAGCGGCACATCCAGCAAGGCTAAACCGCAGGTAACCACTACAATCACTACCGCAGCGCCGATCAAAGGTGAAATGACACGCAGGTAAAGATGGTCGAGCGTATCGACATCACTGACGAAGCGGTTGAGTAATTCGCCCTGACGAAAACGGGCCAGCTGCTCAGGAGCCAACGCGATAAGTTTGCTGAACGTGAAAACACGCAAATGTTGCAGCACGCGGAAAGTGGCATCGTGACTGACTAAACGCTCAAAATAGCGCGCGGCGGTGCGGGTTATCGCTGCGCCTCGTACACCTGCAGCGGGCAACATGTAGTTAAAGGTAAAGAGCCCTGCGACACCCGCCAGCGAAGAGGCCGCGAGAAACCAGCCGGATAACGTTAGCAGGCCAATACTGGCAAGCAAGGTGACAATCGCCAGCACAATGCCAAGGCCAAGGCGCCACGGATGACGACGAAACAGCTGCAGGAAAGGCAATAAATCTTTCATCATGCGATCTCCTTCTGACGATGCTGTGCCATATCACGCAGCGGTCCATCTTGCAGAATCAGTTGCTGCCAATGGCCTTGCTGCACCAACTGCCCAGCTTGCATAACCCACACCTCATCCCAGTTCGCGAGATCGTGGAGTTGATGGGTGATCATCAGCGTGGTTTGTTGGTTAGCCGCTTGCTGCAAGGCGCTAATGACGTGTTGCTCGCTTTGGCTATCAAGGCCGGATCCCGGTTCATCCAGCAACAGTAATTGTGCCGGTTTAAGCAGTGCGCGTGCGACGGCAACACGCTGCGCCTGTCCGACAGAAAGGCCAATGCCGCCATCGCCTAAAACGGTATCTAATCCTTGCGGCAAGCGGTCTAAGAATTCATCAACGCCCGCACGTTGCAACACTATCGCGAGCGTAGCGTCATCAACATGGTTGTTCATCAATAAGTTTTCACGCAGCGTCGTTGCAGGCAGATGCGGATTTTGTCCAACCCAGGCGAGATGTTGTTGCCAGCTATCGCGATGGATATCCCGTAATTCAGTCGCGTTTATCAGTAACGAACCTTGATAAGGCAGGAAGCCGAGCAGCACATTCATCAGCGCAGTTTTTCCTGCGCCACTTTGCCCAACCAATGCCACACGTTTACCCGCTTCGAGGGAGAAATTCAGCGGCTGCGATAGCGCCTCACCGCTGGCGGTTGTTACCACCAGATCTTTCGCCTGAATGGTCAGTGTTGCGGTTACGGTAAGCGCAGCCGAAGATTGGTCGGCTGCCAGATCGGGGCTTTCACGAAGAAATTGATCCAGTGCATCAGCTCCGCCAATCGCCTGCGCTTTGGCATGATAGAAAGTGCCTAAGTCGCGTAATGGCTGGAAAAATTCCGGCGCCAGAATTAATGCCAGGAATCCGGCAAAGAGCGTTACGCCGGTGCCGTAATGTCCAAAGTTCAGTTCGCCCAGATAAGAGAAACCAAAATAGACCGCGACAACGGCGATCGCCAGTGAAGCAAAAAACTCCAGTACGGCAGATGAGAGAAACGCCAGGCGTAAAACTTCCATGGTGCGCTGACGAAAATCAGTGGTGCTAGCAGCGATCGCTTGTTGCTCTGCAGCGGCGCGGTGGAACAGGCGCAACGTCTCGCGGCCACGCAGACGATCATAGAAATCGCCGCTAAGCCGGGCAAGAGCAAGAAAATTGCGCCGGTTAGCATCCGCAGCACCCATACCAACCATCGCCATGAATAATGGAATCAGCGGCGCGGTCACCAACAAAATCAATCCCGCCGCCCAGTTAACCGGGAAAATCACCAGCAAAATAGCCAGGGGAATAAATGCCGCCAACGTCATCTGGGGCAGATAGCGCGCGTAGTATTCCTGCATCTCTTCGATTTGCTCGAGCAGTAGCGTCGCCCAACTACCAGCGGGCTTTCCCTGAATCCAGGCCGGGCCTAATTCATTGAGCCGGTCCAATACCTGTTGACGCAACGCCCGCCGAATAGCCACGCCAGCGCGATGGCCTGCCATTTCACGGGCATAATGCAGCCCGGCGCGCAGCACGAAGCACAGCAGTAGTAAGAGGAAATCGTTAAGAAGCGCCGAGCGCGGTTGTTGAGCCACAATCAAATTTTGCAGCAGCGAAGCCAGCAACCATGCCTGGGCTATGATCACCAAAGCACCAGCAAAACCCAGCAGTGAAGCTGCACGCAAGCTGCTTGCGCCATGATGACGTTGCTGACGGAGCCAGCGAAGAAGTTCTTGTTGCCGTGATTTGTTCATGCGATGCCGTTTGGTAACTCAAAAGAGATGTCAATCCCGGATGAAAACCCAGCAGTGTCGGGCGCCTGAACTGTAGCACGCAGGTAACAAAAAAGGCGACCAAAACTGGCCGCCTTGAGGCGATTATGATCAGGTTATTAACAACTTACTTATCGTTTTTAACCAGTCCATCGAGGAAACGTTCGGCATCCAGCGCAGCCATACAACCGGTGCCGGCAGAGGTGATTGCCTGGCGATAGATATGGTCCATGACGTCACCGGCAGCGAATACGCCCGGGATGCTGGTTTGCGTGGCATTGCCGTGCAAGCCAGACTGCACTTTGATGTAGCCGTTTTCTAATTCAAGCTGACCATCAAAGATAGCTGTATTCGGGCTGTGACCGATCGCAACAAACAGGCCTGCAACGTCCAGTGATTCTGGCGCTTCGCCATTGGTAGACAGCAGTTTCAGGCCAGTTACACCCATTTGATCGCCAACCACTTCGTCCAGTGTGCGATGGGTATGGAGCACGATGTTGCCATTGCGCACTTTTTCCATCAGACGGTCGATGAGGATTTTTTCGGCACGGAAGCTGTCACGGCGGTGAATCAGATGCACTTCAGCAGCAATGTTTGCCAGATAAAGGGCTTCTTCAACCGCGGTGTTACCGCCGCCAATCACCGCAACTTTCTGATTGCGATAGAAGAAACCATCGCAGGTCGCGCAGGCGGACACGCCTTTGCCCTTGAAGGCCTCTTCCGATGGCAAGCCAAGATAACGCGCGGAGGCGCCAGTTGCGATGATCAACGCATCGGCAGTGTATTCGCCGCTATCACCAACCAAACGGAACGGGCGGTTCTGCAAATCAACCGTATGAATGTGGTCAAAAATGATCTCGGTATTGAACTTCTCGGCGTGCTCTTGCATGCGCTCCATCAGCGCTGGACCGGTCAGATCGTTTGGATCGCCTGGCCAGTTTTCCACTTCAGTCGTGGTGGTGAGCTGACCGCCTTTTTCCAGCCCGGTAATTAAGACCGGATTCAGGTTAGCGCGCGCTGCATACACCGCAGCAGTATAACCGGCTGGACCGGAGCCCAGAATGAGCAGCTTACTGTGTTTGGCCGTACTCATGCGTTCCTCAATTTTTTCTGACAACATAGTTTTTGATTGTAGGGAAATTAACGCCGCAAAAAAAGGCTTCAGCAATTTTGTTAACAATCGCTGTAAGCGGCGTAGACGATGAGTACAGATTCTGCACGTGCGCTGCGCCAAAAGGGGGCAATGCTCGGCAAATAGTGGTGCAGCAGCATAAAAATTCTCATTTAAAAACAGCAACCCAGATCTCTATCTGGCATCTTGTACTGAATTTGGATGTTTTACTTTGACAATCGCCTGCGCTTTTGCGAAAACATTGGGAGAAGCAGAGAATATTTAGCGATTCAAAACAGAATTTCATTTCCGTTTTGGGCTTTTTAGCCGAATAAACTCAGCCTGACATTGGTAATGACGCATGATGTGGACAGACAACATGCGTCATACGGATGGTCGCATTGCTGCACAGGCTTATCGTCTTCACTTCAGTAAGGCCCTGAACAATGAGCGTTTTCAGGGTGTGGCAGGTAAAGGGAAGGAATTAAGAGAGACAATAATAATGGTAGACAATAAGAAACGCCCCGGAAAAGATTTAGATCGTATCGACAGAAATATTCTGAATGAACTGCAGAAAGACGGTCGAATTTCCAATGTCGAGCTTTCCAAACGTGTTGGATTATCGCCAACACCTTGTCTTGAGCGCGTACGTCGCCTTGAGCGTCAAGGTTTCATTCTGGGTTACACCGCGCAACTCAACCCGCATTATCTGGATGCTTCGCTGCTGGTATTCGTTGAGATTACTCTGAATCGTGGTGCGCCAGATGTGTTTGAGCAATTTAACGCCGCTGTGCAAAAACTTGAGGAAACTCAAGAATGTCACCTCGTTTCCGGTGACTTTGACTACCTGTTGAAAACCCGCGTACCGGATATGTCCGCCTATCGTAAGCTGCTGGGTGAAACCTTGCTGCGCCTGCCGGGCGTAAACGACACCCGTACTTACGTTGTGATGGAAGAGGTCAAACAGAGCAATCGTCTAGTGATCAAAACCCGGTAGTGCAGGACAGGTGCAAAGCTTACAGGATTTCGGTACACTCCTGTGAATTCATACAGGACCAGCGTCGGGCATGCCCGACGTTGTTGCCTTCTTAATTTACAGGCACCTGGAGAGTTCTCTTGAGCCAGGAATATACAGAAGATAAAGAAGTTTCGTTACAACCGCTGAGCAGTGGACGCCGTCTATTGGAAGCGTTGCTGATTCTCGTGGCCTTGTTCGCCGTCTATTTGATGGTGTCGCTGGTTAGTTTTAACCCTTCAGACCCAAGCTGGTCGCAAACCGCCTGGCACGAGCCTATCCATAATCTGGGTGGTAGCGTAGGTGCATGGCTGGCAGATACGCTATTGTTCATTTTTGGCGTGATGGCCTACGCCATTCCTCCCGTGATCATTGGTCTGTGTTGGATCACCTTCCGCCAGCGCGATCGTCAGGACTACATTGACTACTTTGCCGTGGGCTTGCGCCTGATTGGCGTATTAGCATTAGTCGTGACCACCTGCGGCCTTGCGGCGCTTAATGTTGATGACATCTGGTATTTTGCTTCCGGCGGCGTCATTGGCAGCCTGGTAAGCAATGCGATGGCGCCATGGTTTAGTTCTGCTGGCGGTACGCTGACGCTGCTGTGCGTTTGGGCGGCAGGAATCACGTTGTATACCGGTTGGTCCTGGTTAACCATTGCCGAGAAAATTGGTGGCGTGGTGATGGGCGTTCTAACTTTCGCCAGTAATCGTTCACGTCATGATGAGCCGTGGCAGGGAGATGAAGAATATGACGATGAGGAGCACACTGATGATGTTCCGCCTCCGATTCATGCTGCGCAGTCTGTAAATGAAGACGATGACGTACTGTTGGCGAAACCACGCAAGGTAAGTGAATCGGTTACTGAAGAGTTGGGTGATGACCCGCTGTTGGCAAAAGCCAGTGCAGCAACCGCCGCTGCGATTGCTGTTACTACTCAAGCTGCACAACAAGCACCAGCTGTAGCGGCACCCGTCGCCAACGCACCCGCAGAACCTGTCGCAATGCCTCGTTCTGTGGAACCAGCACCGGTATCGATTCCCGCTCCTCAGCCTGTCGCTGCGGCGCCAGAATCGATCCCACAATCCGCGACTCCGCTTTATCGCTTTGAAGTGCCGAATCAACCCGCGCCTTCACCGTTTTCGCCTGTCGATGATGATGAAGGTCCGAGTATGGGGAATTGGCAAGATGCCGATCCCTCTTCGGCATCATTCAATAGCGTAGCCGCTGCATATCTGGCAACCGGGGCAGTAAAAGCCGCTGCTTCACCTGCTGCCTACTCGCCTGCTTTCGATATTGTGCCTGAACGTGATTACAACCCGCAGGTAAAACAGGGCATTGGCCCAGAGTTACCGCGGCCAAATAAAGTCAAATTACCAACGCGACGCGAGTTGGCCTCATACGGCATTAAGCTGCCTTCGCAGCGTATGGCCGAAGAGCAAGCTAAAGATGCGGAGCAACAGCAGCCGGAAATGACGGCATCCTTTAGTGCTCCTTCGCATGAGGATGAAGTAGAGCTGCAGGAAGCGCAGTTGCGTGATGCTTTCGCGTCACAGCAGCAGAATCGCTACGGTGAAAGCTGGCAAGATGTTCGCGAGCCTGAAGATGAGGACGCACTGCAGCAGGCGCAACTTGCGCGTCAGTTCGCCGATCAGCAACAACAACGCTATAACGAACCTGAAGTTAAGGAGGCGCCGGTATTCAACCTGGATACGACCTCTGCTTTTGACTTCTCACCAATGAAAGATTTGGTCGATGATAGCCCAAGCGAACCGCTGTTTACGCTTTCAGCAACGCCAGAGCCCGAAGAGCCTGAACAGTGGCAGGAGCCGGCTGTTCCACAGCCTTCGCCGCTGCCGTCGTTGAGTGCAGAGTCCAGTCCGTGGTCGTCACCGGATCAGGAGGCCTATTCGGCGCCGCCGGCACCAGTGAAGCCCGCTGCGCCTGTCCAGGACAGCCTGTTCCACCCGTTCCTGGTTCGTCATGAACAGCCGCTGGAAAAACCTTCTACGCCACTGCCAACGCTGGATCTCCTGACGTCGCCACCGGCAGAAGAAGAACCCGTCGATATGTTTGCTCTTGAGCAAACAGCGCGACTGGTTGAAGCGCGACTGGCGGATTACCGTGTGAAGGCGGAAGTTGTTGGTATTTCACCTGGCCCGGTTATTACCCGTTTTGAACTTGATCTGGCTCCAGGCGTGAAAGCTTCACGTATCTCTAACTTGTCACGTGACCTGGCGCGTTCCTTGTCAGCTGTTGCGGTGCGTGTGGTGGAAGTCATTCCCGGCAAGCCATATGTAGGCCTTGAGCTGCCAAATAAACGCCGTCAAACCGTTTATTTACGCGAAGTGCTGGATTGTCCTAAATTCCGCGAGAATCCTTCTCCGCTTGCCGTAGTGTTGGGCAAAGACATTGCAGGACAGCCGGTTGTCGCTGATTTAGCGAAGATGCCTCACTTGCTGGTTGCCGGTACCACCGGTTCCGGTAAGTCGGTCGGCGTTAACACCATGATCATCAGCATGCTGTATAAAGCCACACCGGAAGAAGTGCGCTTTATTATGATTGACCCGAAAATGCTCGAGCTATCAGTGTACGAAGGCATTCCGCACCTGCTGACCGAAGTGGTTACCGACATGAAAGATGCGGCGAATGCGCTGCGCTGGAGTGTGGGTGAAATGGAGCGTCGTTATAAGCTGATGTCGGCACTGGGCGTACGTAACCTTGCGGGCTACAACGAAAAGATTGAGCAAGCTGCAGCGATGGGCCGACCAATCCCCGATCCATTCTGGAAGCCGGGCGATAGCATGGACACCACGCCGCCAGTGCTGGAAAAATTGCCGTACATTGTGGTGCTGGTCGACGAATTTGCCGACCTTATGATGGCGGTGGGTAAGAAAGTCGAAGAGTTGATTGCACGTCTGGCGCAGAAAGCGCGAGCTGCGGGCATTCACTTAGTGCTGGCAACGCAACGCCCGTCGGTAGATGTCATTACGGGCCTGATTAAAGCTAACATCCCGACGCGTATCGCTTTCACCGTTTCCAGTAAGATCGATTCGCGTACTATTCTCGATCAGGGTGGCGCAGAATCGTTGCTTGGAATGGGTGACATGCTTTACATGCCGCCTAACTCCTCTATGCCAGTGCGTGTGCACGGTGCGTTTGTGCGCGATCAGGAAGTGCATGCGGTGGTCCAGGACTGGAAAGCGCGTGGTCGCCCACAATACATCGAAAGCATTACCGCGGGTGAAGAGAGCGACAGTGCTGCTGGCGGTATGATGGGTGATGAAGAGCTGGATCCGCTGTTCGATCAGGCGGTCTCTTTCGTGGTGGAAAAACGCCGCGCTTCCATCTCTGGGGTTCAGCGCCAATTCCGTATTGGCTATAACCGTGCTGCACGCATCATCGAACAGATGGAAGCGCAGGGTATCGTTTCTGAACCCGGACACAATGGTAACCGCGAAGTACTATCGCCGCCGCCACACGAGATGTAGCTTATTACGTGCAATTGTTCTCTTATGGGCCAGTTAATACTGGCCCATTGTTTATCTGTTGGTCGATCCCCATATTTTCGGGAGCTTTCGGCTTTTTCTCCTGTCGAAGAGACAGGGCGGCAACTACGTTTAATGTGGTAAGTGTCGGGAAACAATGAATAAGGAATTGAATCAGATGAAATTACACGTTATTGCCTGCGGCTTAATGGCCAGTTTAGTTTCCGCATCAGTTTTGGCGGATGCTTCCAGCGATCTGCAACAGCGTCTCAATAAAGTGAACAGCTTCCATGCCAGCTTCAGTCAGAAAGTGACTGACGGCGGCGGTGCCAATGTACAGGACGGCGAAGGAGAGCTTTGGGTAAAGCGTCCAAGCTTGTTTAATTGGCACATGACAGCACCGGATGAAAGCGTGATTATTTCTGATGGTAAGAATCTGTGGTTCTACAATCCATTTGTTGAACAAGCAAGTGTTAGCCTGCTGCAAAATGCCGCCAGCAACACGCCGTTTATGTTGATTGCTCGCAACCAGCCAAGTGATTGGAAGCAATACAACATCAAGCAGCAGGGTGATAACTTTGAGCTGACCCCGAAAAGCAGTGATGGCAATCTCAAGCAATTCACCATTAATGTGACGTCAGCAGGCACCATCAATAAGTTCAGCGCGATTGAGCAAGATGGACAGCACAGCGATTATCAGTTGAAAAGCCAGAACAACGGCGCCATTAGCCCAGATAAATTCACCTTTACGCCGCCAAAAGGAGTAACGGTGGACGATCAACGTCAGTGAGGCCACAGTGAGTAATCTGTCTCTGGATTTCGCCCCATCGAATGAGTTTCAGCCGCTGGCCGCGCGTATGCGGCCGGCTACGCTGCAACACTATATTGGGCAGCAACATTTGCTGGCGCCAGGTAAGCCCTTACCGCGTGCCATTGAGGCTGGGCATCTGCATTCGATGATTTTATGGGGACCGCCGGGGACAGGGAAAACAACGCTGGCTGAAATCATTGGCCATTATGGTAAAGCCGATGTTGAGCGCATATCTGCGGTGACTTCTGGTGTTAAAGAGATTCGTGAAGCCATCGAACGTGCGCGTCAAAATCGTCAGGTGGGTCGTCGCACCATCTTGTTTGTAGATGAGGTGCATCGCTTCAACAAAAGCCAGCAAGATGCGTTTTTGCCACACATTGAAGATGGCACGATAACTTTTATTGGCGCCACCACCGAAAATCCCTCGTTTGAACTCAACTCGGCGTTACTATCGCGAGCACGTGTTTATTTGCTTAAGTCGCTCACCACCGCTGATATTGAGCAGGTACTGCTGCAGGCGATGGAGGATGAAGAACGCGGCTATGGTAAGAGTGATATTGTGCTGCCGGATAATACGCGTCGCATGATTGCTGAACTGGTCAATGGTGACGCACGTCGTGCTTTGAATACGCTGGAAATGATGGCGGATATGGCAGAAAGCAACGCTGAGGGCCAGCGTGAATTAACGCCACAGTTACTCAATGAAGTGTCGGGTGAAAGGGCAGCGCGTTTTGATAATAAAGGCGACCGCTTCTACGATCTGATTTCCGCCTTGCACAAATCTGTGCGTGGCTCAGCACCTGATGCGGCGCTCTATTGGTATGCAAGAATCATCACCGCTGGCGGAGATCCATTGTATGTCGCTCGACGTTTGCTGGCGATTGCCTCAGAGGACGTAGGAAACGCCGATCCACGCGGTATGCAGGTCGCATTGGCCGCCTGGGATTGCTTTACCCGCGTCGGTCCAGCTGAGGGTGAGCGAGCCATTGCTCAGGCGATTGTTTACCTTGCCAGTGCGCCAAAAAGTAATGCAGTTTATACCGCTTTCAAAGCCGCGATGCGCGATGCGCGCGAGTTTCCTGATTACGACGTGCCGGAGCATTTACGCAATGCGCCCACTAAGTTAATGAAGGAAATGGGGTTGGGTAAAGAGTATCGCTACGCGCACGATGAAACTCACGCATATGCGGCTGGGGAAGTCTATTTCCCGCCGGAAATGGCGCAGACTCGCTACTATCAGCCTACGAATCGCGGGCTTGAAGGGAAAATTGGCGAAAAACTCGCCTGGCTGGCTGAGCAGGATCAAAATAGCCCGATAAAACGCTACCGCTGATAAACACCTTACGGTAAGGTGAGCAAGGATTTCATTGCATTCCATAGGGATGCGTCCCGCCATTCGTTCAATCAACCTTTTATTACACAGGATTAGCATGCTCGATCCCAACCTGCTGCGTAACGAGCCAGACGCAGTCGCAGAAAAACTGGCACGCCGAGGATTTAAACTGGATGTGGAAACGTTACGTTCGCTCGAAGAGCGCCGTAAAGTCTTGCAGGTAGAAACTGAAAATCTACAGGCTGAGCGTAATTCCCGATCCAAATCCATCGGTCAGGCCAAAGCACGTGGGGAAGATATCGAGCCACTGCGTCAGGAAGTGAACGCACTGGGCGAACGCCTGGATGCAGCTAAAGCAGAACTGGATACGCTGCAAAATGAGATCCGTGATTTTGCCCTCGCGCTGCCTAACCTGCCGGTTGATGAAGTCCCGTTGGGTAAAGATGACAGCGAGAATCAGGAAGTCAGCCGCTGGGGCCAGCCGCGCCAGTTTGATTTTCCGGTAAAAGACCACGTTGAGTTGGGTGAAGCCGCCAAAGGCCTCGATTTTGCAGCCGCCGTAAAACTGACTGGTTCACGTTTTATCGTGATGCAAGGTCAGATCGCGCGCCTGCATCGTGCCTTAAGCCAGTTTATGCTTGATCTGCACACGCAACAGCACGGTTATCTCGAAACCTATGTTCCCTATCTGGTCAACCAGGAAACATTGTACGGTACCGGGCAATTGCCGAAGTTTGGTGAAGACCTGTTCCACACCAAACCGCTGGGCGAAGAAGCGGGTAGCAGCAACTATGCGCTGATCCCAACAGCAGAAGTGCCGTTGACCAACTTAGTGCGTGATGAGATCGTTGAAGAAGAAGCGTTGCCAATTAAACTTACCGCGCATACGCCATGCTTCCGTTCAGAAGCCGGTTCATATGGACGCGATACGCGCGGTTTAATTCGCATGCATCAGTTCGACAAAGTTGAGATGGTGCAGATTGTCGCACCTGAATCTTCCATGGATGCGTTAGAAGAGTTGGTCGGCCACGCTGAGAAGGTGCTGCAACTGCTCAATCTGCCATATCGTAAAGTTCTGCTTTGCACCGGCGATATGGGCTTTGGTTCAGCCAAAACCTACGATCTGGAAGTTTGGTTGCCCGCGCAAGATACCTATCGCGAGATTTCATCTTGTTCCAACATGGGTGATTTCCAGGCGCGTCGTATGCAGGCGCGTTGCCGTAGCAAAACCGATAAGAAGCCGCGTTTGCTGCATACGCTGAATGGTTCTGGTTTGGCGGTAGGCCGTACCCTGGTTGCGGTGCTTGAAAACTATCAGCTGGCCGACGGTCGTATTGAAGTTCCAGAAGTATTGCGTCCTTATATGGGTGGTCTGGAATTTGTTGGCTAATCAACGCTCAATGATATTAACCCGGCAATGCCGGGTTTTTTGTTTCTTAAGCTGTAACATAATTATTTTTTAGTTGGAATTAATCAGAAATAAACGTTATCGACAGCAAATGGCTATAAAGCATTAAAAATCGCTAATTCAAGTAGATAGCTATCCATTTTAATTGCTCCCGCACCCTTCTAACCTGCTGAAGATAAGAAAAATAAATTGTTCATCAGCAAATCGTGCTGCGGTGATTTTTTGCACATTGACTTTAAAATGGTGAATGGCAAACTGCGCGCAATTATCATCATCTCTTTTGGTTTCTTCACTATGTCAACCTGGTCCCGCCCCGTCGTTTTGCTGCTCTGCGGCTTAATGCTTATGACGGTGTCTATTGCTGTGCTTAATACGTTGGTACCGCTGTGGCTTACTCACGATCAATTGCCAACCTGGCAAGTGGGTATGGCCAGCTCATCGTATTACACCGGTAATTTGCTAGGCACCTTACTGGCGGGCTGGTTGATCAATCGTTATGGTTTTAACCGCTGTTTCTATTTGGCTAGCGTACTTTTCGCCGTGGCGACCATGGGCATGGTTATGCTGGATGGATTTTACAGCTGGACGATGCTGCGTTTCACTGCAGGCATCGGATGCGCCTTGATTTGGGTTGTGGTTGAGAGCGCTTTGCTCTGCAGCGGTACCGTGCGTAATCGTGGCCAGTTACTGGCTGCTTACATGATTATCTATTATCTCGGGACGGTAGCAGGCCAGCTGTTGGTAAGCCGCCTTTCGACAGAATTGCTGCACGTGATTCCATGGGTGACCACACTGATTATCTGTGCGGTATTGCCGGTAGTGTTTGTGCAGGTAAAAGCGACTGTAGCAACGGAAGAGGCCTCAACGGGCCATATCTGGATTATGTTGCGCCGTCGCAGTTCTCGCCTTGGTATCAATGGCTGCATTATTTCCGGTATCGTTCTCGGTTCCCTTTATGGCTTGATGCCACTGTATCTTTCTCATCAGGGCATGAGCGATGCAACCGTCGGTTACTGGATGGCATTATTAGTAAGTTCAGGCATTGTCGGTCAGTGGCCAGTAGGGCGCCTGGCCGATCGTTTTGGCCGTTTGATGGTGCTGCGTGTACAAGTGTTCGTGGTGATTTTAGGTGCTATCGCTATGCTTGGTGATGCAGCGATGGCACCGGCGTTGTTTGTGCTGGGACTTGCTGGTTTTACACTCTATCCGGTGGCCATGTCGTGGGCGTGTGAAACCGTGGCGCACCACGAATTAGTGGCGATGAATCAGGCATTACTGTTTAGCTATACCGTAGGCAGCCTGGTGGGGCCGGGAATGACGGCGATGTTAATGCAGAACTACTCTGATCGACTGCTGTTTGTGATGATTGCGGCGGTGGCGCTGGTTTATCTGGTAATGTTACTGCGTAAAGTCGATCATCAGGCAACGCCAGTTGCACACGCATAATACAGAAATATGAATCACTAAAAAGGGGAGCCAGCGGCTCCCCTTTTGTTGATTAGTACATCACTTCATGACCGTAGCTGGCGAGAATACTCTTTACTCGCTCCATGGTTTCCTTACTCGGCGGCTTAACACCATCCAGCTTGTACTCTTCCCCCATGGCAATCCACTTGTGTTTGCCCAACTCGTGGTAGGGCAATAGCTCAATCTTCTCGATATTATCCATATCTTTAGTGAACTCGCCTAAGCGATGAACAGAGTCGTCATCATCGGAGTAGCCTGGCACTACCACAAACCGAATCCAGGTGCGTTTACCTTTCTTCTGCAAATAGCGTGCAAAATCCAGCGTGCGATGATTAGACACACCCACCAGAATCTGATGCACATCATCGTTAATCTGCTTGAGATCGAGCATCACCAAGTCAGTGGCTTCTAGCAGTTCATCGATCACTGGATCGTAGCGGCGAACAAAGCCATTAGTGTCGAGGCAGGTATGGATACCTTCAGCCTGGCAGGCTCGGAACCAGTCACGGACAAATTCGGCTTGTAAAATCGCTTCTCCGCCGGATGCTGTAACGCCGCCGCCAGATGCATTCATGAAGTGACGATATGACAGTACATCCTTCATCAACTCTTCAACAGTTACCTCTTTCCCGCCGTGTGTATCCCAGGTATCGCGATTGTGGCAATACAGGCAGCGCATCAGGCAACCCTGGAAAAAGGTGATAAAGCGTATGCCCGGGCCATCAACGGTGCCGCAGGATTCAAAGGAGTGGATACGACCGATGGTTGACATTGCGATGAGTTCTCCAGGTGAGCCTGAACATCAGGCAGCACAATCTCTGTTGTGCTCTAAGTGAAAGTCGGTTTTGCAAGGGTGCCTGCATTAGCAAACTGGCAAAACGGACTTTGGAGAAAAGGCTCCCGAAGGAGCCTTTTAATCTTAGTAAGGTGCGATTACAACGACTGGGTGAAAGTACGTGTAATTACATCTTTCTGCTGTTCTTTAGTGAGCGAGTTGAAGCGTACAGCATAGCCAGAAACGCGGATGGTCAGTTGCGGATATTTCTCAGGATGTTCCATGGCATCCAACAGCATCTCACGATTCATTACGTTGACGTTCAGATGTTGACCACCTTCGATGTTGGCTTCGTGATGGAAATATCCATCCATCAGGCCTGCAAGGTTAGTTTTACGCACGTTATCATCTTTGCCCAGCGCATTCGGCACGATGGAGAAGGTATAAGAGATACCGTCTTTAGCGTAAGCGAACGGCAGTTTCGCGACTGAGGTCAATGAAGCAACTGCACCTTTCTGGTCACGACCATGCATTGGGTTAGCGCCCGGTCCAAACGGCGCACCTGCACGACGACCATCTGGGGTATTACCGGTTTTCTTACCGTAAACTACGTTAGAGGTGATGGTCAGTACTGATTGCGTTGGTACCGCGTTGCGGTAGGTTTGCAGTTTCTGAATTTTCTTCATGAAACGCTCAACCAGATCGCAGGCCATATCATCAACGCGAGAGTCGTTATTACCAAACTGTGGATATTCACCTTCAATTTCGAAATCTACTGCTAAGCCATCTTCATCACGGATGGTTTTTACTTTCGCATATTTGATCGCAGAGAGTGAGTCAGCTGCGACAGACAGGCCAGCGATACCACACGCCATGGTGCGATAAACGTCACGATCGTGCAGCGCCATTAATGAAGCTTCGTAGCTGTACTTATCATGCATGTAGTGAATGATATTCAGTGAGGTGACATACTGCTTAGCCAGCCAATCCATGAAGTGATCCAGACGTTCCATCACAGTATCGAAGTCGAGAATTTCGTCAGTAATTGGCGCTTCTTTTGGGCCAACCTGCATTTTCAGCTTCTCATCTACGCCACCGTTGATTGCATACAGCAGAGTTTTAGCCAGGTTGGCACGTGCTCCGAAGAATTGCATCTGTTTGCCGACAATCATTGGGCTTACGCAGCAAGCGATAGCATAGTCATCGTTATCGAAGTCAGGACGCATCAGGTCATCATTCTCATACTGCAATGAAGACGTATCGATCGAGACTTTCGCTGCGTATTTTTTGAAATTAACCGGTAATTTTTCAGACCACAGAATGGTCATGTTGGGTTCCGGTGATGGGCCCATGGTGTAAAGCGTGTTCAGGAAGCGGAAGGTGCTTTTGGTCACCAGAGTACGGCCATCAACACCCATACCGGCGAGTGATTCAGTTGCCCAGATTGGGTCACCTGAGAACAGCTCATCATATTCAGGGGTACGCAGGAAGCGCACCATACGAAGTTTCATGACCAGATGGTCAATCAGTTCCTGTGCTTCTTCTTCATTCAGTTTGCCTGCCTGAATATCACGATCGATATATACATCCAGGAAGGTTGATACGCGTCCAAAGGACATCGCCGCACCGTTCTGCGATTTCACCGCAGCGAGGTAGCCGTAGTAAGTCCACTGTACTGCTTCTTGTGCATTAGTGGCCGGCAGTGAAATGTCTGAGCCATATTTCGCAGCCATCTCTTTAATCTGACCAAGCGCACGATGCTGTTCAGAGATCTCTTCACGCAGGCGGATGGTGGCTTCCAGATCAACGCCGTTTTCCATATCGCTCTGTAATGAATTGAACTGCGCGACTTTGTCTTTCATCAGATAGTCGATGCCGTACAGCGCAACGCGACGGTAGTCACCGATGATACGTCCGCGACCATAAGCATCTGGCAGGCCAGTCAGTACGCCTGATTTACGACAGCGCATAATGTCTGGGGTATAAACATCGAATACACCCTGGTTGTGGGTTTTACGATACTCGGTGAAAACTTTTTTTAGCGCAGGGTCGAGTTCGCGGCCATAAACTTTGCATGAACCCTCAACCATTTTTATGCCGCCAAAAGGAATGATGGCTCGTTTCAATGGCGCTTCAGTTTGTAGGCCAACAATTTTTTCCAGCGACTTGCTGATATAACCTGCATCGTGAGAGGTAATGGTTGAAGCCAAATCGGTATCAAAATCAACCGGAGCGTGAGTACGGTTCTCGATTTTGATGCCTTCAAGCACGCTATCCCACAGCTTAGTTGTGGCCGGAGTTGCACCGGCCAGGAAGGATTCGTCGCCTTCATACGGTGTATAGTTTTTCTGGATAAAGTCACGGACGTTGACGCTGTTCTGCCATTCGCCGGCGCTAAATCCTTCCCAGGCTGACGCCATTTTTTCATTCAGTTCGGACATGATATACCTGCCTTATTTAGGGAGACTTTGACGTATGGCGCGCTGAGTCAGCACGCCCGTACCAATTCATTAATGCACCGGCTCATTGCCACGCAGATAGATTACCCAGTAGGTCAAACCTACTAACAATCCGCCGCCAATAATGTTGCCGATGGTCACGGGAATAAGATTGTTAAGAATGAAATCGCTAACGCTAAGTGAAGGAAATTGAGCTGCGCTTGCACCGGCCATTTGCCAGAATTCTGGGCTGGCGAAATCGCGAATAACGATGGCCATTGGGATCAGGAACATGTTGGCGATGCTATGTTCGAAGCCGCAGGCAACAAACATCGCCACCGGTAAAATCATCGCGAACATCTTATCCATCAAACTGCGGCCGGAATAACTCATCCACACAGCGAGGCAAACCATAAGGTTGGCGAGCGTGCCGAGACTGACGGCTTCAATAAAGGTGTGATGCATTTTATGGTCAGCAGTTTGCAGAACGTTTAAACCCCATGCACCATTTGCCACCATGTGTTCACCAGCTAACCAGATGAGTGCTACAAAGAATAGTGCACCGAACAGATTGCCGATATAGACGGTCAGCCAGTGTCGGCCCAGTTGCAACCAGGTAATTCGTCCGCTGGCTTTCGCTACAACTATCAATACGGTTGAGGTGAACAGGTCAGCACCGCAAACCACTACCAACATCAAACCGAGTGAGAAACAGATGCCGCCTATCAATTTTGCTATGCCATAAGGCATCGCTCCACTTCCGGTAGTCGCAGTGATATAGAAGACAAATGCAATTGAGATAAATACGCCAGCAGTAATGGCAAGGAAGAATGTGGTTAAAGGATGTTTGGTTGCTTTATATATGCCGGCTTCTTCTGCAACTTTTGCCATTGCCGCCGGTAATAATGAATTAAAAGGGTTGTCAGCTTTCACACTAACGCTCTCCAAAAATTGCCTGTAAAGATACTAACAAAGGAGTATAGGTCAGAAATTGACGTGGATCATATTTGACCGGAAGGTAGGCGCTAAGTGAAGCGACTAGCAAGGTGATTTTCAATTAAGATATTGAAATTAATAAAATAAATAATTTTTAATTTATGCAAAATAAGTTGAAGTGAGTTGTGATGCAGGCTTGGTTTTGTTAAATATCATTAACGATTAAAGCTGAATTGTTATTTAATATAAAGTTTTATGCTTCTTTAATTTTTTGATTAAAAAAATGGCACTGATCTTACTCAGTGCCATTTACGTTACGTGAATTATCCAACTAAAAAATTAAAGAGGGATAATTATTTTTGTGACCAGTAACGACGTTTAGCTGCCTGTAATTTTTCATAAGCGGCTAACAGTGATTGATGAGCAGGGAAGGCTTTAAGGTCCAGATCGACGGCTTGCAATCCATAGAATGGCGCTTCACCACTGATCGCGGCTGAAGCAGCATCTACGGCTGCTTCACCATACATACGTGTGAAAGCACGATGGTATTGAAGTGGGTCACGCTCTTCTTCCATCGCCAGTAACAGCAAAGTTTGCAGGCAGCGATAATAGTTAGCGCGTTCTTCGCTAAAGATCGACTGGTTGAATTCCATCGTCCATTCAGTCCAGATCAACGCCTGATCCAAATCACCGCCAGCGAGTGCCAGCATTGCTTTTAGCTCGCCAATACGCAGCGTATACCAGCCATTATCTTTGCCCGACGCCAGACCCAGCAGTTCACGCACGCGAGTAAAGTCATCGTGACCTTCTTCATCTAACTGAACAATAAGATCGAGATAGGCTTCAGGTTCCCACTGACTCTCTGGCAACGCGAGCAGCGTCTCGCGCAGCGGTGCACCCATACTGTTGTTTGCCAGCAGTAGATCTTCTGCCGGATAGATGTCGGACATGCCAGGCACGATGATGCGGCAGGCGTAAACACTCAGATGTTCGTAATCGGCAATGTAAACTTCTTTATCTTCCGCACGGAAGATGGCCATCAAAGTATCAAACTCTTCGTGAGTCGTACCCGCAAAGCTCCAGTCGACGAATGGATAATCGGCATCTTCTTTAAACATATCCCATGAGATCAGGCCGCTAGAGTCGATGAAGTGAGTTTCCAGGTTAGCGTGTTCAGCTACTTCTTCATCATCAAATGTAGGTGGCGTGAACACGTCGAGATCTTTCAGACCGCGGCCCTGCAATAGCTCAGTTACCGTCCGCTCCAGCGCAACGCCAAAGTCCGGATGTGCGCCGAAAGAGGCAAAGCAGGTGCCGTTCGCCGGGTTGAACAACACGACGCAGATAACCGGATATTTGCCGCCCAGCGAAGCATCATAAGAGAAGATAGGGAAACCTTCTGCTTCCAGACGCTCAATCGCTTCTATCACTCCCGGATAACGCTGCATTACTGCTTCAGGAATTTCTGGCAGGCTGATGGACTCGGCGATGATGCGGTTCTTGATATGACGCTCAAACACTTCAGATAAGCCTTGTACACGCGCTTCGTTTGCGGTGTTACCAGCTGACATGCCATTTGAGACATACAGGTTACCGATGATGTTCATCGGGATATAAACCGTTTGCTGATCAGATTGACGGGTAAATGGCAGGCCGCAAATGCCGCGCTCGCTATTTCCAGATTGCAGATCAATCAACTCAGAGGCACCCAGGCTCTCCTCTGGATCGTAGAATTTGCGCAGGCGCGCATCCAGAATGCCTTCCGGCAGGCTGTCATCCTCTGTGAGCGGGAACCACTTCTCATTCGGATAGTGTACAAAATCGCCATTGGCGATGGATTTGCCCAACCAAAAATCAGCAAAGAAATAGTTGGTTGAGAGACGTTCGAAATATTCGCCCAGCGCTGAGGCTAATGCCGCTTTTTTGCTGGCACCTTTACCGTTAGTAAAGCAGAGCGGGCAGTCGCGATCGCGAATGTGCACTGACCAGACGTGTGGTACCGGATTCAGCCAGGAAGCTTCTTCAATATTGAAACCAAGGTCTTGCAGTTTCTGCTGGAAGCGTGCAATGGAATCTTCCAGTGCGGCATCTTTACCGGGGATAAACGTTTGCGTCATGGTGGCGCTCTCTCAAGTCAATGGGGTGGGCGTAAAGCGCGCAATAATACGGGTTTTACACGTGCTTCGCTATTCAGTCCGCCAAATTTATCTGAGTCTGGTAACGGCATTTACTTCCTTTAACACCTGGGTTCTTGTTTCATAAGCCACCTCACAAAATTCCGCAGCTTAATGCATTTATGACATAAGCTGCGGTGGGGCTGGCTCTGGAAATGTGATCGCTGCCGGATTAATGATTGCAGCCATCTGGAGGCAATGATAAAACCGATGGGGTATTCATAACCGTTCGATATGACAGTGGTGAGGGGAAATGACGCAGGTTTATAATTTTAGCTCTGGCCCGGCTATGCTGCCGGTAGAAGTGCTCCGTCGCGCAGAACAAGAACTGACAAACTGGCACGGGTTAGGCACCTCGGTGATGGAGATCAGTCACCGCAGCAAAGAGTTTATTGCGGTTGCGGAAGCGGCAGAACAAGATTTTCGCGATCTGCTGAAGATCCCAGCCAACTACAAAGTTTTGTTCTGCCACGGCGGTGCCCGCGCGCAGTTTGCTGCTATTCCCGGTAACTTATTGGGTGAGGCTAAAACGGCAGATTATATAGATGGTGGTTACTGGGCTCATAGCGCCATCAAGGAAGCCGAAAAATTCTGCTCACCTAAGACCATTGATGTAAAAACCACGCGTGATGGTAAGCGTGCTTTATTACCTATGCGTGAATGGCAGTTGAGCGACGATGCAGCTTATGTCCACTTCTGTCCGAATGAAACTATTGACGGTATTGCCATTGATGAAGAGCCGGATTTTGGCAATAAGGTTGTGGTTGCGGATCTCTCCTCTACTATTTTGTCGCGTCCGATTGATATCAATCGCTATGGCGTAATCTATGCTGGCGCGCAAAAAAATATTGGACCAGCGGGCTTAACGCTGGTGGTTGTGCGTGAAGATTTGCTGGGTAAAGCGCAGCGTTATGTGCCATCTATTCTTGATTACAAAGTGTTGGCAGAAAACGAGTCGATGTTTAACACCCCGCCGACTTTCGCCTGGTATCTCTCTGGTCTGGTATTCAAATGGCTGAAAGAGAAGGGCGGCGTTGCTGAGATGGATAAGCTGAATCAGGCCAAAGCCGATTTGTTGTACGGTGTGATTGATAACAGCGCATTTTATCGTAACGATGTAGCGACCGAAAACCGTTCTCGTATGAATGTGCCATTCCAGTTGGCGGATTCAGCGTTGGATAAAGTGTTCCTTGATGAGTCCCTCAACGCGGGCCTGCACGCACTGAAAGGCCACCGCGTGGTTGGCGGTATGCGTGCATCAATCTACAATGCGATGCCGATGGAAGGCGTCAAAACACTAACTGAGTTTATGGTTGATTTCGAACGTCGCCACGGTTAACGACTTTTTTCATGCCAGCCTGTCTGGTATCAGACCCCGTCATATGATGGGGTTTCGTATTTTCTGGAGATTTAGTTTCACATGCAGGACTCCCTGACTCTACAACCGATTGCCCACGTTGACGGCACGGTAAACCTACCGGGTTCAAAAAGCGTCTCGAACCGCGCACTATTGCTGGCCGCGCTGGCAAACGGCACTACGCGTTTAACTAACTTACTTGATAGCGATGACGTTAAACACATGCTGAACGCGCTAAAAGCGCTGGGTGTCAGCTTCACGCTCTCTGCCGATCGCACTGTATGCGAAGTGGTGGGTAACGCGGGGCCTTTGCGTGCTGAACAACCCCTCGAATTATTCCTTGGTAATGCTGGTACAGCGATGCGCCCATTGGCTGCTGCGCTCTGTTTGGGCCAACAATCAATTGTCCTGACGGGCGAGCCGCGCATGAAAGAACGCCCAATCGGTCATCTGGTTGATGCACTGCGTCAAGGCGGAGCCAACATCGATTATCTGGAGCAGACTGATTATCCGCCAGTGCGTCTCAATGGTGGCTTTGTGGGTGGTGAAGTTAGCGTAGATGGCAGCGTTTCGAGTCAGTTTCTCACTGCATTGCTGATGACCGCGCCGCTGGCGCAGCAAGATACAGTTATTACTATTAAGGGCGACCTGGTTTCCAAGCCTTATATTGATATCACGCTGCACCTGATGCGTAGCTTCGGCGTCGAAGTTGATAACCAGAATTACCAGCGATTTGTGGTAAAAGGACAGCAACAGTACCAGTCTCCGGGTGATTATCTGGTGGAAGGTGATGCGTCCTCCGCCTCGTACTTCCTCGCTGCGGCAGCCATCAAAGGTGGTACGGTGCGCGTAACCGGTATTGGTCGCAACAGCGTTCAGGGCGACATCCATTTTGCTGATGTGTTGGAAAAGATGGGCGCGGTGATTGAGTGGGGCGATGACTACATTTCTTGTACGCGTGGTTCGCTTACTGCCATTGATATGGATATGAATCATATTCCCGATGCGGCGATGACGATTGCCACGACAGCGCTATTTGCACAAGGCACCACGCTGATGCGTAACATCTATAACTGGCGCGTAAAAGAGACCGATCGTCTTGCCGCCATGGCGACTGAATTGCGCAAAGTTGGTGCTGAAGTTGAAGAAGGGCATGATTTTATTCGTGTCACACCACCGGCGAAACTGCAACACGCAGATATTGGCACCTACAACGATCACCGCATGGCGATGTGTTTTGCGCTGGTGGCGCTTTCCGATACGCCAGTAACGATCCTTGACCCCGGCTGTACCGCGAAAACCTTCCCAAGCTACTTCGAGCAATTGGCGAAAATTAGCCGCACGTCCTGATCTTCTAACCCGGTGCGCTGCGCCGGGTTTCTTTGCTAACTTTTGGCCTTATCAGGCGGAAATTCTTCTGAATCTGTCTATATTTCTAGCGCTGTCTACGCTAAAGGGTAACCAACCTGATGCGGGCAGCGTATAATGCCGCGCATTCCAGGCGGCCTGGAAGGGCTGAAAATAAGCACGCAGCAACAGGAGAGAACAATGACGGCAATCGCCCCGGTTATTACCATTGATGGGCCAAGTGGCGCGGGTAAAGGGACTTTATGTAAAGCGATGGCGGAGTCGTTGCAGTGGCACTTACTGGATTCTGGCGCTATTTATCGCGTTTTAGCATTGGCCGCACTTCATCATCAGGTGGATATTGAATCCGAAGAAGCATTAGTGCCGATGGCGGCACACCTCGATGTGCGTTTTTTGTCGGTTGAGGGTGAAATGCAGGTGGTATTGGAAGGTGAAGACGTTACCGGTGAAATCCGCACGCAAGAAGTGAGCAACACCGCATCACGCGTTGCTGCTTTTCCGCGAGTGCGCGAGGCATTACTGCGCCGCCAGCGCGCCTTCCGCGAAGAACCCGGTTTAATCGCCGATGGACGTGACATGGGGACAGTAGTTTTCCCTGACGCGCCAGTGAAAATTTTCCTCGACGCTAGCTCGGAAGAGCGGGCGCATCGCCGTATGCTACAGTTGCAGGAGAAGGGCTTTAATGTTAACTTTGATCGCCTTTTATCCGAGATAAAGGAACGTGATGACCGCGATCGTAATCGTGCCATTGCACCTTTAGTGCCTGCCACTGATGCTCTGGTACTGGACTCAACCAGTATGTCTATTGAGCAAGTGATTGAAAAGGCGCTTGATTATGCCAGGCAAAAGCTGGGCATTTAATCTTTCGGCAATCGAATTGTTGTAACCTTGTACCAAGGACCCGGTGCTGGGCATGTGAAACAACCCCATCCGACAATGACGTCAGGTGGACGTTAAATTGAAGAATCCTAAGATTATCAATATGACTGAATCTTTTGCTCAACTCTTTGAAGAGTCCCTGAAAGAAATCGAAACCCGTCCGGGTTCCATCGTTCGTGGCGTTGTTGTCTCTATCGACAAAGACGTAGTCCTGGTTGATGCGGGTCTGAAATCTGAATCTGCAATTCCTGCAGAGCAGTTCAAGAACGCAGCCGGCGAACTGGAAATCCAGGTAGGCGACGAAGTTGACGTTGCGCTGGACGCAGTAGAAGACGGCTTCGGTGAAACCCTGCTGTCCCGTGAGAAAGCTAAACGTCATGAAGCTTGGATCACGCTGGAAAAAGCTTACGAAGACGCTGAAACTGTTACCGGTGTTATTAACGGCAAAGTTAAAGGTGGCTTCACAGTTGAGCTGAACGGTATTCGTGCGTTCCTGCCAGGTTCACTGGTAGACGTTCGTCCGGTTCGCGATACTCTGCACCTGGAAGGCAAAGAGCTTGAATTCAAAGTAATCAAGCTTGATCAGAAACGTAACAACGTCGTGGTTTCACGTCGTGCTGTTATCGAATCTGAGAACAGCGCTGAACGCGATCAGCTGCTGGAAAACCTGCAGGAAGGCATGGAAGTTAAAGGTATCGTTAAGAACCTCACTGACTACGGTGCATTCGTGGATCTGGGCGGCGTTGACGGCCTGCTGCACATTACCGATATGGCTTGGAAACGCGTTAAGCATCCGAGCGAAATCGTCAACGTGGGCGACGAAATCACTGTTAAAGTGCTGAAGTTCGACCGCGAGCGTACCCGTGTATCTCTGGGCCTGAAACAACTGGGCGAAGATCCGTGGGTAGCTATCGCTAAGCGCTATCCGGAAGGCACCAAGCTGACCGGTCGTGTAACCAACCTGACTGATTACGGCTGCTTCGTAGAAATCGAAGAAGGCGTTGAAGGTCTGGTACACGTTTCTGAAATGGACTGGACCAACAAAAACATCCATCCGTCTAAAGTTGTTAACGTAGGCGACGTGGTTGAAGTAATGGTTCTGGACATCGACGAAGAGCGTCGTCGTATCTCCCTGGGTCTGAAGCAGTGCAAATCTAACCCATGGCAGCTGTTCGCAGAGACCCACAACAAAGGCGATCGTGTTGAAGGTAAAATCAAGTCAATCACTGACTTCGGTATCTTCATCGGCCTGGACGGTGGCATCGACGGTCTGGTTCACCTGTCTGACATCTCCTGGAACGCGACTGGCGAAGAAGCCGTTCGTGAGTACAAGAAAGGCGACGAAATCGCTGCCGTTGTACTTCAGGTTGATGCAGAGCGCGAGCGCATCTCTCTGGGTGTGAAGCAGTTGGCTGAAGATCCATTCAACAACTACATCACCCTGAACAAGAAAGGCGCTATCGTGACTGGTAAAGTCACTGCAGTTGACGCGAAAGGTGCTACAGTAGAATTAGCTGACTGCGTAGAGGGTTACCTGCGCGCTTCTGAAGCTTCTCTGGACCGCATCGAAGACGCAACTCTGGTTCTGAGCGTTGGTGACGACGTTGAAGCTAAATTCACCGGCGTTGACCGTAAGAACCGCGTTGTGAGCCTGTCTGTTCGTGCTAAAGACCAGGCTGATGAGAAAGAAGCTATCAATACTGTTAACACCAAACAGGATGAAGGCAGCAACTTCTCTAGCGCAATGGCTGAAGCGTTCAAAGCGGCTAAAGGCGAGTAATCGACCTAAGGCACCGGGCGATGCAAGTCGTCCGGTTTCGGTAAAAGCTGTCATACCTTTCCAAATAAGGATTAACCGGAGGTTACATGACCAAGTCAGAACTGATTGAAAGACTTGCTGGACAGCATACTCATATTCCGGCGAAAGTCGTTGAGGATGCGGTCAAAGAGATGCTTGAGCACATGGCCACTACGTTGGCACAGGGCGAGCGCATTGAAATCCGGGGATTCGGCAGCTTTTCTTTGCATTACCGCGCACCACGAACGGGTCGTAACCCGAAAACGGGTGATAAAGTGGATCTGGAAGGTAAATACGTTCCCCACTTTAAGCCGGGCAAAGAATTGCGTGACCGTGCGAATATTTACGGCTAAGCCGTTACCGAACGATAAAAACGACACTCTTGAGTGTCGTTTTTTTTTGCTTAAATCTTCAGTATTGAGAGTCTGCCCTCAAAGCATTGCTACTTTAGCTGTAATACCGTTATAAATTTCTGAATTCACCTCTGTATCCTGATTTTCCCGAGGAGCAATCTCTTCCTGTTAACCGCACAATCTTTCCCACTAAGGGAGAGTACCAATGCGAATAAGTTGGATTGTGCTGGCCAGAATGATGATTGTGTCAGCATTACCATTAGGCGTCCTGCCGCAAATACCCGAAACCAGCGTGATTGTGGCTATAGCAGGTTTTGCATTGCTATTAGGAGTAACGCCAAATGGCTTGCTGCGCATAATGGGTGTGGGTCTATTACTATTATCCTGGGCGATGGTAGAGGCGCGGCACATGGTCAATACAATCGAGTTATTGGCTGCCGCTCCCATAGAGGCGACTGTCCGTATTACAGAGGTTCGCGAAGAAAAGCAGCAACTGACGGCACAAATTCTGCGTGTTGGTGATCGTTATCAATTCCCTCCCGTATTTGTCACGCTCAACAACGCAGCGTTAATTCAGTCATTCTGTTCCGGTCAACGCTGGAAAATGAAACTTAAGTTGCGGCCTGTCCATGGAAGATTAAATGAAGGTGAGTTCGATATTCAGCGCTTTGCTATGTCTAATCATATGCCGCTGCAAGGGCGCATCATCGGCCAGCAGTCAGAATCATTATCTTGTAGCTGGCGGACAGCCTTGATCAATTACCATTGGCCCGCATTTGCAACGCTTCAGCATCCCGCGATTATTCAGGCACTGGCGTTTGGTATACGCACCAACATGACCGAAGAGCAGCGACAACTGCTGCGAGAAACGGGTACTGCTCACTTAATGGCAATCTCAGGTATGCATATTGCGCTGGCCGCGAGCGTTGGGTGGCTATTGGCACGTGCTATTCAGGTAATTTTACCCGCCCATCTAATTGGTTATCTATTTCCGCTCATAGTGAGCGTGATCACTGCGGCGACTTACACTTGGGTGTCAGGCAGTCATGCTCCGGCTCAGCGTGCGATAGTTGCGCTGATTCTATGGATCGGGATTCGCGCGGCCGGCTGGCAATTAACTGGCTGGCAAGTATGGACATTATGTATAGGCGGATTACTGGCGCTTGATCCGCTAACTGTATTATCCGAGAGTTTTTGGTTATCGGCACTTGCAGTCGCTATGTTGATCGTCTGGTATCAATGGTTTTCTTTACCGCCTCGTTTTCGCACGCAGCGTCGATGGCTGTTGCTCCAATTGCTGCATTTACAGCTCGGCATGATGATTCTGATGGCACCGTTACAAATTTTCCTGTTCCAGGGCTTAAGCCTGAGTGCGTTAGTGGCCAATTTGATGGCGGTACCGGTGGTGTCATTCATCACCGTACCACTGATATTACTGGCAATGCTGCTGCCTGCGCCGGTTATATCAAGTGGATTATGGAGCCTGGCTGATCTTTCGATTACTACAGTGATGAGTGGGCTGCAGTCGTTACCTGCAGGCTGGTGGGCATGGAGTGATACGCTCCCCGCTATTGTGCTGCTTTGGGTGGGAATGCTGTTTTGGCGTAGCGGGTTGGCACATCGCAGCGTAATGCCTTGCTTGAGTCTGGTCATCGCGATCATCGTCTGGCGCAATAATGCGCAACGTGATGATTGGCAGATAGACATGATTGATGTAGGGCACGGTTTAGCCATTGCTATTACGCAGGGTAATGAAGTGGTGCTGTATGACGTCGGCCCAGCCTGGAAGCAGGATGATGCCGGTGCGCGCGTGCTTCTGCCATGGCTGCAATATCAAGGACGGAAGCTTCATTCACTGATACTGAGCCATAAACATCTTGATCACCGTGGTGGACTACACTCAGTGCTCAACGCGAATCCAACAATAAAAGTTCGCAGTGCATTGGGGGAAGAGGGGCACTTGCCCTGCCATCGTGGTCAAAAGTGGCAGTGGGGAAAACTGCAATTTACGGCGTTGTGGCCGCCGGCAAATCAAACGCAAGGGCAAAATAACGATTCATGTGTTATTCACGTCGATGACGGTAAAATTAGTCTGCTGCTGACCGGTGATATTGAGTTAGAAGCGGAGAGAAAAATCGTCGCACTCGAACATGATGCGCTGAAGGCAACATTTTTACAGGTCCCACATCACGGCAGTCGCACCTCTTCAGGTTCATTACTGTTACGTAATGTTGCAGGTCAGGCTGCACTTGCTTCACTGGCACGTTATAACGCCTGGCGTATGCCGGCACCCGCGGTGGTAGAACGCTATCGTCAACAGGGTTACAGGTGGTACGACACGGGGCAATCAGGGCAGATTCATATCGCTATCAGACAGGGGCATTGGCAAATTAAGGGCTTACGAGAGCAAATAATGCCCCGCTGGTATCATCAGTGGTTTGGCGTCAAACGCGAATCCAGGTAGAATGAGCGGCTATTTCAAACAGCGTGAATAAATAATGCATCAAGATAAAGATCTCTCAACGTGGCAGACATTCCGTCGACTCTGGCCGATGATTGCACCCCACAAGGCTGGCCTGTATGTGTCAGCGATAGCGCTGATTATCAATGCGGCAGGCGACACCCTGATGCTCTCTCTGTTGAAACCTTTACTGGATGATGGCTTCGGTAAAGCTGACAGATCCGTAATGCTGTGGATGCCACTGGTCGTTATCGGCCTGATGCTGGTACGCGGCGTGACCAGTTATATTTCCAGTTATTGCATCTCATGGGTTTCCGGCAACGTGGTCATGAACATGCGTCGCCGTTTATTCGGTCATATGATGGGCATGCCAGTCACCTTCTTTGATCAGCAATCTACCGGTACGCTTTTGTCACGTATTACCTATGATTCTGAGCAGGTTGCCTCTTCCTCTTCAAGTGCACTGGTTACCGTCGTGCGTGAAGGCGCTTCGATCATTGGCCTGTTTATCATGATGTTCTATTACAGCTGGCAGTTGTCATTGATTCTCATCGTGCTGGCTCCCATAGTTTCTTTTGCAATTCGCACCGTCTCAAAGCGTTTCCGCAGCATCAGTAAAAATATGCAAAACACCATGGGTCAGGTCACCACTAGTGCTGAACAGATGCTGAAAGGGCATAAAGAGGTGCTGATCTTTGGTGGGCAAGATGTAGAAGCGAAGCGTTTTTCTCAGGTCAGCAACAGAATGCGTCAGCAAGGCATGAAGTTGGTGTCGGCTTCCTCCATCTCTGATCCGATTATTCAGCTAATCGCATCGCTGGCATTGGCTTTCGTACTTTATGCCGCCAGCTTCCCAAGCGTAATGGAGACGTTAACTGCCGGTACCATCACTGTCGTGTTCTCTTCCATGATCGCTTTGATGCGTCCACTGAAGTCACTAACCAACGTCAATGCGCAGTTCCAGCGTGGTATGGCTGCTTGTCAGACGCTGTTCTCAATTCTCGACAGCGAGCAGGAAGTTGACAATGGCAAGCGTGAATTGGAACGCGCAAAAGGTGATGTTGAATTCCGCAATGTGACATTTACCTATCCTGGTCGTGATATTCCCGCGCTGCGTGATATCAATCTGTCGCTGCCTGCAGGTAAAACCGTAGCATTGGTAGGACGCTCAGGCTCCGGTAAATCTACAATGGCCAGCTTGTTAACGCGCTTTTATGACATTGACAGCGGTGAGATTCTGCTGGATGGACATGATTTGCGTGAATACACCCTACGTTCGTTGCGCAATCAGGTGGCATTGGTTTCTCAAAACGTGCACCTTTTCAACGACACCATTGCTAATAACATCGCCTATGCTCGTAACGGCCAATATACGCGTGAGCAAATCGAACAGGCTGCAACCATGGCGCACGCAATGGACTTTATCCAGAAAATGGATAATGGCCTCGATACGATCATTGGTGAGAACGGCGTACTGCTTTCTGGTGGACAGCGTCAACGTATTGCGATTGCGCGTGCGCTTCTTCGTGACTGCCCAATTTTGATTCTTGATGAAGCGACTTCAGCGCTGGATACCGAATCAGAACGTGCCATTCAGGCTGCGCTGGATGAGTTGCAGAAAAACCGCACCTCATTGGTTATTGCGCACCGCCTGTCGACCATTGAAAAGGCCGATGAGATTGTTGTGGTTGAAGATGGGCGCATTGTAGAGCGCGGCACTCACACCGTTCTGCTGGAACAGAAGGGCGCGTATGCGCAACTTCATAAGATGCAGTTTGGTCAATGATTGAACGCATCTGGAGCGGGCGATCGCCGTTATGGCTGCTGCTTTGGCCGCTAAGTTTGCTGTATGGGGCGATCACCTGGCTGATTCGCCTTAGCTTTATACGCGGATGGCGTAAAAGCTGGCGCGCACCTTGTCCGGTAGTTGTAGTGGGTAACCTTACCGCCGGCGGCAATGGTAAAACGCCAGTGGTGATTTGGCTGGTGCAGGCCCTGCAACAACGCGGATTACGTGTTGGCGTGGTATCGCGTGGTTACGGCGGTAAAGCCGAACGTTATCCCCTGCTCGTCACCGCTGAGACAGCAACGTCGCAAGCAGGCGATGAACCGGTGTTAATCGCACAGCGTACTCAGGTGCCGGTTGCGGTTGCGCCGCAGCGCCGTCTGGCGGTCGAAGGCTTACTTGCTGTGCATGACCTTGATGTGATCATCACTGACGATGGCCTGCAGCATTATGCATTACAGCGCGACCGCGAAATTGTGGTGGTGGATGGCATACGCCGTTTTGGCAATGGCTGGTGGTTACCGGCTGGACCGATGCGCGAGCGCGCTTCCCGTTTGCGTGAGGTCAACGCGGTAATCGTCAATGGTGGTGATACGCAAAGCAACGAAATTGCCATGACATTACAACCCGGGCTGGCTGTTAATCTGATTAGCGGCGCCACCGCCTCGCTGGAACAGCTGCCAGAAATTGTGGCGATGGCTGGTATTGGACATCCACCGCGCTTCTTCAATACCCTTAAACAGCAAGGCGTTAAGCCGGTGGCAGAAATTGCTTTCGCCGATCACCATGCTTATAGCGAAGACGAATTGCGTCGTTTGACTCAGGCAGAACAGTGCTTGCTGATGACGGAAAAAGATGCAGTGAAGTGCCGCAGCTTTGCTCGCCCCAATTGGTGGTATCTGCCAGTCGATGCGCATCTGCAAGGAGCGAGTGTGGCAACCCTGTTAGACGATATCACCCAACTCGGCCTCACCGCACGCGAAGCCCGTTCGCGCTAAACATCTGAAAGGGAATTAAGCCATGAACCTTTCCGCTTCCCTCTCGCTGCAAACTGCTCGTCATCTCCATTTGGCCGCTCAGGGACTGCTGCGTCCTTTGGGCCGCCGCGCGCGCTTTGCCGATATTCACGCGACCGTGCGTCAGATGTCGCTGCTGCAAATTGACACCATTAATGTTGTCGCGCGGAGCCCTTATCTGGTGCTGTTCAGCCGGCTTGGTAACTACCCCGCCAACTGGCTGGAAGAGGCGCTGGCGTCAGGGGCGTTGTTTGAATATTGGGCGCATGAAGCCTGTTTTATTCCCTTCGAAGATTATCCTTTGCTGCGCCATCGTATGCTGCAGCCACAGCGACTTGGCTGGAAATACAGCGCCGATTGGGTGGCAAAGCATCAGCAGGAAATTGCTGATCTGTTAGAGCACATTGCCACCAACGGGCCAGTTCGTGCTGCCGATTTCAGTAACGACAAACAGACTAAACCTGGCTGGTGGGCATGGAAGCCGCATAAACGTCATCTGGAAAACTTGTTCAGTGCGGGTGAATTGATGGTAGTCGAGCGGCGCAACTTCCAAAGGGTTTATGATCTGCATAGCCGTGTCATGCCAGACTGGATTGACGAACAGCATGCGCTGAGTGAAGCAGAGGCTGTTATGCAAATGTTGAATCACAGTGCACGCAGTCTCGGGATTTTCCGCGGCAGTTGGTTAGCGGATTACTATCGCCTCAAGCATGCACCGCTCAAGTTGTGGCTAGCCGATGCCGCAGCACGCGGCGAGATTGTCCGTGTTGAGGTGGAGCAGCTGGGCGAAATGTGGTTACACCACACATTATTGCCAATGCTGGAAAAGCCGCTTTCTGCTACACATACGGCTCTGCTATCGCCCTTTGATCCTGTGGTTTGGGATCGGCGGCGCGCGCTGGAGCTGTTTAATTTTGATTACCGCATTGAGTGCTATACGCCAGCAGATAAGCGCAAATATGGTTATTTTGTCCTGCCAGTTTTGCACCGCGGAGCACTAAAAGCGCGTATTGACGCCAAAATGGATCGTCAGGCACAGCAATTAGTGATTCGTACATTCTGGCTGGAACAGGGCACGCGCGTTAGTAATGCTTTTCTCAATGATGTACAAAAAGCCATTAATCGCTTTGCTCATTGGCAAGGCGCCAATGAAGTGATGATCGAAAATGCGCCTGCAGAACTTCTGGCGGCTTGGTCAAATCGCTGGTCGATCAGCGAATAAATCCGCAAAGAGTCTGGCTTTAGTGCGTCATTAACGCGCACGCTATTATGATATGCTAACCGCCTGAAGCGGTCCTGAAAGGAGAAGATTATGGATCACCGTTTACTCGAGATCGTTGCCTGCCCGGTTTGCAACGGAAAACTGTATTTCAACAAAGAGCAGCAAGAGCTGATCTGTAAACCCGACGGCCTGGCCTATCCAGTACGCGATGGTATTCCGGTGTTACTGGAAGTGGAAGCGCGTACGCTGTCTGTTGAAGAGATCCATCCATGAGTTTTGTGGCCATTATTCCTGCGCGTTACGCTTCAACGCGTCTGCCAGGCAAGCCGCTGGTGGATATTCAGGGCAAACCGATGGTGCTGCACGTGATGGAACGCGCGCGCGAATCGGGCGCCGATCGTGTGATTGTCGCCACCGATCATCCGGATGTCGCTGCGGCGGTGACGGCGGCGGGCGGAGAAGTATGCATGACGCGCGTCGATCATCAATCCGGCACTGAACGCCTGGCAGAAGTGATCGAGAAATACCAGTTTGCTGACGATACTATTATCGTCAACTTGCAGGGCGATGAGCCGATGATCCCGGCGGAAATTGTACGCCAGGTGGCGGGTAATCTGGCGCAGTCTGAAGCCGGAATGGCTACGCTGGCGGTGCCAATTACCGATGCTGAAGAGGCCTTTAACCCAAACGCGGTGAAAGTGGTTATGGACGCGAAAGGGTATGCACTGTACTTTTCACGCGCCACCATTCCCTGGGATCGCGAGCGTTATGCTCGTTCGCGTGAGCAGATCGGCGACACGCTACTGCGCCATATTGGTATCTATGCCTACCGCGCCGGTTTTATCCGTCGCTATATCGCGTGGGAGCCCTGCCCGCTGGAGCACATTGAGCTACTCGAACAGTTACGCGTGCTGTGGTACGGTGAAAAAATTCACGTCGCGGTGGCAAAAACTATCCCAAGTGTTGGAGTAGATACGCCGGATGACCTTGAGCGCGTTCGTCTCGCTATGCAGGGTTAATCTCCGACCGGCCAGCGGCTCTCGCTGGCCTAAAAGTTTGATCTGGCGCTAAGTTTCGCGTCGCCATCACCTCCAGCATATTCTAGCCCTTTGACATCGGAGGATATCGCATGGAACAGCTCCGTTCAGAACTTGCCTTGGTGCTGGGTGAAAGCATCAGCCGTCTCGAAACCATTAGCGAGCAGGCGCAAACGCGGCTGTACGCACTCTATGATGACGCCGGTAAACCGATGCCGCTGGTAGCGAAGTATTTTCGCCATCAGGGACGTGCTGCGCTGGAAGCCAAAAAACTCACCATGCTCGGTCACGATGGTTTGATCGCTGTGCCAGCGGTATTTGGCTTGGTGCTAAGTCAGCAGAAGCCCGCGCATGAGATGTTGCTGATGGCGCGTTTTAATGGCGTGTCGGCAGAAGCTCCAACGCGCAATGCTGCGCGCTGGGAACAACTGTGCGAACAGATTGTGGAAGGTGTGTTGGCCTGGCATCGCATCGACAGTCAGGGCTTAGTCGGCAGCGTAGACAGCGTGCAGGAAAACAACTGGCCAGCGTGGTATCGCCAACGGGTTGATGTGTTGTGGTCGACGTTGGGTTATCTGTCGCCACCGTTTTTCACCATGGAAGATCGTCAAATATTGTTCCGCAGTCGCCAGCTGCTTCCACGTTTGTTCAACGGTTTTAACGATGCCTGCGTGTTGATGCACGGTAATTTACGTTTGGCCAGCGTGTTAAAAGATGCGCACAGCGACCAACTGATTGCGATGATGCAGCCGGGAAATATCCTTTGGGCGCCGCGGGAATACGATCTTATGCGGCTGGCAGATAGCGGGGCAGAAGCTTCGCTGCTGCAACACTATTTGCAGCGTGCGCCTGTGGCGGAGGGTTTTCTTTGGCGACGCTGGTTGTATCAGCTGTGGGATTGCGTCGACACGCTGGTCAGCAGCGGACAGTTTGATCGTCCGCGCTTTGATCATGCCCGCGCGCAATTACTCCCCTGGCTGGGTTGAGGTGAGTTCGTCACCGCGCAGCTGCTGCCAGATCTGTCCCAGCGATTCATAAACGGCACGCTCACTGTGGGCGAGCCAAACTGGCGATGGAATAACGCGTTCCCACCCGTTTAACGGCGATGTTATTGCCAGCTGATTTGCCGGTGCTGCCAGCGGATTCATGCCTGCGCGCTGGAAAAAGTGCATCGCACGCGGCAAATGGTTAGCAGATGTCACCAGCAAAAACGGATGTTCACCAATCGCCTGTTTTACCGCCCGCGCTTCGCCAAGCGTATCTCGTGGTTGATCCAGCTGAATAATCGCTTCACGAGGAACGCCAAGGCTCTCTGCTACCTCGGCAGCCACGCTGGCACTGCTGCGTGGGTTTTTGCCCGCTGCTGCGCCAGTAAAGATCATTTTCGCCTGCGGATAGCGCTTCCATTGCCGAACACCTTCCGTCACGCGCGGCAAGCTGTTGTTAATAAGATTGGAACTCGGCGCCCAATTCGGATTGAAGGTGTAGCCGCCGCCGAGCACCACGATATAATCGACCGGCTCGTTACCGTTCCAGGTGGGATAGTGGTTTTCCAATGGTAACAACAGGCGATCGGCGATCGGCTGCAAACTTAGCAGTAGCAGTAACAACCAGCTACAAGAGATGATAATTTTGCCGCATTTTTGCCAGCGACTGAACCAGAGCAGCAAAAGTCCCGCTGCCATGAGCAATAACAGCAGTGGCAAGGGTAGCAACATCCCGCCAATGACTTTTTTAACAGTGAAAAACATCGAAAATTGCTCCTTTTGTCCGAAAAAACAGCAGCCAAACAGTTACGGTGGCATGAAAGGTTCATTCTTGTTGAGCCTGTGACAAAATAGCACAAGTTGAATGCAGCAAAGCGGAGCCATCATCATGCAGGATCGTAACTTTGACGATCTGGCGGACAAATTCTCACAGAACATTTATGGCACGCGCAAAGGCCAGGTGCGCCAGGCGATCGTCTGGGATGAACTGGAAGCACTGTTACCCACGCTGCCCGCTGGACCGCTCGCGGTGCTGGATGCCGGTGGCGGTGTGGGACAAATCTCAAGCGGCCTGGCTGCACGTGGTCATCAGGTGCTGCTGTGCGATCTCTCTGCCGAGATGCTGAAGTTGGCCGAAGCACATGCGCACAACGCGGGTGTGAGCCACAACATGCAATTCAAACAAATTAGCGCCCAGCAGGTGGGCGAACATTTGGATACGCAGGTTGATCTGGTATTGTTTCACGCGGTGTTGGAATGGGTCGCACAGCCGGAAGAGGTGCTGCAAGCGTTGTGGCACACGTTGAAGCCTGGCGGCGTGCTGTCGCTGATGTTCTACAACGCGCATGGCTTAACTTTCCGCACCCTAACGCTCGGTAATTTCGGCTATATGCGCGCCAATATGAGCAAACGCAAAAAGCGCACGCTGTCGCCGGATTTCCCTCGCGATCCCGATGATGTGACGCGTTGGCTGACAAACTGCGGATTTGAAATTGAACGGCGTGCGGGCATTCGCGTCTTCTGTGATTACATGAAGCCGCAACCCGGCGCAGGGAAGAGCGTTGAGGAAATCATTGAGATGGAACGGCGTTTCTGTCGCCAGGAGCCCTTTTTGAGTTTAGGGCGCTATATCCACGTGACCGCGCGCAAACCCAGTCAGAAGGATCAACTATGAGCGAATTTTCCCAGACGGTCCCCGAATTGGTGGCATGGGCGCGCAAGAACGACTTTTCGCTTGCGTTGCCGGTAGAACGTCTGGCCTTTTTGCTGGCTATCGCCACCTTAAACGGTGAGCGCATGGACGGCGAGATGAGCGAAGGCGAGCTGATTGACGCGTTTCGTCACGTGAGCAAGGCTTTCGAACAAACCCATGAAACCGTGCAGGTGCGTGCCAATAACGCCATTAATGACATGGTGCGCCAGCGCTTGCTCAACCGCTTTACCAGTGAGCTGACGGAAGGCCACGCCATCTATCGTCTGACGCCGCTCGCCATCGGCATTACCGACTACTACATTCGCCAGCGTGAATTCTCCACGTTGCGTCTCTCGATGCAGCTGTCGATTGTGGCGCAGGAGCTTAAACGCGCGGCGGATGCGGCCGAAGAAGATGGTGACGAATTCCACTGGCATCGCAACGTCTTTGCGCCGCTGAAATATTCGGTGGCGGAAATTTTCGATAGCATCGACATGACGCAACGTCTGATGGATGAGCAGCAACAGGCGGTGAAAACCGATATTGCCGATCTGCTTAACAAAGATTGGCGTGCGGCGATCTCCAGCTGTGAAATGTTGTTGTCAGAAACCTCCGGCACCCTACGTGAGCTGCAGGATACGCTAGAAGCGGCGGGCGATAAGCTGCAGGCCAACCTGCTGCGTATTCAGGACGCCACGCTGAGCAGCCCGGATCTCGGCTTTGTCGATAAGCTGGTGTTTGATCTGCAAAACAAGCTGGATCGCATCATCAGCTGGGGCCAGCAGGCTATCGATTTGTGGATCGGCTATGACCGCCACGTACATAAGTTTATTCGTACCGCCATCGACATGGATAAGAACCGCGTTTTTGCGCAGCGTTTACGCCTGTCGGTGCAGAACTATTTCGACCAGCCGTGGGCGCTAACCTACGCCAATGCCGATCGTCTTTATGATATGCGCGATGAAGAGATGACGCTGCGCAATGACGAAGTGATGGGCGAGCTGCCGCCGGAAATGGAATATGAAGAGTTTAATGAGATTCGCGAACAGCTGGCCGCGATGATCGAAGAGGCGCTGCAGATCTACAAACAGGAGCAGAAACCGCTCCATCTGGCGACGGTTATGCGCGACTACCTGTCGCAGTATCCGCGCGCGCGCCACTTTGATTTGGCACGTATCGTCATCGATCAGGCGGTACGACTCGGCGTGGCCGAAGCTGATTTAGCCGGCCTGCCTGCGCAATGGCAGGCCATTAATGATTACGGAGCCAAGGTGCAGGCACATGTCATCGACAAATATTGAACAAGTGATGCCAGTCAAACTGGCATTGGCTCTGGCAAATCCGATTTTCCCGGCGCTCGATAGCCAGTTACGCGCGGGTCGCCACATTGGCATTGAAGAGCTGGATAATCACGCCTTCCTGATGGAATACCAGGAATACCTCGAAGAGTTTTACGCGCGCTACAACGTTGAACTGATCCGCGCGCCGGAAGGCTTTTTCTATCTGCGTCCGCGTTCAACCACATTGATTCCGCGCTCGGTACTGTCCGAGCTGGATATGATGGTGGGCAAAATTCTTTGCTACCTCTATCTCAGTCCGGAACGTCTGGCCAATGAGGGAATTTTTACCCACCAGGAGCTGTACGACGAGCTGCTGTCGCTGGCCGATGAGAGCAAACTGCTGAAGCTGGTGAACCAGCGTTCCACCGGTTCCGATCTCGATCGCGCTAAGCTGCAGGAAAAAATGCGCGCCTCGCTGAGCCGTCTGCGTCGTCTTGGCATGGTGTGGTTTATGGGCAATGACAGCAGCAAATTCCGCATCACCGAATCGGTGTTCCGCTTTGGTGCTGACGTGCGCAGCGGTGACGATGCGCGTGAAGCGCAGCTGCGCCTGATTCGTGACGGTGAAGCGATGACGCTGGAAAGCGCGCCGGCTGCGACAGAGAACGATGAAGCAGATAATGATATTGACGCTGAAAGCGACGCGAGTGATAACGCGGAGGATGAGCAAGCATGATTGAACGCGGTAAATTTCGTTCGCTAACGCTGATCAACTGGAACGGCTTCTTTGCCCGTACTTTTGATCTCGATGAGCTGGTGACCACGCTATCGGGCGGTAACGGTGCCGGTAAATCTACCACCATGGCGGCCTTCGTCACGGCGATGATCCCTGATCTAACGCTGCTGCACTTCCGAAACACCACCGAAGCTGGGGCGACATCGGGTTCGCGCGATAAAGGGCTGCACGGCAAACTGCGCGCCGGCGTCTGTTATTCGGTGCTGGATGTGGTCAACTCACGCCATCAACGTGTGGTGGTTGGGGTGCGTCTGCAGCAGGTGGCCGGGCGCGATAAAAAGGTCGATATCAAGCCATTCAGTATTCACGGTTTACCGACGGATTCGCAGCCAACCGACATGCTGACTGAAATCCTCAACAACCGCCAGGCGCGCGTCTTGCCGCTGACGGAAGTGAAGGAGCGCGTTGAAGCGCAGGAAGGCGTGCAGTTCCGCCAGTACAACTCAGTAACGGACTATCATGCGGTGCTGTTCGAGCTCGGCGTAGTGCCGCGTCGTCTGCGTAATGCCAGCGATCGCAGTAAGTTCTATCGCCTGATTGAAGCTTCCTTGTATGGCGGTATTTCGAGCGCCATTACCCGCTCACTGCGCGACTACCTGCTGCCGGAAAACGGCGGCGTGCGTAAGGCTTTCCAGGATATGGAAGCCGCGCTGCGTGAAAACCGCATGACGCTGGAAGCGATTCGCGTCACCCAGTCCGATCGCGACCTGTTTAAGCATCTGATCTCTGAAGCCACCAGCTATGTTTCTGCCGACTACATGCGCCACGCCAACGAGCGTCGTATTCACCTCGACGGTGCGCTCCAACTGCGTAATGAATTGTTCACCAGTCGCAATCAGCTGATTTCCGAGCAGTATCGTCACATTGAGATGGCGCGTGAGTTGTCTGAGCACAACGCTGCCGAGAACGACCTGGAAACCGATTATCAGGGTGCCAGCGATCACCTGAATCTGGTGCAAACCGCGATGCGTCAGCAGGAGAAAATCGAGCGATACGATGCCGATTTGGAAGAGTTGACCTATCGTCTGGAAGAGCAGAACGAAGTGGTTGCTGAAGCGCGTGACGTGCAGGAAGAGAATGAAGCGCGCGCCGAAGCGGCTGAAATCGAAGTGGATGAGCTGAAAAGCCAGCTTGCTGATTTTCAGCAGGCACTCGATGTGCAACAGACGCGGGCGATTCAATATCAGCAGGCATTGCAGGCGTTGGAAAAAGCGCGTACGCAGTGTCAGCTGCCCGATTTGAGTATCGATAATGCTGCCGAATGGCAGGAAACCTTCCAGGCGCGGGAAGAAGAAGCCACCGAGCGATTACTGCGTCTGGAGCAGAAGCTGAGCGTCGCCGAAGCGGCACACAGCCAGTTCGAGCAGGCGTTAAGCCTGGTCACCAGCATTGCCGGTGATGACGTCGGCCGTCAGGATGCCTGGCAAGTGGGGCGCGAATTACTGCGCGATGCGGCTAATCAGCGTCATCATGCCGATCAGCTGTCATCGCTGCGTTTGCGTCTCAACGAGCTGGAAACCCGTCTGCGTGAGCAGCATGATGCCGAGCGCCTGCTGGCGGACTTCTGTAAACGTCAGGGCCAGCAATACGATGCGGATGCACTGGACGGTTTGCAGCGTGAACTCGAAGCGCAAATCGAACAGCTTAACGAAAGCGTCTCGGATGCGGGTGAACGCCGCATGCTGATGCGTCAGGAGCTGGAGCAGCTGCGTGAGCGTATTACCGCATTGACCGCGCGCGCGCCACATTGGCTGGCAGCGCAGGAGATCCTCACCCAACTCAGCGAGCAAACCGGCCAGGAGCTGACCAGCAGCCAGCAAATCACCGAGTTTATGCAGCAACTGCTGGAGCGCGAGCGCGAAACCACCGTTGAGCGCGATGAGCTGGCGGCGCGTAAGCGTGAAGTCGAACAGCAAATTGAACGACTGAGCCAGCCGGGCGGAGCGGAAGATGCGCGCCTGACGCAGCTGGCGGAACGCTTTGGCGGCGTGCTGCTGTCGGAAATTTACGACGATGTCACGCTGGATGACGCGCCGTACTTCTCGGCGTTGTATGGTCCATCGCGTCACGCCATCGTGGTGCCAGATTTGTCGCTGGTGCGCGAACTGCTCGACGGTTTAGATGAGTGCCCGGAAGATCTCTACCTGATTGAGGGCGATCCGCAAGCGTTTGACGATAGCGTCTTTAGCGTCGAAGAGCTGGAAAAAGCGGTGGTGGTGAAAGTGGCTGAGCGTCAGTGGCGCTACTCACGCTTCCCGAAAGTGCCGCTATTTGGTCGTGCGGCGCGTGAAAATCAGCTTGAGCTGCTCAACAACGAACGTGAACAGCTGGCTGAGCGTTACGCCACGCTGTCGTTTGATGTGCAGAAAACGCAACGTCTGCATCAATCCTTCAGCCGCTTTATCGGTAGCCACTTAGCGGTGGCGTTTGATGAAGATCCGGAAGCACTGATTCGCCAGCTCAACAGCCGCCGTGGCGAACTGGAGCGTGCGTTGGCGCAGCATGAAAACGACAATCAACAGCAGCGCGCACAGTTTGAGCAGGCAAAAGAGGGCGTGAGCCAGCTGAACCGCCTATTACCGCGCGTCAATCTGCTGCTCGATGATACTCTCGGCGATCGTTGTGAAGAGATTCGCGAGCGCGTGGAAGAGGCGCAGGAAGCCGCGCGTTTCCTGCATCAGCACGGCAGCAAACTCAGCAAACTGGAGCCGTTGATTGCGGTACTGCAAAGCGATCCGCAGCAGCACGATCAGTTGCAGCGCGATTATCAGCAGGCACAGCAACAGCAGCGCGATGCACGTCAGCAGGCCTTTGCCCTGACCGAAGTGGTGCAGCGCCGTGCGCATTTCAACTATGAAAGCTCGGCTGGCATGTTGGGCGGCAACAGCGATCTCAATGAACAACTGCGCCAGCGTCTCGAGCAGGCAGAAGGCGAGCGCAGCCGCGCGCGCGAACGTCTGCGCGGGCATCAGGCGCAGCTGACGCAGTATTCACAGGTGCTGGCGTCGCTAAAAAGTTCTTACGATGCTAAGCGCGACATGCTGAAAGAGCTGCAGCAAGAGATGCAGGATATCGGCGTGCAGGCGGATGCCAGCGCGGAAGAGCGGGCGCGCATTCGTCGTGATGAGTTGTACAGTGCGCTTAGCCATAACCGTGCGCGTCGCAATCAGCTGGAAAAACAGATCACCTTCTGTGAAGCCGAGATGGACAGCCTGCAGAAGAAACTGCGCAAGCTGGAGCGCGATTATCACCAGATTCGTGAGCAGGTGGTTACTGCCAAAGCGGGCTGGTGCACGGTGTTGCGTCTGGTTAAAGAGAACGGCGTTGAGCGTCGTTTGCATCGTCGCGAACTGGCGTATCTCAGCGGCGATGAGCTGCGATCCATGTCGGATAAGGCGCTGGGTGCGCTGCGTCTGGCGGTGGCGGATAACGAACATCTGCGCGATGTGCTGCGCATGTCTGAAGATCCGAAACGTCCGGAACGCAAGATTCAGTTCTTTATCGCGGTGTACCAGCATCTGCGTGAACGTATTCGTCAGGACATCATTCGTACCGATGATCCGGTCGAAGCTATCGAACAGATGGAAATTGAGCTGAATCGTCTGACTGAAGAGCTGACCGCGCGCGAGCAAACGCTAGCCATCAGTTCACGCAGTGCGGCGAACATTATTCGCAAAACGATCCAGCGCGAGCAGAACCGTATCCGCCAACTGAATCAGGGCTTGCAGGCCGTAAGCTTTGGTCAGGTGCGCAGCGTTCGCCTGAACGTTAACGTACGTGAAGCGCACTCAACGCTGCTGGATACGCTGTCAGAAGAGCATGAGCAGCATCAGGATCTGTTCACCAGTAATCGCCTGACCTTCTCAGAAGCGCTGGCGAAACTTTATCAGCGCCTGAATCCGCAGATCGATATGGGCCAGCGCACGCCGCAAACCATTGGTGAAGAGCTACTCGACTATCGCAACTATCTCGAGATGGAAGTGGAGGTTAACCGTGGTTCTGATGGCTGGCTGCGTGCGGAAAGTGGCGCACTTTCTACCGGTGAAGCGATTGGTACCGGGATGTCGATTCTGGTGATGGTGGTCCAGAGCTGGGAAGAGGAGTCGCGTCGTCTGCGTGGCAAAGATATTTCGCCGTGCCGTCTGCTGTTCCTTGATGAAGCGGCGCGTCTGGATGCACGTTCAATCGCTACGCTGTTTGAGCTGTGCGAACGTCTGGAGATGCAGCTGGTTATTGCAGCACCGGAAAACATCAGCCCGGAAAAAGGGACCACCTACAAGCTGGTGCGTAAGGTGTTTAACAACACTGAGCACGTGCATGTCGTTGGTCTGCGCGGTTTCTCAGCGGACCCATCGCCGGTGAAAAATGAAAATTCCAGGCTCGGTCTGGAAACGGAAAATAGCTAACGCTGAATCTGGTTAAAAAACAGCACTGCGTTTAATCTATAAGCGGCATTTGCACTGAGAGGCAGATGCCGTTTTTTATTCGTATACTCAACATTAAGAGTATGGCTGTACATGGCGATCACAGGGCGCTGTGTCATTGGTGAGAAGGGGGCAGGGATGTTGCTAAACAATAAGAGCAAAATGAGTCGTGCTGCAGTAGCACTCGGTTTGTCATTGGTATTATCGCCGTTGACGGTAAGCTATGCGGCCATCACCTCCACGCTACCCCACTCTACGCACAGTACAATGTCAGTTGCTGCCAGCCAGCAACAAATTCAGCAGGCCTTTAGCGCCACTGAGCAACCTTTCTACTTGCCGGGCTTAGCCGGCATTTACGCATCGCGTGACATGGCACCGCTTTGGCAAGACCCTCAAGCGGTGCAGGCGTTTCAGCAACAGCTGGCGGAAGTGGCGCTCTCCGGCGTGCAGCCACAATTTACCCGCTGGGTGGAGCGGCTGACCAACCCTAATATCAAAGGGCTGGCGCGCGATATCGTGCTGAGTGATGCCATGCTAGGCTACCTGCAATTCGTTGCCAACGTGCCGACGCAAGGCGAAACCTGGCTCTACAGCAATGTGCCGTATAAGCTGACCATGCCAGCGCTAGCGGCGATCAATCAATGGCAGAATGCGGTTAACGCCGGTGGTAGCCGCACGTTCGTGTTGTCATTGCAACCACAGCATCCGCAATACCTGCCGATGCATAACGCACTGAAAGCCCTGCTGACTGATAATAATCCATGGCCGCAACTGCGCGACAGCAGCACCCTGCGCCCGGGCCAGATCAGTAATGATGTGCCGGCGCTGCGTGAGATTCTGCAACGTACAGGCATGCTCACCGCTAGCCACAGCAGCACGCCAACACCTGCAGAAGATGCAGTACCCACAGCGCCGGTTCCCGTAAGCCAGAGTAATCAACCGGTGGCGGTGAGTCCGTCCGCTGCAAACTTTGATGATATTGATGCAGCGCCTGCTCTCGCTGCTTCTCCTGACGTGGCCAATAATAATGTGGCTGCTACTCCGACGGCATCCGGTCCCAATGTCTATGACACTGCGCTGGTCGAGGGGGTCAAGCGCTTCCAGCATTGGCAGGGATTAGCTGATGACGGCGCGATTGGTCCGCGTACGCGTCAATGGTTGAATGTGCCGCCGCAGCTGCGTGCCTCGCTGCTGGCACTGAACATCCAGCGTCTGCGCCTGCTGCCGGATGATATGCATAACGGCATCATGGTGAATATCCCGAACTATTCACTGACCTACTACAACAACGGTGCCACCATTCTGTCATCCCGGGTGATTGTGGGACGTCCTGACCGCAAAACGCCATTGATGCGCAGCGCACTGAATAATGTGGTGCTGAATCCACCGTGGAACGTTCCGACTACTCTGGTACGCCAGGATATTGTGCCAAAAGTGAAGCAGGACCCGACTTACCTGTATAAGCATGGCTACACGTTGCTGTCCGGCTGGAGCGCTGATGCCGAAGTGATTGATCCGTCGATGATTGACTGGCATATGGTGTCGGCAGCGAGTTTCCCATATCGCATTCGCCAAGCGCCAGGCGCGACCAACTCACTTGGGCGTTATAAGTTCAATATGCCAAGTTCGGATGCCATTTATCTGCACGATACGCCCAACCACACGCTGTTCCAGCGTGATATTCGGGCGCTTAGCTCGGGCTGCGTGCGCGTGAATAAAGCGTCAGAGCTGGCCGATCTCTTGCTGCAGGATGTGGGCTGGAACGACGGACGTATTTCGGACACATTGAAAGAGGGCAACACGCGTTATGTGTCGATTCGCCATCGGATTCCGGTCAACCTCTATTATTTAACCGCCTGGGTCGCCGATGATGGGCAACCACAGTATCGTACAGATATTTACAATTATGATAATCCCGCGCGTTCCGGCAGTCAGGTATTGCATAAAGCAGGACAATTACTGCTTTAGTCATTGATTTGACGCTCCTCCTTTTACATTTCATTAACCAAGACCAGTCGCGAAAATTTGATTTTGCGCTGGTTTTGGCCGTCTGCGCCATATTCTGGGTTGACTGAGCTTTTGCCTGCGGTTAATGTTCGGCCTTGTGTACTTTTCGCACATATTTTATCCGCTTTAGATTAGGTAACCCCGTTTCATGGCTAATTTTGATTCTCAACGTCGTCGATTACTCTTGATTGGAGGCGCAGCAGCAGGTTTGGCGATGCTTCCAGGCTCCGCTCTGGCTTCGCTTTCCACTGCCCGCCCACGAGTATTGACGCTTAGTAACCTTCATACCGGTGAAACCCTCAAAACAGAGTTTTTTAACGGTAAGCGTTATGACAAGGATGAGTTAGCACGTTTAAACCACTTCTTCCGTGATTTTCGCGCCAATCAGGTGAAGAATATCGATCCCCATCTTTTTGATCAGCTTTATCGTTTGCAGACATTGCTGGATACGCGTAAACCGGTGCAGCTGATCTCGGGTTACCGTTCTCTGGCAACCAACAATATGTTGCGTGAGTCCGGTCCGGGCGTGGCGAAAAAAAGCTATCACACTAAAGGACAAGCGATGGATTTCCATATTGAGGGAATTTCGTTGAGCAATGTTCGCAAAGCGGCGTTATCTATGCGCGCCGGTGGTGTAGGATATTACCCGCGCAGCAACTTCGTACACATTGATACCGGGCCTGCAAGGCACTGGTCCTGATACCGGCAGCGCTGCGTGTGTCGGTCATGGAGCGCTATGAATTACCAAATTATTCCGGTTACGGCCTTTTCCCAGAACTGTTCAGTTATCTGGGATGACGATACGCAACAAGCCGCACTGGTCGATCCCGGCGGTGATGCGGAAACTATCAAAGCAATATTGGCTGAACGTGGTTTAACGCCGTCGCAAATATTGCTCACTCATGGTCATCTCGATCATGTTGGGGCCGCTGCAGAATTGGCTGCACACTATCAGGTCCCGATCGTCGGTCCCCATCCGCTTGATGCTTTCTGGTTAGATAATCTGCCGACGCAGAGCCGTATGTTTGGCTTACCGGAATGCGCACCGCTGACGCCGGAACGCTGGCTGGAAGAGGGCGAAACCGTGCAGGTTGGCAATGTCGTACTGGAAGTGCTGCTTTGCCCCGGCCATACGCCAGGCCATATTGTGTTCTTCGACCGTGCGGGACGTCTGCTGATTTCGGGGGATGTGATATTTAACGGGGGCGTTGGACGCACCGATTTCCCGCAGGGCAGCCACAGCGACTTGATTAATGCGATTAAAACCAAGCTGCTGCCATTAGGCGATGATGTGACATTCGTGCCGGGTCATGGACCAGTCTCGACGTTGGGGCGCGAGCGCGTTAGCAATCCTTTCCTGCAAGAATAGAAAATGGGCCATTCCGGCCCATTTTTTATCCGTTTCATGTTGCAGGCGCGTTTGCTGCTCTCGTTCGCCCAATCGCTTACTAATGTAAGCTCATCGGGACTCTCTCGTTTGCCGCCTGCCTGCATCATGAATTATTTAACGGATTATAAAACCGCGACTATCGCCTCGCACAGCGCCGACATATTGTCTGGCGTCATACCAGCCACGTTAACGCGACCAGAATTCACCGCATATACACCGAACTCCTCACGCAGACGCACCACCTGATCTTTAGTCAGCCCGCTGAATGAGAACATGCCGTTCTGCTTAATGATAAAGCTAAAGTCTTGGTTAGCCCCTTTCTCCGCCAGGGTATTCACAAACAGCTGACGCATGCGCTGGATGCGCTGACGCATATCGGTCAGTTCCTGAATCCAGATAGTACGCAGCGCATCATTGCTGAGAATGGTGGCGACTACCGCAGCACCGTGTGATGGTGGATTCGAATAGTTGGCGCGAATGGTGTATTTAACCTGACTGAACGCGGTTTTCGCCACGTCGCTACTCGCTGCAACCAGCGTCAGGGCGCCGACGCGCTCATTATACAAGCCGAAGTTCTTAGAGTAGGAGCTGGCAACAATCAGTTCCTGATGTGACGCTGCAAAAATACGCAGGCCTTCAGCGTCTTCATCCAGACCGCGAGCAAAGCCCTGGTAGGCGAAATCGAACAGTGGCAGCCACCCTTTTTCTTGCGACAGTTTCGCCAGTTGTTGCCACTGATCGGCCGTTGGATCGACGCCGGTTGGGTTATGGCAGCAGCCATGGAATAACACTACATCGCCCGCTTTGGCTTCCTGCAGTGATGCCACCATGCCGTCAAAATCGAGGCTGTGACTTGCTGCGTCATAATAGTGGTAATCACACACTTCGAGGCCCGCGGCGTTGAACACATTATTATGGTTCGGCCAGGTTGGATTACTCACCCAAACGCGCTTCACGTCAGTTTGATTTGCCAGGAAATCTGCCGCTACGCGCAGGGCGCCGGTGCCGCCGGGCGTCTGTGCTGTGCAGGCGCGGCCCGCTGAGATCAATGGGCTCTCTTTTCCGAATAGCAATTCCTGCGTACAACGCGCGAAATCCGCCAGACCATCAATGCTCAGATAGTTTTTGGTGGTTTCGTTTTCCAGCAGATACTGCTCAGCTTTTTTAACACTGGTGAGTACCGGCGTTTTACCGGTTTCATCTTTATACACACCAATGCCAAGATTGATTTTCGTCGGGCGGTCATCGGCGCGAAAAAGGTCAGCCAGTCCCAGAATAGGATCGGCGGGTGCGGCAGAGATCGATTCAAACATGAGTCAGTTCCGTTTGGGTGAACTTTAGCGAAATGAGCTATCAGGTTAGCGTTAGACGGCACGCTTGCCAACCGTTGATATAAAAAAGAAATAGGGCGGGTGCTGAAAGTAGAAAAGCTAATTGCGAAGCCGATCACTGAAATGCAAAACGGAGCCCGAAGGCTCCGTTTTTAGGTATTACGCAACTCTAATCGGATGATTAGAACTGGTAAACCAGGCCAACGCCAACTACGTCGTCGGTGCTTACGCCCTGAGCACGGGTGTAATCGTTGTCATCCAGCAGGTTGATTTTGTAGTCAACATACGCAGACATGTTTTTGTTGAAGTAGTAGTAGGTGCCCACTTCGATGTATTTAACCAGGTCAGCGTCGCCACCAGCGAAGGTCGCACCGTTGTCGGTGTTAGTGTTGCCATTCAGCTGCTTGCCTTTAGACTGCAGGTAAGCGATGGATGGGCGCAGACCGAAATCGAACTGATACTGTGCAACCACTTCGAAGTTCTGAGTTTTGTTAGCAGTCTGACGAGCGAAGCTACCGTAAGCAGTGGTGTTACGTGATTCACCGTAGAATGCTGCCAGGTATACGTTGTTCGCGTCATATTTCAGACCGAAACCGTATGCGTCAGCTTTGTCGCCGTTGCCATCTGCAACTTGATCGTTGGTACGGTCAGAAGAGAAGTAAGAACCGACAGCGCTGATGCCCATACCGGTGTCATACGCTACAGAAGTACCCCAGCCGTCGCCGTTCTGTGCCAGTGGGTCACGAGAACCTTCGTTTTTGCCCTGGTACTGTGCTGCGAAGCTCAGGCCTTCAACCAGACCGAAGAAGTTGCTGTTACGGTAAGTAGCCAGACCGCTTGAACGACCAATCATGAAGTTGTCGTTGTCTTGATACAGGGTATCATCACCGAACACTGGCAGTTGGTCAGTGTAAGACATTGCGTCATAGATAACGCCGTAGTTACGACCGTAGTCGAATGAACCTGCATCACCAAATTTCAGACCGGCGAAGCCCAGACGGGTTTTGTTGCCGTCTTGCGCATCAGCGCCTTCAGTGTTGTTAGCCTGAACGTTGTATTCCCACTGGCCATAACCGGTCAGCTGGTCGGTAATCTGAGTTTCACCCTTGAAGCCGAAGCGAACATACGTTGCATCGCCATCATTACCAGCGTCATCAGAGAAAGTGTGACGTGCATCAACTTTACCGTACAGGTCCAGTTTGTTGCCGTCTTTGTTATAAATTTCTGCTGCGTTTGCTGCGCCTGCAGCTAACAGAGCTGGGATAACCACTGCAAGAATGTTGCGCTTCATCATTTTTTATTACCCTCATTGGAGTTATTTGGACATCTGCCACTGCTGCCAAGAAATCTTTACAGAACCTTGAAAGAAGTTTGATGTCTCCTGTGTCTGCACGCATCTTTCCATCACGGGGTTGCTAATTCTAGCCCGAAGATGATTCAAATCTCGCAATTGAGTATCAAAAGGAAAAATTGTATTACAATTTGTAAAATATCGGGAACTTTGTGAGAGAACTCTAAATTTACAAAAATAAAAAAAGGCCGGCTAGGCCGACCTCTTTATATATATGAATTACTTATAATTAATCGCTAATTTTAGAAATTCGCATTGCGTGGGGTACGTGGGAAGGGGATAACATCCCTTACATTTTGTACGCCGGTGACATAGGCGATTAATCGTTCGAAACCTAATCCGAAGCCTGCATGTGGAACGGTGCCGTAACGACGCAGGTCACGATACCACCAATAATCTTCTTTATTCAGGCCCATTTCTGCCAGACGCGCATCCAGTACATCCAGACGCTCTTCACGCTGCGAACCACCGATGATTTCGCCGATACCCGGCGCGAGAACATCCATCGCTGCCACGGTTTTGCCATCGTCGTTCATACGCATATAGAAAGCTTTGATGTCTTTCGGATAGTTTTTCACTACCACCGGTGCTTTAAAGTGCTGCTCGGCAAGGTAACGCTCGTGTTCAGATGAGAGATCCACGCCCCATGACACGGGGTTCTCGAAGGTTTGGCCGCTTTTCAGCAGGATCTCTACCGCATCGGTGTAATCTACCTGTGCAAAATCGGTCTGAACAAAACGTTCCAAACGGGCAACTGCATCTTTGTCAACGCGCTCCGCAAAGAAAGCCATGTCATCCGCGCGCTCATTCAACACCGCCTGGAACACGTATTTCAGCATGGCTTCAGCCAGGGCTGCGGCATCATCCAGCGTTGCGAAAGCCACTTCTGGCTCAAGCATCCAGAATTCCGCCAGATGGCGGCTGGTGTTGGAGTTTTCAGCACGGAAGGTTGGGCCAAAGGTATACACCTTAGAGAGCGCACAGGCATAGGTTTCGGCATTGAGCTGACCAGATACGGTCAGGAACGCTTCTTTGCCGAAGAAATCTTTATCGAAATCGATTTTGCCCTGCGGATCGCGCGGCAGGTTTTCCATGTCGAGCGTCGACACGCGGAACATCTCGCCAGCACCTTCCGTATCCGAAGCGGTGATCAGCGGAGTGGAGACCCAGAAATAACCGTTTTCGTGGAAGAAGCGATGCAGCGCCTGCGCCAGCGTATGACGTACGCGAGCCACGGCGCCAACCAGGTTGGTACGCGGACGCAAATGCGCCACTTCGCGCAGGTATTCGATGCTGTGACGTTTTGCCGCCATGGGATAGGTATCTGGATCGTCAACCCAGCCGGTGACTTCAACCTGGGTCGCCTGCAGCTCAAATGCCTGGCCTTCGCCCGGTGATTCCACCACTTTGCCTGTAATGATCACGGAACAGCCGGTGGTCAGACGCAGCACTTCATCCTGATAATTATTCAGAGAATTATTGACGACGGCCTGAACGGGATTAAAGCAGGAACCGTCGTAAACGGCGATAAAGGAAAGACCAGCTTTGGAATCTCTTCGGGTACGCACCCAACCACGTACGGTGACTTCACTGTCAACCGCGACACGGCCGTGCAGTACATCCGCTACAGGCACAACGCTCATAAAGTTCTCTCTATATATATAGTGGATAAAAGCCCTTTTTCGGGGTTTTGCTATGTTACTTGCGAGCCAACAGGAAACAAGCAAAATTGGCAGGTGAAAGGGAGATTTGTTGACGAGAAGCAGGGTGCAAGCACCCTGTAGTAGGAATCAGCTGGCTCTTTTGACCAGCGGCAGATCGAAGGCTTTGCGCAAGGCACGCACGAAGGCTTTATCCTGGCATATGGTTTTGCCAGGGCTATCAGAAAGTTTTGCCACCGGTTTGCCATTGCAGCTCACCAGTTTGATCACGATATTCAGTGGCGTAACGCCGGGAATATCGCAGGACAAACGCGTACCTATGCCGAATACCACGTTGGCGCGTTGACCAAAATGACGATAGAGCGCCAGCGCTTTGTCCAGATTGAGGTTATCTGAGAACACCAGCGTTTTGCTTTTCGGGTCGATATCCAGACGCTGATAGTGCGCAATGGCTTTCTCGCCCCATTCCACCGGATCGCCGGAATCGTGACGCAAACCCTGATAACGATGGGCGAAGCCTGGCCCAAAGTCGCGCAGGAAGGCGTCCATCGTGATGCAGTCCGTGAGTGCGATGCCTAACTGATCATCGTACTCATCCAGCCACGATTGCAGCGCGGCGCGTTGGCTATTCGCCAGCACCGGGCTAATCTGCTGATGCGCCTGGAACCATTCATGCGCCTGAGTACCCACCGGATTAAGCTGCAGACGGCGCGCCAAATCGTAGTTACTGGTGCCAACCAACCACGGGAATTCGGCTTTTAGCGTGCTGACAATCGCTTCCTGCACCGCTTTGGAGTAGCGGCGACGCGTGCCGAAATCCATCAGTTGGAAGCGCGACATATCCAAATCACCCACCTGCTGACGGAACGCCACCAGCTTGTCATGCAAGTGCGCTACCGCCTGGTCCACACCCATCTGCGGCGTGCGATGACGATGCACGACTTCACTGATCAACGCCAGCAACGGCACTTCCCACAGAATCACTTCACGCCACGGACCATGAATCTGAATCGTCAGATGGCCATTGTCGTTGCGGACATTTACCTGTGATGGATCGAGGCGGAACTGGCGCAGCCAGTTGAGGTAATCGGTTTGAAAGAAGGGTAGCCCGCTAAGGTAGTGATACTCATCGTCACTAAGGGCAAGCGTTTGCAGGGTTTCAATTTGTGCGCGGATCTCGTCCGCATAAATACCCAGCAGTTCATCGCCACGGCAGCGAAATTCCGCCGTAACCGGGACATCATAATAGCGATGATAGACGGCCTGCTGCATATGAAGCTTGTACGCATCGGTATCAAGCAGCGTGGTCAAAATCGGGGAAGCATGTCCAGTCATGGTGCGTTTCAGCATCCTCTTCCGCGGAGCAGAGCCCGGTGTTCAACAAAGTCATAAAGACGCAGGAGTATAAAACAGTAATGACCGCGATCACACCATAATTGCGGGTGGCAGGTCGAGGGTCATTTGTGCCATTGTTAATGAATTGTAGCCTTTTCAACGAAGGTACGCATTGTGCGTGGCAACGAAGGCACAACCCGCTTAGACTTTGACGGGTCAACATATTAACGATTAAAAGATGCGAGAAGGACTTATGACGCAACAGCCGCAAATTAAATATCGCCACGATTACCGTGCGCCGGATTACACCATTACCGACATCGACCTGACGTTTGATCTGGATGCCGCCTCGACGCGCGTTACGGCGGTCAGTCAGGTCAAGCGACTGGGTGCTGCGGATGCGGAGCTGCGCCTTGATGGTGAAGACCTCACGCTGGTGTCGCTGGCGGTGGATGGCAATCCATGGTCGCATTATCGCGAAGAAGAGGGCGCGTTGTTCATTAGCCAGGTGCCGGACAACTTTACCCTGACCATCATTAATGACATCCATCCGGATAAAAACACCGCGCTGGAAGGGTTATATCAATCTGGCGAAGCGCTTTGTACCCAATGTGAAGCCGAAGGTTTCCGCCACATCACCTGGTATCTCGACCGCCCGGATGTGCTGGCGCGCTTTACCACCACCATTATTGCCGATGCCGCACGCTATCCTTATTTACTCTCGAACGGCAACAAGCTGGAGAGCGGGCGCCATGAAGATGGCCGTCATTGGGTGAAGTGGCAAGATCCCTTCCCGAAACCCTGTTACCTGTTTGCGCTGGTGGCCGGTGATTTCGACGTGCTACGTGACAGTTTCACCACCCGCTCAGGCCGCGATGTGGCGCTGGAGATCTTTGTCGACCGCGGCAATCTGGATCGCGCCGATTGGGCGATGACCTCGCTGAAAGCCAGCATGAAGTGGGATGAAGAGCGCTTCAACCTCGAGTATGACCTCGACATTTTTATGATCGTTGCGGTGGATTTCTTCAATATGGGCGCGATGGAGAACAAAGGTCTCAACGTCTTCAACTCCAAATATGTGCTGGCGAAAGCCGAAACGGCCACCGACAAAGATTATCTCGGCATTGAAGCGGTTATTGGACATGAGTATTTCCACAACTGGACGGGTAACCGCGTCACCTGCCGCGACTGGTTCCAGCTCAGCCTGAAAGAGGGCCTGACGGTGTTCCGCGATCAGGAGTTCAGTTCAGACCTCGGTTCACGTGCGGTCAACCGCATTGATAATGTGCGCGTGATGCGTGGTGCGCAGTTTGCCGAAGATGCCAGCCCAATGGCGCATCCGATCCGTCCGGATCAGGTAATCGAGATGAACAACTTCTACACCTTGACGGTATACGAGAAAGGTTCGGAAGTGATCCGCATGATGCACACTTTGCTCGGCGAAGAGAATTTCCAGAAGGGCATGCAGCTCTATTTCGAGCGCCACGATGGCAGCGCCGCCACCTGTGATGATTTTGTGCAGGCGATGGAAGATGCCTCCAACGTTGATCTTTCTCAGTTCCGCCGCTGGTACAGCCAGGCGGGCACGCCGATCCTGACGGTGCGCGATGACTACAATCCTGAGCTTGAGCAGTACACGCTGCATGTCACCCAGCGTACGCCGGCCACCGCCGAGCAGAAAGAGAAACTGCCGCTACACATTCCGCTGGATATCGAACTGTACGATAACGAAGGCAACGTGATCCCGCTGCAGCACAACGGACATCCGGTGCATCACGTGCTGAACGTCACCGAAGAGTTCCAGACTTTTATTTTCGACAAAGTCTATTTCCAGCCGGTGCCCTCACTGCTGCGTGAATTCTCCGCGCCGGTGAAGCTCGACTATAAATGGAGCGATGCGCAGCTCACCTTCCTGATGCGTCACGCGCGCAACGATTTCGCTCGCTGGGATGCGGCACAGAGTTTGCTGGCCACTTATATTCGTCTGAATGTGGCGCGCCATCAGCAGGGGCAGCCGCTGTCGCTGCCGCTGCATGTCGCCGATGCATTCCGCGCGGTGCTGCTGGATGAGCAGGGCGATCCGGCGCTGAAAGCGTTGATTCTGTCGCTGCCCTCTGAGAATGAAATTGCGGAACTGTTTGATGTCATCGATCCGCTGGCGATCTCGGCGGTGCGCGATGCGCTGGTACGTACGCTGGCTAAAGAGTTGAGTGATGAATTCTTTGCCCTCTATCTGGCCAACCAAAGCAGCGAATACAAAATTGAGCATGCAGAAATTGGCAAGCGCACGCTGAAAAACGTCTGCCTTGGCTATCTGGCGTTTGCCGATGCGATACAAGCAGACAAGCTGGTGCAGGCGCAATATCAGCAGGCGAACAACATGACCGACGCGTTAGCGGCACTGGCCGCGGCCGTAGCGGCGAATCTGCCGTGCCGCGATACCTTGTTAGCCGCATACGACGAGCGCTGGCATCAGGATGGTTTGGTGATGGATAAATGGTTTGTGCTGCAAGCCACCAGCCCGGCGGCGGATGTGCTGAGCAAGGTGCGCGAACTGCTGCATCACCGATCATTCACCATGGGCAACCCGAACCGTATTCGTTCGCTGATTGGGGCATTTGCTTCTGCTAATCCGGCGGCATTCCACGCCAAAGATGGCAGCGGCTATCAGTTCCTGGTGGAGATGTTGACCGATCTCAATACGCGTAACCCGCAGGTGGCCGCGCGGATGATCGAGCCGTTGATTCGTCTGAAACGTTACGATGCTGACCGTCAGGCGTTGATGCGCAAGGCGCTGGAGACGTTGAAAGGGTTGGATAAGCTGTCTGGCGATCTGTACGAGAAGATCACTAAAGCATTGAACGCGTAATCATAGTGGTCGCCATAAATGGCGACCCTACGCGTATTTCACAGGGTGCGCATTTATGCGCACCTTTTTTAACTCTGCTGTGCAAACTTCAGCGGCTGCTCCGATGAACCTCGCTTCATCACGCGATCCAGCACTTCGGCCTCCAGTTCCGCCAGACGCGCAGATCCGCGACGGCGCGGACGCGGCAAATCGACCAGCAAATCCAGCCCAATCTGTCCCTCCTCAATCAGCAGTACGCGATCGGCGATCGCCACCGCTTCGCTAACATCGTGCGTCACCAGCAGCACGGTGAAGTTATGCTGCTGCCATAGCGACTCAATCAATCCCTGCATTTCAATACGCGTTAATGCATCCAACGCACCCAGCGGTTCGTCGAGCAGCAGCAAACCGGGACGGTGAATCAGCGCACGCGCCAGCGCCACGCGCTGTTTCTGCCCGCCGGACAAGGCTGCGGGCCACTCATTGGCGCGGTCGGCCAAACCAACGGCATCCAGCGCTTCTAGTGCGGCGGCACGCCATTCGCGGCCTTTCAGTCCCAGTCCAACGTTATCAATCACCTTTTTCCACGGCAGCAGGCGTGAATCCTGGAACATCAGCCGCGTGTCTTCACGTGCTTGCGATAACGGCGCATTTCCGGCCAGTAAGGCACCGCGCGTGGTGGATTCCAGGCCAGCTAACAGGCGCAGCAGGGTACTTTTGCCACAGCCGCTGCGGCCAACAACTGCAACAAACTGTCCGGACGGAATGTGCAGATCAATATTGTTCAGGATGGTGCGATCGCCATATTGCTTGCTGACGCCCTTTACGCCAACCGGTGTACCGCGATTCAGGCGCGCCGGATTTAGGGTTGCGTTGCTCATGCGTTCTCCTTCAATTGATAGGCCGGATGCCAGCGCAGCCAGACGCGCTCCAGCAGTTGTGCCGCGACGTCAGCCAGTTTGCCGAGCAGGGCATAGAGAATGATGGCCACCACCACCACATCGGTTTGCAGGAATTCACGGGCGTTCATTGCCAGATAACCAATGCCGGAGTTAGCGGAAATGGTCTCGGCGACAATCAAGGTCAGCCACATCAGGCCGAGAGCAAAACGCACGCCGACCATAATGGACGGCAGCGCACCCGGCAAAATCACCTGAATGAATAAGCTCCAGCCGGATAAACCATAGCTGCGCGCCATCTCCACCAGACCACGATCAATGTTACGAATACCGTGATAAGTGTTGAGATAAATCGGGAACAGAGTACCCAGCGCCACGAGGAAAATCTTGGCGGATTCGTCAATACCGAACCACAAAATCACCAGCGGAATCAGTGCCAGATGCGGTACGTTACGCAGCATCTGCACCGAGGTATCCAGCAAGCGTTCACCCACGCGTGAAGTGCCGGTAATCAAACCCAGAATCAAACCAATCGAACCGCCAATGGAGAAGCCGATAGCGGCGCGCCAGCTGCTGATCGCCAGGTTCTGCCACAGTTCACCGCTTACCGTCAGCTTCCAGAAGGTGATGAGGATATTTTCCGGTGACGGCAGAATGCGCGTCGACAGCCAGCCCACCTGCGATGCAAGTTGCCACACCGCAATCAGCACCACCGGCAAAACCCAGGGCAGTACCGCATTCGTCAACCTGGTTTTAACGTTCGCCATCATCTGCTCCTTTAGCTCTGCGACACTTTTTGTGGCGTGAAATCATTGGCTACCGCTTCCCCATGCGCTTGCACCACGCGTGGTTGCGGGACGTCCGGAATGGCCAGATCGAGGTGCGGGAACAGCAGCTCACCCACGCGATACGCCTCTTCCAGATGCGGATAACCGGAGAGAATAAAGGTCTCGATGCCGAGATCGCTGTACTCCCGCATGCGCGCCGCCACGGTTGGACCATCGCCCACCAGTGCGGTGCCGGCGCCACCACGAACTAAACCTACGCCAGCCCACAGATTCGGGCTGATCTCCAGCTTGTCGCGGCGGCCACCGTGCAGCGCGGCCATACGTTGCTGACCGACCGAATCAGTGCGTGCAAACGCCGCCTGCGCTTTGGCAATGGTGGCATCGTCGAGATGGGCAATCAGGCGATCTGCTGCCTGCCACGCTTCTTCATTGGTTTCACGCACAATGACGTGCAGACGAATACCGAAGCGAACGGTGCGACCTTGTGCCGCCGCTTTGGCCCGCACCTGCTCAATCTTCTCTTTTACTAAGGCTGGCGGTTCGCCCCAGGTGAGATAAACATCGACCTGCTCGGCGGCCAGATCCTGGGCCGCATCCGACGATCCCCCAAACCACAGCGGTGGACGCGGCTGCTGCACCGGTTTAAACATCAGGCGCGCACCGCGCACCTTCACGTGCTTGCCATCGTAATCGACGGTTTCGCCTTCGGTGACCCGACGCCAGACGCGGGTAAACTCAGCGGACTCTTCATAGCGTTCACGGTGATCAAGGAACACGCCATCGCCGGCGAGCTCTTCCGGATCGCCGCCGGTGACCAGATTAAACAGCGCACGACCATTCGACAGACGATCGAGCGTGGCCGCCTGACGCGCAGCCTGAGTTGGTGATATCACGCCCGGACGCAGCGCGACCAGGAAGCGCAGGCGCTGCGTGACCGGAATTAAAGATGCCGCTACCAGCCAGGCATCTTCACAGGAGCGACCAGTGGGAATCAGCACGCCGCCGAAACCGAGGCGATCCGCCGCCTGCGCAATCTGTTGTAGGTAGCCGTGATCAACCGGGCGCGAGCCTTCCGCCGTGCCGAGATAGTGACCATCGCCGTGAGTCGGGAGAAACCAGAATACGGATACGCTCATGATTAATTTCCTTTAGGCTGGGCGGATTGTGGCTGCCAGATGCGATCGGCGATATTCACTTTTACCGGCATCAGATGATTGGCATAAAACAGATCGGCCGTTTGCTGTTGGGCCTGCGCGGTATGGGCGCTGACCGGCGTAATGGTGGTCGGTGGACGATGGTCGAGATAGCTGGCAATCACCGGCTTCGGTAAGCCCATCGCCTGCGCCAGCAGATCGATACTCTGGTCGCGCTGGCTGTGGGTTAATGCATCGGCATCGCTGAAGGTGTTTAGCACCTGCTGCACGAATGCGCCGTTAGCCTCGGTGTATTTGCGCGTGGCTAGATAGAAGGAACCGGTTTGATTGAGCTTGCTGCCATCGACCAGCACACGCACGTTGCCCTGCAGCAGGGCGGCAGAGTAGTAAGGATCCCAAATCGCCCAGGCATCCACGTCACCTTGCTGGAAAGCCGCGCGCGCATCGGCGGGGGTTAAATAGGTGGGTTGAATGTCTTTAAAACTCAGTCCGGCTTGTTCCAGGGCGCGCAGCAGAAGATTGTGCGAGCTGGAGCCTTTCTGGAACGCCACCTTATGGCCTTTCAGATCGGCTACGCTGTGAATCGGGCTCTCTTTCGGCACCAGAATCACTTCCGCCTGCGGTTTTGGTGGTTCAGATCCGACATACAACAGATCGGCGCCAGCAGCCTGGGCAAACAGTGGCGGGATATCGCCGGTGCTACCCAAATCAATACTGTCGACGTTGAGCGCTTCCAGCATTTGCGGCCCAGCCGGGAATTCCACCCACTTTATCTGCGTGTGGGGAAAGCGCTGCTCCAGCAGCTTATGGCTTTTCGCCAACACCATGCTGACCGAACCCTTTTGATAACCAATGCGTAGCTGTTCCGGTGCATTAGCGGCCTGGGCTGTAACGCTTAAAGCCAGTAGTCCCGCTACAGCGGGGAGCAGCAAGCCCGTCAATATCCGTTTCATCATGCTTCCTTTATACCGCTTGTGCGTAGGGTTGATGGCGACGATGCAGCGCGTGCCAGAAGGTATCCAGCGCCTCATCAATGCGTTGCGACAGCAGCGGATCTAACAGCGGCTGGCGATCGTAATCGGTAATCTGGCCGTCAGTGGCGAATACGCCGTGCAATACTTCCTGCGCTTTCAGCGCGTTGAGCACCGGCTTCAGCGCATAATCGACCGCCAGCAGGTGTGATGAACTTCCGCCGCTCGCCAGTGGCAGGACCACTTTGTGTTCCAGTGCGCGCTCGGGCAGCAGATCAAGCAAGGTTTTCAACGCACCGGAAAACGAGGCTTTATAGATAGGAGTGGCGACGATTAATCCATCTGCCAGCGCCAAATCAGCTTTCAGAGCGGCTAACGCGGGGGAGTCGAAGCGTGCATACAGCAGATCTTCCGGCTGGAAGTTGTGAATATTCCATGGAATGACGTCAACACCGCGTGCCTCCAGCGCGTGCTGGCACAGGCTGAGTAGTGCAGTAGAGCGTGAAGGGAAGCGAGGGCTGCCCGCCAGCGTAATAACCCGCATAGTCACTCCTTATAACTGAAAGTTATTGATTATCTAATATTCAGAACCGATCTGTTCAATACTGTCAGAGCGGGGGGCGAGGCTTAAATGATTTATCTGGTAATCCTAAGTCGTAAAATGGGATAGCCAGAGACATATAAAGGAAGACGAATACAGGCCGGTTAGCATGCTTAGGGTTAATCCGAAAAGCCGGGAAAAAACGGCGTAGTTATATTAACCAGCACAGCGTGTTTATCTCGGTTAATGGTTAAACACATTGATGAAAGGGTTTAATAGAGGCGTTAACGCGGATACAGATTTGCACAGATGGCAACATGATACCGCGCTGGCGGACACTGGCATTGAATCACAAGAAGAAAAATGCCGATTCAATCTTATTCTACCCATCTGGAATCGGAATTAGCTTAGGAGGAGCCTACTATTTCCTATTAATGAATGGTTTTTATTTAAGCGGGTGGTTGCGAAAAAGCCTACAAAGATTAATTACAAGACGGTTCTTATCTCTAGTAGCAAAACTTATTGTTACTTTTTGCCCGGCGATTTACTTTTTACTCAAGTTATATTGAACAATTATGAGCTTCATAAACGCAACGTAAAAGGTCGACGATGGAATTAAATCTCTCAGCCTGTTTATAATTGGTTGAGCTAATTTCCGCTAGAACTCAATAACGATACTGCGCTTATTTAATTAACAGCCACCTTTTGTGGCGTGTAATGCCGTTGTGGCAAACCAATTTTCCCCAGGGAGATGAATATGGAAAGAGCATCACGTGCTCAGGAATTTACTGAGCAGCAGGCTGCGCCTGTCACGTTTAATCGCCTCACGCCATCCAGTAAAATTGCAGAGGAGTTGGTGTGTTATTGGCTACAGGCTGATGCTGCGTCAGCCCATTTTACCTCTTCGCTGTTGCCCACCTTTCCGCACAGTACACCGTCCGACGATGATTTTCTGCTGTTCAGTGCAGAGCGCGGTGCCTTGCCCGCCAGCCTGCTACAGGATGTCGCGAAACTCAGCGATCAACGGCCTGAGCTAAACTGTTTCATTGTCTCTCTGGCAAAGCGCGAGCTGGCTGCCGGCTTGCATTCGTCTACCCAGCTGTTTCAGCAACTCCATGAGCAGCGCTGGTGGCAACAAGGCGCCTTTGCTGTGGTCTTGCGCGCGGGCCTGGCCCGGAGCGGTGCGCCACTAAACCGGATTCAGGATGTGATGCTGGCGGGATTACTCCATACCCAAACCGCATGGGTGCTCGACTACGCCAGTGAAACGGCGCTTGCAGCGAACGTAAATGCCTCTCAGCCCTTCACTTATCAGCAATTTATTACTGATTATGAAAAACTCACACGTTTGTCACACTTTATTCCGGAGCGAAACCGCTACCGTGAAATTTATTTACGCAGCGGTTTATTACAATTAGTCCAGCAGGAGTTGAGTAGCGCAGATAAATTCTCAGATAATATCCGTCATGCGTTGACTTACTTTGCAGATAATTTTCCAGTGCAGGGTGCAATGGAAAAACTTATGTTGAAACAACCTGACATCTATTTCTCTATTATGAAAATGAGAAAAAGGCTGGGCGCTTAGCGCCAACTTTAATTTTAAGAATAACTCCGGTGTGCGCGTGAATGCTTTTATGTCACGCTTAAGGCCACTGAGATAAATCCCCAGATGCCAAAACACCTATGTCTATAAAACGTAACGCGATTGCCAACTACGTTGGCCAGATCTATCTGACGCTGTCAGGTATTTTGGTTGTACCCCTTTATATTCAACACTTAGGAATGGAAGCCTATGGATTAGTCGGCTTCTTTTCGATCTTATTAACCTGGCTGCAATTACTGGATGCCGGTGTTTCCACGACCTTAATGCGCGAAGCGGCGCGCTACCGGGCTAACCAGGCGGAATTTGTCTGGTTTCCTGCGCTGTTTGCCACCCTCACCAAATTCTTCCTGTTCTCGACCATCGTGCTGGTGGTGTTGGGCTGGCTGGCAACGCCATGGATAGCGACCCACTGGCTGGATGCAAAGCATCTTCCGTCAGGTGATGTGGTGATTGCGGTGGCAATCATGGTGATCACTGCTGCAATCCGCTGGCGCACCAGTCCTTATCGCAGTGTGATTGTCGGCTTTGAGCATCAGGTATGGCTGAACGGCGTTAACCTGATCATCACCACGTTGCGTACCTTCGGTGCGGTGCTGGTCATTCAGTTCTTCTCTAATCCGGTATTGGCCTTCTTTGTCTGGCAACTGCTGGTGTCGATTGCCGAGGCGGCCTGCTGCATTTACAAATCCTGCCAGCTGATCCCCCGAGCGGCACGCAAAGAGAAGCGCGGCGATCTCAAAGAGGTGCTTAAACCCTTCATTCGTTTTGCCCTCAGCGCGGCATTTTCCAGCGCGGTGTGGACCTTTATTTCGCAAATCGACCGTTTGGTCCTGTCCAAGACGCTGCCGTTGAGCGAATACGGTTCATTCACCGTGGTAGCAACCGCGGCTACCGGGATTCTGCTGCTGAGTAGTCCGATTATGCAGGCCATTGTGCCGCGCATGACCGGCATGAAAACGCGTAAAGAGGGCGATGCGGAGTCGCTGAAGCTCTATCGCTACACCACGCAAGCGGTAGCGATCTTCATGGCGCCGCTCAGCATTACCATTGCCTGCTATGCCGGGCCGCTACTGTGGGCGTGGACGCAGAAGAGCCAGATTGTTGATGAGATGTCGTTTGTCCTCAGCCTGTACGCGTTGGGGAGCGGTATTCAGGCAATCTGTGGCTTGCTCTATCACCTGCAGTACATCAACGGCAATCTCAAGCTGCATATGAAAGGGTTCACCTGCTTTGCCGTGCTGCTGGTGCCGCTCAATATCTGGTGCGCTATTCACTATGGCGCGTTGGGCACCGGTTGGCTGTGGCTGGGCCAGAACATTTTCTATCTGGTGGGTTGGGCGTGGCTGGTGCATCGCCGCTTCGCACCAGGCATTCATTTCACCTGGTTAACCCGCGACGTGATGCTGATTTGGGCGGTTTCTGCGGCAATTGCCTGGCTGAGTACCTTGTTGCCTATCGAGTGGAATCAAAATCGCTGGATCAACCTGCTGTGGCTGGCGGTGATAGGTGCCTTCAATCTCGGCGTGTGCTGCTTACTGCATAGCGTAGTGTTGAAGCGCCTCAGAATTCCGTTGTTTAACGTTGAGGAAAGAGGATGAGCATGATGTCATCTCACCGTATCCCTACGGTTTCGGTCATCATTCCGAACTGGAATTGCGCGCCCTGGCTGCCAGAGGCGATGAGTTCACTGCTGCGTCAGTCATCGCCGCCGGAACAGATCATTGTTATCGACGATGGCTCCAGTGATAACAGCGTTGCCTGGTTAACGGAATTTGCTGAGCAGCACCCGCAGGTGGTACTGCTCAGCGGCGAACGCGGTGGCGTCAGTGCGGCACGCATGAAAGGGCTGTCTGTCGCCACCGGCGATTTCGTTTACTTTATGGATGCGGACGATTTTGTCTCCACCGATCTGTTCGCCGATTTCCGCCGCGTACAGGCGCGCCATGACGATATCGATCTGTTCTGTTTCGGCGCGAAGATGTTTTTTGATCTGCCTGCGGCACAGCGGCACTATCAAACCATTCATCAGCGTCATGTTAGCGGGCTGTTGCCCGGCGGCAGCACCAGCTTGCGTACCTTGATGCAGCATCAATCGGCACATCGCGTGGTGTGGAGCAGCATTATTTCCCGCCGGTTGATTGATCAGCTGGCGCTACAGTTTCTGCCGATCCAAAACCATGAAGATGCACCATACATGTTTGCGCTCTATCTGCAGGCGCGCAACATCTACTGCACCAGCCAAAGCTACTACTACAAACGCTTTATGCTGACATCGCTGTCGCAGAGCACCCGCGATTTTTCCTATGTGAAAAACTACTTTATTGCGCGCGCCAGTAGCGAGCAGTTCTTACGCGATCATCAACTGGCGGTCGATGCAACGCTGCTGGATAGCTATTACCAAACGGTGATGCAAAGCTGTTTAGCGCAAATTCGCAAAAATCATATGGTGATTCCCACAGATTGGCAGCCGCAGGTGAATCAGCTGGTGCGCAATGTGTTGCAGCACAGCGCGCGTCTAAAACTGATGTGGTACTGCCCAACGATTTACAGTGGGCTACAGGTGTGTCGCGAGCAGCTTGGACGCTATTCTGCCCGGCGCTGATACCGATCAATTAGTGATGCAGTAGAACAATTTACTTTTGCGCCAGAGCACCTTACCATTCTGGCGCACAAATTCCCGTGCACCCCGACTTCCCTGATATCCGTCTTTGAGGAGAGTGCATGTTATATCCTATCGTCCGGCCGGCGCTGTTTAAGCTTGATCCTGAGCGTGCGCACGAACTCACCTTTCAACAACTGCGTTTTATCAGCGGTACGCCGCTGGAAGGGCTGATTCGCCAGTCGCTGCCTTCACGTCCGGTTACCTGTATGGGATTGACGTTCCCGAACGCACTCGGTTTAGCCGCCGGTCTCGATAAAAATGCGGAGTGCATTGACGCCTTCGGTGCAATGGGCTTTGGTTTTGTTGAAGTCGGAACTGTGACGCCACTTGCCCAGCCGGGCAACGACAAACCGCGCATGTTCCGTCTGGTGGCGGCGGAAGGGATTATTAACCGCATGGGCTTTAATAATCACGGTGTTGATCATCTGATTGCGAACGTTAAAAAGTCGCGCTTTAAAGGCATTCTCGGTATCAATATTGGTAAAAATAAAGATACGCCGGTCGAAAAAGGCAAAGACGATTATCTCATCTGCATGGAAAAGGTGTATGCCCACGCCGGTTATATTGCCATCAATATCTCCTCGCCGAACACGCCAGGATTACGCACGCTGCAATATGGCGAAGCGCTGGACGATCTTCTTTCCGCCATCAAATTAAAGCAAAAAGAGCTGCAAGAACGGCACCTTAAATATGTGCCAGTGGCGGTTAAGATCGCACCGGATCTTTCAGAAGAAGAATTGATTCAGGTGGCGAACAGTTTGGTGCGCCATGAAATTGACGGAGTGATTGCGACGAATACCACGCTCGATCGTTCGCTGGTAACCGGCCTTAAATATGCCGACGAGGCGGGCGGATTAAGTGGCCGTCCGGTGCAGTCGCGCAGCACCGAAGTGATTCGCCGCCTGGCGCAAGAGCTTCAGGGACGCTTACCTATTATTGGCGTAGGTGGCATTGATTCGCTGGTATCTGCGCGTGAAAAAATCGCCGCGGGTGCAACATTAGTGCAGATATACTCCGGATTTATTTATAAAGGCCCGGGTTTAATTAAAGATATCGTGACTCACCTCTAAGACATTTCCCACTTTACTGCGCCGAGGGGTTTATTTATCCCTTCGGCTCGTTTATATTTTGTCCTGCTGGTGCATTTTCAGCCTTTTCTCAGATTTATTTTTTTAATTAAGCGCCATTTAGCGCAGCGATAAACCACAGGGCAGATCATGAAAATCAAACCTGATGACAACTGGCGTTGGTATTTCGACGCCGAGCATGACCGCATGATGCTGGATTTAGCGGATGGTATGTTATTTCGCTCGCGCTTTTCGCGTAAAATGCTCACGCCCGATGCCTTTAATGTCAGCGGTTTTTGCGTTGATGACGCCGCGCTCTATTTTACTTTTGAGGAGCGCTGCCGCCAAAGTGGATTAAAGGGCGATCAGCGCGCTGAATTAGTTTTAAACGCCTTAGTCGCGAGCCGTTTTCTCAAACCGTTAATGCCTAAGAGCTGGCATTTCACCAATCATGCGCACAGCTGGCAGCCAGCCGCGGGTGAGATGGTTGCCGTGACGCTGGCCGATAGCGGTGAACAAGCACAGCTGTTTGTGGTTGAAAGCGGTGAGAATGCGGCGCTGTGCTTAGTCGCGCAAAACGCGCTAACCGTGGCAGGTAAAGGTATGCAGTTGGGTGATGCGATTAAGATCATGAACGATCGTTTACGTCCGCAGCAGCAGGAGCAAACCGCCCACTTTGCGCGGGCGGTATAATCGGCTTAGGCCAGTTCGATATCGCCTGCGGGAATACAGCTGCAGCTCAGGATAGTGCCATCTGCGCGCACCGCGCTTTTCTTTAATGCCTTCACTTCGCCCGCCACCAGCTTTACTTTGCAACTGCCGCAAATGCCGGCACGACACGAGTAGGGAATGCGAAATCCCTGCATCTCTAACTGCTCCAGCAACACTTGCTGATTGTCGCCGCTAAAGGCGGTGCCCTGATAATCAATGGTCACTTCGCTGTGGCTGCTGGTGGTCGGTGCCAGGGTTTCAACGACCGCACCGGCACCATACGCGCGCGGCGTTTGCTTCTCTATAATGGTCACCGCATCGCCGACGCGAATAATACCGCTATTCAGCGCGATCAAATTCAGGCCGAAATCGATATCACCGCTGCCATCCTGCGCACTGCGAAAACGCTGTAAAGTGCTGAGCGGCTCGCCCTCAGGATGTTTACGGCCGCTTTCGGTGCCCACGGTAGTAAACACGCAGCGACTGCACGGCTTCGGCATCTCAAAAACGATTTCGCCAATCTGCAGACGTTTCCAGCTGTCCTCTTCCCACGCGGCTGCGCCGCTCACCACCAGATTGGGGCGAAACTGCTCGACGCGCACGCTGGCCGGGCAACGCTGCTGCAGATCCTGCAACGAGGCCATATTCACCAGCAGGAACGGAAAACCATCGGCAAAACTCAGCGGCACGTGATCAAAGCGCTTTACGCGACGCGTGGGTTCCACGCCGGTCCAGCGCAGTTGTACCGGACGCGGGAAGAATGCGCTCAGCCAGCTGTTGATCTCTTCGGGAGCGATACGCGCGGTAAAATGGTTGCCCCATACTTCGGTTGGCGCCTGCTCAGTGGTGAAGTCGGCAAAGCGGATCAGCGCTTGTGTTCCATCGGGCGCCTGCAAAAACAGGCCGTCCGGCAGCAGCGCCGGCGTAAAGCGCACCATCTCCGGATACTGACGTGCCGTAATAAAGGTGCCGTCCAGCTCGGTCACCATAAAGATGCGATCAAAACCCAGACCGCTCTCCAGCACCTGCGCATGCGACAGCTGCAGGCCGCGCATCGATTTAACGGGATGGATAAAAAGGCGAGATAACGTGATCATGGCGTTCCCGATAAAGGTATTTGTCAAAAAGAAGCTAACTTTATGACATAGCACGCTGATTCGCTATAATGCGCAGCAATTTAAGCAAGAGTAAAAAGTGACGATATGAATTCTCTGTTTGCCAGTACGGCGCGTGGGCTCGAAGAGCTGTTGAAAAGTGAGCTAGACGCGCTGGGTGCGCAGGATTTGCAGGTGGTGCAGGGCGGCGTCCACTTTCAGGCCGACGACCATGTAATGTACCAAAGCCTGCTGTGGAGCCGTCTGGCTTCACGCATTTTGCTGCCGCTGGGAGAATTTGGCGTCTGGAGCGATCTCGATCTTTACGTGGGCGCGCAAAGCATTCCCTGGACCGAGATGTTCGATAGCAACACCAGTTTTGCCATCCACTTTAGCGGCACTAACGAAGTGATCCGCAACAGCCAGTTCGGTGCACTGCGTATTAAAGACGCCATCGTCGACAGCTTCACCCGCCAGAACCTGGAGCGTCCGAATGTCGATCGTGAACAGCCGGGCATCCGTATCAATGCGTGGTTGAATAAAGATCGCGTCAGCATCGCCCTGGATCTGAGCGGTGATTCTCTGCATCAGCGCGGCTATCGCCAGCAAACCGGCGCCGCGCCGCTAAAAGAGACCTTGGCCGCGGCGATTGTGATGCGTTCCGGCTGGCAGAGCAGCACGCCACTGGTCGATCCAATGTGTGGTTCCGGTACGCTGCTGCTGGAAGCTGCGTTGATCGCCTGCGATCGCGCACCTGGCCTGCTGCGAACCCATTGGGGCTTTAATCGCTGGAAGAAACACAACCAGGCGGTTTGGCAGGAAGTACACGCGCAAGCGAAGGAGCGCGCACGCGTCGGTACCGCCGCGGCGACCGCCCGTTTCTTTGGCTATGATAACGACAGCCGCGTGCTGGAATCTGCGCGCGCGAACGCCCGTCGTGCAGGCGTGTTCGAGCTGTTCACCTTTGCGCAGCAGGATGTCATCAAGCTGAAAAATCCGCTGGCTGGACAGGAGATTACCGGCACGGTATTGAGCAACCCGCCGTACGGTGAGCGTCTGGAAAGTGAGCCGGCACTGATTGCGCTGCACAGCCAGCTCGGTCGTATCATGAAGCAGAATTTTGGCGGCTGGAATCTGTCACTGTTCAGCGCATCGCCAGAGCTATTAAGCTGTCTGCAACTGCGTGCCGATCGCCAGTTTAAAGCCAAAAACGGGCCGCTGGAGTGCGTACAGAAAAACTACCAGCTGGCCGCGACCAGCGCCGAAGGCGGCGCGCAGATTGCCGAAGATTTTGCTAACCGTCTGCGTAAGAATCTTAAGAAGCTGGATAAGTGGGCGCGTCAGTCAAATATCGACTGCTATCGTCTGTACGATGCCGACCTGCCTGAATACAACGTGGCAGTTGATCGCTACGCTGATTGGGTGGTGATCCAGGAATACGCGCCCCCGAAAACCGTGGACGCCAACAAAGCGCGTCAGCGTCTGTTTGATGTGATCAGCGCCACGCTGAGCGTGCTGGAGATCCCGGCAAACCGTCTGGTGATGAAAACGCGTGAACGTCAGAAAGGCAAAAGTCAGTATCAAAAGCTGGGCGAGAAGGGCGATTTCTTTGAAGTGCAGGAATTTGATGCCCGCCTACTGGTGAATCTCACCGATTATCTGGATACTGGCCTGTTCCTCGATCACCGTATTGCGCGTCAAATGCTCGGCAAAATGAGCGCAGGTAAAGATTTCCTTAATCTGTTTGCTTACACCGGCACCGCCAGCGTGCACGCCGGTCTGGGCGGAGCGAAAACCACCACCACCGTGGATATGTCGCGCACCTATCTGGAGTGGGCTGAGCGCAACCTGCGTCTAAACGGGTTGACCGGACGTCAGCACCGCCTGATGCACGCGGACTGTTTGAGCTGGCTGCGCGAGAGTGACGAACAGTTCGATTTGATCTTTATCGATCCGCCGACGTTCTCTAACTCTAAGCGTATGGAAGACGATTTCGACGTGCAGCGCGATCACATGATGCTAATGCAGAACCTAAAACGTCTGCTACGTCGCGGTGGCACCATTATGTTCTCCAACAATAAGCGCGGCTTCAAAATGGATCTCGACGGTTTAGCTCGTCTTGGTCTGCAGGCGCAGGAAATTACCCAAAAAACGCTGTCGCAGGATTTCGCGCGCAACCGTCAAATTCACAACTGCTGGCTGGTTAGCCACGCCGGTAAGGAATAAGTTTTATGTCACTGATCAGTATCCATGGCGCTTACCTCTCATTCAGCGATGCGCCGCTGTTGGATAACACCGAACTGCATATCGAAGAGGGCGAACGCGTCTGTCTGGTTGGCCGTAACGGCGCCGGTAAATCGACGCTGATGAAAATCATCAACGGTGAACAACCGCTGGATGACGGCCGCATCATTTATGAGCAGGATTTGGTGGTAGCGCGTCTGCAACAGGATCCGCCACGCAACATCACCGGTTCTGTCTACGACTTCGTTGCCGAAGGCGTAGCCGAGCAGGCTGAACATCTCAAGGCTTATCACGCTATTTCCCATCTGGTGATGGAAGATCCGAGCGAGAAGAACCTGAACGAGATGGGTCGTCTGCAGACCATTCTGGATCACCAGAACCTGTGGCAGCTGGATAGCCGCATCAACGATGTGCTGCTGCAGATTGGCCTCGATGCCGATACGGAGTTGTCTTCACTCTCCGGCGGCTGGCTGCGTAAAGCGGCATTGGGACGCGCGTTGGTGAGCAACCCGCGTGTGCTGATGCTTGACGAACCGACTAACCACCTCGATATCGAAACCATCGACTGGCTGGAAACTTTCCTCAAGACCTTTAGCGGCAGCATTGTCTTCATTTCGCATGACCGTTCGTTTATCCGCAACATGGCGACGCGCATTGTCGATCTCGACCGCGGCAAGCTGGTTTCCTGGCCGGGCAATTACGATCTGTTCCTGACCGGCAAAGAAGAAGCGTTGCGCGTGGAAGAGATGCAGAACGCAGAATTCGACCGCAAGCTGGCACAGGAAGAAGTGTGGATTCGCCAGGGCATCAAAGCGCGCCGTACGCGTAACGAAGGCCGCGTACGTGCTCTGAAAGCGCTGCGTAACGAACGTTCTGCGCGTCGCGAAGTGATGGGCAAGGCCAACATGCAGGTCGGCGAAGCGGCACGCTCGGGCAAAATTGTGTTTGAGATGGAAGATGTCAATTACAGCGTGGGTGGCAAAACCCTGGTGAAAGACTTCTCAACTCAGGTGCAGCGCGGCGACAAAATCGCCCTGATTGGCCCGAACGGATGCGGTAAAACGACCTTGCTGCGTTTGATGCTGGATCAGCTAGAAGCCGACAGCGGCCGCGTGCATTGTGGCACCAAGCTGGAAATTGCTTACTTCGATCAGCATCGCGCTGAGTTGGATCCGGATCGTACCGTGATGGATAACCTCGCCGAAGGTAAGCAGGAAGTGATGGTAAACGGTAAGCCGCGCCACGTGCTCGGCTATCTGCAGGACTTCCTGTTCCACCCGAAACGTGCCATGACGCCGGTGCGTGCGCTGTCCGGCGGTGAGCGTAACCGCCTGCTGCTGGCGCGTCTGTTCCTTAAGCCAAGCAACCTGCTGATCCTCGATGAACCGACCAACGACCTCGACGTCGAAACGTTGGAGCTGCTGGAAGAGCTGGTGGATGGTTATCAGGGTACCGTGATGCTGGTGAGCCACGATCGTCAATTCGTTGACAACACCGTGACGGAGTGCTGGATTTTTGAAGGCAACGGCGAGATCGGCACCTTTGTCGGCGGCTATCACGATGCACAGCAGCAGCGTGCGGCTTATAAACAAGGTAAAGCCTCTCAGGCGAAATCCGCTGCACCGGTGAAAACCGCAGAGAAAAGTGAAGCCACCAAACGTCCCGCCAGCAAGCTAAGCTATAACCTGGCACGTGAACTGGAACAGCTGCCGCAAAAGCTGGAACAACTGGAAACACGTATCGGTGAATTACAGGCCAAAATGAGCCATCCGGACTTCTTCAGTCAGCCACATGATGAAACCCAGCCGGTATTGGATGCGTTAGCGCAGACCGAACAGGAGCTGGAAGTGGCGTTTGAACGTTGGGAAGAGCTGGAAGCGCTGAAAAACGGCGCGTAATCGGAAGGAGTCAGCATGTGTGCAGCGGATCAGGCGCATCAGTGGAGTCTTTGTCCACAGTGTGATTTAACAGTAAAGCTGCCCGCTGTCCCGGTCGGCAGCCGTGCGCGTTGCCCGCGTTGTCACACCACGCTGCTGGCCAACTGGCAGGAGCCGCGTCGACGTCCGACCGGCTACGCCATTTCGGCGTTATTTATGCTGGTGCTGGCCAATCTGTTTCCTTTCATCAATATGCACGTCGCGGGTTTGAGCAGCCAGATATCGCTGCTCGAAATCCCGCAAGTCATGGATCGCGAAGACTATCGTAGCCTCGCGACCCTGTTTCTGCTGTTTGTGCAAGGCATCCCCGCCTTCTGCATGATCACCATTATCCTGCTGGTCAACAACGTCCGCATGCCGCATAACCTGCGGTTGGGTTTAGCGCGCATTCTATTTCAGCTGCGTAGCTGGGGCATGGCCGAAATTTTTATGGCGGGCGTGCTGGTCAGTTTCGTGAAGCTGATGGCTTACGGTGAGATTGGTCTCGGCAGCAGTTTCTGGCCGTGGTGTCTGTTTTGCGTGCTGCATTTGCGCGCGTTTCAGTGTGTCGATCGTCGCTGGGTATGGCAGCGCATTGATCCGATGCCGCCGTTGCCCAAGGTTCCGCAGGCTGGAATCAGCGGCCTTAAGCAAGGTTTGCGCAGCTGTCCTTGCTGTACTGCCATTCTGCCGGCTGCCCAACTTGCTTGCCCACGTTGTGGGGTAAAAGCGCATGCACGCCGCAAGCACAGTTTGCAATGGACGCTGGCGCTGTTGATCACCTCGGTGATGCTCTACATTCCCTCCAATATCATGCCGATCATGGTGACCGAAACGCTCGGTTCGCAATATCCTTCGAACATTATGGCCGGGGTGATTTTGCTGTGGAGCGATGGATCATGGCCGGTGGCTTTGGTGATTTTCATCGCCAGTATTATGGTGCCATCGCTGAAAATGCTGGCGATTGCCTGGCTGTGCTGGCACGGCAGCGGACGCGGTGGGCGCGATGATGAAAAGATGCACGTGGTTTATGAGGTGGTTGAATTCGTTGGCCGCTGGTCAATGATTGATGTGTTTGTAATCGCCGTTCTCTCCGCATTGGTGCGGATGGGAAGGTTGATGAGTGTGTATCCTGCGCCGGGCGCGTTACTGTTTGCCATGGTGGTGATTCTTACCATGTTTGCAGCAATGACCTTTGATCCGCGCCTGCTGTGGGATCGACAACGGGAAACTGAACGTAAGGAGCCGCGTCTTGACGGACAACCATCACGAGACTGCTAAGGTCGACCAGATTAAACGCTGGTCACCGGTGTGGATTGTACCCATCGTTACGCTGTTAATCGGCGGATGGATTCTTTTTTATCACTTTAGCCATCAAGGCCCGGAAGTGACGCTGATTACTGAAAATGCCGAAGGCATTGAAGCCGGTAAAACGACCATCAAAAGCCGCAGCGTAGACGTTGGGGTGGTGGAGAGTGCGGTGCTTACCGATGATCTTCACCATGTGGAAATTACGGCACGCCTGAACTCCGGCATGGAGAAGTTGTTGCAGGGAGACAGCGCTTTCTGGGTGGTAAAACCTCAGATCGGACGCGAGGGCGTTACCGGTCTTGGTACGCTACTTTCGGGCGCCTACATTGAGCTGCAGCCAGGCTCTAAAGGCGTTAAACCAGAGCGTTACCAACTGCTGGATGCTCCGCCGCTGGCACCCCCTGATGCAAAAGGTATTCGCGTCACGCTCGACAGTAAAAAAGCCGGTCAGCTTAATGCGGGCGATCCGGTGCTGTTCCGCGGTTATCGCGTCGGTACGGTAGAAGCCAGTAACTTTGATACCGATAAACGCATGATGACCTATCAACTGTTTGTCGCCGCGCCTTACGATCGCCTAATTACCACTAACGTACGTTTTTGGAAAGACAGCGGCATTGCCGTGGATATGTCGGCTTCCGGTATGCGGGTGGAAATGGGATCGCTCACCACGCTGTTTAGCGGAGGCGTCAGCTTCGATGTGCCGGACGGCGCTGAACTGGGTCGAGCTGCGGAGAACAAAGCGGAATATCATCTGTTCGACGATCAACGCAGCATCCAGGATTCGCTGTATACCAATCACACCGATTTCCTGCTGTTCTTCACCGATTCGATTCGTGGCCTGCAGGTTGGCGCGCCGGTTGAGTTCCGCGGCATTCGTCTGGGTACCGTCTCGCAAGTTCCGTATATGATTCCTGGCGTCAATCAGGCGCTTAATAACGACTATCGCGTGCCGGTGTTAATTCGCATTGAACCCGACCGCTTTGTTAATCGTCTGGGTGGAGATTTCAATCTTGAGCAGCATCTGCAGGAAGGTAAAAAACGCGGTCTGCGTGCCACGCTGAAGACTGGTAGCCTGTTGTCGGGCGCGCTGTTTATCGATCTCGATTTCTACGATAACGCGCCGGCTTATAAAGGTCCGAACGAAGTTGCCGGATTGGAAGTGATTCCAACCGTCAGCGGTGGCCTGGCGCAGATTCAGCAGAAACTGATGGCGGCACTGGATAAGATCAACGGCCTGCCACTCAATCCTGTGCTGAATGAAGCGACCGGAACCTTGAAAGAGAGCCAGCGTACCCTGCAGCAACTGCAAAAAACATTGGATAACCTCAATCAAGTCACGGCGAATCCAGCAATGAAAACCTTGCCTTCAGACATGCAGCAAACCCTGCGCGAACTGAATCGCAGCATGAAAGGGCTGCAACCGGGATCGCCGGCTTACAGCAAGCTGGTGGGCGATATGCAGCGGCTGGATCAGGTGCTACGTGAATTGCAGCCGGTGCTGAAAACGCTGAATAGCAAAAGTAATGCGCTGGTGTTTGAAGCCAAACCGGGCCAGGATCCACAGCCAAAGAGGGCGAAACAGTGAAAAAAGGGCTAATTATCGGTGCGTTGCTGCTGTTAGCAGGGTGCAGCAGCACCATTGAAAACACCTATTATCAGCTGCCTGCGGGCAGCAATGTGGCGCGCGTTGAGAGTGCTGGAGGAACTGGCCAACCCATGATTTGGGTCGAGCAGGTAACGGTGCCGGATTATATGGCGGGTAACGGTTTGGTTTATCAGACCAGCGATGTGAAATACGTGATTGCTGCCAATAACCTCTGGGCCAGTCCGCTCGACCAACAGCTGCAGCAAACGCTGATCAGTAATCTCAGCAAAGCGCTGCCCGGCCGACTGGTCGCCGGTTCGCCGCTTGGCGAAACTCACGACACGCTTTCAGTCAACGTTACTGGTTTCCAGGGACGTTATGATGGACAAGTGGTGGTGAGTGGTGAGTGGTTGTTGCAGCATCAAGGGCGCCTAATCAAACATGGCTTTAATCTGACACTGCCGCAAACTGAAGATGGCTATGATGCGCTGGTGCGCACTTTGGCTCTCGGTTGGCAGCAAGCAGCGCAACAAATTGCGAATAGTGTCGTTTCGCTAAATTAAGATTTGTTCGAAGCTTATGCTAAGTCCTTGATTTGCTGTAGTGTGATCGCAGTCAAATCAGGGGCTTTTTTTATTGGCTAATCAGCCAGATATACAATCAACTGACAATTCCAGATGTCGAATTGACGTCAAATTCATGACATTGGCGTGAATTTTGCGCATTGACCTTTCTTCTGCATCGGGTTAGAACATTACTGTGGTTGAACATTATATCGCCACTCTTTCTTTCCACCCAGATTCCACCAGACCTGAAATGAGGGAAACGAGGCATGAAGAGACAGAAGAGAGACCGCCTGGAACGAGCACATTCACGAGGCTATCAAGCCGGTATTACGGGCCGCTCGAAAGAGATATGCCCTTATCAAATGATCGATGCGCGGTCTTACTGGTTGGGAGGTTGGCGTCAAGCCATGGAGGACAGGTCGGCGGTGGCCTAGCATTGCCGGATGTCTATCATTAAGGAAGAAACCTCCGCTGCGTGCGGAGGTTTTCGTTTGGAAGGATTAGAAAGCTGACGTGTCTTTGAACAGACCCACTTTCAAATCAGTCGCGGAGTAAATCAGGTTGCCGTCGACGAACACTTCACCATCTGCCACGCCCATTACTAGCTTGCGGTTAATGACACGCTTGAAGTGAATTTTGTAGGTCACTTTTTTAGCGGTCGGCAGAACTTGTCCAGTGAACTTCACTTCGCCCACGCCCAATGCACGGCCTTTGCCTTCAGCACCCAGCCAGCCGAGGTAGAAACCAACCAGTTGCCACATGGCATCGAGGCCGAGGCAGCCAGGCATTACCGGGTCGCCAATGAAGTGGCAGTCAAAGAACCACAGGTCAGGGCGGATATCCAGTTCGGCTTCTACGAAACCTTTGTCGAATTTACCGCCGTCTTCGGTCATCTTGACCACGCGGTCCATCATCAACATGTTGTTGGATGGAAGCGGCGGTCCATTTTCGCCAAACAGTTCGCCGCGACCCGAGGCAACCAAGTCTTCTTTACTATAGGATTCGCGTTTATCTACCATGTTCTCAATATGCCTTCTTTTAGTGAAGCCCGAATATTAGCGAACAGTTGTACGCTGAGCAATGTTATCAGCTGTGGTTGAACCAGTTGAGCCAACGCAGTGGCCACGGACGCAGGCGTGCTTCCTGCTGATTCAACTGCGTAATACGTTCCTGAATGGTGCTAAGCAGTGATTCGCCGCTTTCACTTTGCCAGGCAATCCCGGTCAGTAGCGGCAGCGCTTCATCTACACTCTCAATGGCCCAGAGATGGAATTGTCCGGCCTTCACCGCTTCCACCACTTCCTGATTCAGACTGAGATGGCGCGCATTACTGGCAGGGAAAATCACACCTTGCTTGCCGGTCAACTCACGGGAATTACAGATGTGGAAGAAACCTTCAATTTTTTCATTCAGGCCACCGACCGGCTGCACGTTACCAAACTGATCGACTGAACCGGTTACCGCAATCTGTTGGTTAACCGGCTGGTTAGCCAACGCACTGATTAGCGCGCACAGTTCAGCCAGCGAGGCGCTGTCGCCATCCACTTCTGAATAGGATTGCTCAAACACCAGCGAGGCGGAGAAGGGCAGCTGCTGCTCCAGTTCCAGTTCAGCAATCAGGTAGGCCTGCATAATCATCATGCCTTTCGCATGAATATTGCCACCCAGTTCGGCTTTACGCTCCACGTCAGTGAACTCGCCATCGCCTGGATGGACCACACAGGTAATACGCGACGGTTCGCCCCACGGACGTGGATGGCCCGGAAACTCAACCACGGAGAGGCCATTGATTTGCCCAACCACTTCGCCTTCCGTTTCAATCATGATCTGATTGAGCAGGATTTCATCACGCATGCGGTCGGCAAGGAAACCTTCACGCCACTGGCGCGCTTCCAGCGCTTCTTTTAACGCTTCACCATTCAGGCTATCGCCATGCAGTGCGGTTTCCTGCAACTGGCGGCGCAGCCAGCGAGGGCACAGTGGCAAGGTGTCCTGATCGCCCGTCATTCGCGCCGCTTCCGTAATAAGGACTGGCCAGAAATCCGCTTCGGGCTGTGCTAAACCAGCCTGCTCGGCTTGAGTCAGCGTCCACTGGCACCATGACGTCATGTCATCTTCGTCCAGCACCTGCAGACTCTCTTCGAATTCGCTATACAGTGCCATCTCGTGGACTTCAACATCCAGTTCCTGGAAGGCGGCCAGTGCATCACGATCGCCGCATAACACCAGGCGCAACTGCAGCGGAAGCGGTGGAATAGCCACCGGTAGCGGTTGACGTTCATCCTGCGAATACCAGTCGAAGCGACCTTGTTCGATACACTTGCGCAGGCGCAACCAAAGCAGCGGTTGTGCCAGAAGGGTGTTCACAGCGAGGATCAGCGTGCCGCCATTGGCGCGATGCAGCAAACCAGGTTCAGGTTGCACGCGGTCTTTATATTGGCGGACACAACCAAAAAGTTGTTCATACTCAATCCAGTCGGCAAAATGTACACCGCCCTGGCTGGTGAACGGGCGATTGCTATCGCTCGGTGGCAGCAAACTTACGGTATCGCCCATTACATGGTAGTCACCGCCGTATAGCGAAACCTCGTCTGGCTGGAAGCGTTGCGCAGCCTCGGCGATGCAGGCAAGGTAATCGCTGTTTTCCTGACTGCGCAGTAACAGCAGGGGAAAACCTAACGTTTGGTGATGTAAATGCGCCAGCGCATTCAGCAGACGCGGCTGAACCGCGGCAAGGCTATCGCAATCTTCCAGTGAGACATTTGAGAAAATGGATTGGTAGCGGTCGCTATCCGGCTGCAGGGCTTGCCACGTAATTTGAGTGCTGGTCAAAATATTCGCATTAGTCTGTTTTAGGAAAAGCGCGATTATACAGGATTCGACCCGGTTAATCACGGCGGAGTTCTGGCCCGAATTGTGACACCAGCAACATGTTTTTCCTTGCTGCATCCAGGAAAAAAGCTGTTATTCTTAGTTTGTTACGTGATCACGATGAGATTCCGATGAAATACCAGCAACTTGAAAATCTTGAAAGTGGATGGAAGTGGAAATACCTGGTGAAAAAGCATCGGGAGGGTGAACTGATCACTCGTCATCTTGAGCTCAGTGCGGCGCACGCTGCGGTGGATGCGCTATTGTCGATGGAGAATAGTCCGGTTGATGTTAACGAGTGGATCGCGCAGCATATTCATCCCGATCTTGAGAATCGCCTAAAGCAGACGATACGTGCCCGCCGTAAACGACACTTTAATGCTGAGCATCAGCACACGCGCAAGAAATCGATCGATCTGGAATATTTGGTTTGGCAACGTCTGGCGGGATTAGCACAGCGTCGCAGCAGTACGTTGTCAGAAACCATTGTGCAGTTAATTGAAGATGCAGAACGCAAAGAGAAGTACGCCAGCCAGATGTCCACTTTGAAGCAAGATCTGCAGGCAATTCTGGGAAAAGGCAGCTCGGACGGCGAGTAAAACTTCTCGCTGCCACTGATTTTCAGCCATAAAAAAACCCCGCCGAAGCGGGGTTTTTTATTGCGTGATAACTTAAGCCTGTGGCTGAGTTACAACGTCTTTGATACCTTTCACGTCAATTTCAACGCGACGGTCTGGCGCCAGGCAGTCGATCAGGGCATTACGGCCTTTCACGCTGTCACAGGTGTTGCCAGTAACTGGGTTAGATTTGCCCATACCGCGTGCAGAGATCTTGTTAGACGGGATACCTTTAGATACGAGGTAATCGACAACAGACTGAGCGCGTTTCTCAGACAGTTTCTGGTTGTACTGCTCTGAACCGATGCGATCGGTGAAGCCCAGTACTACAACAGAACCGTCTTTCGGATCCATTGAGCTCAGCTGGCTGTACAGCTGATCCAGAGCCTGCTGACCTTCTGGCTTCAGAGTTGCCTTGTTGAAGGTGAACAGAACGTCAGACTTCAGGGTGAAACGCTTGGTTTCAACAACTGGAGCTGGAGCTGGAGCCGGAGCTACAACTGGTGCTGCATCATCTTCCTGACCGAAGCGGTAAGAAACGCCGACACTCAGCATGCTGTTGTCTGGACGTGCACCAACGGTACCTGCGTCACCGATGTTGTTAACCCACTGATAGTCCAGGCGAGTTGCCCAGTTTTTGGTCAGTGCGTATTCAACACCAACAGCAGCCAGCGGAGAAACGCCGGTGTCATGGTCGCTGATGCGGCCAGTAGTTGGGTTGGTCTGAGTAGAGTCAGCACGCCATACCATACCACCCAGACGGGTGTAGACATCGAAGTCTTCGGTGATTGGGTAGCTCAGTTTAGCAGCCAGCTGAACGCCTTGTGCTTTGAACGCGCCATTGGTCACGCTGCCTTTGTTAGGCATGCGGCCTAACCAGTCGTAGCCCAGCTCGAAGCCCAGGTACGGGTTAGCCTGATAACCCATGAACGCACCAGCACCCAGCTGAGATTCGTGAGTTGGACCGTTGTTGTTCTCGTAACCGTTACCGTAGTAACCAGTATCGTGATACTGAGACCAGCCCAGTTTAGCACCGGTATACCAGGTGTTATCTTTAGGTGCGGCCTGCGCTACGGTAGCGAAGCCAGCCAGTGCCACTGCAATTGCGATAGCTGTCTTTTTCATTTTTGCGCCTCGTTATCATCCAAATAGGCAATGAGCAAAAAGGTTGCTCTTTGTGTTAATCCTTCGCCGGGTCTAAACGCTCGCTTTTGACTCTACCGAAAAAACGGAGGTTATTGAGCACCCTGGCGAGCTAAAGTCTACAACGAGATTGGAAACTTACAAGTATGATGTGACGCCGTGCAGCAAAAAAACAGGGATTTATACACACATTTTAACAAATCGCATGGCAAAATCTTCGCCATCAGAAAAGAAAAAAGCGGCTAAACCATTGTCATAGCTGGCGGGAAAAGAATCAGTGGCTTAGCGGCAACTTATGCAAAAAAAATGCTGAGAAAATTCCTGGAATTTACTTAATGAAACAAATCTGACGGAATTTTTGCGGCTTTGGGTTGTCTGGAGAGAGCATATTGGTGTCCCTGAGGACGCAAAATCAGACCAAGCGCTTCACCTTCGGCCGCTGCTTGTTCCAATTCCAGGCGCTCTTCATCACTCAATTCGTACGGAATCCAGGCTAGAACCACGCTATAATTACCCGTGCGCAATGCTTTCACCATACTTTCTACCGTATTAAAGCGCTCAGATTCAGTGATATGCATACTCTTTTCTAACGGCAATCCCGACTGCTGCATCCAGCTGCGGTTCAGTTTATGAGCTGGCGTTAGCCATAACTGCCAACGTGATTGTTCGCTCAGCTGTTTTAACACCGGCAGCAGCATAAGTTGCATCATTCCAGGCTGTTCGCTGGAACGCAGTTCAGTGATTCCACCCAGCGAAGGCTTCGCTAAACTTGATGAAGCGTAACGATGAGAACGATCAGCAGGGCCAGAGAAATGAGTACGCATAATTTAATCACTCAGTAATGAACTGTATGAATATACAGTAATGGCTTCCTGGATAAAGATCAACCTCAATTTCTGAAAACGCCTCGCAATTTCTGCACAAGATTCCTTTCACACGCTTTTATTCATTGAACAGCTAAATCGTTTTTCATATCTTCTAAGCAGATGAATCAAAGAGCTTTTATAGGAAATTTCCCGTCCATGGAATGAAAATAAGGGAGAGTTATGAAAAGAAATAACCCGGTAGTTGAACAATCAAAAGCACAGTTAGCTGCATTAGGAAAAATCGAATCACGAACCCAGTTCGGTGGTTATGCACTGACTGTTGAGAAGGTGATCTTTGCCTATATCAATGAGGATGCGCTCTATTTACGAGCCAGCGAGGCGCTTCACGTCTACAACGCACAGCGTTCACTCGAACCCCTGGTATACCGCAAACGTGGCATGCCGGTGACCTTAAGCTACTTCAAAGTTGATAAGCAATTGTGGCAAGACTCTGAGCGATTACTGCAGTTATCGGCCAGCTCTCTTCGGGCTGCTCAGGATGAAGCCGCGACAAGACTTGTCTCGCTGCGGTTGAAAGATCTGCCCAATCTTAGCCTGCGACTGGAGCTCATGCTGCATAAGGTGGGGATCTGCTCAGTGCGGCTACTTTGTGAAACGGGATCGCGGCAAAGCTGGCTGAAACTGCGAGCGTTGAATAAGCATATTGGGTTGAAAACGCTGCTGGCGCTGGAAGGCGCGATATCAGGACATCACGAAGCAGCACTGCCCAGTGAAATTAGAGAGGAACTCTACGCCTGGTATTTAAAAACGCTCCGCCAGCATGCGGCGGCGGAGCATTTACAGCGTTAGTTATTGACAAGGGTACGGCGCAGCCGGGCAATCTCAGGCATTAATGCGACCAACAATCCCAATTGTTGAATGACAAGGGGTGCGCGTGTATCGGGGCTGGTTTTCATCTCGCTCAAGCGCATCATTAATTTGTGCTGCATATCTGTGGCTTGAGCATCTGTGACACGTTCAATCTGCAGCACATCTTCAATGAAGCAGACCGCATCATCCAGCAAAGTAAGCAGCGTATTATCCGCCAGACGCTCGCGATGCGCTCCTAGCGCAGAGATATAGCTTAGGAAGGAGTGATTCAGGCATAACAGCCGAAACGCATTTTCACGTAGTGGTTGTTGAAGCTTGAGCTCACCACTGATGTTGGAAACCACGGAGGCGAGCTCAGCATCGGCATTGTGCGCATCGCGACGCGCCACACGATAATCGAGGCGATTATCTTTACCTTGATGGTATTGCAGCATGATCGCATCCAGATAGCGGCAATTGGCGTCAAGTGTCCGGTCGGCCACGGCGGTAATTTTACGAAAGCGCCAATCGGGCCAGACAAACGCAACAGCCAGCCATGCCAGTCCGCAGCCTAGCAAGGTATCGACTACGCGCGGTAACGCTACTTCAAACCCTTCACCCAGTAGGTTAAAGCACAGCAATACCAGCAGGGTGATAAACAAGGTGGCTTGAGCATACTGAATCTGGCGAAAGGCGAAGAACAACACGCCGCTCAACACAATCAGCACCAGTTGGCCTTCGATGGACGGCACCAGCCACAGCACCGGTAAGCCAATAGCGATACCGGCGAGTGTACCGCCGATACGCAACGCCAGGCGCCGTCGGGTCGCGTTGTAGTTAGGTTGGCAGACAAACAGGCTGGTGAGCAATATCCAGTAGCCGCGATCAACACCGGTGATTTGAATAAAGGCATAGCCGACACAAAGCACCAGTGACATGCGCACCGCATGGCGAAACAGCGCGGAATGCGGACTGAGATGACGACTTAGTCGCAAGCGGATATCGGCCCAGCCGCTGAGTCCTTCACGTGAAAGATGGTTATCACTTTGCGGTGAAGGCTCCGCCAGCATCTGCTCCGACTCAATGGATGCCAGTTGCGCATCAATAGCCCGCAGATTACGCAGCAGCCAAAACAGCGCATGGATGTGCGGGTCCTGTGGCTCATTTTGCTGCAGCCGTTGCAGGGCGGTTTCCAGTCGTTCGAAGGTGCGTTCAAAATGGCTGTCGTGATGCCAAGGCTGACGCAGCAGAATGGTTTCTGCCAGTTGACGACAGGCCCGCGCCTGCATATTCATTAAACGCTGGAAACGGAATAGCACTTCATTGTAACGCCAGTTATCGCGCAGCAGATGGTATTGCAGATGCGAGGAGCTGGCACGTTCATGAATATCCTGCGCGACAAAATAGTAATGCAGGCTGCGGCGGGTGCTGCGTGAACCACGGTCGCCGCGGAGCCGACTCTGAATGGTGCTTTTGGTGAGGTTAAGCTGTGCTACCAATTGGCTATTGACCATCGCGGTGGCGACTAAAGTGGCATCATCATGCTCACCGCCATCGGGATCAAACAGGTTAGCTTTAGCTTCGAGATAACGCGCCAGCTGTGAAAAGCTAGCCGCCAGTTGTTCCTGTACCGGACGCACCGGGAACATTAAATGGCCGATGAAGGTTAACAGGTTGTACCAAAGGGCCCCAATCAATAGCAGCGACGGTTGCATCCACCATTGCGGGAATAAGCCAATACCCAACATGGTGTAAACCGCAATTAACAGAGCGCCGAAGGCGATGGTGGCATAACGCTGCCCCAGCGCACCGAGCAAAATGAAGCCCCAGCTGGAGAGTGCTAAACCCAAACCGAACGCCCAGGGATGCGGAAACAACAACTCCACCGAAACGGAGGCGATGCAGAAACACACTAATGTGATTACAAGATTGCGTACGCGCCCAACCCAGCGATCGTCGAGGTCGGCCAGCGCTGCAGCAACCACGCCAAGGGTCAGCGGGATCGTCCACTCGATTTGGTGTAGCCACCACGGCACTGCCGCGCATCCTGTCAAAGCAAAGAAGATGCGCAGCAGATAGCGCAAGCTGCTGTTAAACAGATAACGTCGCCAGCCTGGCAAAGCGTCATGCATCATTGAACGGCCTCAGTGACGGCGACGCGCATTGGCTTCACGCGCGGCCTGAGCTTCTTCAACGGATACCACGCGACGGCCTACTGGCCACAGCGCAATGGCAGCGATTTTGAAGTTAGCGATGCCAACCGGAATGCCGATGATGGTCAGACATTGCACAATACCTGCTGAGATGTGGGCCAGACACAGCCACCAGCCAAACAGCAGCAGCCAAAAGATATTCAGGAAAGTGCCGCCGGTGTTCATCACGTGGCTTTTGCTGTCTGGACGCAGCACATCAACATGTACCGCTTCATTGCCGAACGGCAGCAGCGATAATTTGGTGATTTCCCAGCAGGAGCGCGTCAACGGCAGCGTAAAAATCAGCACAATGCTGACTAATGTGGCAAACAGCCAGCTCAGCGTGGTGAAAAAACCACCGAGAATGAAATTCAGAATATTTAAAACGGTACGCATAACGCGATTTTCCTTTTGCAATCCGCAATATGTGGCGCCAAGTTTAGCCTGTTTTAAGGCTGGAGCGCCAAGAGTCTGACAGGTAAACTGCGCGATAATCGAATTCCTCATGACGGTGCGGACATGGAACTGAAAGCAACATCAATGGGTAAACGTCTGGCACAGCATCCCTATAACCGGGTTCGCCTGTTGGCGGCTGGCGTAGAAGTCAGCGGCGATCGCCATGAATATCTTATTCCGTTCAATCAGCTGCTCAACATTGCCTGCAAACGCGGCATGGTGTGGGGCGAGCTGGAATTTTTGCTGCCAGAAGAAAAAGTCGTGCGCCTGCATGGAACTGAATGGCAGGAAACTCAGCGTTTTTTCCACTACTTACAACATGCCTGGCAGCATTGGAGCCAGGAGATGAGCGAGGTAAGCGCTGAGGTGCTGGTGGCGTTGGAACAGGAAATCCTCGCCTTTACGGAGCAGGACCGCTGGCTAAAACGCAGTGAGCTCAGCGCGGTGAAAGAGAGCATTAGCCGTCAGTTCTCCGCCTTACCATTACCTCTCGAACGGATTGCCGAGTTCGATAACTGCCGTGAACGCTGGGCGTTCTGCCAACAATGGCTGGAGCAAGGTGAAACGGCCATCCGCCAACGCAATCGCGCATGGACCAGCAAGATCCTCAAGGATTATCAGGAATTCTTCTCCACGATCGAAACCACGCCGCTCAATCCATCGCAATGTGAAGCGGTGGTCAACGGCGAAGATGCGCTGCTGGTGCTGGCGGGGGCGGGCAGCGGCAAAACCTCGGTGCTGGTGGCACGTGCAGGCTGGCTGCTGAAGCGCAAGCTGGCGCAACCCGATCAAATTCTGCTGCTGGCGTTTGGACGCCAGGCGGCGGAAGAGATGAATGACCGCATTCAAACTCGCCTTGGCGAAAGCGCCATTCAGGCGCGTACTTTCCATGCGCTGGCGCTGCACATCATCCGCGAAGGCAGCAATAAACAACCGGTGATCAGTAAACTGGAGAGCGACAGCAAAGCGCGTCGACAGTTGCTGATCGAGACCTGGCGTGAACAGTGCAACAGCAAGAAGGCGCAGGCCAGCGGCTGGCGCCAGTGGTTGCAGGAGGAGTTGGAGTGGGAAATCCCCGAAGGCCCATTCTGGCAAGATGACAAACTGGCGCAGCGTATCGCCTCGCGTATGGAGCGTTGGCTCGGATTAATGCGCATGCACGGCGGCGCGCAGGCGGCAATGATCGCGGATGTGGCGGAAGAGCAGCGCGACAATTTCAGCAAGCGCGTCAAACTAATGGCACCGCTGCTAAAAGCGTGGAAAAGCGCGCTGAAAGAGGAGGGAGCGGTCGATTTTTCCGGGCTGATTCATCAGGCGATTGCCATTCTGGATAAAGGGCGTTTTATCAGCCCGTGGAAACATATTCTGGTCGATGAATTTCAGGATATCTCACCGCAGCGCGCCGCACTGCTGACGGCACTGCGTCAGCAAAATAAGCGTACCAGCCTCTACGCAGTAGGCGATGACTGGCAGGCGATCTATCGCTTTAGCGGGGCCGAGATGAGTCTGACCACCGCGTTCCATCACTATTTTGGCGATGGCGACCGTTGTGTGCTGGATACCACTTATCGCTTTAACGATCGCATTGGTGAGATTGCCAATCGTTTTGTGCAACAAAACCCGCATCAACTGCGCAAACCGCTTAATAGTCTGAGCAAAGGTAATAAGAAATCGGTGACGTTGCTGCCGCACGAGCAGCTGGAGCCGCTATTGGATAAATTAAGTGGCTATGCCAAATCGGATGAGCGTGTGCTACTGCTGGCGCGGTATCACCATTTGCGTCCCACTGTGCTGGATAAAGCCAAAACGCGCTGGCCGAAACTGCAACTGGATTTCATGACCATTCACGCCAGTAAAGGTCAGCAGGCAGATTTCGTCATTGTGCTGGGCCTGCATCAGGGACGCGACGGTTTCCCGGCAGAAGCGCGTGAATCGATCATGGAACAGGGTTTGTTGCCGCAGCCGGAAGATTTTCCGGATGCGGAGGAGCGACGTTTGGCGTATGTCGCAATGACGCGTGCACGCCAACAGGTGTGGCTGATGTTCGATAAAGATCGGCCTTCGGTTTTTGTCGAACACTTCCGCGGGCTGGGTGTACCGCAAAGCCGCAAGGCCTGATGATTACGATTTCAGGCGATCGGCGAGGTAACGCTGATAGTCTGGAATCTGGATCTCAATCTGCTCGGCAAACTTCGGTGACTGGATAATAAAATCTGCAGTGGTGCGATTATTGGCCACCGGGATGTTCCACACCGTTGCCAGGCGGAGCAACGCTTTTACATCCGGATCGTGCGGCACAGCGTTCAACGGATCCCAGAAGAAAATCAACACATCAATTTTGCCTTCCGAAATCAACGCACCAACCTGCTGATCGCCACCCATCGGCCCGCTCAGCATGGCGTTAACATCCAAACCGGTATGACGATTTATCAGGTTACCGGTCGTACCGGTGGCGTACAGCACATGAGTTTGCAAGGTACTTTGGTTGATTTGCACCCACTCCAGCAGCGAGGCTTTACAGTGGTCATGTGCAACGAGGGCGATATGTTTTTGAACCTGAAGGGTACGAACGGTCTGCTCCATAGGGCTTCCTGTTTCTTCTCATGCATTATTTGTTAATGCAGGAGTTTACCCCTGGCGTTTCGTTACTATCAACTTGCGCGTAAGGTTTTCATCCAGCTAATAAAACGCAAACGGGTTGCAGCATCAAAACGCTTGAACCAGCCTTGCAAAGCGGGTAGATCGCTGACGTCTTGCCAGGCGTAATCGAGATTCAGCTGTGCTTCATTAGCACTGAGCGAATGGAGGGCAAAGCGTGGCACCGAAGCTGCGTGCGCATCGCGATTGTAATTCACCATCGCTTTTTCAAAATCGTTATCACTTGCCCGCGGCAGGTGGTCGCGCAGGCTAGTAATTTCGATGCCTCGCTCATCAATCAGTTGAAAGTTCAAGGTTTTATCAAAAGCGTTGCGCTCACGACGGTTATTTAAGGCAGGTAAGCGGATAGCAACAGAATGGGCGTTGGCATTAAAAGTGACAATCATGGGCACCGACTGAAAATGCGTGGCATCGGCAGCGGGTTTTTCTACACGGAAGAGAAACTGATGCTGTCCACGTTCCAGCTCAAGACTTCCAGCGCCTTTCAATAATGAGCCGGAAATTTTTCGACCGTCTAACACTAAAAGTTCGATCTCGGGATCGAGCTTAAGCGTAATGGCATGACAGGATGCTGATACGAGCAACATGAGTAAACCCGTAGCAGTAAAGGACAGCTTCATTGCAACTCCCGGCAAAAGGGGGGTAATCGAATATGTGTAGCAAAGTATTACATTATGGCAGTAAATTTACATTTTTACATATTTATTCGTGCGGCTGCGCAAACTTCTGGTGCGCAGCCTTAGCAGCGTAAAGTGCAATGCCAACTACACTTAGGCGAATGAACCAGGAGAAAAAAGATGAATGATCAAACAATTCGCGATGTGCTCACCAAAACTAAACGTATCGCATTAGTAGGCGCCAGCGATCGCCCCGACCGACCAAGCTATGGCGTAATGAAATATCTGCTCGATCAGGGCTACGAGGTGATTCCGGTCAGTCCGAAACTGGCTGGTCAGCAGCTTCTGGGCCAAACGGCTTATGCCACGCTGGCAGATGTTCCGGGAAAAGTGGATATGGTAGATGTGTTTCGCAATGCCGAAGCGGCATGGGGCGTGGCGCAGGAAGCGATCGCCATTGGTGCGGATACCTTGTGGCTACAGCTGGGCGTGATTAATGAGCAGGCTGCCGTATTAGCGCAGGACGCGGGTATGACGGTGATTATGGATCGTTGTCCGAAAATTGAAATTCCGCGATTGGGAATAACGCACTAAAAGTAACGGCGACCTGAGTCGCCGTTTTGATTAATGGCGCAGGCTGGGTGCCTGTAGCTGCTGCCGAATTGAAGCGGCCAGCTCATCCATGGAAGGTTGTTCAGGATGTTCGAACGAGGTTTCACCTGCCAGCTGAACCTCAGCCACGTAAGTGTGCACTTGATCGCCTTCTTCATTTTCCATCACCACGTGATACCAAGGCGCGGCGCGTAATGTTTCGCTAGAGGCGACATCATCCACCTCTGGCTCATCAAGCGAAAACTCCGGATCGACATCCACAATAACGCCGAGCACCCCGGAGAGACGGTGTCGGACCTGCTGTCCAATTCCAAATTTAGTCGTAATCATTGTGACCTCCCAAAAGACTGCCCTGTTACCAATATGGAGGCAGGGACAGCGTTTTCAAGTCACAGCACGCGGCAGGCAAAACCTTTCAGATAAAGCCCTTCAGGATAGCTGGCAATCACTGGATGGTCGGCTGCCTGACGGAACTGCTCTATAAATTGTACATCACGACCGGCATCAACGGCGGCGTCAGCGATGATTTTCTGGAACAAATCGGTTGGCATCAAGCCGGAACAAGAGAAGGTGAGCAAGACGCCGCCGGGATTCAACAGCTGGATCGCCAGCATGTTGATATCTTTATAACCGCGGCACGCACCCATCAGTTGGTTCTTATTCTCGACGAATTTCGGCGGGTCCATCACGATCACGTCGAACTTCTCACCGCTGTCGCGATAGCGGCGCAACAGTTTAAATACATCGTCGCGTACAAACTGCGCGCGCGACACATCGAGGCCATTCAGCTCAACGTTTTGTTTTGCCACATCGAGCGCATCCTGCGAGGTGTCGACGCTGATCACTTCACGGCAGCCGCCCAGCAATGCTGAAACCGCAAAACCACCGGTATAAGAGAAGCAATTCAGTACGCGGGCGTTCTCTGCGTAGCGACGTGTCGCCAGGCGGCTGTCACGCTGATCAAGGTAATAACCGGTTTTATGACCGCCCTGAATATCCACCAACAGCTTCATGCCGTGCTCAGTGATAGGCAGCAGCGGCGGCGGCAGTTCACCTGAAACTGGACCTTGCGCCAGTTCCAGTCCCTCTTTTTTACGCACCGCGACGTCTGAACGATCGTAAATAGCGCAGTCAGGGAAGCACTGTTGTAAAGCGGAGACGATGGCTGGACGCTGATACTCTGCGCCCGCTGACAACAGTTGCAGCACGAGGAAGTCACCGAAGCGATCGATGGTGACGCCCGGCATGCCGTCGGACTCACCGGCGATCAGACGATAGCTATCCAACCCATCGCGTTTTGCCAGCCAGTCGCGCCATAGCTGTGCTTGCTCAAAGCGGCGCACGAAGAAGGTGATGTCGATTGACTCATCCTGCTGCCAGCTCCAGACGCGTGCGCGAATTTGTGATTGCGGAGAGTACGCGGCGCGAGCCAGCCATTTGCCATTGCTGTCGCAGACATCAATGGTCTCACCAGACTGGGCTTTACCTTCCATACGTGCAACGGCACCTGAGAACACCCACGGATGGCGGCGGAGCAGGGATTTTTCACGTCCCTTTGCGAGAATCAATCGAACGGTCATAGTTTGCTATGCTTACCTGAAAAAATGAGGCGCCATTTTCCGGCGGATGGCCGCAAATTGCAACGCACAGTGATGGGAGAACGTAATGGCAACCACTTGCTGCAAAATCTGGGTGCACGGCATGGTGCAGGGCGTGGGATTCCGTTATCACACGCAAACGCAGGCCAGAGCATTGAATATCAACGGCTATGCGCACAATTTAGCGGATGGCAGCGTTGAAGTGCTGGCGTCCGGTGATGCGCAACAGGTCGATGAATTAATCAGCTGGTTAAAAGCGGGTGGGCCGCGCAGCGCGCGCGTCGACAAAGTGCTGGTGGAACCGCATCAGCCGGCGGAGCTTCCCACCCGGTTTACCACTGGATGATTACAAACATTTAGCCGGTTTTGGCAAACCCGCAATTTTAGTCGCCTGTTTTGCTGGACCTTCAGGAAACAGGCGGAATAGGTAGCGGCTGTTACCTTTCTCCTCGCCATATTTTTGCGCCATGGCTTTTACCAGCATGCGTACCGCCGGTGAGGTATTAAATTCCTGATAAAACGCCCGGACAAAGTGCACCACTTCCCAGTGAGCTTCACTCATTACGATCGCTTCCTGCTCCGCGATGGCGACAGCCAGCGGCTCGCTCCAGTCCGCGCTATTTTTTAAATAGCCTTCCGCATCGGTGGCAATCTCTTTACCGGCAAAAATCACAGTTCTTCCTCATCACGTTAATCGGCACATTGTAAATTCGCCCGGCCATAAAAAGCAAAAACCCTGCCGAAGCAGGGTTTGAAAGACTATTGCGAACAACTTAATCGCGGTTAGCGAAGCCCAGAAGGCTGAGCAGGCTAACAAAGATGTTATACAGCGAAACATACAGGCTTACGGTGGCGCGAATGTAGTTAGTTTCGCCGCCGTGAATGATGTTGCTGGTTTCCCACAGGATGGCACCGGCAGAGAACAGGATAAACAGAGCGCTGATCGCCAGATGCAGCGCAGGCAGTTGCAGGAAGATGTTAGCAACAACCGCTACCAGCAACACCACGAAGCCCGCCATCATCATGCCGCTCAGGAATGACATATCGCGACGCGTGGTCAGCACATATGCCGAGCAACCAAAGAACACCAACGCGGTACCGCCCAGCGCCATGGCAATCACATCACCCATGCCTGCGGTCAGGAACGAGCTGAGGATCGGGCCAAGGCAATAACCGAGGAAACCGGTAAAGGCGAAGGCAGCCAGAATACCTGCCGGGCTGTTAGCCAGTTTATGCGTCAGGAACATCAAACCATAAAAGCCAACCAGCATCAGAATCAGGCCCGGCGAAGGCAAGGCAAACACGGTGCTGAGTGTGGCGGTGACCGCCGAGAAGGCTAGTGTAAAGCCAAGTAACAGATAAGTATTGCGCAGCACCTTGTGGGTGCTGACTAACGATTGCTGCGACGAGCTAAAAATTCTTTCCATCATGCGCTCCTTAAAGAGAGAAACACCAAATATGGCACGAGGATACGCAGCGTCTGAAAGACAGAAAAGGCGTTTTACCCATCTTTACGCGATAAATTGCTGTTTCGCTGAGCAGAATGGCGAATTTGACGCCGAAAAAATAAAATTTGGCTGTTTTTCAGCCGAACGATTCAATGCAGGCTTTACATCGTTCGGGGGGATGTTTATAGTGCGCCTCATTGCGGAGGGGTGGCCGAGTGGCTTAAGGCAACGGTCTTGAAAACCGTCGATGGGAAACCATCCGAGAGTTCGAATCTCTCCTCCTCCGCCATTCACTCTTGCAGAGTGACGCAACACAAAATCCCCGGAGGGATGGCCGAGTGGCTTAAGGCAACGGTCTTGAAAACCGTCGATGGGAAACCATCCCAGAGTTCGAATCTCTGTTCCTCCGCCATATTAAAGAAGCCCGCAACAATGCGGGCTTTTTGCTTTTCAGCATTCACAGATTCCGAAAAACATCGCGTTGCTTTTCAATCTGCTGCCGTTACCCGACGGCACGCGCGTTTACTGCTATATTCCATTCACGGTTTTTGCAAACATCTGGCGATTTTCCGATGCAAGCTGGGTTACACTGTGCGGTAATTCGCTCTTTGGCGTGCTAATCGCTTGAAAGCCAGAGTGTTTCACTGATGAATTATGGAATAGGCACAATGATCAAGAAACTGAGTCTTTGCGCGTTGTCAGTCATCGCTGCGCTCCCGATGGGCATGTCCGCGTACGCGGCGGATGGAGATATGCAACTCCAGCAGGTGCTGATGTTAAGTCGGCATAACCTGCGTGCGCCGTTAGCCAATAATGGTAGCGTGCTGGAGCAATCCACCAAAAAAAGCTGGCCGCAGTGGGATGTCGCGGGTGGCGAGCTGACCACCAAAGGTGGCGTGCTGGAAGTCTACATGGGTAACTACACCCGTCAGTGGCTGGCACAGCAGGGGCTGGTGCAAAACGGCACCTGCCCGGACAGCAGCAATATCTTCGTTTATGCCAACAGCCTGCAGCGCACCGTCGCTACCGCGCAGTACTTTATCACTGGCGCCTTCCCGGGCTGCGATATCGCGGTAACCCATCAGGATGCGATGGGTACCATGGATCCTATCTTTAATCCGGTTGTTACCGACGGCAGCGATGAGTTCAACAAAAAAGCGCTGGCTGCCATGACCGCTGCCAATGAAAAACTGGCGTTAAAGCCGGCCTTCCAGCATCTGGAAAAAATTGTTGATTACAAATCTGCTCCTGCCTGTAACGGCAAAAAACAGTGTGATCTGAGCAGCGGCGACAACACGTTCAGCGCAGATAACGGCAAAGAGCCGAACGTCAGCGGCCCGCTGAAGATTGGCAACTCGCTGGTGGATGCGTTCACGCTGCAATATTACGAAGGTTTCCCGGCCGATCAGGTGGCGTGGGGCCAGATCAAAACGCCTGAGCAGTGGAAAGAGTTGGCGTCGATCAAAAATGGTTATCAGGATGCGTTGTTCGCCTCGCCTGAAGTGGCGCGCGAAGTGGCCGCACCGCTGGTGGATTATATCCGTAGCCAGTTAGTCGATCAGGATAAAGCCAACGCGCCGAAAGTGACGTTGATGGTCGGTCATGACTCCAATATCGCCTCCTTGCTCAGTGCGTTGCAGGTGAAGCCTTATGAGCTGCCAGGCAATGATGAGAAAACGCCCATTGGCGGCCAGGTGGTATTTGAACGCTGGCACGATGTGAAGAACAACAAAGATCTGCTGAAAATTGAGTACGTTTATCAAACCGCCGATCAGCTGCGCGATGCCGATGTGCTGAGCCTGAAAAATCCGCCGAAACGCGTCACGCTGCAGCTGGCGGGTTGTGAAACAGATGCCAACGGCTACTGCAGTTGGGATCAGTTCACTGGCGCGTTGAATGGCGCTCTGCAAGGTACGCCACTGCAGCCTGCAGCTGCACCGGCTCCGACAGAACAGCCAGCCCCAGCCGCTGCAGCACCTGCTGCCGATGATGCTAAGCAGAAAGCCGATCAGGCCGCTGCAGACAAAGCGGCTGCAGACAAAGCGGCTGCAGAAAAAGTCGCAGCGGATAAAGCCGCGGCGCAGAAAGCGTCTGATGCGAAAGCCGCTGACGAGAAAGTGAAAGCGGATAAAGCGGCAGCGCAGAAAGCCGCTGACGAGAAAGCTAAAGCGGAGAAAACCACTGCTCAGAAAGCAGCGGATGACAAAGCCAAGGCCGATGCGGCAGCCGCGCAGAAAGCGCAAGCGGATGCGACGCCAGCAGAACCGGCTAAACCGGCGACCAGCAATTAAGATTGACGCAAAAGAAAAACCCCGCCGCGGCGGGGTTTTTTGTATCTGTTAACCGTTAACCGGCGACCACCACCAGTTTTTGGTTGGCAAACTCTTTAATACCCAAATCCGACAGTTCGCGTCCGTAACCGGATCGCTTCACGCCACCAAACGGCAGCTCTGCGGAGGTATCGCTCTGCGAATTGATGAATACCATGCCAGTTTCAATTTGCGATGCCATCTTACGACCACGTGCAATATCTTTGGTCCAGACTGAACCGCCAAGGCCATAGTTCGAGTCATTCGCCAGCGCGACGGCAGCACGATCGTCGGCCACCACATACACTTGCGCCACCGGACCAAAGAACTCTTGATAGTAAGCCGGGTTATCCGGCGTCAGACCGGTGAGCACCGTTGGCTGGTAATAGCAGCCGACGCCTTCAATCGCACGACCGCCAAACTCCAGGCGTGCGCCGTGCTTAACCGCATCATCAACCTGCTTCACTAAACGATCGCGTGCATCTTTAGAAGATAGCGGACCCAGCGTGGTTTTCTCATCCAGCGGATCGCCCGGCGTGGCCGATTGCAGTGCCGCGCTGAATTTCGCCATAAAGGTATCGGCGATTTTTTCATGCAGAATAAAGCGTTTGGCCGCAGTACAGACCTGGCCGCAGTTGCTGAGGCGGCCCTGAGCGCCCTGGCGAACCGCTTCATCAATATCGGCATCGTCCAGCACCACGAACACATCATTACCGCCCAATTCCAGCGTTGATTTCTTCAGATGTTTGCCAGCTTGCTCTGCTACCGCGCTGCCGGCACGTTCGGAACCGGTCAGCGCCACGCCCTGCACCCGTGAGTCGGCAATCAAATCCGCGACCTGATCGGTGGAGATAAACAGATTGGTCCACGCACCTTTTGGCGCGCCAGCTTCTGCCACCAATTTTTCAAACACGTCTGCACAGTGCGGCACGATATTGGCATGTTTCGCCAGTACCGGATTGCCAAGCGCCAGGTTTGGCGCCAATACGCGCATCAGCTGGTAGTAGGGGAAGTTCCACGGTTCAACCGCGACGATCACGCCAATCGGATGATACTCAAGCCAGGCGTCGCCCACTTCGCTGGCATAAGGTTGCGGCTGCAAAAAGGTGGCAGCATGTTCAGCGTAATAGCGGGCAATCTGCGAACAAATTTTCACTTCACCACGGCTTTGCCCAATCAGCTTGCCCATCTCTTTACTGGCGATAGTTGCCAGCTCTTCGGCACGTTGGTCGATCAAATCGGCTAAACGATGCAACACCTGTAGACGTGGCTGAATATCGCCTTTGCTCCAGCTGGAGTGATAAAGCTCATCCGCGGTTTTCAGCGCCTGTTGCGCATAAGCATCATCGTGTTCGTCCCAGGCTTTGAGCAGTTGGTTGTTGGCCGGATTGATACTTTGATAAGTTGACATATATGGCTCCCTGAAAATCTAAAAGATAGCGAAGGCGGGACAAGGCCCGCCTGCAATTCAAACGTTTTTGCGCTCAACGGTTTTGTCGTCCCAGGTCAGAACGTCCTGGTCGGTCTTTTTGAAAGCGCGAATCAGCACTTCATCACTGCCTTGCTGACTCCAAATCTGCTCTGCCAGACGTTCGTCGTAGTTGGCTACCTCAAAAATGGCTTCAGCAATTTCGCGCGATGTATGGCGCAGTGAAGCCCATTCGCCCACGTGATGCTCTTTCGACTGTTCTGTTGTCATAAAGGTCTCCTGTTGTGGATTTTATCCTTGCAGCTTTACCGCCAGTCCGGCGACGTGTTGGCCCTGATAACGGGCTATATCCAGTTCTTCCGCCGAGGGTTGACGCGATCCATCTCCGCCAGCCAGCGTGGTTGCGCCATAAGGCGTGCCGCCGCGCGCATGCGAGATGTCGAAAAGTTCTTTGGTGCCGTAGCCGATGGGAACAATCACCATGCCGTGGTGGGCGAGGGTGGTCCAGACAGAGGTGATGGTTTGTTCCTGGCCGCCGCCGGTACCGGTTGAAGCAAAGACGCTGGCGATTTTGCCGTACAGCGCGCCCGAGGCCCACAGTCCGCCGGTGCGATCCCAGAAGTTACGCATCTGGCCGGCCATATTGCCAAAACGGGTTGGGGTGCCGACGATGATGGCATCGTACTGAGGCAAATCCTCCGGTTTAGCCTCAGGCGCCGCCTGATTCACTTTGCCGCCAACCTGGGCGAAACGCTCCGCATCCATGCTTTCCGGCACGCGCAAAATGGTGACTTCTGCGCCACTTACGCTCTTTGCTCCTTCGGCCACGGCCTGCGCCATGGTTTCAATATGTCCGTACATCGAATAGTAGAGCACCAAAATCTTTGCCATAGTTTTCATCCTGCTGGAGGTGATGAGTAATCAGAAGTATAGAAGAGCCTGCGCAGGCTGCTGTACAGAGCTTGAGCAGGTGCTAATAATTGGCGGATAACTCGTTGTAACGCGGCGGTAAATTTGGTTTTTTGCAGCTAAATGAGTGAATTATCTGTTTCAAAATATGAACAGCAGGCGGGTTTATCGGTGGGTTGTCTATTCTTTAAGCAGGTGAGCGGAACATTCGCCACCCTGCTTTTCACAGTTGCAACGTGATGAGTCCTCAAACTGGATGCTCAATCTCTGGAGGAAATGATGGCACAACATCGTGGAGGTTCCGGCAATTTCGCAGAAGACCGTGAAAGAGCTGCAGAAGCGGGCCGCAAAGGCGGTAAAAACAGCGGGGGTAATTTCAGAAACGACCCACAGCGCGCTTCTGAAGCCGGTGAAAAAGGGGGACGCAGCCGCGCTAAAAAATAGTGCTCCTGCCCATTCATCCCCGGCCGCCGGGTTCGCCCGGCGGTAACAAGCATTGCAATTTCCCATATCTCTGCGCAAACTGACCGCCAATTGACTATTTTGGTGCGTTATGTCCGCTTCATCTTCCCGTCTCAGCCTGCGAATTTCGCGTCAGGAGCTGGTACTCATTTTCATTACCATGGTCTGGGGTGGCACTTTTTTGGTGGTGCATCGGGCGATGGCTCATTCCGGCCCGTTTTTCTTCGTTGGGCTGCGTTTTGCCACGGCTTCACTACTGCTGGCATTTTTCTTCCGTCGTTACCTTAAACAGGTAACCTGGCTGGAAATCAAAGCTGGCGCGCTGATTGGTTTGTCGATCGCTGGCGGCTACGGCTTGCAGACCTGGGGCATGCAGACCATTTCCAGCAGTCAGTCAGCGTTTCTCACCGCGCTGTATGTGCCGGTGGTGCCGTTATTGCAATGGGTGTTTCTGCGGCGTCCGCCGGGATTAATGGCGTGGCTGGGTATTCTGCTGGCATTTACCGGCTTAGTGCTGGTGGCGGGTCCACAGGATGGCAGTTTGACGCTGAATGCCGGCGAAATCGCCACCTTACTCAGTACGCTGGCGATTGCGGCGGAGATCATCCTGATTAGCCGCTATGCCGGGCAAGTCGATGTGCGCCGTGTGACGCTGATTCAGCTGATGGTCGCATCCGCCTGTGCCTTTGTCTTGATGATCCCGAATGGCGAATCGGTTCCTGCCATGTCCACGCCACTGCTGCTCAGCGCGCTGGGTTTAGGTGCGGCCAGTGCATTAATCCAGGTGACGATGAACTGGGCGCAACGTAGCGTATCGCCAACGCGTGCCACGGTAATCTATGCCGGTGAACCGGTTTGGGCGGGTGTAGTAGGGCGTATCGCGGGGGAACGTTTGCCTGCCGCTGCGCTGTTGGGCGCGGCACTGATTGTGTGCGGGGTCATCGTTAGCGAGCTGCGTATTCGCCGTAAGAAAGCGGTGCCCGATGAGGCACCGCTCGAACCTTAAGGATGTTGCCGTGCCGCCTGGTTCACCCGTGCGGCACCGCGTCGTTGCAGAATGGCGTTGAGGATGATGGCACCAAAGGTCGCGGTGCCAATACCGCCAATTGTGAAGCTACCAATCTTCAGCGCAAAATCACCGGCACCGAGCACCAGCGTGGTCGCCACCATGATCAGATTACCGTTCTGATTGAAGTCCACATGGTTCTGCACCCAAATACGTGCCCCTGCCACCGCAATCAAACCAAACACCACAATTGATGCACCGCCAATCACCGGGCCGGGAATGGTGTGGATCAGCGCGCCAAATTTTGGTGAGAAGCCGAGCACCAGTGCAATGACTGCCGCCGCGACGAATGCTAAGGTCGAATAGACTTTTGTCACCGCCATCACGCCGATATTTTCCGCATAGGTGGTTACGCCGCTGCCGCCCATCGAGCCGGATAGCATGGTTGCTAATCCATCGCCGACGAATGCGCGGCCCATCCACGGATCGAGGTTGCGTCCGGTCATACCCGCCACCGCTTTAATGTGACCGAGGTTTTCCGCCACCAGAATGATCGCCACCGGTGCAATCATCACGATGGCCTGCATATCAAAGATCGGCGCGGTGGTGTGCGGCAGACCAAACCACGGCGCATTGGCAAGACCGCTGAAATCCACCGGCTTGCCAAAGCCCATCACGTTGGTCAGCAAGGCGTAGATTGCCCATGCCACTATCAGCCCGACCAGGATCAGCAGGCGCTGAATCATCCCACGGGTAAACACCGCCACCAGGCCGATGCACAACACCGTCATCACCGCCATCCAACTGTCGAACATCGAGCCGGAGACGCCGTGCACGGCTATCGGGGCCAGGTTCAGACCAATCGCCATCACCACCGCACCCGTCACCACTGGCGGCATCAGGCGCTCGATCCAGCCGGTGCCGACTTTCATCACCACCAGACCAATCAGCGTATAGAGCGCACCGCAAGCGATCACGCCGCCGAGCGCCAGCGCCAGATTAGGATTAAGTCCCTGGCCGTTAAAACCGGTTACCGCAATTATCACACCCACAAACGCCGCGCTGGAGCCGAGATAGCTGGGCACGCGTCCGCCGGTGACGACAAAAAACAGCAGCGTACCGATGCCGGAAACCAGAATCGCCAGATTGGGGTCCAGTCCCATCAGCAACGGCATCAATACCGTTGCGCCAAACATTGCCACAGCATGCTGCAGGCCAAGGACGACCGTCTGCGCAAACGGCAGCGTTTCATCCGGCGCAATCAGCCCATCATCGGTCAAGGCTGACTTTTTCTGCCAGCGGGGGAACCAGGAACTCGCCATCGTCATCTCCAGGGTGTCAGTGAAAGCGGGCCGCACAGCGCGGCGTTAGCGGGCGTCCTGCCGTAAAAGGTGATGATATCCACGGTCAAACCATGCCAGGCCGTGCGTTTCATCATTGCGCACCAGCGCCAGCACTTCGCAAAACAGGATGTCGTGTGTCCCGACGCTGACCACCTGCGACACTTTGCAATCAAACGACACCAGCGCGCCGTCTAACAGGGGGGCACCGCTGGCAAGCGTCTGCCAACCGGCGGCGGCGAAGCGTTGATCCATCGGCGTTTTGCCACCAAACAGCGTCGAAAGTTCTTCATGCCCGGCGGCCAGCGTGTTGACGCACAGATAGCCGTTATCGCGAAAAATCGGCCATACCGACGCTGAGCGGTTAAGGCAGACCAGCAACGTCGGCGGCGTATCCGTCACGCTGCACACCGCTGAAGCGGTAAAACCGGCGCGTCCGGCGGGGCCATCGGTGGTGATGATATTCACCGCTGCGCCTAGGCACGCCATGGCGTTACGAAACGCATCGCGCTCCACAAGGGGTAAAACAGGCAGTTCGTGCACGCTCATCAGCGGCTCCTGTGATTAGCTGGCCGCACGTTGGGCAGGCGCAGCCGTATCGGCCAGCCAGCGCAACAGCAGCGCGTTAAAGTTGTCGGCATCCGTCACGCTCATGGCGTGTCCACCCCAGGCCATCTCAATCAGGCTGCCGTTAGGCAATGCCTGCGCCAGCTGCGGCGAGCAGCTCCACGGCACCAGCAGGTCGTCCTGACTGCAAATCGCTAATACCGGCTGCGTGATACGCGCTATCTGCGCACGGAAGTCGGCGCTTTTCAGCGCGTGCAGACGACGCAGCAGATTTTCCATACCCTGAAAATGGGCCACATGGTGCGCATCTTCCGCCGTAATGCGCGCCTGATTACGCGCCAGCCATTCGGCAGGATAGAGGAACAGCGGCTGAGCGCGTACAAAGGCTTCAACGCCAACGTTCATCAGCAGATCCTGACGCACCTGGAAGCAGCGTTGCGTATGCGCATCCAGCGACAGCCAGCCGTTGATCACGACCACGCGGCCAACGCGTGCGGGGAAATCCAGCGCCAACTGCAGGCCAATCAAACCGCCCAGCGCATGGCCGATAACGTCGTAATGTTCAATGCCCCGTTGTTCCAGCGCAGCGGCCAGTTCCGCCGCCATCATCGCCATGCTGTAGCCTTCCGGCAGCGTGTCGGCACTGCGACCGGTACCGCGCTGATCGTAAGTCACCACGCGAAAGTGTGGCGTCAGCGCCGCCAGCTGCGGCTGCCAGAAACCGGCAACGCCGCCTAAGCCAGAAGCCAGCACCAGCGTCGGCGCATCTGCGGCGGTTAACCCCTGAATCTCCAGATGCATCACGCCTCCTGCTTGCCGATATGGGCAACGGTGGCGATTTCAATCAGCGCATCCGGTTTCACCAGCCCACACTGAATGCAGAAGCGCGCCGGTTTATCGCCGGGGAAATATTCGGCATAAATCTGGTTAATCGCCGCGTAGTTGCTCCAGTCGGTGAGAAAGATCGAGTTGAACGTGACGTCATCCATGGTGCCGCCTGCGGTTTCAATCACCTTTTTGATGGTGTCCAGCACGTGGCGTGTTTGCGCTGCCGCATCACCGACATGCACTACATTGTTGTTAGCATCGAAGGGCAAGGTGCCGGAGACGTACACTACGCCATCGGCTAAGGTGCCGGGCACGAATGGAGCGATGGGTGTTCCAGTGCCGGGCGGAATAATCACACTTTTAGGCATGGCGAAATCCTCTTCTTATCGGTTTGCAGGCGAAGCGGTACGTTAGCTTTTTAGCGCTTCACAGAACGTGTCGGTATTGCTGACCCAGCCAAAGAACGTCTCGATATTAAAAATGGCCGCCTGCTGGGCAAACGCAGGTCCTGCCTGATAAGTGGCGTCTTCCAAAACCACGCCGAAATACTCGAGGAAGAAGCCGTCACGCAGCGTTGATTCCACGCAGACGTTGGTAGCAATACCGGTAAACACCAGATGGCGAATACCTCGGCTGCGCAGCATGCTGTCGAGCGGGGTATTGAAAAAGCCGCTGTAACGCGGTTTCGGCAGCACAATATCGCCAGCCTGCGGCACCAGTTCATCCACCAGCGCATAATCCCAGCCGCCTTTCGACAGCAGCGTGCCCTGCAGCTCCGGGCGCTTGCGCATAGTTTTCAGTGCATTGGATTTGTGGAAATTGGGTGAACCGGCATCCCCGGCTTCAACGTATTGATCGTCCCAGCCATTCTGGAACCAGATAATCTGCATACCTGCTGCTCGCGCAGCGGTCACCGCCTGATGAATTTTGGCAATTACCGGTTTAGTGGCAGAGACATCAAAGCCCGCCAGGTCGAGATATCCGCCTTCGGTGGCGTAAGCATTCTGCATATCCACCACAATCAGCGCACTTTGCGCGGCGGGCAGCGCGATAGCTTCCGGACGCGCGGGCAAGGTGATGTTAGGTAAACTTTCGCTATGGGCACAAACAACGGTACTCATCAGGCAACCTCCTGCTGTGATGCAATTAAATCGTGACGGCACTGCATTAATGGCTGAATACGCTCACCGAAATCTTCAATGCCTTGCAGGAAGTCATCAAAGGTCAGCAAGACGCCTTGGGTGCCGTCGACTAATGCAACTTCATCCAACATTCGTGCCACATTGGCGTAAGAGCCAACCAGCGTGCCCATATTGATGTTGACCGCTGAGGTCGGATCGGCCATCTGGCGCACGTTGGTGTCGCTGCCGGACTTGGTGTCCTGCTGACTTTGCGTGGTGAGCCAGGCGAGCGCCTCTTCATCGGCACCGGCTTTGTAGTGCTCCCATTTGGCGCGTGCGGCTTCGTCGCTTTCGGCGGCGATAATCATAAACAGCACATAGGAACCAACATCGCGACCGGCTTTATCGGCGGCCTGTTTCATGCGCGCGGCGGTCGGGGCGAAGGCGGTTGGCGTGTTGACGCCTTTGCCGAAGCAGAAGTTGTAATCGGCGTGCTGCGCCGAGAACGCCATGCCGGCATCGCTCTGACCGGCGCAAATCACCTTCATCGGTTTTTGTGGCTGCGGGCTGACGCGGCAATCGTTCATGGTGAAGAATTCACCTTTGAAATCGCTCTGGCCGGTGCCCCATAAATCGCGCAGCACGGTGACGTATTCGGTCAGATATTGGTAGCGGCTGGAGAAGTAGGCATCGCCTGGCCACAAGCCCATTTGTTCATACTCGGGTTTCTGCCAGCCGGTAACCAAATTGACGCCAAAGCGGCCATTGGAGATGGAATCAATGGTGGATGCCATGCGCGCGACAATCGCGGGCGGTAAGGTCAGCGTGGCGGCGGTAGCGTAGATCTCAATGCGTGAGGTCACTGCCGCGAGGCCCGCCATCAAGGTGAAGGATTCGAGGTTGTGATCCCAAAACTCGGTTTTACCGCCGAAGCCGCGCAGCTTGATCATCGAAAGCGCAAAGTCGAAATGATAATGCTCCGCTTTCAGCACGATCTCTTTGTTCAGTTCAAAGGTGGGCTTGTACTGCGGCGCATGGGTGGAGATCAGCCAGCCGTTATTACCAATCGGGATAAAGACGCCAATTTTCATGTGAAACCTCTCTGCATTAGACGGGGATTGCTTCACGCGCTGCGCTGCTTCCTGCACGCATCCTGCGGGCGGCGCTCCATCACAAATCTGCAAAGCCTGTGCCACATTTTAAAAGGGCTTATATAACAATGCGTTAAAATTTACGTGGCGTGTAAACTGGAGTAATTGGTCCAAATCAGACCGTTTGGTCAAAACGGCTGCACGTTTTTCATGCGCGGCGTGGTCAAAAAAGGTGCAGGCGGCGAATTAGGCAGGAAAGGAGGCCTTTGTTATGATGCGGTTAAGCAGGACGGATGAGGTAACAGTGTGAAAAGCGATGAAAAAAAACCGGGACGCCGTTCGCGTGCGGTCGCCGCTAAGCGGGCAGCTATTCTTGAAGCGGCTTTAGCCTTCTTCTCGCAATACGGCATTCACGGCACCAGCCTGGATAAAGTGGCCGAACGTGCCGATGTCTCCAAAACCAATCTGCTCTATTACTTTCCGTCAAAAGAAGTGCTGTATGTGGCGGTTCTGAAAGAGATTCTTGATGTGTGGCTGGCGCCGCTGCGTGCGCTGCAGCACGATCACGATCCGCTGACGGCCATTCGCCAATACATTCGTCTGAAACTGGAGGTCTCGCGCGACCATCCGCAAGCCTCGCGCTTATTCTGCCTCGAGATGTTGCAGGGCGCGCCGCTGTTAAAAGGCGAACTGGCCGGTGATTTAAAGGCGCTGGTGGATGAAAAGGCGGCGATTATCGAACAGTGGATCGCCGAAGGTCGACTGGCGGGCGTGCAGCCACAGCACCTGTTTTTCCTGCTGTGGGCCACCACCCAGCACTATGCGGATTTCGCCTCGCAGGTTGAAGCGATTACCGGCCAAACGTTGAACGATGCGGCGTTCTTTGAACAGACGCTGGAAAACGTGCAGCGCATGATTATTGAAGGGATCCGCGTGCGCTGATCCCGCTTTTTCAAGGAGAGTGCATGGATTCATTATCGCAACTGACGTTAGGCGCGGCGGTAACCGTCGCCGTGATGGGCAAACGCGTGCCGGTGTGGCAGGCGGCGCTGGTGGGCGCGGTCGCCGGCACCTTGCCGGACCTCGATGTGTTCATCGATCACGGCGATGCCATCCGCAATATGACGCTGCATCGCACCGAAAGTCATGCGCTGATATTTCTCACCTTGATTGCGCCGCTGCTCGGCTGGCTGGTGGCGGGCGCGATGCGCAGTCGAACTCACTGGCGCGGCTGGACGCTGGCAATCTGGCTGGCGCTGGTGACGCATCCGCTGCTGGACCTCACCACGGTGTATGGCACGCAGCTGGGTCTGCCGCTCACCGATTTCCCTTATGCCATTGGCAGCATGTACATCATCGATCCGCTGTATACCTTGCCCCTGCTGATTGCACTGCTGGTCGCCTTATGGCGGCGCGATGCCCGAGGCTTACGCTGGAATCAGGCGGGGCTATTGGTGAGTACGCTGTATCTCGCCTGGAGCATGGTGATTCAAAGCATGGCGACGCAGCATATTGAGCAACAGTTGACGCAGCAATCGGTGCAACCTGAACAGCTGTTGGTGACGCCGACCGCGTTCAATACGCTGGTATGGCGCACGGTGATTATCACGCCAGATCGCTATGGCGAAGCCTATTGGTCGCTGCTGTCGTCGCAGCGTCCGCTGCAGATTAGCTGGCACGATCGCAAACCTGAGTTGTTTGCCCCGTTTAAAGGCCAATGGCATGCCGAACGCGTGGCGTGGTTTAGCCATGGTTTCTACGCGATGCAGCAGCAGGGCGATGATACGTTGATTAGCGATTTGCGCATGGGCGAAGAGCCGAATTACACCTTCACCTTTAATCTGGGATCGCCGCAGTCGCCTGAGGTGGCGCCACAACGTGAACCTTCGCTGCGTCCCGCGTTAGGTGAAGCGTGGCGAAAATTGCTGGAGAGGTTATAACGAGAAAGGCCCGGTGAAATCACCTGGCCTTTGGCTGTGCAAATCAGGCCTTACGACGACGCAACAACCATCCCATCGTCAGAATCACAAACCATAATGGTGTGATCATCAGCGCCTGGCGGGTATCTTCCTGTAGCGTCAGCAGTACCAGCACAAAGGCGAAAAACGCCATGCACACCCAGCACATAAACTTGCCCAGCGGCATCTTGAATTTCGATTCCGCATGACGCTGTGGATGCTGCTTACGGTAAGCCAGATAGCTGCACAGGATGATCGTCCAGACGAACATAAACAGAATCGCCGATACGGTGGTGACCATGGTAAATACGGTCATCACATCCGGAATCAGGTAAATCAGCGCCACGCCAGCCAGCAGGCACAGGCAGGAGAAGAACAGTCCGGTCGTCGGCACCGCACGCGCCGAGAGGCGACCAAAGGATTTATGCGCCACGCCCTGTTCTGCAAGGCCATACAGCATGCGGCTGGTAGAGAAGATACCGCTATTGGCAGACGAGGCCGCCGACGTCAGCACCACAAAGTTAACAATGCTGGCGGCTGCAGGCAGGCCAATCAGCACAAACATTTCTACGAACGGGCTGCGATTCGGCAGCACCTGATTCCACGGCGTCACCGCCATGATCACCATCAGCGCCAGCACGTAAAACATAATGATACGCAGCGGAATGGCATTAATCGCACGCGGTAAAACTTTGTGCGGATCTTTAGTTTCTGCCGCGGCGGTGCCGACCAGTTCAATGCCGACAAAGGCGAACACGGCAATCTGGAAGCCGGCAAAGAAGCCACTCAACCCTTTCGGGAACATGCCACCATGATCCCAGATATTACTCAATGCTGCGCTGCCGCCGTTCGGAGACGGATAATGCATGCTCACCAGCACAATACCGGTGATGATTAGGGCGACAATGGCGACGATTTTGATAATCGCAAACCAGAATTCCATCTCGCCGAACAACTTCACCGTGGCAATATTCAGCGCCAGGAAGACGAAGACGCACAGCAGGGCGCTCATCCAGATGGAGAAGTCCGGGAACCACAGTTGGAAATAGGCGCTAATGGCAACCACGTCGGCAATACCGGTCACCACCCAACAGAACCAATAGGTCCAGCCGGTAAAATATCCCGCCCACGGGCCAAGGAGATCGGCAGCAAAATCGCTAAAGGATTTGTATTCGAGATTCGACAGCAGCAGCTCGCCCATGGCGCGCATCACGAAGAACAGCATAAAGCCAATGATCATATACACGAAGATGATCGATGGGCCGGCAAGGCTAATGGTTTTTCCCGAACCCATAAACAGTCCGGTGCCGATGGCGCCACCAATGGCAATGAGCTGGATGTGACGATTATGCAGATTACGCTGGAGTTTATCCGGCTGTTCGGCCTCGTTGAGCGCCTCTTTAGATTGATCAACCATAAATTTTTCTTTCCTGTCGGGGATGTTGTGTCAGCTCTAATGGCTGATTTGCCCGTCATACTTCAAGCCGCAGATGCGTTGGCTGCGCATGTTCACCCCAGTCACTTACTTAAGTAAGCTCCTGAGGATTTACATACTTGCCGCCTTCCTGCAGCTCGAATTATTTAGGGCATTGTTAGGTGCCCTTTATAGGGCAAGGGGCATAAGATAGTGGAAAGGCAGGCAGTTTCGATAATGGTTTTTCCCCCTTTGTGACCTTTTACGCGCTTTGCTCTGTCAGTAATTATTTACAGTGTTTAAAGCGCAGTCATTTTGCGTAAATCTTCAGCAATTAAGCCATTTACGTCACTCTCCCCGCGCGCGACCTCTACACTTGTTAGTTCATTTCATCAGGAAAAGTGAGGCATTGTGCGCGCTTTGTTAGCCGTCGCGTTGCTGGCCGTTTGCGGCTGGTTAAGTCTGCCGTGGTTGAAAACCCATCTGCCACCGCAGTGGAATCCGTTTACACCACTTAAAGTGACCGACCCGCCGGGTTGGATGACGCGTTATAAGCTGAAGAAGTTGAGTGGCGATCCTGCGGCCTGCATGGCGGTAATGCGTCAGGCAAGTGAACAGCGGCTGGTGCAGTTCCGTGCGTTGCCGCCGATGCAAGGCGGTTGCCCGCTTGAGCAGCCGCTGCGCATCAGTGGCTACGGCGACGTCACGCTCAGCAGCAGTTTTCTCGCCAGCTGTCCAATGGCAGTCACCAGCACCATGTTCGTGATCAATAGCGATAGCGCATTGCGCCAGGCGGGAATTAATAGCTCGCTTAAGCGGATTTCTCACGTTGGCAGTTATGCCTGCCGCAATATTTATCATCGTCAGGAAGGTCGCTTGAGCGAGCATGCCAGCGCCGATGCCTGGGATGTCACTGGGTTTCAACTCGCGAATGGGCGCTGGTTACAGGTGGGAAAGAACTGGCAGCAGCCGGAAGAGGCAGCGGCAGGACTGCATGCGCTGTGGCGTAATGGTTGCGCCACTTTTGGCAACGCGCTGGGGCCCGACTACAACGCGGCGCACGCCACTCATTTTCATCTTGGCATGCGCGGCTCGGGTTACTGTCGATAACTACACGGCGGGATTAAGTCCACGTTTTATCAGGAAATGATTAGCTGGCCACGAGAAAACAAAGCCAATCAATATTGCTAATTGCAGCATAAACCAGAATGCTGCCAGCAGCGGGTCAATCTGCTGGTTTAGCACAAATTTTAGGGCCAGCGCCATAAAGATAAAGATCCCTAATTGGTAAATGAGTAAGGGAAAAATTTCGGTTTTCAGCGCGAGTAATAATGCGCGGACGAATGAAAGTTTTTCACGTTGGCGAATAGCCAGAAATTGAAAGAGTAATCCGATAAACAATGAAACGATCACGCAAATAATTGCCTGCATCCATAGCGTCGGATTAATAGCAAATTGTTTTAGTAAGGTGATTATCGGGATTGTGATGATATCGCCGAATATACAGGCCGCAGCGGATAATGAAGTGGAAATAAATATGGTTTGCCAGCCGGCATTGCCCGCTATTTTTTGCGAAACCAGCAGCGCAAGTTTTTGCTGGCGCGAAGGTTTACGGCCCAGGTACCACCAGGCGATCCAGCCAATAAATGGCATATACAACCCGGTTACAGGCCAAATAATATTCATCACCCGCACAGGATGTGGATGGCGAAAAAGATCTTTTAAAATCATCAGGGCAGTGCAGCCACCCAAGACAAGGAAAGGTAATGCAAACTGGTTCAACATAGTCAGTTCCGCTAAAACGCCAACCTACGTGCGACAATGCGCCTGATGAGTGCTGCGCCACTGTCTCCCCTTGCAAACTCGCCGTGCATGATTCTGCTCTCACCGATTAAGCGTAGCCGGAAAAGAGCCTGAGAGAGATCATACCGCAGCGTATTACATTATCTTAACCGCATAAATAAGTGGGATTAAGATTAAGTCGAAACTAATTCACCCCCTATAATCCTTTCATGACAAAAGAATCTGCTCTGACCATGACTAATTTTAGTTAATGTCGATGCTAAAAATTTATCAATCTAATGATCATTTTCGATGAATAGGGTGATTGAAAGTACTTCAGAAAAATCCTATTCTAATATGCTGAGGAATTAACGTTGTGAACCTGTTAAAAAAATAGCGCGAACTCACACTCTCCCATTAGGTTAACGCATTGACATTAAGAGAGTTATGCTTGCTGCTAGTAGATTTGCTCTCTTTTCAATCAATATTTTTTGTCTGACTAATTTATTTTTTTGCGTTAGCAACAATGAATTTCAGGATGTAAAAGCGTGAAACAGCGCTAAGGCAATAATGACGACCGATAATTATTTCGTCTGGCGAGGCGAAATGGAAAATGAATTTCTGGCGCTCAAAGAAGTGATGCAATTGAAATCGCTATTGCAAAAGCAGATTGAAGCGTTGGGTTTTGATTACTTCGCTTTTCTGGTTCAGCATCCGGTGCCTTTTACCCGGCCGCGGCTCTTTTTGTTTAGTAGTTATCCAGAAAGCTGGGTAAAACGCTACGAAAGTGAGAACTATTATGCAGTCGATCCGGTGCTATTACTTTGCCAGCGACCAGGCCGCGGCGTGGAGTGGACGCGCGATTTATTTACCGGTGCGGGTAATTTATGGGCGGAAGCCAACGCGGCAGGATTAATGAGTGGCTTTTCCTGCTCAGCAATGGCGCCAAATCGTACCATTGGTATATTATCTATTGCATCGAAGCTTCACAGTAAGACCCAACACTTACGAATCCAGCTAGAGGTGAAACTGCATCTTCTGGCGGAACTGAGTTTGCGCGTGCTGGAGCGTCTGAACGATAGTTCAATGGTGGTTTTATCTAATGATTTTAGTCAGCGTGAGTTGGAAATTCTGAAATGGACGGCAGAAGGGAAAACCTCTGCGGAAATTTCACTTATTTTAGCCATATCTGAACATACGGTGAATTTTCACCAAAAGAATATGCAAAAGCGTTTTAATGTTTCCAATAAAACGCAGATTGCTTGTTACGCCGCAGCGGTTGGCCTGATATAGCGAAAAGGCAACTACTAATTTTAGTAGTTCCTTCTGCCGTGTCAGTTGTCTACCCTGCGCGCAACGTTGCCAGGCTGGCTCAAAGAAATCATTGCATACATGAGGATGTCAGAGGCGCATGATGAAAGTAATTCAAACACAGCTTAAGGATATGCCGTCCTCACTGTTGGCAGAACTGGGAACGTATCGTTACAGCGTATTTGCGCGTGGCGAAGGGTGGTCAATTCCACCACGATTGAGTACCCCGGGGCAGGAGTATGACCGTTTTGATCGCTCGGATGTCACATGGCTGATTGCCTGGAACGCGCGACAGGGTATTTGCGGTTGCGCGCGTTTATTACCCTGGCATGAACCTGAAGTGCCTGAAGGCTTTGTTCTGCCTTTTGATCAGGAAAAGGTCTGGGAGATGTCGCGCTTTTCGGCGCGCCTCGAAGTTGATGCGGAGCTGCCGCTGAGTATTTTGTGGCACTCGGTGCAGTTAGCCGAATTGAACGGCATGGAGTATTTGATCAGCTCGGCCACGCCGATGCTGGAGAAGATGTTTGAGCAGCATCAGGTGGTGTACGAGCCGCTGTCGCCAGGCTTGATCCAATCTGAAGATAATCTGTTCGCCATTCGCATCCCGGTTAATCAGCCGGCGCTGGCGGAGAAGTATCGTGGTACGCGCCGCTTTAGTCCGGAAGAGGTATTGCCGTCGCTGGGCGTATCGGTGAACTGGCAATCACACAGCTAACTACCCCGCGCATCGCGCGCGGGGCATAGCGCTTATTGACGGTAAGCGGTTTTGATCTGACGAATAGTATTGTTAAATACTTCCGCCTGCGGCTTATCGCCTAACGAAGCTTGCACATAACGCTCCATGTTGATGATCACCTTACCGGCATCGGCTTGACCCATCCCTTTCAGAATCAGCGTCACCATCATTTTCAGACAGGCTACTTCGTCTGCCAGCGCCTGCGTGTCTCGTGAAGTTGCAAAATCTTCATCACTCATCATTGACTCCTTGGTGGTGTTACTCAGTGTTGACACATTCTTCCTGTGCGTAAAAAAGAGAGTATATCATATGGTTGTCAGCCGAATTTTAATCAAGCCGAAGCGGTTAACGGAGATTGCTTTTTAATTGTTCATTGCGCTATTTATCTGCAAACAGAAAAGACGTTTACGCGTTATTTATGCGGCAAATCGGCTAAACGAATGAAAATGAGCTATAAATTATAACTTAATGATATTAGTCACAATTTCACATTTGGGTTTTCGCATGTTATTGCCATTTGTTAAAAAAACAGGATCAAAGCAATCTAATTGATTTGTATCATTTCATTTGAGATTTATCTGTGGCGATAGATGTTTTTTCCACCTGAAAACCGGTAAGATAACGGCTCTGTAATATATTTCCCTTTCTTAACCTGCGGAGTACGTCCCGTTGATCAGCCTGCTTCTTGTTGATGACCATGAACTGGTACGCGCCGGTATTCGCCGTATTCTTGAAGATATGAAAGGACTTGTGATTGCCGGTGAAGTGGCCTGCGGTGAAGACGCGGTAAAATGGTGTCGTAACCATCCCGTCGACGTGGTGCTGATGGATATGAACATGCCGGGTATCGGTGGTCTGGAAGCGACGCGTAAAATCGTCCGTTTTAATCCCGATATCCGTATCATCATGCTCACTATCCATACTGAAAATCCACTGCCTGCCAAAGTGATGCAGGCGGGAGCCGCCGGTTATCTCAGCAAAGGCGCCGCGCCGCAGGAAGTGGTAAGCGCCATCCGCTCGGTACACTCAGGTCAGCGCTACATTGCTTCGGATATCGCCCAGCAAATGGCGCTAAGCCAGATCGAGCCGCAAAAAGCCGAATCACCGTTCAGCTGTTTGTCGGAAAGGGAATTGCAGATTATGCTGATGATCACGCGCGGGCAGAAAGTGACGGAAATATCCGAACAACTTAGTCTCAGCCCGAAAACCGTTAACAGCTACCGTTATCGCATGTTCAGTAAGCTGAATATCAGTGGTGATGTAGAGTTAACGCATTTAGCCATTCGACATGGTCTATTCAATGCGGAGCCGTTAATCAGTAGTGAGTGACGTTTTCAATTCCAAAGCCTTTCTCAGCACCGTGACCAGTCAACCCGGCGTCTACCGCATGTACGATGCGACCGGCACGGTGATCTATGTTGGTAAAGCCAAAGACCTCAAAAAGCGCCTAACCAGCTACTTCCGTACGCAGGTGGGCAGTCGCAAAACTGAAGTGCTGGTAAGCAACATCCACAACATTGACGTCACTGTGACGCACACCGAAACAGAAGCGCTGCTGCTGGAGCATAACTACATCAAGCTCTACCAGCCGCGCTATAACGTGCTGCTGCGCGATGACAAATCGTATCCCTATATTTTTCTTAGCGGCGATAGTCACCCGCGTCTGGCGATGCATCGCGGGGCGAAGCATGCCAAAGGCGAGTACTTTGGGCCGTTCCCCAATGGCTACGCGGTGCGTGAAACGCTGGCGTTGCTGCAGAAGGTGTTTCCAATACGACAGTGCGAGAATAGCGTTTACCGCAACCGTTCGCGCCCATGTTTGCAGTATCAGATTGGCCGCTGCCTTGGCCCGTGCGTCGCGGGTTTGGTGAGCGAAGAAGAGTATGCGCAGCAAACTGAATACGTGCGGCTGTTTCTCGCCGGCAAAGATGATCAGGTGATCAATCAGCTGGTTAACCGCATGGAAATTGCCAGTCAGGAACTGCGATTTGAAGAGGCGGGAATTTTACGCGATCAAATCCAGGCCGTGCGACGCGTCACCGAGCGACAGTTTGTCTCCAATCAGGGCGACGACCTCGATGTCATGGGTGTGGCGTTTGATGCCGGAATGGCCTGTTTGCACGTGCTGTTTATTCGTCAGGGCAAAGTGCTGGGGAGCCGAAGCTATTTCCCTAAAGTGCCAGCCGATACCGAACTGACCGAAGTGGTGCAAACTTTTGTTGGGCAATTTTATCTGCAGGGGAGTGAAGCGCGCACCTTGCCGGCGGAAATCTTGCTGGACTTTACTCTGCCAGAACGTGAGTTACTGGCCGAATCGCTCAGCGTTTTGGCGGGACGCAAGGTGAACATTCAAAGTAAGCCGCGTGGTGACCGTGCGCGCTATCTGAAACTGGCGCGCACTAACGCGGCAACCGCGCTGACCACCAAGCTTTCGCAGCACTCGACTATCCAGCAGCGTCTGGCGGCGCTGGCGACGTTCCTTGAGCTCGACACCATCAACCGCATGGAGTGCTTCGATATTAGCCATACCATGGGCGAGCAGACGATTGCGTCGTGCGTGGTGTTTAATCGAGATGGTCCGCTGCGTTCCGATTATCGTCGCTACAACATAGAAGGTATCACGCCTGGCGATGATTATGCTGCGATGAATCAGGTGCTGCGTCGTCGTTACGGTAAAGCGCTGGAAGAGGATAAAATCCCCGACGTGATCATCATCGACGGCGGTAAAGGTCAGTTGGCCCAGGCGAAACAGGTTTTTGCTGAGTTAAATGTTCCCTGGGATAAAGATCGCCCAATTTTACTCGGTGTTGCTAAAGGCAGCGATCGTAAAGCCGGGCTGGAAACGCTGTTCTTTGAAGCGGAAGGCGAGGGCGTTTCCTTGCCGCCTGACTCGCCTGCGCTGCATGTCATTCAGCATATTCGTGACGACTCTCACAATCATGCGATTTCAGGTCATCGGAAAAAACGCGCCAAAGTGAAGAACACCAGTGCGCTGGAAAGTATCGAAGGCGTAGGACCAAAACGCCGCCAGCAGTTGCTTAAGTACATGGGCGGCCTGCAACCATTGATGAATGCCAGCGTGGATGAAATCGCCAAAGTGCCGGGGATTTCTACCGCCCTGGCGGAAAAAATATACTACTCACTGAAACACTAACGTTGAAACAGGGTGGGCAATGTAGGAACATACGTGAAATCCTACTCACACCAGACAGTTACTGGCATATGCAATTTAACATTCCGACGTGTCTTACCCTGTTTCGAGTCGTACTTATTCCCTTCTTTGTCCTGGCGTTCTATTTGCCATTTCAATGGGCTCCCTTTGCCACTGCACTGATCTTTGTGATCGCTGCGGTAACTGACTGGTTTGATGGTTTTTTGGCGCGTCGCTGGAAGCAAACGACGCGTTTTGGCGCGTTCCTCGATCCGGTTGCGGATAAAGTGCTGGTGGCCATTGCGCTGGTGCTGGTCGCTGAGCATTTTCATGCGTGGTGGATTACGCTGCCCGCAGCAACCATGATTGCGCGTGAAATCATTATCTCTGCACTGCGTGAGTGGATGGCGGAGATTGGCAAGCGCAGCAGCGTGGCGGTGTCGTGGATCGGTAAAGTGAAAACCACCGCGCAGATGTTCTCGCTGTTTGCGTTGTTGTGGCGTCCAGAAGCTACGGTGGTGGGCGTTGGGGTGATTGCGCTGTACATCGCGGCAGTGCTGACTTTCTGGTCAATGTTCCAGTATTTGAGCGCGGCGCGCGGCGATTTGCTCGATAGCTGATCGATGCGATTTAAAAAGCAGCAAACGGACGCAGTGTGTGGATAATTCTATTGACTCACTGCGTCAGATAAGTAGAATGCATCGCATCGAACGGCAGCGAGTCTGCAAGAAGCTGAATAAAATCAGCAAGTTTGATAAAGAAATACCAAAACCGAGTAGTTGAGTTGGTAATAACGCGGCAACTAAACAATTCCCTGAAAGCTTACACAAGTAAGCGGTCTGGATGAGTGAAAGAAGCTATGCAGTGACAAACTCAAGTGCGATGGTAATGCGGGAATAGCTCAGTTGGTAGAGCACGACCTTGCCAAGGTCGGGGTCGCGAGTTCGAGTCTCGTTTCCCGCTCCAAATTTAGTGATTCGTATTCAACGGATTACATACCAGATTAAAGGCGCGTTGGCAGAGTGGCCATGCAACGGATTGCAAATCCGTCTACCTCGGTTCGACTCCGGGACGCGCCTCCAATTTACACCCTGCCCGGGTGGTGAAATCGGTAGACACAAGGGATTTAAAATCCCTCGGCTTATGGCTGTGCGGGTTCAAGTCCCGCCCCGGGCACCATATTCGCAGTTGATAAAACGAATAAAATAAAGCAATAAGCAGCAATGTCGTGACCGCCTAAGGGCGGTTTTTTTGTTTTTGTCGTTTACCCATAGCCAATAAAAAACCCGGCGAAGCCGGGCATATCATCAAGACTGAGGTTGTCCTACTGGACCCGCGCCTTCGCTGGCGCCCGGCACCGGTTGGTTACTTGGAGCATGTGGGCGTCCATCACCGCCTACAGCGTCACTTTTATGCATACAGCCGGCAAGCGATACCAACGTCAACGTTACTAATACTGCTTTTGTTAAAACCTGCATCTGCTACTCCCCATTATTAAGCGATTAAGTAATCAATCTCAAAGAGATCAAGGCATTGACCTAGAGGTAAGCAAAGACAGCAGCAGCCTATTACGCAAGCGAAGCGGCAGTGCATTGATGAAAAACACCCCCTTTTCTGCGTTTTTCATCTCAATCCTAAGCGAAATCGACTTAACCTAAATTCCCGCTCAGCCGATCGCGGAAATCGCTGCTGCGGTTATCCAAACCAATAAAGGTTACGGTCGCGCCGTGGCGTTGATAGCGGTACTCGATAGCATCGAGGGCCGCGACGCTGGATGCATCCCAAATTTGCGCGTGTGTCAGATCGATGGTGACAGCTTTAGGATCGTGGCCGTAATCAAAGTGTTCAAACAAATCATTGCTGCTGCCGAAGAACAGCGGGCCACGCACGGTGTAATTAACCTGCTCGCCATCGTCGCTCAACTGACGCTCTGCATGAATCACATGGGCGATACGGCGGGCAAACAGCATCATCGCCAGAATCACACCGATCAGTACGCCAATTGCCAGATTGCCGGTCCATACGGTAACAGCGACGGTAATCACCATCACACAGGTTTCCGACCACGGCATACGCTTCAGCGTTGCCGGTTGCAGGCTGTGCCAGTTCACGGTTTTTACCGCCACCACCATCATAATGCCTGCCAGCACCACCATAGGAATCTGCGCCATAATTTGGCTCAGTCCGGTCACCAGCAGCAGTAAAACAATACCTGCCGCTACAGTGGAAACGCGCGTACGCGCTTTGCCCAGCTCAACGTTAACGATGGTTTGCCCAATCATCGCGCAACCAGCAATGCCGCCATAAAAGCCCGCCAGAATATTGCCGATGCCCAGCGCCCAGGATTCGCGACGTTTGCCGGACGGCGTATCAGTGATGTCATCCACCAATTTTGCCGTCAGCAATGACTCCATCAGACCAACAAAGGCGATACTCAGCGCGGTTGGCCAGATAATTTGCAGCGTCTGTAGATTGATCGGCACCAGCAGCGTAGTGAAACCTGGAAGACCGGCCGTCATTGGGCCTTCATCGCCCACGTTCGGCACGCGATAACCCAGCAGCAGCGCCACGGCGGTCACCACCACAATCGCGACCAGCGGAGATGGCACACTTTTCAACACTTTCGGCAACAGCAGAACAATCGCCAGCGTCACGGCAAACAGCACCCACACCAGGCTGGATTGCCCCCACACGTGTGGAACCTGCGCGAAGAAAATCAAAATGCCGAGAGCATTAACAAAACCGATCATCACCGAGCGCGGGATATAGCGCATCATGCGCGATAAGCCAGCGAAGCCAAAAATGATCTGGATGATGCCGCCCATGATCACCGCCGGCAGGATGTATTCGACGCCGTGCGCGTGCACCATTGGGCCAATCACCAGCGCCACGGAACCGGCAGCGGCGGTCACCATCGCCGGACGACCGCCCAGAATCGACAGCGTCAGACACAGCACCACCGAGGCAACAAGACTGACTTTGGGATCAACCCCCGCAATCACCGAGAAGGAGATAACTTCAGGAATCAGCGCCAGGGCAGTAATGATCCCTGCCAGACATTCGCGCGTGAGCAGGGCAGGCGAGCGGAGTACGCGCCCCACGGTAATATCGCTCTCCACCGCAGTGGCGCGATCGGTTGGTTGGCTCATAGATTGTGCAGGCTCTTTTATTATTGTGCGCATACCGTCACGGTACGGCAGTAACCAGTTGGAATAGTGCGAGGGAGGATGTTACCGGGCAATAAGCGAAGACGCTAGCGTGATGGGGGAGGTGAGAGTGATTCCATCCCTGGAATCCGGCTTTAGACCGCGAGATCGTCAGGTGTTTTATTCACGACCAATTCAAGCAGGTGGCGATAAATGTCCAGCTGAATCACATCGCTTTCCATTTCAAGGCGGTTAATCAGAGAGGAAATAATCGCTTTATTAGAAACCGGCATACCGGCTTGCAGGATTTCGGCAATGATCTGCCCGAAAACTTCCATCTCAGCGCTATCGCTGTTACCTGCCAGTTTGAAGTAGTCAGCAATGGCGTTGTTACTGGTTGCGGCGTTTTGCATATGTGAAGCCCTTAAGATCGGCCTGAGGGCGATGTGCCTTCAGCTCCATGATGAAAAAACTCACGCGCGGACAGGCGCGCTAGACCCAACTCATCAACCAACGCAAAAAGACACCTCTGAAGGTGGAAATCCATAACACCTTCAGAGGCGACGCAAAGTGCATCATTCGTTACGGAGCCATCAGCTGGCTCACGGGACGTAAACTTATACAATCCAGCTCAACTTGTACAACAAGGTTTTTAAGCAATTAGTGCTAATCCTTATTTAACAATGAGTTGTGATTTGTAATGTTTTCTAAAAGCTATACAAGAAAGTGAATTCCTGGCAAAATTTGCCCAAGGTTGTACAACTGATAAAGAAAATTGGTGAGTGTTAATCGCGTCAACTACGTTTGTTGGTATAAGCAAACTTTTCATTGCTATGCGGCTTCGCATATAATAACGCCCCCATTTAGTTAGATACCTAACCATTAGGCCACTACGTTTTGAGCGACTATCCGCAACCCTTTTCTCGTTTACTGCATCTCACCGCGCACGCATGGCGGCTGGCGGTTGATCGTCGCTTAAAAGAGAGCGGACTGAGTATGAGCAGCTGGATGGCGATTGCCAGCGTTGCCACCGCAGCCGAACCGCCGACGCAGAAAGCGCTGGCACAGCTACTCGGCCTGGAGGAGGCAAGCGTGGTGCCGCTGGTCGATCGATTAGTGAAGCAGCAGCTATTAGCGCGCGTCCAGCCACCGGAAGATCGCCGCAAGCGTCTGTTGATGCTGACCGAGCAAGGCCGCGTAGCGTTTGCTGAAGTGAAAACGCAAGCCGATGCGCTGCGTGCGCAGTTGCTGGCAGATATTGATGCGGAATCGTTAGCCATCACTGAAAAAGTCTTACAACAGTTGCTCACCCGACTAGGAAGCGTCTGATCGTGGCCAAACGTAATCCCTACGCCCAACGCGAATGGCTGCCGCATGAAAAACCGATGCTGCCGGGCTCGCCCTCTACGCCGCTGCATTCGCCCTCTAAACGCATCGCCTTTGGCATTATCGGCCTGCTGATCTCGATTACCGGTGCGCTGAGTAACGCGCTGGTATCCGCCAATCTTACCAATCTGCAAGGCACCTTTGCCGCCTATAGCAATGAGATCGCCTGGCTGCCCGCGGTGTATGTGATGGGCAACATCTCCATCAACCTGCTGTTGGTGAAGTTTCGCCAGCAGTTTGGTCTGCGACTCTTTACCGAAGCCTTTCTGGTGCTGTACGTCATCGTGGCGTTTTTCCATATTCTCGCCAACGATCTCAGCTCGGCGATTATTGTGCGCACCGCGCACGGCATGGTGGGCGCCGCGCTCAGCTCGCTCGGCATCTATTACCAGATTCAGGCATGGCCGGCGAAGCATCGTCTTAAGGCGTTAGTGATTGGCATTACCGCTTCGCAGCTGGCGATCCCGCTGGCGCGTCTCTTTTCTACCGAACTGCTGCAGCTGGAAGCATGGCGTGGCCTGTACCTGTTTGAACTCGGTCTGGCGCTGATCTCGTTGGGTTGCGTGCTGTTAGTGAAGCTGCCGCCCGGCGATCGCATCAAAGCGTTCGAGAAGATGGATTTCCTCACCTTTATGCTGATGGCGCCGGGCATGGCGCTGCTGTGCGCGGTACTGTCGCTTGGCCGTATCGAGTGGTGGTTCAGCACGCCGTGGCTCGGTGTGGCATTGGCGCTGGCGCTGGTGTTGATCGTGGCGGCGATTGTGGTTGAGCATAATCGTAAAAATCCGTTGCTCAACACGCGCTGGCTCAGCAACGGCACGATTGTGCGCTTAGGCATTGTGATGATCATGATGCGTATTCTGCTGGCCGAACAGAACACCGGCGCGGTGGGGTTCCTGCAGCAGCTTGGCTTGCTTAACGATCAGATGCGCGGCCTGGCGTTTGCCATCATTGCTGGGGTGATTTGCGGCATCATTGCCAGCGCCTTAACCATTAAACCAACGCATTTGAGCTGGCCGATTGTGGCCTCGCTGGTGGTGATGATCGTCGCCTCGCTGATGGATGCGCAATCCAACCCGTTGACGCGCGCTCACAATCTCTATTTCAGCCAGTTTTTACTCGGATTCGGCAGCGCCTTCTTCCTCGCGCCGGCCATGCTGTTGGGGATTGGTGGCGTGGTCACGCAGCCGAAGAACCTGGTCAGCTTCTCGGTGCTGTTTGGCATGAGCCAGAACTTAGGCGGATTGATTGGCGCGGCGATTCTCGGCACCTTCCAGACGTGGCGCGAAAAGTATCACTCCAGCCTGCTGGGCGATCAGCTGTCACAGCTCGATCCCAATGTCACTGAACGACTGAGCCAGTACAGTTCATTATTCAGCAGCCAGCTGCCCGATAACGTGTTGCTCAGCGCGCAAAGTAGCGCTCAGCTGCAAGCGGTAGCCACGCTGCAGGCCAACGTGCTGGCCTATAACGACACCTATCTTCTTACCGCTGCGCTGGCGTTCGTCACCTTAATTTGGGTGCTGTATCGCCTGACGCGTTTACGCTATCTCAACTGGCGTCAGACAAAAATGAATGCGGCACAACCCGCAGTAAACCCGACGGAGAATTCATGAGCCAACAGGACGACATTCAGGCTGCGGAGCGCGAGCGCACCAACCGCCGACGCATTCTTTCCATCGCTGCCGGTAGCGGTATTGTCATCGTCGGCGTGCTGGTGATTTTATATGCCTGGCAGCTGTGGCCGTTTACCAGCACCATCCAATCCACGGAAAACGCCTACGTGCGTGGTCAGGTGACCTTTATCAGCCCGCAGGTCAGTGGCTATCTCACCGAGGTCAAGGTCGTGGATTTGCAGCCGGTGACAAAAGGCCAGCTGCTGATGACCATTGACGATCGTATTTATCGTCAGCGAGTGCATCAGGCGCAGGCGCAGCTGGATATGAAAATCGCCGCGCAGAACAATAACCAGCAGCAGCGCAAAAGTGCTGAAGCCACTATTCTCAGCAATAAAGCGGCGCTGGAAAATGCTAAAGCTCAGGCGCTGAAAAGCAGCCTCGATCTCAAGCGCGTGGAGAATCTGGCAGCCGACGGTTCGCTGTCGGTGCGTGAACGCGACGCGGCGCGTGCGGCCAACGCCCAGGCTCAGGCGCAGCTGCGTCAGGCGGATGCGCAGGTTGCGGTAGCGCAGCAAAATCTGCAAACCGTGGTGGTTAACCGCGGATCTCTGCAAGGCGATGTCGCCAGCGCCCAGGCGGCGTTGGAGCTGGCGAATATCGATCTGGCAAACACCCGTATTATCGCGCCAGATAGCGGCCAGCTCGGTCAGCTTTCGGTGCGCAAAGGGACCTACGTCACCGCCGGCACGCGTTTAACGTCGGTGGTGCCAGAGAACAAATGGATCATCGCCAACCTGAAAGAGACCCAGCTGGCACGCGTGCGTCCCGGCTTGCCGGTGAGCATTCGCGTCGATGCGCTGGACGGCAAGCATTATGACGGTCGGGTCGAGTTTATTTCCCCTGCAGCCGGCTCCGAATTCAGTGCCATCTCGCCAGATAATGCCACCGGCAACTTTGTGAAAATTGCCCAGCGCATTCCGGTGCGGATTAAGATTCTTAACGACGATCTGCACGCGCTACGTCCAGGTATGTCGGTAGAAGTACACATTGATACCGCCGCTGAGCCACACAAGGATGCGCCATGAAGCGCTTACTGTTAGCCACGGTTGTGGCGTTGATGGTGAGCGGCTGTGCGACAGAAGTCGAAAAGGCGCCGTCATCATTGCCGATTCCCGATAGCTGGCGTCAGCAGGTGGGGCCGCAGGCCGCACCAGAGGCGCAGTGGTGGCAAAACTTTGGTGATGCCAACCTCAATCGCCTGGTTAATCAGGCGCTGCAGCACAACAGCGATATCCTCACCGCACGTTCGCGCGTCGACCAATACCGCGCTGAGTTGCGCGCCGCGCAGGGCGATAATTTTCCGACCTTGTCAGCCGGCGTCGCGGCGACGCATCAGCGCGCGCTGTCGGCGGCAACCGGTCAGCCGTATGAAAGCGCGGTGTTTCAGGGGCTGTTGCAGGCCAACTATGACGTGGATTTATGGGGCAGCCGCAGCAACAGCATTCGCGCAGCCGAAGCCACGCTGGATGCGCAGCGTGCCGCCGCCTCGGCTGCCGAGTTAACCGTTGCCAGTTCAGTGGCATCGGGCTATCTCAGCCTGTGCGCGCTGGACGAACAGCTGCGCGTCACCGAAGCCACGCTGGCGACGCGGGAAAACTCACTTAATCTGGCACAGCGTCAGTTTGAAACCGGCTATACCTCACGCCTTGAGTGGATGCAGGCGGCATCGGAATACCAAACGGCCAAAGCTCAGATTCCCCAGCTGCAGCATCAGATCGAGCAGCAGGAGAATGCGCTCAGCGTGCTGGTGGGCATGAATCCGCGTGAAATTGCGCGCAGCAGCCAGTTCGATCATATCAAGCCGCAAACCTTGCCCTCACTGCTGCCTTCGCAGTTGCTCAATCGTCGGCCAGATATTGTGCAGGCGCAGCGCCAACTGCTGGCAGCGGATGCTTCACTGGCGTCAACGCAGGCGAACCTGCTGCCGTCACTTAATCTCACCGCTAGCGGCACGTTACAAAGTAGCGAGCTGCATCAACTGCTGGATAACCCGTTCCGCTTGTGGAGTATTGGCGGCAGCATTCTGGCACCGCTGCTGAATCGCGAAGCGCTCACCGCACAGGTGGATGTGGCGATGGCGACGCGCAATCAGGCACTCTACGGCTATGAGAAAGTGGTACGCAACGCGTTCTCCGAAGTGGATAATGCGCTGGACGCGATTCGCCGCAGCCAGCAGCAACTGACGGAGTTGCAGAAGCAGGAAGAGTATGTGACAGAAGCCTATCGTATTGCGCATAACCGATATCAGAACGGTTACGCCTCCTATCTTGACGAGCTGGATGCCCAGCGCACGCTGTTCAGCACCCAGCTGAATATCGTGTCGGTGAAAAACACCTTACTGCTGGCGCAGATCGATCTTTATCGCTCCCTCGGCGGCGGCTGGCAGGGTTAAACATCATGCCGCAAGGCCATTTTTCGGTAGAAATTCCGCTGTAAAATGGCCGGCGTCTGGTTTTAAATCGGCCTTAAACCCTTCTTAAGTGATTCATGCTTCTTTTTACTTGTCTTTACAAATAATGTTATTATCCGCCCGCTTTACACAGTCTGAACGGAACAGTGCTGGTACCTATAACAGCGCAGTCGCCAACCTGGGCGGCTGATAAGACAGGGGAAAAAAAGGAAATGATGAATAAAAAAATCGGCTTAATGTTGTTGGTTACGGCGGCACTGTTAAGCGGTTGCGCACCGCGCACCGCGCCGATTAAAAATGTTAGCCAAACCGTTGCTCAAAGCTACTCTGATGAACAGATGAAGCAGGCGATTATTCAGGCTGGCACGACCAATAAATGGACCATGACGCCAGTTGGCCCTGGCGCTATTGATGGCTACCTGGCCGCGCGCGGCTACAGTGCAGATATTCGCGTTAACTACACCGCGAACAGCTATCAAATCCTCTATGTCAGCAGCCAGAATTTAAAAGCGGGTAGTGGTCAGATTCACCGCAATTATAATGTCTGGATTGATCGGTTGGATCGCAGCATCCAAACACGTTTAAAGGCTAATGCCTACAAATAAGCGCGAAGCGTGCTGACGGACATAATGTTGTAAAGTTAGCCGCAACGCTGCCGAAATAGAAAACAGGCGGGCCATGTGCCCGCCTTGTTAATCGGCGACATCCGCATGGGATGACGGGTATAGAGAGCAAGGAAGGGATGCCGGACAGTGGAAATCTGACCCGCCCTGAGGCTGAAGAAAGAATACAGGTATGAAACTCGCTTACTCCCTTGTTGACTGGCATGCCATTGCGCCGGGTCACAGCACCGCAGAAGAGTGGCAGCACTGGGCGCAACAGGCGCCAGTGCTGGACGCCACACAACCCATCGCGAAACCCCAATTTTTGCCGATGATGACCGCGCGTCGTCTCAGCGCGGGCAGCCGAGCGGCTGTAGAGTGCGGGCTGGCGCTATTGGCGCGACAAACGGTTGATGCCATCGTCTTTACCAGTCGCCACGGTGAGCTCGAGCGCAACCTGCGTATTCTTAGCGCGCTGGCCGAGCAGCAAGCGCTGTCGCCGACCGACTTCGCCATGTCAGTCCACAACTCTGCGGTGGGGAGCTTAACCATTGCCGCGCGTCAGCCGCTGGTGTCAACGTCGATCTCGGCGGGCATCGATAGCTTCCAGCAAGGTTTACTCGAAGTCGCGGCACTGCATCAGGCCGGCTATGCGCAGGTGTTACTGGTGGATTTTGACGGCAGCGTACCGCCGTACTATCGTCCGTGGCTGCCGGAGATCGATCATTTCAATGCGCCCTATGCGCTGGCGTTGCTGCTGCGCGCGGGCGACGAGTGGCGCTGTACGGCGCAGGCCGCTCCACCCGCAGCGCACCCGCTGCCGCAAAGCCTGCAGGTACTCTCGGCGATATTGCGTGATGCGCCAGCGTTTAGCGTACCAGGTGAGCGCCACCATTGGATGTGGGAGCGTCAGCATGGTGGATAATTCGCTGGTGCAGTCGCGTCCCGGTTTTAACTATTACTGGCGACTGGCGATGACCGCCGTCAGCTTCACGCTGTTCAGCGTCGGCGGCCTATTACTGTCGCTCATCTGGTTTAATGTGCTGCTGCTGGTGCAGCGCGATGGCCTGCGTCGTCGGCAAATCGCGCGCAGCAGTATCGCCTGGAGCTTCCGCTGCTTCCTGCGCTTCTGCCGTTTTGTCGGTGTTTACGATTACCAGATTATCGGCGCAGAACAGCTGCGCCAGGATCGTGGCTGCCTGATCGTCGCTAATCATCCGTCGTTGATCGATTACGTGATGATTGCCTCGGTGTTGCCGGAGATGGATTGTCTGGTCAAAGCCGAGCTGCAGCACAACATCTTCTTCCGCGGCGTGATTCGTGCCGCCGATTATCTGATTAATAGCGAAGCCGATACGCTGCTGCCGGATAGTCAGCAGCGGCTGGCGCGCGGCGATACCATCCTGATTTTTCCTGAAGGGACGCGCACGCGCTACGGCGAGCCACTGAAGCTGCAGCGCGGTGCCGCCAATATTGCGGTGCGTGCCGGATGCGACCTGCGCGTGGTTCATATCACCTGCAGCGAACGCATGCTTGATAAGCAAAGCCGCTGGTATCAGATTCCGCTGGTTAAACCGCTTTTTACTGTACGCGTACAATCGCGTATCGCTAGCCAGGCCTTTAGTGAAGCCGAAGAGGATGCGCAGCCGCTGGCCGCCCGTCGCCTGACGCGACATCTGCAACAGGCGCTGGTGCCTGAAGAGACTAACTAAGTTATGCAAGTACTGATCAACGACATCAAACAGATGATTATCGACACGCTGAATCTGGAAGATATCAGCCCTGACGACATTGAAACCGATGCGCCGCTGTTTGGCGAAGGGCTGGGACTCGATTCTATCGATGCGCTGGAGCTGGGACTGGCGGTCAAAAATCGCTTTGGCGTACAGCTCTCCGCCGAGAGTGAAACGCTGCGTGCGCACTTTTTTTCCGTGGCTACACTGGCCGCGTTTGTTGAACAACAGCAAGCCTGAGAACAGTCAACATGATGAACAAAAACGAAATTTACCAGGAAGTGGCCACGCTACTCACTTCGCTGTTTGAAATTGAGCCGGATGCGATTCGACCAGATGCCCGTCTGTATGAAGATCTCGAGCTGGATAGCATTGATGCGGTGGATATGGTGGTGCATTTGCAAAAGCGCACAGGCCGGAAAATCAAACCGGAAACCTTCCGTGCGGTGCGTACCGTGCAGGACGTGGTTGACGCCGTCGACCAGCTGATGCGCGACCAAGCCTGATTTCTGTCATGCGCACGCTTCTACGGCTGCTGAATGGCGCGGCGCTGTTGGCCTGGCCTTTTCTGGTGTGGTTAACCCTCACCCAGCCGCAGTGGCGCGGCATCACCGGCCTGCTGGCGCTGCTGTTTGTGCTGCGCGTCTGGAGTTTACGCCGCGCAGCGGGCCCGCTGGGCCGCGTGATGCTGCTGCTGGCGCTGGTTGGCACCGTGCTGTGTCTCACCAGCCTGCTGCTGCGCTCGCAACATCTGCTGCTGTGGTATCCGCTGGTGGTCAACGTTTTGCTGCTGCTGCTGTTTGGCGCGTCGCTGTGGAGCCCGATGCCGCTGGTGGAACGCCTGGCGCGACTGCGTGAAGCAGATTTACCCGCGCGCGCGGTGCGCTACACCCGCCGGGTAACGCAAGTGTGGTGCGGCTTTTTCATCTTCAACGGCAGCGTGGCGCTGGTCACCTGTCTGCTCAATGATGTCACGCTTTGGACACTCTGGAATGGGTGCATCAGCTACCTGCTGATGGGCACGCTGATGGGCGGCGAATGGCTGCTGCGTCAGCGCATAAGGAAACAGACATGAAGCTACGCAGCATCCGCGACTGGCTCACTGCGCCGGATCGCACGGTTGCCTGGCACGGCACGCAGCACACTACGCTGCACACCCTGCGCCAGCAGGTACAGGCGCTGGTCGAGCGGCTGCTCCAGCATCCAGGCCAGCATTGGGCGCTGTGCTTTGACAACAGCTATGCGTTCACCGCCGCGCTGCTGGCGCTGTGGTATGCGGGAAAAACGCCGGTGATCCCCGGACACTGCCGCGCGGCCCAGTTGGAAGAGATGGCCGACAGCCTCGACGGCGTGCTTTGCGATATGCCGCTGGTGGTGTCGTTACCGCAGCTGCGCTGGGACGGTAGGCTGGTCAGCGGCAAGCTGCCGCCAATCGCCGATGATGCTCACCTGGTGCTGTTTACCTCCGGCTCGACCGGCACGCCGCGCCGGGTAACGAAATCACTGCGCGCGCTCGATCTCGAAGCCAGCTGGCTCCACAGCTTGTGGGGCGATCGGTTGCGCGATTGCCATGTGATTGCCTCGGTGAGTCATCAACATCTGTATGGTCTGAGTTTCCGCATTATCTTGCCGATGGCGCTGGGTTTACCGTTTGCCGCGCAACAGATTTTTTACGGCGAACAATTGGCGGACCAACCCAGCGACCGTCGCTACGCTTTTATCAGCAGCCCGGCGTTTCTCCGTCGGCTGGATACGTCGCTTGCTGCACCGCGCTGTGAGCTGATTGTCTCTGCCGGCGGTGCGTTGCCGTGGACGGCGGCACAGCAGGCGCAACAGACGCTGAGCTGTGCGGTGGATGAAATCTATGGCAGCACCGAAACCGGGGTAATTGGCTGGCGCTGCGCTACGGCGGAAAACGTGCTGTGGCACTGTTTTCCGCACATCACCCTGTGCGAGCAGGAAACCGGTCGCTGGCGGGTGTTTTCCGCCTTGTTGGACACCGAAGAGGGTTGCGCGCTCGACGATCGCATTGTGCAGCAGCCGTCCGGCCAGTTTCAGCTGGCGGGACGCCAGGATCGCGTGGTGAAGATTGAAGATAAACGCGTGTCGCTGAGTGAAATTGAACGGCGCTTGCTGGCACTGCCGGGTGTAGAAGATGCCGCCGCGCTGGCGATTCAGCGCCATGGACGTCACGCCATCGGCGTGGTGCTGGCGTTAGCCGAGCAGAGGGATGCGGCGACGCTGCATCAGCTAAAAATCGCGTGGAAGCGCGCGTTGCAACCCTGGCTGGAGCCGGTGGCGATGCCGCGCTATTGGCGCGTGGTGACGTCGATTCCTGTCACGGCGCAAAGCAAGCGCGCGTGGCCGCAAATTGAGGAGTTGTTTGATGTTGCCGGTTGAATTAGATGCCCAACAGCAGGGCGATGCGCTGACGTTGCGTCTGCACGCTGCCGCCGATCTGTTTTGGTTTCGTGGTCACTTTCCCACCTTGCCCATTCTGCCTGGCGTGGCGCAGCTCGACTGGGCGCTGCATTACGGTCTGACGCGTTTAGCGCCGGGAAAAAGCTTCGCCTCGATTGATAATATTAAATTCCAGCAGCCGGTGCCGCCGGATGCCGAATTAGAGTTGCAGCTGCAGTGGCAGGCGGAAAAATCGCTGCTCAGTTTCAGCTACAGCCTGATCAATGGCGAGATGGCGACGGTGGCCAGCAGCGGGAAGATTCGCCTGTGTTGAGCCCTCACTTCACGCCCTGCGTATTGATTCCCTGCTATAACCACGGCGCGATGCTGGCCTCGGTGCTGGCGCGGCTGGCACCGTTAAACTTGCCGGTGCTGCTGGTGGACGATGGCAGCAATGCCGAGACCAAACGACAGATCGCCGCGCTGGCGGCGCCGCAGCTGCAGCTGCAGGTGCTGACGCTGCCGCACAATCAGGGCAAAGGCGCGGCGGTGATCGCCGGCATGCGCGCGGCGGCGGCGGCGGGCTATACGCACGCGCTGCAGCTGGATGCCGATGGTCAGCATCAGGTGGAAGATGCGCCGCGCATGTTGGCCGAAGCGCAACGCTATCCGCACTGTTTGATCTCCGGTCAACCGATTTACGATGATTCGATCCCTAAATCACGGCTGTATGGCCGCTACATCACCCATTTCTGGGTGTGGGTGGAAACGCTGTCGCTGTCACTGAAAGACAGCATGTGCGGCTTTCGCGTCTATCCGCTTGCGCCGTCGCTCAGGCTCTGCGATCGCCGTCCAATTGGCCAGCGTATGGATTTCGATACCGAGATCATGGTGCGTCTCTATTGGCAGGGCACGCCGAGTCGTTTTCTCACCACGCGCGTTATCTACCCAGAGAGCGGCGTGTCGCATTTCGATGCGCTGCGTGACAACCTGCGTATCTCGTGGATGCATACGCGCCTGTTCTTCGGCATGTTGCCGCGCATCCCGCAGTTGCTGCGCCAGCGTGGTGATGCACAGCACTGGTCGGCCACGCCGGAGCGCCGTGGGCAGAGCGGTATGCGCTTTATGCTGTGGCTCTATCGCCGTGCTGGACGTTTGCCCTTTGTGCTGCTGCTGTGGCCGATAGTGGCGGTTTACTGGCTAACCGGACGCGCCGCGCGCGCCGCATCGCAGCAGTGGCTGACGCGGGTGCAAGCGGTGGCGCAGCAGCAGAACATCACGCTGCCTGCACCGGTGAATAGCTATCATCACTTTTTGCGTTTCGGCTACAGCATGCTGGATAAAGTGGCCAGCTGGCGCGGCGATCTGCAGTGGGGTCGCGATATCGATTTCGCGCCCGGCGCTGAAGCCACCATTCGTGCCGCCGAAGGCAAAGGCCATCTGATTCTGGCATCGCATTTAGGTGATATCGAAGCCTGCCGCGCGATGGCCAAACAGGTCAGCGGGCTGGTGATTAACGCGCTGGTGTTTACCGACAACGCGCAGCGTTTTCGTGAGGTGCTGGAGAGCATTGCGCCGCAGGCGGGCGTGAATTTGATGCCGGTGACCGATATCGGTCCGGATACCGCCATTCTGCTGCAGCAAAAACTGGATGCCGGTGAATGGGTGGCGATTGTTGGCGATCGCACGGCGATCCATCGCCAGCGCGGCGGTGAGCGTCGCGTAGTGTGGAGCGAATTTATGGGCGGTCCTGCGCCGTTTCCACAAGGGCCGTTTGTGCTGGCGGCCGCGTTGCGCTGTCCGGTGCTGCTGATGTTTGCCCTGCGCGAACAGGGCCGCCTGCGAGTGCATTGTGAAGCCTTTGCCGATCCGCTACTGCTGCCACGCGCCCAGCGCCAGCAGGCGTTGCAGGCCACGGTGGATCGCTATGCCGAGCGGCTGCAACAGCATGCGCTGATGGCACCGCTCGACTGGTTTAACTTTTACGATTTCTGGACGTTGCCCGAGGAGAAAAGCCGCGATGAGTGAAAGCAACTACCGCGCAGAGGTGGAGATAACCGTGTCGTTTCACGACTGCGATCCGATGGGCGTGGTGTGGCACGGCAACTACTTCCGCTATTTTGAGGTGGCGCGCGAAGCCTTGCTGCGCAGCATCAACTACAGCTACAGCGAAATGGCCGCCAGCGGCTTCGTCTGGCCGGTGGTCGATACCCACGTGAAATATCGCCAGCCGCTGCGCTGTGAAGAGGTGGTGCGCGTGGCCGCCAGCATCAGTGAATATGAAAACCGTCTGCGCATCGATTATGTGATTCATAACGCGGCAGGGCAGGTGACCACCAAAGCCCACACGCTGCAGGTCGCCGTCAACGCCGCGACGCAGGAGATGTGTTTTGTCTCGCCTGACATTCTGTTTGCCCGCCTGGGAGTGAAGCCGTGATTCGAACCTTTTGTCTGTTGCTGCTGATGGTGTGTGCCAACGCCAGCGCGGTAACGCTCGAGCAGCTGCAACAGCGCTTCGCCAGCCAGCCGGTGATTCGCGCCAATTTTGTTCAGGTGCGCACCATTGCTGGCATGGCGCAGCCGCTGGTGTCGCGCGGTCAGCTGTTGATCGCCCAGCAGCAGGGCTTGTGGTGGCAGCAAGCGACGCCGTTCCCGCTGATGCTGATCCTCGATGATAAACGCATGGTGCAGAGCATCAGTGGCCAGCCGCCGCAGGTGATCACCGCCGACAGCAATCCACAGATGTTCCAGTTCAACCATCTGCTGCGCGCGCTGTTCCAGGCCGATGAGAAAGTGCTGCGCGAGAATTTTGTGCTCGATTTCCACGATCGTGGCAATGACCGCTGGCAGCTGGGTCTGACGCCGAAAGCCGCGCCGCTGAATAAGATCTTTAACCGCATCGATCTGCAGGGCGATAAATTCCTCAATCGCATCACGCTGGATGATAAGCAGGGCGATAAGACCGATATCACCCTGAGCGATACCCGCACCGAACCGCAACAGTTGACCGATGAAGAGCGAGCGCGTTTTGCCCCAGCGCAGTGAGAAAACCGTCGCGCTGGTGTGGCTGGCGGTGTGCCTGACGTTAGCGGTAGCGCTGGCGATCCTGTTGCCGCGCAGTCAGCTCAATAGCAGCGTGCTGGCGCTGTTGCCGCAGCAGAACCTCGGCCAGGCACCGGCGGAGATTCAGCAGGGCTTTATGCAGCGCCTCGATCGTCAACTGGTGTGGCTGGTGAGCGCCAACGATCAGGAGGGTGATGCGGTCGCAGCCTGGTGGCAAACGCAGTTACAAGCCCTGCCGATGCTGAAACAGGTGAGCGGCGAGCTGGATGACGATCAGCTGCAGCGCTGGGGCGCGTATGCGTTTCAGCATCGCAATGGCCTGATCGATCCCGCCACGCGCGGCCGACTGCAAAACGGCGGCGATGCGCAGGCCGACTGGATTCTGGCGCAGCTGTTCTCGGCGTTCGCCGGCGTCGGCAGCAAGGAGATCGGCAACGATCCGCTGCTGCTGGTGCGCGGTGCGCAGCTGGCGCTGCAGCAAAGCGCCAACAAAATGCTGCTGCATAACGGCTGGCTAACGGTGAAGGATGCGCAGCAGCGTCGCTGGTATTTCCTGCACGGTGAACTGGCGAGCAATGCCTTCAGCATTAAAGAGAGCCATCAGCTGGTGACGGCGCTCAATCAGCTGCAATCCCAGCTCAAAACGCGCTGGCCGGATGCGCAGCTGCTAACGCGCGGCACGGTATTATTCAGTGATGATGCCAGCCAGCGCGCGCAGCATGATGTGGAAACCCTCGGCAGCGCGACGTTGGCAGGATTGCTGCTGCTGGTGTGGCGGGTATTTCGCTCACTGCGGCCGCTGGCGCTGTGTGCGCTGTCGGTGGCGATAGGCGCGATGGCGGGCACGGTGCTGACGCTACTCTGTTTTGGCGAACTGCATCTCACCACCTTAGTGATGAGCCTAAGCATTGTCGGCATCTCGGCCGATTATACCCTCTACTATCTGACGGAGCGCATGGTGCACGGCGAGCAAGCCACGCCGTGGCAGAGTTTGCACAAGGTGCGCGGCACGCTGCTGCTGGCGCTTGGCACCACGGCGATTGCCTGGCTGCTGATGCTGCTGGCACCGTTCCCCGGCTTACGCCAGCTGGCGGTGTTTGCCGCCAGCGGATTGAGCGCCTCCTGCCTGACGGTAATCTGCTTTTATCCGTGGCTGGTACGTGGCTTACCGGTGCGTCCCATTCCGGCGATGGTATGGCTGGCACGCTGGCTGGCAGCCTGGCGGCGCAATAATTGGCTGAAGCGCGGATTGCCGGCGCTGGTGGCGATCTATGCGCTGAGCGGCATGCTGCAGCTGCAGGTCGACGATGATATCGCCCATCTGCAGAGTGCACCGGCGCGGCTGCTGGCGCAGGATCGTCAATTGGCGCAACTGACCGGCCAGCAGGCCGATCAAACCTGGTTTGTGGTGTGGGGCGATGATGAGCAGCAAGCGCTGCAGCGGCTTAGCGCGCTGGCACCGCAGCTGCAGCAGGCGCAGCAGCAAGGCTGGCTGGCCGGTTATCGCATCTTGCCGCTCAGTTCGCTGGCGCAGCAGCAGCAGGATGTGGCGCTGCTGCAGCAGGCGGCGCCGAACATTCTGCAACGCTTGCAGCAAGCGGGCATTAGCGTGGCGAACGCCCATCTTAGCGCGATGCCGGTAAGCGCCGCCGACTGGCTGGCAAGCCCTCTGAGTGAAGGCTGGCGGCTGTTATGGCTGTCGCTGCCGGACGGGCGCAGCAGCGTGCTGGTGCCGGTCACCGGCGTGAAAAACAGCGCCGCGCTGCAACAGCTGGCAGCCCAGCAGGCAGGCGTGAGCTGGGTCGATCGCAAGGCCAGCTACGATGAACTGTTCCGCTTCTGGCGCACCTTGCTGAGCAGCTTACTGGCGCTGGCGCTGTTGCTGATTACCGCCAGCTACATGCTGCGGCTGGGGGTAAAAGCCGGCATGCGCAGCGCGCTGCCGTCGTGGTTGTCGCTGGCGGCGGCGCTGGCGACACTGGGCTGGATCGGCGCGAGCCTCAATCTGTTTGCTCTGCTGGCGCTGATTCTGGTGCTCGGCATTGGCATCAACTACACGCTGTTCTTCAGCAATCCGCGCGGTACGCCGTTAACCTCAATGCTGGCGGTAACGCTGGCAATGATGACCACGCTATTAACGCTTGGCATGCTGGTGTTCAGCAGCACCGCCGCCATCAGCGGCTTTGGTACCGTGCTGTGTAGCGGGATTTTTTGTGCATTTTTGCTGGCGCCACTGGCGCTGGCGCCGGGGAAAAGGAAGCAACGATGAAAAGGGGTGCGCTTGTGCTGATGTTGAGCCTGCTGCTAAGCGGTTGTGCTCAGCATGCCAGCGAAATTAATCGGCCAACCGCCTGGCTGAAACCGGGCGTACGCGTGACGCTACCGCCGCCAGGGATTTCGCCCGCTTTTCAGCAGCAGCAACTGCTGACCGGGCACGTCAAAGGGAAAACCCAGTCGCTGCTGGTATTACTCAGCGCCGATGCGCAGCAGCTGAGCCTGGCGGGATTGTCGTCGCTCGGCATTCGTCTGTTCCGCGTCACCTATGATAAAAACGGCATTCACACCCAGCAGATGATGGCGCTACCGGAAATGCCGCCCGCCAGTCAGGTGCTGGCCGACGTGATGCTGAGCCATTGGCCAATCAGCGCGTGGCAGCCGCAGTTGCCGCGCGGTTGGACGCTGATCGATATTGATGATCGCCGCGAGCTGCGCGATCCGGCCGGCAAGGTGGTGACGTTGATTCGTTATTTACAACGCGGTGCGCAGCGTGAGCCGATCAGCATCGATCAACGCGCCTTTGGTTATCAGATTCAAATCCAACAACTGGATGCGTCATCATGATCTACATTTCCGCCTTTGGCATGGTCAATGCGTTGGGCAATAACCTGGCGCAAATTGCTGTGCAGCTGCAAGCGGGCCGCGCGCCGGGCATGCAGCCGCGTGACGGCTGGTTGCAGGCAGGCAAACGCTGCTGGCTGGGGCAGGTGCAGGGCGAGTTACCGGCGATCCCTGCCGCGTTAGCCGCGCACAACACGCGTAACAATCAGCTGCTGCTGGCGGCGCTGGCACAACTGCGTCCAGCGCTGGAGGCGGCCATCGCGCAATACGGGCGCGATCGCGTGGCGATTGTGCTCGGCACCAGTACGTCCGGCGTGGATGAAGGCGATCGTCAGGTCGCTGGCGGCTTGCCGGGCTACGATTACCGCATGCAGGAGCTGGGCGATCCGTCGCGCTTCCTTGCCCACTTTTTAGCACTGGAGGGCCCGGCTTATACGATTTCTACCGCTTGCTCCTCCAGCGCGCGCGCAATGATCAGCGGCCAACGTTTGATTGATGCCGGGTTAGTGGATGTGGCGCTGGTGGGCGGCGCGGATTCGCTGAGCCGCATGCCGATCAACGGCTTCGCCAGTCTTGATTCGCTCTCGGATCGCCACTGCGCACCCTTTAGCGCCGACCGCGACGGCATTTCGATTGGCGAAGCCGCGGCGCTGCTGTTGCTGACGCGGGAGAAGCAGCCGCTGGCGCTGCTCGGCTGCGGTGAGTCATCGGATGCGTGGCACATGTCGGCACCGCATCCGGAAGGCGTCGGTGCGGAGCGCGCGATGCTGATGGCGCTGCAGCAGGCGGGATTACAGCCGCAGGATGTCGGTTACATCAACCTACACGGCACCGCGACGCCGCTCAACGATCGGGTGGAATCTGCGGTTATCCATCGCCTGTTTGGCGAGCGCGTGCCGTGCAGCTCGACCAAACATCTCACCGGCCATACGCTGGGCGCGGCGGGTGCCACTGAAGCGGCGCTGGCGGCGCTGATTCTGCAGCAGAATTTGCCGCTGCCGCCGCAGGATTTCTCTGTGGCAGCACGTGATGCCACATTGCCGGAATGCGGCTTGATCACCACGCCACAACCTTTGCAGCGTCCGATCATCGCTTCAAACTCATTTGCTTTTGGCGGGAACAATACCTGCCTGATTGTAGGAAAGCCTCATGACTGATTTTCTGCCGGTCGCGGCTTATTTGCCGCACCGCGCGCCGATGCTGCTGCTCGACCGCGCTATCCTGGTCAGCGATGACAGCGTGATCTGCGAAGTCAGCATCAACGCTGACGGCGTGCTGGCGCCGTTCCTTACACCACAAGGTGATTTGCCGGCGTGGTACGGCGTGGAGATCATGGCGCAAACCATTGGCGTCTGGTCTGGCTTTCATGCCCGCCAGCGCGGCGAGAGCGAGATTCATCCCGGCATGCTGCTCGGTGGACGTGGCTATCGCGCCAATAGCGCCACCTTTGCCGCCAATAGCACGCTGTGCGTTGAGATGCGTCTGCTGATGCGTGACGACCGGCTGGGCAGCTTCGAAGGGGAGATCCGCTGCAACGACGTAATGATCGCCAGCGGGCGGCTGAACACCTATCAGCCCAATCAACAAGAGTTAATTCAATTGCAACAAACGCCGTTAAAACAAGGAGTTCAGCCATGACACGCAGCGTATTAGTCACCGGCGCCAGTAAAGGGATTGGCCGCGCCATTGCGCAACGTCTGGCGCTGGACGGTTTTGAGATTGTGGTGCATTACCATCGCGATGCCAGCGGTGCGCAGCAAACGCTGGCCGGGATTGAACAGGCGGGCGGACGCGGACGCACCTTGCAGTTTGACGTGGCGCAGCGTGAAGCCACGCGCAACGCGCTGGAACAGGATATCGCCGCGCACGGCGCCTATTACGGCGTGGTGAGCAATGCGGGTATCACGCGCGACGCGGCGTTTCCGGCATTGACCGACGATGAGTGGGACAGCGTAATTCACACCAATCTCGACAGCTTTTACAATGTGATTCATCCGTGCGTGATGCCAATGGTTGGCCTGCGCCAAGGCGGACGCATTATTACGCTCTCCTCAGTATCGGGAATAATGGGCAATCGTGGTCAGGTCAACTACAGCGCGGCCAAAGCTGGCATTATCGGCGCCACCAAAGCGTTAGCGATTGAGCTGGCAAAACGCAAAATTACCGTTAACTGCATCGCGCCGGGTTTAATTGATACCGGCATGACCGAGCTTGAGCCGTTGGTGATTGATGAGGCGATGAAGCTGATCCCGATGAAGCGCATGGGCGCGGCGGAGGAAGTGGCCGGACTGGCCAGTTATCTGATGTCGGACATCGCCGGCTACGTCACGCGTCAGGTGATTTCAATCAATGGAGGTATGCTGTGATTCAGCGCGTAGTGGTAACCGGTATGGGTGGCGTAACCGCCTTTGGTGACAGCTGGAGCGCGGTGGCCGAGCGCATTAAGCAGGGCAAAAATGCCGTGCGTCACATGCCGGAGTGGCAGGTTTACGATGGCTTGCACACGCTGCTGGGTGCGCCGGTGGATGACTTCACGCTGCCTGCCCATTACACGCGTAAGCGCATTCGCTCGATGGGTCGCGTCTCGCTGATGGCGACGCGCGCGACCGAACTGGCGCTGGAGCAGGCCGGCTTGATCGATCATCCGGTGCTGACCAGCGGTGAAACCGGCATTGCCTACGGCTCCTCAACCGGCAGCACCGGCCCGGTGAGCGAGTTCGCCACCATGCTGACGGAAAAGCACACCAATAACATTACCGGCACCACCTATGTGCAGATGATGCCGCACACCACCGCCGTTAATGCCGGTCTATTCTTTGGCCTGCGCGGCCGGGTGATACCGACGTCCAGCGCCTGCACATCGGGCAGCCAGGCGATTGGCTACGCATGGGAAGCGATCCGCCACGGCTATCAAACCGTGATGGTCGCCGGTGGTGCGGAAGAGTTGTGTCCTTCCGAAGCGGCGGTGTTCGACACGCTGTTCGCCACCAGCCAGCGCAACGATGCGCCACACAGCTCGCCTGCGCCGTTTGATCAGCAGCGCGATGGTTTAGTGATTGGCGAAGGCGCGGGCACCTTGATCCTCGAGTCGCTGGATCATGCACAGGCGCGCGGTGCCAACATTTACGCCGAGCTGGTGGGTTTCCACACTAACTGCGATGCCGCGCATATCACCCAGCCGCAGCGCGAAACTATGCAGATTTGTATTGAGCGCGCACTGAAAACGGCCGATGTCACGGCGGATCAGATTGGCTATATCAACGCCCACGGCACCGCTACCGATCGCGGCGATATCGCCGAGAGCCAGGCAACGGCGGCGATCTTTGGCCGCAGCACGCCAATCTCCTCACTGAAGAGCTATTTTGGCCATACGCTGGGTGCCTGCGGAGCGCTGGAAGCGTGGATGAGCATCGAGATGATGCGTGAAGGCTGGTTCGCGCCGACGCTGAATCTGACACAACCGGCAGCGGAGTGCGGTGAGCTGGATTACATCATCGGCGCGGCGCGGCAGGTGGAAACCGATTACATCCAATCCAATAACTTCGCGTTTGGCGGCATCAACACCTCGCTAGTGTTTAAACGCTGGCGCGGTGCCTGATAGCAGGTCGCCATCAATGGCGACTCTACAAAACCGCTCAAGATCATCGTAGGGTCGCCATTCATGGCGACCGAATGCCTTTCCCCTCCATAAAGTGAATGCAGAAAGTGGGATTTTTCTTGCTTTCGCGCAACGACTGCGCATAATCGCAAACCGCAATAATAATGATTATCACTTCGTTTGCATTAGGGGATCCCATGCGCGCTATGCCTTTCAATCCCGGACTGAAACCGACGCTGTTGGCCGTAATGGTCAGCGCCGGTTGTTTGCCAGTGATGGCTGCTACTACCAACACCACAACCTCAACTAACGCGAAAAACGAACAGCAGACGCTGACCGTGACCGCAGCACCACCAACCGATTTCAAGCCAGGCGGCAATGATTTAGTGCCTGCGTTTCTGGATGGTCAAATCGCCCACGGCGGCCGCCTGGGCATGCTGGGTGAGCAAAACGCGATGGACGTGCCGTTCAACGTGATTGGCTTCACCTCGAAAATGATTCAGGACCAGCAGGCGCAAACCATCGGTGACGTCATGCGCAACGATGCCGGCGTGCAGAATCTGAAAGGCTACGGCAACTTCGCTGAAAGCTATCGCATTCGTGGCTTCAAGCTGGATGGCGATGCTATGACCTATGGCGGTCTGGCCGGTATCGTGCCGCGCCAGGTGATGGATGCTTCGCTGATTGACCGGGTGGAAATTTTCAAAGGTGCCAACGCGCTGCTGAACGGCTCAGCTGAAAGCGGCGTCGGCGGCATGATTAACCTTGAGCCAAAGCACGCTGATGACACGCCACTGACGCGTATCGGTGTGGATTACACCTCCGGTTCACAGGTGGGCGGCAGCGCCGATATTGGTCGTCGTTTTGGCGACAATAACCAGTTTGGCGTGCGTCTGAATGCGGTCAACCGCGAAGGCGGCACTGAAGTCGACGGCGAGAAAAAACGTACCACCGCCGCCTCGCTGGGGTTGGATTACCGTGGCGATCGTCTGCGCACCTCGCTCGACGTCGGTTACCAGAAGAAGACCTTCCACGACGCGCGCAACGGCATCAACATCAGCGGCATCGATTTCATTCCTGATGTGCCCTCTAACTCGAAAAACTACAGCCAGAATTGGGTGTTCAGCGATATTGAGTCGGAATTTGGTCTGGCGAAAGCCGAGTACGATCTGAACGATCAATGGACTGCCTATGCCGGCCTGGGTGCGCAGCATACCCATGAAGTGGGCAACTACGGTACGCCAAAGATTCTTGATAGCGCTGGTAATGCCACCATCGGCCGTTTCCGTACCAATCGCGTGCAGGACAACATGAGCGGCATGGTTGGCCTGCGTGGTGATTTCACCACCGGCCCGGTGACGCACAAAGTGAACTTTGGCTATTCGGCGATGACGGCAAATGCGAAAAACAGCTATCGCATGTCATCAGGTAACGATGCTGACATCAATATCTACCATCCGCAGGATGTGGCAGAGCCAGACAGCGTGTTCGCCGGTGGCGACAAATTCAGCGACCCGCTGACCACTTACCGTTCGCGCTCGCAGGGTTATCTGCTGAGCGATACGCTGGGCTTCTTTGATGACACCTTGCTGGCAACGGTGGGCGCGCGTCACCAGAAAGTGGTGGTGCGTAACTACGGTTATGACGGCGCGGAAGATACAGCGACACGTTTTGACAGCAGCCGTTGGTTACCGGCGTATGGCTTGCTGTATAAAGCGACGCAAAATATCTCGCTGTATGCTAACCACACCGAGTCACTGACGCCGGGCACCGCCGCGCCATATACCGCCATAAACTACGGTAGCGTCACCGGCATTGTGCACGCTAAGCAGAACGAAGTCGGGGTGAAAGCGGACTTTGGTCGTGTTGGCGGTTCGCTGGCGTTGTTTGAAATTAAACAGCCGGTCGGTGTGTTGAATAATTCGATCTACAAGTTGAATGGCGAGCAGCGTAACCGCGGGGTTGAGCTGAATGTGTTCGGTGAGCCGGTGTTGGGTCTGCGTCTGAACAGCAGCGCCACCTGGATCGATCCGGATATGACCAAAACCGGCGATAGCGGTCAGGATGGCAAGAACGCCATTGGCGTGCCGCGCTTTACGGCGGCGCTGGGTGCTGAGTATGACATCAAGCCGGTTGAGGGTTTGACCGCCACGGCATTGCTGAACTACACCGGTTCCCAGTACGCCAACCTGGCAAACACCACCAAGCTGGATGACTACACCACATTGGATTTAGGTCTGCGTTACCGCATGAAGGTTAACCAGAATGATATGGTGTGGCGCGTGGGCGTTGAAAACGTCACCAATGAGAAATATTGGGCCAACGTGGATGACAGCGGCACCTATTTGTCGCAGGGTGAACCGCGTACGGTGAAAGTCTCGCTGAGCTACGATTTCTAATCTCCTCCAGACGGGGCGTGCACGCGCCCCGTTATTTCTCTGGCAGAAATATTCCTGTAACTTACGGCGCATTGCATTACACTCTGTGCGGCAATCCTGCTCGAAAACTCGCCTTTATGTTTGAGTCATCATGAGTTCACCTGCACCACCAGACGATCACGACGAACCCTATCGACAGCCGCTCGACGACGCGCTCTTCGCCATTGTGGTACTTGCAGTGACGTCGGTTACGCTTATAATCTTCGTCCTGATGATTACGCTGTGGATGAGTTAACGTCAGCAACGGGAAACGGAAGCCGGTAAGGAGATGTCGATGGAAGCCAGAGATGACAAACTGATCGCCATAATTGGCCTGTTATCCGCCTGCCTGATTGGTGTGGTGTTTCTCTTCACCATGACCTGGCTTACCGATGTGCGGCATCCAGCCGATCCCTCGCTTGATGTACAAACCTGCCCGCAACAAAGCGTCACCACCCAACACTCTTAATCTTTTGTCTGCCGGTTCTGCCACTTAATCTGTTGACTGCGCAACTCCAGCGCCAGCGCCTCATGTAAGGTGCGATTACCGTTGGGATCGCCGAGGCCAAACAGCGCGCCTGGGGAACGCCGATCGTCGGCCCATGCCGGATACTCCACCACCGGATAGAGCGAAATCCCTTCCAGCGCCACACCTTGCTCTAGCGCCAATCGCGCTTCTTCACTCACCTGACGCAGCCAGGGCGCGCGCGCATCGCCTTCGGCGCCGGTTTCCGCCAGGATCATCGGCCGCTGGTAGCGCTGCCAGCACTGCAGCAATAAACGGTGCAACGGTTGCCGCGTGGGATGATCGAGCGGAATAGTGTCGCCGGAGAAGAACCAGTGATTATCCGGATAGTAGTTCAGGCCGAGAACATCGAGAAAATCTTCGCGTCCACCCAGTTCAGGCGCATCGCGTCCGGCAAGCCAGTCCCAGGCTTCAAACTGGGCCTGATGCTGGGCATCAGCATAAGGTTTGCTGTCGGGATTATCGGGATGGGTGGCAACTTGCACCAGCGGATCGGTCAGCACAAAGCGCGCATCGGGATAAACCTCACGAATCGCATGCATCGCCGCCAGCGAGGCGCGCACCAGTTGGCGCTTTAGCTCACGCCCGCGATCGCTGGCGTAGGGATCGAGCCAGGAGACATCGGCACCCGCCCATGACCAGAATGAAATTTGATTGATCGGTGTGAAAAAGGGTTTTTCGATACCTTCATCGCGCATCAGCTGCGCCATGGCGCGTGCGAAACGTTCGAAATGGTCAACAAAACTGGCTTTCCAGATATCAAGGTGATCGGGATAGCCAAAGTGCGCCAGCTCCCAGATAATCTGCATGTCATGGCGCGCCGCGGCATGCACCATCGGTAGAAAGGTGCGCCAGTCATATTCGTTGGGCACGGCTTCGATCAGGTGCCAGCGTGCGCCATCGCGCGCGGTGTGCAAACCCTCTCGCGCCAGGGCGGCATAATCTTTCTCCAGCAGCATATCGTGGCCGCTGCTGATCACCATATCCAGCCGACGTCCGCCCGCGCGACATGCGGTGGAACAGGGAAAACTGCCTTGAAAAAAGCTTCGGAACAGCTGAGGGTGATGGCGCAGGGATTGCTGAGTCATAATCCTCTCCTCACGGTGAACGCCGGATGCAGAACGCTTGGCTAAGTCTAGACTAAATTGACGACGCGCCATTTGGCAGATGAGGAAGGCTCCGATTGCCATTTATCGCGCCGATACTAACAATAATAGGTCCACAGCTTTCAGGGATTCACTATGAGTGAAGCAGCACAATCTTTGCCGCCCGAGGAGCATCCGGGCAAAGGGCTGAAACCGAATGTTGATGCGCGCTGCGCACAGCATCCTGGCATGAGCGGTATTCATCCGCTCAACGATGGCTTAGACGCTTTTGCTGCGCGCTATCAGATGATGAGCAGGGCGCAGCACAGCATTGATGTGCAGTACTACATCTGGCACAACGACATGTCCGGCCGCTTGCTGTTTAGCGCGCTGCTGGATGCCGCCGAGCGCGGGGTGAAAGTGCGTTTGCTGCTCGATGACAACAACACGCCGGGTTTGGATGAGACGCTGGCCCAACTCGATCGCCATCCCAACATTGCCGTGCGCTTGTTCAATCCCTTTTCGTTTCGCACATTGCGCGCGCTGGGTTATCTCACCGATTTCTCGCGTCTTAATCGACGCATGCACAATAAAAGTCTGACGGTCGATGGCGCGGCCACGCTGGTGGGCGGACGCAATATCGGCGATGAATATTTTGGCACGGGCGATGAACCGCTGTTTACCGATCTTGATGTGCTGGCGATCGGTCCGGTGGTGGACGAGGTGACGCAGGATTTCGAGCGCTACTGGCGCAGTAAAGCGGTATCAACGCTGCGCAAGGTGGTTGACGTCAGCGGCGAGGCGCATCAGGCGGTGCGCTTGCCGGTGGAGTGGCAGCAGAGTGAAGCGGTGGAACGCTATCTGGCGCGGCTGGAGCACTCCTCATTCATCAACCAGATGGAGCAGGGCGAGCTGGAGATGACGTGGGCGGAGTCGCGCTTACTGAGCGATGACCCGCGCAAAGGCCTCGGCAAGGCGAAGCGGCGTAATTTGTTGCCGCAGCGCATGCTGGAGGTGATCGGGATGCCGCAGCAGCAGTTCGATATTATCTCCGCCTATTTTGTTCCTACGCGTTCTGGCGTGGCGCAGCTGCTGGCGCTGAAGCGGCGCGGGGTAAAAATCGCCATACTCACCAACTCGCTGGCGGCTAATGACGTTACGGTGGTGCACGCCGGTTATGCGCGCTGGCGTAAAAAACTGCTGCGTCATGGCATCGCGCTGTATGAGCTGAAGCCACAGGATAATCCGCAAAGCGCGCCGCACGACCGCGGTTTAACCGGTAACTCAGGCTCCAGTTTGCATGCCAAAACCTTTACCGTGGACAATCGTAAAGTGTTTATCGGCTCGTTTAATTTCGATCCGCGTTCGGCGATGTTGAATACCGAAATGGGTTTGGTGATTGAGAGCGAAGCGTTGGCACAGCAAACCCACCAACGTTTTATTGCCGGCATGCGCGATCGCGCCTGGACGCTGCGTCTCGATAAGTGGGGGCGCGTCAACTGGGTGGAGTATGCTCATGAGCAGGGCGAAGTGGTGCACAAGCATGAACCGCAGTGCACGCTGCTGCAGCGCTTGCTGGTGCGCCTGGTGTGGCGTCTGCCGGTGGAGTGGTTGCTCTAAAACAACGGGCCAGCTTAGCTGGCCCGTTGTTTATTTGCGCTGTGGCTTACCGGAGAACAGGAAGCGCAGCAGTGGAATGCGCAGATGAATTTCGTACAGCGTAAAGGCCACGCCAAACACCATCAATAAACCGAGGAAGAAGCCGAGCGTGTTATTACCAATGTGCGGCGTAATGTAGATGCCATACAAAATGGTCAGCGGATGGTGCACCAGATAGATAAACAGCGAGGCATTAACCAGATACATGATGCGCGGTGAATGGCTGTTCAGCAGCTTGTGACCGAAGCTAAAGCAGACGTTGAGCATGCACAAACCCATGAGCGTGGTGATGATCATATCAATCTCATACAGCCAACCTTCGCCACTGCTGTAACGCTGATTCAGACTGTAGGCGATAAACACGGCAATGGCGCCAAAGCACATCACCGGATTAAAGCGCACAAACAGCGCTTTCAGCTCCTGATGCTTCCAGCTCAACGCGCCCAACATAAAGAACGGCAGGAACGTCAACATTTGCATCACGGCAATGCTGAACAGGCCATCGGCAAAAACCGCCGGGACGAAATAAAACAGCACGCGGCGGAACGCACACCATATCAAGGCATAAATCAGCAGCGCCAGCGTCAGTTTCCCCCAGCCGATTTGCTGATAATTGATAACGCGCTGCTGTTTGTTCAGCCAGCGAAACGTCAACATGCCGAGCGTGGTGAGAATGACCAGGACCAGTAAAAACCACAGATGCGAAATCAGCTCCCACATCAGCGTATTGTACTTGTCGTACAGTGAGAAACTGTTCCAGTCGCCGATTTTATCGGTGAGATTTTTGGTTATGAAAAACTGCGGCAACGTAATCAGCGGAACGGCTGTCAACATGGGAATGCCGACGCGCTCCAGACGCACTTTCAGCCAGCGCTGGGGCTGATAGCGTAAGTAGAGCATGTAGGAAAAATAGCCAGAAATAACAAAGAATACCTGCATGCGGAAGGCATGAATAAAGTCGTTAAGTATCGTCAACCACATCGAGGCGTCATGGCTGTTCACCGCCCATTTTTGCGTGGAGTAAATCAGTGAGACGTGAAAAGGCACGCCTAATAACATTAAATACGCTCGAATCGAATCGAGGAAATATTCACGTTCGGGTTTAGCTGAACTCATAATCTTCCAATAGTCAGTTTACTTGCCGGTTTCGCCCTGAAACCAGATTATGCCGAAGGAAAATTCTACCGGCTGTAAACAGGGTATACTATCAGGTGAATCTGTATGTGATTTTGCAGGGTTTAATTATCCGAAAAGCACACTTTCAGCTTACAAATCAGCGGAACAATCTATTACATACGCTGTCGGAAAACCGAATAATCCTTTAAGATAATCGGGTTTGATCTAAGCACACGAAAGGGGGGGATGTGCTGAATAATGTGAATAATAAAGTGGGACTGGTAAAGATGCGCTGGGTAGGCGCGGCAGTTCTGCTGGCTTTGTATGCCAACAATAGTTGGGCGTTTAACATCGATGATGTAGCAAAACAAGCCAAGGCGTTGGCAGGGAAAAGTTTCGAAGCGCCAAAGAGCAATTTACCCTCTCAGTTTCGTGAAATGAAGTTTGCTGACTATCAGCAGATCCAGTTTAACCACGACAAAGCTTATTGGGGCAAACTGCGTACGCCGTTTAAGCTTGAGTTCTACCATCAGGGTATGTATTTCGATACGCCGGTGAAAATTAACGAAGTCACGGCGTCTTCAGTACGTGAAATTAAATATGACCCTGACTATTTCAATTTTGGCAACGTTAAGCACGATGCTGATTCAGTCAAAAACCTCGGCTTTGCTGGGTTTAAGGTGTTGTATCCTTTAAATAAAAAGGGCAAAGACGACGAGATCACCAGCTTCCTTGGTGCCAGCTATTTCCGTGTAATTGGCGAAGGCCAGGTTTACGGACTTTCGGCGCGCGGTCTGGCGATTGATACTGCATTACCGTCAGGTGAAGAGTTCCCGCGCTTTAAAGAGTTCTGGATTGAACGTCCAAAACCGCAGGACAAACAGCTGGTGATTTATGCGCTGCTGGATTCGCCACGCGCGTCCGGTGCGTATCGCTTCACCATTCGTCCGGGCAAAGAATCAACGGTTGATGTGCAGTCCAAAGTTTATCTGCGTGATAACGTTGGCAAATTGGGCGTTGCGCCGTTAACCAGCATGTTCCTGTTTGGGGCTAACCAGCCTTCGCCGGTAACTAACTTCCGTTCAGAGCTGCACGATTCAAACGGTCTTTCGATCCACGCCGGTAACGGTGAGTGGATTTGGCGTCCGCTGAATAACCCGAAACATCTGGCGGTAAGCACTTTTACCGTTGAGAACCCGAAAGGGTTTGGTCTGCTGCAGCGCACGCGTGATTTCAGCCGTTTCCAGGATCTCGACGATCGCTACGATCTGCGCCCAAGTGGCTGGGTTGAGCCGCAGGGTGACTGGGGCAAAGGCCGCGTTGAACTGGTAGAGATTCCGACTGCCGATGAAACCAACGATAATATCGTCGCGTTCTGGACGCCGGAAAAACTGCCAGAGCCAGGCAAAGAGATGAACTTCCAGTATCGTCTGCACTTTACGCGTGATGAAAATCAGCTGCATTCAGATGACATCGCCTGGGTGAAAGATACGCTGCGTTCAGCGGGTGATGTGAAACAGTCGAACCTGGTGCGTCAGCCGGATGGTTCTATCGCCTTCACCGTGGATTTTGTCGGCAAAGCGATGAGCAAGCTGCCGGAAGATACGCAAGTGGCACCGCAGGTTAGCGTGGGTGACAACGCTGACGTGGTTGAACAGAGTGTACGCTACAACCCGGTAACCAAAGGCTGGCGTTTAGTGTTGCGTCTGCGTGTGAAAGATAACAAGCAGCCGACCGAAATGCGTGCGGCGCTGGTAAGCGGCGACAAGACATTGACGGAAACCTGGAGCTATCAGCTACCTGCCAATGAATAAATCGATATTTTTACCTCAATCTTACGTGGAGGCTCTGCCGCTTGATGCGGCAGGGCGCGCCCGTCTGAGCGATTCGCTACAGAATGCGCAGGCGTTCCACGCTATTCATACGTCGCTGGGGCACGATATTGCCGCCAGCGAGCGCCCGGATGATGCGCCGCTGAAATCGGTGTCATCCCGTGTGCAAATGGCCTGGCCAGACTCATTGGCGGATGGTCAGCAGCTGAGCAAGGATTATCTCGACCGCACCACGCTGAAGGCGATGCCGAAGGTGAAGCGTTCGCTGATGTTCCCAGAGATCTGGCGCACTAACCCCATTGCGCGCGCCTGGGATTCTGTCCGTGGTAAGAAATCCACGCCGCGCTATGCCTCGGTGGAAGAGCAAAAAACCGAGGACAAGTGGCGTCACGTGGGTTCAATGCGTCGTTACGTGTTGCTGATTCTGACGATTCTGCAAACCGTGGTGGCCACCTGGTACATGAAAACCATTCTGCCGTATCAGGGCTGGACGTTGATCGATCCGATCGAGATGTTTAACCAGAACTGGTTGCAGTCGGTTGAATTGATTCTGCCTTATATCTTGCAGACCGGGATTCTGTTCCTGTTTGCCATTCTGTTCTGTTGGGTTTCAGCCGGTTTCTGGACCGCGCTGATGGGCTTCCTACAGCTGCTGATTGGCCGTGATAAGTACAGTATTTCGTACTCGACCACCGGGGATGAACCGCTGAATCCGGAACATCGTACTGCGTTAATCATGCCGATCTGTAATGAAGACGTTGAGCGCGTGTTCGCGGGCCTGCGTGCGACCTGGGAATCGGTCAAACGTACGGGTAATGCCGAGCATTTCGACGTTTACATTCTGAGTGACAGCTACGATGCGGATATCGCTATCGCCGAGCAGAAAGCCTGGATGGAGCTGGTACGCGATGTCGGTGGTGCGGGTAAGATTTTCTATCGTCGTCGTCGTCGTCGTGTGAAGCGTAAAAGCGGCAACATCGATGACTTCTGCCGTCGCTGGGGCGTCAACTACAGTTACATGGTGGTGCTGGACGCCGACAGCGTGATGAGCGGTGAGTGTCTTACCGGTCTGGTGCGCATGATGGATGCTAACCCGAACGCCGGTATTATCCAGTCTTCGCCAAAAGCGTCTGGCATGGATACGCTGTATGCGCGTTGTCAGCAGTTTGCCACGCGTGTTTACGGTCCGCTGTTTACCGCCGGTCTGCACTTCTGGCAGTTGGGTGAATCGCACTATTGGGGCCATAACGCCATCATTCGTGTGAAACCGTTCATTGAGCACTGTGCGCTGGCTCCGCTGCCGGGAGAAGGTTCTTTCGCCGGTTCGATCCTGTCGCATGACTTCGTTGAAGCGGCGCTGATGCGTCGTGCGGGTTGGGGCGTATGGATTGCCTACGATCTGCCGGGTTCTTATGAAGAGCTGCCACCGAACCTGCTGGATGAACTGAAGCGTGACCGTCGCTGGTGCCACGGTAACCTGATGAACTTCCGCCTGTTCCTGGTAAAAGGTATGCACCCGGTACACCGTGCGGTGTTCCTGACGGGCGTGATGTCGTATCTCTCTGCGCCGTTGTGGTTCATGTTCCTTGCGCTCTCCACCGCCTTGCAGGTGGTGCACACGCTGATGGAACCGACCTACTTCCTGCAGCCGCGCCAGCTGTTCCCGGTGTGGCCGCAGTGGCGTCCTGATCTGGCGATCGCGCTGTTCTCGACCACGCTGGTGCTGCTGTTCCTGCCGAAACTGTTGAGCGTGGTGTTGATTTGGTTCAAGGGAGCGAAACCTTACGGTGGTGCCATCCGCTTGTTCTGCTCGCTGATTCTGGAGATGCTGTTCTCGGTGCTGTTAGCACCGGTGCGCATGCTGTTCCACACCGTCTTCGTGGTCAGCGCGTTCCTTGGCTGGGAAGTGGTATGGAATTCACCGCAGCGTGACGATGATGCGACGCCGTGGAGCGAAGCCTTCCGTCGTCACGGTTCACAGATGCTGTTGGGTATCGTGTGGGCGGGCGGCATGGGCTTGCTGGATCTGAACTTCCTGTGGTGGCTGTCGCCGATTGTCTTCTCGCTGATCCTGTCGCCATTTGTGTCTGTGATGTCGAGCCGTGCGACGGTAGGGCAGAAGAGCAAGAACGCTAAGCTGTTCTTGATTCCCGAGGAGTACGAGCCGCCAAAAGAGCTGGTCGATACCGATCACTATCTGCAGATCAACCGTCAACGTGCGCTGAAAAATGGCTTTATGCACGCGCTGTTTAACCCTGCGTTTAATGCGCTGGCGACGGCGATGGCCACATCGCGTCACAAACAGAGTGATTTGCTGGACCATGCGCGCGATCGTCGCGTTGATCAGGCACTGAGTGATGCGCCAGAAAAACTTAACCGCGAGCAGCGTTTGCAGCTGATTAGCGATCCGGTGGTGCTGGCACGTGTTCACTCACGCTTGTGGGAAAGTGCGGACAAATATCATCAGTGGGTGGAAAGCTATCAAAAGCTGAAGCTCAACCCTGAGGCGCTGCCACAGCGTTAAGGTTAATAAAGTAAAAAGCGGCAGAGATGCCGCTTTTTTTATGCCGTTAATCTGCAGGGAATAACGCAACCTTTACACCTGAAGAAGTAGTCACTCCCCGTAGAGAGGGTTAAACTGGCGCCAGTTCATTGTGAGTACACGTCGTGAATGCTTTCCTGAAAATAACTGCGCTTAGCGCCACCATTCTGCTGCTTACCGGCTGTGGCAGTATTATTAGCCGCACCTTTCCCGGACAGGGGCATGGCAACCAATATTATCCCGGCGTGCAGTGGGACGTTCGTGACGGACCGTGGCGTGTGCTGACCATTCTCGATTTACCGCTATCGCTGGTCATGGACACGCTGTTATTGCCGGTTGATGCCAATCACGGCCCGTACGAATAACGCTTAAGGCAAGTTGTCAGAAGGGCTGTTGTCGTCTTCCCACTCCTGCGCCGCCGCTTCACCTTCTTCAAGGTCGCGCGGTGGCTCTAACTGAAATTCGCCCTCATCCCATTCGTGCAGGGTATTTTCAGCTTGCCACTCCTGACGTAACTCGACTTCATCGAAATCACCGTCGAATATCGCCTGTGCGGCTTCACCGCTGGAGATGGGCAGGCATTCGCCCTGGCCATCCTCTTCAGCGAAAAATTCGGCCTGCCACATAATGTCGCCGTCCTGCATCACGTACTTTTGCAGGGCGAACTGGCTGACATTGGCATCTTCTTGTGCAATCTCGGGTTGGCTGGCGAGAAACTCCTCGCGTGCCGCTTCAATGGCTTCTTCCAGGGTGCTAAACAGGCTCATCATCAACTCCATGTCTGTAAAAAAGGGATTTCACAGAAGGATAGACGAAAAAACAGCAAGTGAAGGGAAGAGAGTGAATATCGGTTGGGCGGTTGAGTGAAATTCAACCGCCCAACCCTTCAGGCTAATTTCTGGGGAAAGTGTAATACCGGGCGTACTGACTCATGAATAATGGGAGCAGAGTAACGAATGCAACATTTAATACAGGGCTTAACTTTTTTGAAATTAATACGAGCGGTTGTAAGTGCCTGATTTAAATTATACAGCGTGCCGATAAAAACCATATCCTCCTTCACAGGTAAACGTTTGCACTCTTTCCGATGCAGCAGATGATAACCTTCTTGATCGGTACTGACCGTCACGTAGTAGTAGATGCCTTTATTCATATAATATGTATCCTGAGATATATTTGCTGTGTGAAATCTTTTTATATTTTTTAAAATTTGAACTTATTATGCTAACTGTCATCACCGAAATTAACTGCATTCGATTTTGGCGACAAATTCCATAATGATATAAGAAGGCTGATTATTTTGCCTGTATGGAATATGGCGTTTTTTGTTCAGACAATGCCTTGTTTATTAAGTTAATTTTACTGCATTGATAAGTGAAGTCGAAGGGTTTAGCAATATTAAATAGGAATAGCCCTGGAAATGATCGGAATCAGGTCCGTAGTGGCACAATTTGGTGAGTAAATATTAATGAGGCGCAAATCAATAATCAGCTCGAAGCGCAGATTTTCGCGCTGGTTAACTCACTTAATCCTCACTTTTAGCAAGCTTGTCGCAGGATATCCGCATGCTGTCTGACTTTATCTGGCGCTAAGTTAACTATCAGCCTAAGTTCAGGCTGGTCCGACTCGCTTATTAATAACCGGCGAAAATCGCGGGATAAGGCAAATTAGAATGGAGATGTGTGGGGCACCAGCAGTACCCCGAAAAGATTTTAATAAACGGAAGGTTGTCCTTCAGGACGGGTTTTAAAGCGGCGGTGCAACCACATATATTGCTCTGGAGCCAACAGGACCGTTTCTTCAACCACTTTATTCATCACTACCGCGGTATCAAGCTCAGTTTCAAGTGTGAACTTATCGCGGATGTCCGGCATCATTTTAAGTTCATAGCCGCGCGCATTCGGCAGGCGTCGTGCAAGGAACGGCACTACGCTCGGATTGGCGAGACGGATCAGCATATGTGTCCCGGTGGTGGTCGCCGCATCCGGCACCGCAAAGAAAGGGGCAAACACACTACTGCGCGGGCCGTAATCATGATCCGGTGCATACCAGATAATGTCGTTGTTCTTCATGGCGCGGATCATGCCTTTGAGATCTTTACGGTCGAGCATGCTTTTGTTGGAGCGCATGCGGCCCCAGGTTTGCAGCCAATCGATCAGCTTGTTGTCGTTGGGGCGATACACGCCAATGCCTGGATTGTGCATGCCAAATACGCGGGCACCCAGTTCCAGCGTCAGGAAGTGCATACCTATTAATAAGATGCCACGCTTCTGTTCCAGCGCATGGGTAACATGCTCAAGTCCGCTGGTGGCCACCCATTTACGAATACGCCAGTCCGGCCAAAACCACGCCATCCCCGTTTCAATCAGTCCCATACCCACCGATTCAAAATTGTGTTTCACCATCGCTTCACGTTCATTAGTCGGCATAGTCGGGAAGCACACCTCCAGATTGCGTTGTGCCACCTCGACGCGCCGCTTCATAAAGCGCATCGCGATGCGTCCCAGTCCGCAGCCAATCGCGTGTAGCACTGGATAAGGTAAGAGCACCAATAAATAAAGAAAACCAATGCCGATCCAGGTCGGCCAATAGCGTGGATGAAGCAGTTCGCGGGTGAGTTGGGGAAGTTGAGTCATGAAAATGTCAGTATCCTGCGTCTTATGCCAGAGAGTCCGGTTTCTGTAATTTTTTAGCATTATGCCATTTTTTCACTCTGGCTGAAATCAAGCATAGACGGTGGACTGTCATCCGGCAGCAGCTATGCGCACGAAAATGCAATTGTGACGCAGAATTACGTCGGTTATGTCTCGCGTTAGGCTTAACACACCAAAGATTTTGCATCCGGCAGAATTCGGGTATCATACGCGCGCTTAATTTCTCTGATTGCTAACAGGACGAACACCATGCCAGTGTTACATAACCTTGTTTCCAATAAAGAGCTGAAGGAACGTATGTTGGCGGAAACCGAACCACGTACCACAGTCTCTTTTTATAAATACTTCCAGATTGCCGATCCCAAAGCGTTCCGTGATGCCCTCTACGTTGAGTTAACTAAGCTCAAGGTGTTTGGCCGCGTCTATGTGGCGCATGAAGGCATCAACGCGCAGATCAGCGTGCCCGCCAGCCGTTATGAAAAAATGAAGGCGACCTTGTACGCCTTCGATGCGGCGCTGAATAATCTGCGCATGAATATTGCGCTGGATGATGACGGCAAGTCCTTTTGGGTTCTACGTTTGAAAGTGCGTGAGCGCATTGTTGCTGATGGAATTGAAGACAACAGCTTTGATGCCAGCGATGTAGGCGCTTACCTGAAAGCCGCCGACGTTAATGCGCTGCTCGACGATCCTGATGCGTTATTTGTCGATATGCGCAATCACTACGAATATGAAGTAGGGCGTTTTGATAATGCGCTGGAAGTCCCCGCAGATACCTTCCGCGATCAGCTGCCGATGGCAGTGGATATGCTGCAGGATAAGAAAGACAAAAAGATTGTTATGTACTGCACCGGCGGCATTCGTTGTGAAAAAGCTAGCGCCTGGATGAAACATAACGGCTTCAATGATGTTTACCACATTGAAGGCGGCATTATTGAGTACACCCGTCGTGCGCGTGAGCAGGGTTTACCGGTGCGTTTCAAGGGCAAGAACTTTGTCTTTGATGAGCGCATGGGCGAACGCATCTCCGACGATATTCTTTCCAGCTGTCATCAGTGTGGTACGCCTTGTGATAGCCATACCAACTGCATCAATGATGGCTGTCATTTGTTGTTCATTCAGTGCCCAAGCTGCGCTGAAAAGTATAACAACTGCTGCAGCCCGATCTGCATGGAAGAGTCAACGCTGTCGCCAGAAGAGCAGCGCACACGCCGTGCGGGCCGTGAGAATGGCAATAAGGTGTTCAATAAATCGCGTGGTTTACTGAACATGACGATGGCGATTCCGGCACCGGATAAAAAGTAATTTCAGTGCAGCCTGAAGCGCTCAGGCTGCATTTTATTACTTGCGCACGCCTTCAACCGAAATAATCAGTTCTGCTTTTTGTGATGCCGGGCCAAGGTCTTTGCTGATATTGAACTCTTTCAGCACAATCTCTCCGCTGGCTTCAAATCCGGCACGATAACCGCCCCACGGATCTTTGCCTTCGCCCATCAATTTTGCATCCAGGGTGATCGGTTTGGTCACGCCATTCAGCGTCAAATCGCCGGTGATTTTGTAATCCTTACCCTCTTTCTTCACCGCGGTTGAAGCAAAAGTTGCCTGCGGGAATTTGCCGGTGTTAAGAAAATCTGCGCTACGCAGATGCTTATCGCGTTCGGCATGGTTGGTATCGAGACTATTCGTGTTAATGGTGACATTCACTTTGTCCGCCGACGGATTGGCTTCATCGAAGGTAAAGCCGCCATCGAAATCTTTGAACGTGCCGTATAACCAGCTGTAGCCCAAATGCTGAATACGGAACTGGACAAACGCATGCTGGCCTTCCTTATCAAACTTATAATCCGCTGCGCTGGCGGTCAGGCTGGCGCTTAATAATCCGGCCGCGGCTACTGCCAGTAATGTTTTCTTTAACATGTTACTTTTCCTTTTCAGAGGTTAACGGGATGCGGTAGCCCAACATCCTTTTCAGAGTCACATCACGGTCGATGAAATGGTGTTTCAAGGCAGCCAGCGCGTGCAGTGCTGAAAGCAGCACTAAACCCCAGGCCAGCCAAAGATGAATGGCCCCAGCCAAATCGGCTTGTTGGCCGGCGCCGCTGAACAGGGCTGGCACGTCGAACCAGCCAAATACGGAGATGGCTTTGCCATCGGCGGTGGAGATGAGGTAGCCGCTGATCAGCAATACGCTCAGCAGGCTGTATAGCATCCAGTGTGCCGCAGTGGCTGAACGACGCACTGCAGGTGAATAGCCTGGCAACGGTTTAGGCGGCGGCGAGATAAATCGCCAGCCGACACGCAACAGCAGAGCGGCAAAAAGCAGAATGCCGATGCCTTTATGAATCTCAGGTGCATCGTGATACCAGCCGTCGTAATAACCTAATCCAACCATCCATAATCCCAGCGCAAACATGCCGTAAATAACCAGCGCCATGAGCCAGTGCATGAAAATTGAGACGATGCCGAAGTGCTGTGTGGAATTGCGCCACATATTAAATGTCCAGCAAAATGAAATAAGTGGTAATGAGCATCTACATTTTGTAATACAAAATCAATTCACCTTACTTTTCTATAAAGTTGAAAATGATCTTCGGATTAAATGAGTAATTAACGTTAACTCCTTCAGGATAATTGAAAGGGTTAAGTCATAGTGAAAGGCTATCGTGCAAGCGAGGGGGAATACTTCACTAAATGCGCTGAATGAGGAAATTAAGCGTCATGAAAGGTAATTTATTGTCAGGTTGCGTCAATTGAGTCGGCGCACTTTATGCGCCGACCAGAAAATATTAGTAAAAACGGCTCAGCGAGAAGGGCTTAATATCGAAAGAGAAGGGTTTATTTTGCGCAAATTCGCTGGCAAGCTCGCCCAGCACGCTGGCGAATTTAAAACCATGCCCGCTCAGGCCGGTAATAATCAGGCGATTGGGCTCACCTGGCAGCGTATCAATAATGAAATCTTCATCCGGCGTATTGTCATAACTGCACGCTTCGCCGTGCAAACAGACACCGACGCCCGGCAAAAACTTGCGCAGGAAGTTAAACGACTCGTTACCGTCGACTGCGATACTGCCAAAAGGTTTACGATCTTCAGGTGCATGCATTAACTGCCCACCATCATGACGTCCCACTTTCAGAGCATTGTTATCCGCCGGGAAGCCGTAAAAATGGCTGCCATCACTCATCTCCACGGTAAAACCTGGGAACTTGTTATTCTCGCTATAGCGGCCATCGGCCTGATACCAGGCGAACACTTTGCGCACCGGCGCCACCGGCAAACCATCAACTAAATGACTAACCCAGGTTCCGGCGCTGATCAATAACTTGCGAGCGCGGAAAATACCGTCGCTGGTGGTGACCTGCTGTAAATCACCGTCGCGGCCGATTTCCGTCACCGGACAGTTAAACAGTTGCGCGCAGCCCGCCTGCTCAGCCAGCTGCACCCAGCTGCGCACCGCCTGCTCGCATTTGAGGAAGCCGGAGTTGGGTTCGAACACGCCGATATAACCATCCGGCACGGTAAATTGCGGCCAGCGTGCCCGCACTTCGTCAGCCTGCAGCAGGGTGACATCCAACTGCCACGCTTTTGCGCTGTCGATGACATTTTGAATAAACGGGGAGGTGATCGGCGCTAAATTGAGAATGCCGCTACGATGCATAATGCGCTCGCCGCTCTGACGCTCCAGTTCATCCCATAACGTTTGGGCGCGCAGCACTAACGGGACGTAGCGTTCGCCTTCGCCGTAAGCATGGCGAATCAGGCGGGTTTCACCATGATGGGTGCCCTGATTGTGCGGTGGATGGGCGCTGTCAATCATCAGCACGGATAAGCCAGCCTGAGTCGCGTAAAAGCCAGCGGCTGCACCTACCGAACCGCTTCCTACCACAACCAGATCATAAACCATAACGACATCACTCCAGCAAAACGGCGAAATTTTTCAACAGCATATCAAAAGAGAGCGCCCATGAAAAAGGCACCCTGTTGGGTGCCCTTTCACGCGATAGTGGAAATTAATGCTTTTGATTGTCGCGTAGGTACTGCTCGGTCGACTCTATTTTTGCAATGCCAGCTTCGAGTAGGGAGATAAACTGTCTGGCGACATCGGTAGTCAGCCAGTAGGTCGGGCCCACGTCAGCTTCTTCTTCTTTCTGATCCTGCGAGGAGAGCGAGTGCAGGCGAATCATCATGGCGTCATAACTGTCTACGGTGCTGATGTCCCATCCCACCAACGGATGAGTCTGGATGACGTCTTTATTTCTGTCCATTATAACCTCCGTATTACTCGTTAAACGAAGTGCTTCTTGAGGTTCAATGCGGCTGTATCGTGCACTAGCGAAACAATTATAACATGGATCAGCGGGTACAATAGTTAAAAGGTATGACGAAAGTTAACGGCGATGAAATAAACGCGTTTATAAAACCCTTTTTACCGAATAATAAAATGCCCGAAGCGCCAGGCATTTTATTGGCAATATTACTGCCGGGACGTAAGAGATTATCGGCATTTTTACCGCGAAACTTTAACGTAAAAAGGGTGGTGCTGTTACGGTTGTGACTCTGCCGGCAGCAGGCCGTGACGCTTCTGAATCTCTTCGGCCAACCGGGTAAAATGCTGCTGTAACTGCTCGTCGTGGTTCTGGTTTTGCGCTTCAAGCGTCAAATTGTGTACCAGCAGCTGGTTGGCACGATCGTCGAGACAGAAGGTCAGCGTGGCAAAAGCATTTTCTAATACGGTTAAGCGGCGCTGTTGGTCAGCAATAAATGCCAGCAATTCCCCAAAGGTCATCGCCTCTTCTGGTTTTTCAGTAGTCATGTAAAACACCTCCTGTAAGCATGACGAGGCAAGAATAGGGGATCGTTTAACATGAGTCTAGATGCAGGAAGTTTTTCTGGCGAGAGCGAAATAAAAACAAAAAAGCCGGGTGGCGAAACCCGGCAAAAACGGCACAGTGGCAGTTAATCGTTATTAAACCAGTCGTCAGCGCTTTCCCAGGTTTCTTGTAATAGTTCGCTGATGCGCTCACGTGACGCTTTACAGCCACCAAAGACGCTGAGCTGATTGCCGCCGGCATAACGGACTTTGACGTGATGATCGTCGTCAGGAAAATCCTGCGTAATGCGACGGACCAGTTCGATGCTCAGTGCGTCCAGTGCACCTGCGGGCAGGGGCGAAGTTTTTGCTACGGTAATTTCAACACGCATAGAAGCCTCCGGAATAATATACTGTTTATTTGTACAGTATAGTTATCCCGAAGGCAAGCAGCATTGAATTAATCTTTAATGCGCCAGTTCAGGGTTTCACCGGCAAGGAACGGCACCAACGTATCGTCAGCCAGCGCAATACTCTCCTCAACCTTCCAGGACTCACGCACCAGCGTTATGGTGCCTTCGTTCAACGGCAGACCATAGAAGTTGGCGCCGTTCTCAGAGCAGAAAGCTTCGAAATGTTCTAACGCATGCAACTCTTCAAATACCGTGGCGTAAGCCGGCAGCGCGGTAGGGGCATTAAACACGCCTGCACAACCGCAGCTGGCCTCTTTCAGGTGGCGCAGATGCGGTGCGGTATCGGTACCGAGAAATACACGACGATTACCGCTGGCGACCAGCTTGCGCAGCGCTTCCTGATGGATATTGCGCTTCAGAATCGGCAAGCAATAGAGATGGGGACGTACGCCGCCCACCAGCATGTGGTTTCGGTTAAACATCAGGTGCTGCGGCGTAATTGTTGCGCCCAGCAGATCGTTACCTGCAGCCAGATACTCGGCGGCTTCTTGGGTGGTGATATGTTCCATCACCACTTTCAACGCCGGGAACTGTTTGCGCAGCGGTTCCAGCACGGTTTCGATAAAGCGGGCTTCACGGTCAAAAATATCGATATGCGCATCGGTCACTTCGCCGTGCACCAGCATTGGCATTCCGATTTGCTGCATGCGATCCAGCACCTTAGCAATGGAAGCGATGTTGGTGACACCATGGCTGGAGTTGGTGGTGGCGTGTGCAGGATAGAGTTTGGCTGCGGTAAAGGTCCCATCACGGAAACCGCGTTCGATCTCATCAGGATCGAGCGAATCGGTGAGGTAGCAGGTCATCAGCGGAGTAAAAGCATGCTCAGCAGGCAACGCGGCCAGAATACGTTCGCGATAAGCTACGGCAGCCGCCACGCTAATGACCGGTGGCACCAGATTTGGCATGACAATCGCACGACCATTCACGGCGCTGGTATAAGGCAGCACGGCGTTAAGCATCGCGCCATCGCGCAGATGGATGTGCCAGTCGTCAGGGCGGCGAATAGTGATTTGCTGAGGTTGGGCTGTCATTCAAAAAGACTCCGGCTGAGAAGAAAACGAGAGGCGCGTTTAGGCCGGGGAGTAATCATAAGGATGTGGGCAACCGTTTGCACGGGATTTTATCGTGACATACAAAAACCGCACCCGGAGGTGCGGTTGCGCGGATTATTCGGTAAACGGAATCACTAATTGTCCCGGTTTTACTTCAATCCCTTTAGCGAGTTTCTTCGCCAGCGCTTCGCCTTTACTGCGGTCTGCACTCAGCACATAGGCCGGCTTCTCATTGAAGTAGCGTTTCAGCGACTCATTGAGATAAGGCGTCAGCGTTTTCATGATTGAAGCCATTTTCTCTGGCTGCACCTGCGCATCAACAATCTCCATGTCATGCAGATAAATCGCGCCTTCCTGGGCGTTATACACCGGCTGCGCCTTCATTTTCAGCAGCATTTCTGCCTGCTGCGGACCAAACAGCGAGCTGACATTGATATTGGCTTTACCGGAAAGCGTGATTTTGCCCGGCTCTTCGCGGCCAATTTGGCTATTGAGTTCACTCAGCACGATATGCGCATTTACCAGCCCGGAAACGCCGATGTCTTTTTCAAAGTTATTGCGCTTTTGCAGCGCCTGATTCACTTCCTGCTCGCTGATGGTGTATTGCGTTAATTGGTTACAGCCGCTGAGTAGCACGGCTAAAAACAGGGCCAGCAGCCCGGAAAACGCCTTTTTCATAGTGTCCTCATCCTGATCGAAACGGCAAAACAGCGATAGCCTGCCTGAATATGGACAAGGTGTCACCAGGCCAGAGCTGAGAAGCGCGACTGCGCTTCTCATTGCAGGATGATTAAGCGGCGATAGAGGAGAGGAGATTAACCTGGGTTTGTTTCGCCATATTGTCGCGATAATCGGCCACACGGCTCGGCCATTCAATGCCGCTAACCAGCGTCAGGGAGCGCAGCAGCGGGAACAGATGAATGTCATCTTCGGAAAGCTCGCCGTTAACGGCGTTAGGTTTGACAATCAACTTATCGAGCTGGCGCAGATCATCGCTGATGTTTTTGATCAAACCCGGCGCGTGTTTACGCAACTCAGTGAAGTCACCGATGCTGGCCTGTTTTTTCTCGCTAAAGTAGCGGCGTGCTTCCGGCGTGGCAAATTCGGCAAAGGACGCATCGGCGATGCGCGGTATCAGCAGCTTATTGACGTAGCCGTTCACGCGGCGCAGCCAGTCGCTAATCGCGGGATTACTTTTGCCATTCAGCAGCGGTTCATGATCGGATTTATCCACCAGACGTACAATATCCATGCTTTCCGGCACGGCACTGCCATCGGCTTTTTGCAGAATCGGCGCCATTTTCTGGCCAATCAACCTCTTCGGTGTTTGCTCATCGTCATTGAGCATCACGATCAGTTCTAACGGCAGATTTTTTAACCCGAAAATCATGCGTGCCTTCACGCAGAAAGGGCAGTGATCGTAGATGTAAAGTTTCATCCCGTTTCTCCTGTGGTTCTCAGGGTGACGGAGGTCACCCTTTTTTCGGACGTGCGGGAAGTATGGAAGAGATCTTTGGCCGGGGCAAACTAGCTGCTGAAAATCGCCGGAGCCACCGGGCGCGGCTGGAACTGCCACCACAGAGCGAAAAGCGTGACCATGCCCACGCTGCTGAGCAGCATCCACGGCAGTTCGGGTAGCGCCCATTGCTGGCCCATATCGAACATCCAGCCGCCGCCGGAATAGCCGATTAAGCCGCCAATGGCGAGGCCGAGACGACTAAAGCCCATATAGCTGCCACGCGCGCGCGAACTGGCCAGCGACGCGCTGAGCGTTTCACGCGCCGGTTCGGCAATAATCGAACCGAGGTAAAATATCGCGATCAGCATAAACAGCGACGGCAGTGAATCGGTCATGCCAACCGGTAGCAGACTGAAAGTCATCAGGAACAATCCTGCCATCAAACGCGTTTCGAGGCGGAAGCGTTTTTCGCTCCAGCGCGCCAGCGGATAGAGCAGGCTCAACGACAGCAGCGCTTCAATGGCGTACATCCACTTCACGGCAGCCGGTGCCCCAGCCACCTGATTCACCATCACCGGCAGCATCAACATCACCTGTACGGCGAGAATGTAGTAGCCGGTCAACGTCAGTACATACAGGCGGAAGCGCTTGTCCTGCCAGACGCGCTGCATGCCCGCACGCATCGCGATGCGTTCGGTCGAGATGCGCCATGCCGGTAGCCAAATCGCGTTAAACAGTGCTGCGCTAACAAACACCGCTGCGCCAACCCAGCATACCAGACGAAAATCCCACGCCAGCAACCAACTACCTATGAGCGCACCCAGTACCGCGCCAGCGCTGTCCTGCATCATCAACAGTGAGAAGAAGCGACCGCGTTCACGCGCGCGCACCAGTTTCATCACCAGCGCACTGCGTGGTGGATCAAACAGCGTGCCGCCCAGACCAGAGAGCAAACAGGCGAGCCATAACAGCCAGGGCTCATGCGCCAGCGCCATGCAGGCAAAACCCGCCGCACGCATCAGCATGCCGGTCACAATCAGCGGACGCGCACCGAAGCGATCGGCGATAGCACCGCCGAAAATGCCAAATCCCTGCTGAACGAATTGACGCAAGCCGAGCGCGATGCCAACCATCAGCGCGGCCCAACCCAGCTGTTCAACAAAATGGATAGAGATGAGGGGAAATACCACGAAAAATCCCAACACCACCAGCATGTTATCAACTAAAAGAAAAGTTTTACCGAGGCGTCGTGCCCGCGCAACCCGAGACATGCTAATTCCTGAGCAAGTGAGAGGAGATAAGAGACCAGTTGGTCTATTTTCCACCTGCAGCAGGGCGAAAAACAGCTTTCTCAGGATGATATTTTTTCATCGAATCCGCAGAAATATTAATCCTAATTCAGGATCAATCACCTGGAACGCGTTGCAGGGTTTTACCGCAAGCGGGGTGGCGGTTATAGTGAGAAGTATCGCCGCTGGCGTACATCTTTCTTAAGTTATGGATTTCAGGAGTCATGATGTTTGGCTATCGTTCTGCTGGCCCACGCGTGCGCCTCACTACCGATCGCTTAGTGGTCCGTTTAGTACATGAACGCGATGCCTGGCGGTTGGCCGATTATTATGCGGAAAATCGTGCATTTCTTAAGCCCTGGGAGCCGGTTCGCGACGAAAGCCATTGTTATCCTTCGGGCTGGCAAGCACGCCTCGGACTGATCGCCGACATGCATAAACAGGGCTCTGCCTACTATTTTGTGCTGATGGACCCGGAAGAGCATGAAGTGCGTGGCGTTGCTAACTACAGCAACGTGCTGCGCGGATCGTTCCACGCTTGCTACCTTGGCTATTCGCTCGGGGAGAAGTGGCAAGGTCAGGGGCTGATGTTTGAAGCGCTCAGCACCACGATTCGTTATATGCAGCGGCAGCAGCGCATTCACCGCATTATGGCCAATTACATGCCGCATAATCAGCGCAGTGGCGACTTGCTGGCGCGCCTCGGATTTGAAAAAGAGGGCTACGCCAAAGATTACTTATTGATTGATGGGCGCTGGCAGGATCACGTGCTGACTGCGCTCACTTACCGGGAGTGGACCCCGGATCGCCGTGGACAATAAAAAAGGATATCCCAATGAAAATGGCCTTATCCGCGCAGGCGTTGCGCGTGATTGGTTGCCTGCTGGAGAAGCAGGTCACCACACCGGATCAATATCCGCTCTCACTCAATGGCGTAGTGACCGCGTGTAATCAAAAATCCAACCGTGAACCGGTGCTGAATCTCAGCGAAATGGAGGTGCAAGCGCAGCTCGATGAGCTGGTGAAAAAGCATCTGGTGACGGCCAATAACGGTTTTGGCCAGCGCGTGAGTAAGTATGAGCAACGTTTCTGTAACTCGGCTTTCGGCAATCTGCAATTGAGTAGCGCCGAAGTGGCGGTGTTGACGCTGTTATTCCTGCGCGGTGCGCAGACGCCCGGCGAGCTGCGTACGCGCAGCGGCCGCCTGCATGAATTCAGCGATATGAATGAAGTGGAGCAGACACTCAACGGATTATCCACGCGCGATGATGGTCCGATGGTGGTGCGGCTGGCGCGTGAGCCGGGCAAACGTGAGAGCCGCTATATGCACTTGTTCGGTGGCGAGGTAGTGGAAGAGGCGGCCAACGGCGAAGCCGCAGCGGATAATGACACGCTTGCGGCGCGCGTGGCGCAGCTGGAAGAAACGGTTGCACAGTTGCAGTCGCAGTTGGAACAGCTGCTGGCAAAGGAGAACTGAGATGACGCTACGTATTGGCATTGTGGGTTTAGGCGGCATCGCGCAAAAAGCGTGGCTGCCGGTGCTATCTCAGGCCAGCAGCTGGCAGCTGGCGGGGGCATTTTCTCCCAACCAGGCAAAGGCACAACCGATTTGCGACAGCTATCGCATGCCGTACTTTGGCCAGCTGGATGCCCTGGCGGCGGCCAGCGATGCGGTGTTCGTGCACAGTAGCACCGCTAGCCATTACGAAGTCGTCAAGGCGCTATTGCTGGCGGGCAAGGATGTGTGCGTCGATAAGCCATTAGCCGAAACCCTGCAGCAGGCCGAGGCGCTGGTGGCGCTGGCTGACAAGCATAAGCGTAAGCTGATGGTGGCGTTCAATCGCCGTTTTGCGCCGCGTTATCAGCAGCTGAAAAGTGAAATGCCGCGTGCCGCATCCTTGCGCATTGAGAAGCACCGCGCAGATAGCGTCGGCCCGCACGATCTGCGTTTTACCTTACTGGACGATTATCTGCACGTGGTTGATACCGCGCTGTGGCTGGCTGGCGGTAGTCTAAAGCGCGAGTTGGGACACATCGAAACCAATGATGATGGCGCGATGCTTTTCGCCGAGCACCACTTCTCCGCCGGATCGCTACAAATCACCACCAGCATGCACCGTCGTGCGGGTACGCAGCGCGAGGTGGTGAGCGCCATCTGTGAAGGCGATTACATTGAAATTAATGAGATGCGCGACTGGCAGCAGGAGAACCGTAGCGGAATCGTGCGTGATGTGCCGCCCGCGTGGCAAAGTCATCTTACCCAGCGCGGTTTCAGCGGCGCAGCGCAGCATTTCATCCAGTGTGTAGAAAATCAGACGATGCCTGAAACCAGTGGCGAGCAAGCACTGGCGGCGCAGCGTCTGGTGGAAAAACTGTGGCGCGATGCCGAACAGGAATAACCCCTTGTAACACTCAATGCTGGTCATTTCCCGCCGTGTCAGTAGACTATCGCCGGACATCAAGGGATGTCCGCGCTAAGTCGCTCATTTCTCCGACACTTTTCAGGATGCGCCACTCAATATGAATTTGTTGAAATCGCTGGCTGCGGTCAGTTCGATGACCCTGTTTTCCCGCGTGCTGGGCTTTGCCCGCGATGCCATTGTGGCGCGTGTGTTTGGTGCTGGCATGGCAACCGATGCCTTCTTTGTTGCCTTCAAACTGCCCAACCTGCTGCGTCGTATTTTCGCTGAGGGCGCGTTCTCTCAGGCCTTTGTGCCGATTCTCGCGGAATATAAAAGTAAGCAGGGCGAAGATGCCACCCGTGTATTTGTCGCCTACGTCTCCGGTTTATTAACGCTGGTACTGGCGGTGGTGACCGTATTGGGGATGATTGCGGCGCCCTGGGTGATTGTGGTGACCGCGCCAGGCTTCGCCGATACGCCCGATAAATTCGCCTTAACCAGCGCACTGCTGCGCGTCACCTTTCCCTATATTCTGCTGATCTCGCTGGCCTCGCTGGCGGGGGCCATTCTTAATACCTGGAACCGTTTTTCGGTGCCGGCGTTTGCGCCAACATTGCTAAACATCAGCATGATTGGGTTTGCGGTGTTTGCCGCGCCGCATTTCCATCCGCCGGTGATGGCGCTGGCCTGGGCGGTGGTGATGGGCGGCGTGCTGCAGCTGTTCTATCAACTGCCGCACCTGAAGAAGATTGGCATGCTGGTCTTGCCGCGCCTGAATTTGCGCGATGCGGGCGTGTGGCGCGTGATGCGTCAAATGGGGCCGGCGATTCTCGGCGTCTCGGTCAGCCAGATTTCACTGATCATCAACACCATCTTCGCCTCGTTTCTGGTGTCCGGTTCGGTTTCGTGGATGTACTACGCCGATCGTCTGATGGAGTTTCCTTCTGGCGTGCTCGGTGTGGCGCTGGGGACCATTTTGCTGCCATCGCTGGCGAAAAGCTTTGCCAGCGGTAACCAGGATGAGTATTCACGCTTGATGGATTGGGGCCTGCGTCTCTGTTTCCTGCTGGCGTTGCCGAGCGCGGTGGCGTTGGGCATTTTGTCCGGCCCGCTGACGGTAGCGCTGTTCCAGTACGGTAAATTTACCGCCTTTGATGCGTTAATGACGCAGCGCGCGCTGATTGCCTATTCGGTAGGTTTGATGGGACTGATCGTGGTGAAAGTGCTGGCACCGGGCTTTTACTCACGTCAGGACATCAAAACGCCGGTGAAAATTGCCATCGTGACGCTGGTTGTCACGCAGTTGATGAACCTGGTGTTTATTGGTCCGCTGAAGCATGCCGGTTTGTCACTGTCGATCGGTTTGGCCGCTTGCCTGAATGCCGCGCTGCTCTACTGGCAGCTACGTAAACAGGATATCTTCCAGCCGCAGCCAGGCTGGTTCAGCTTCCTGTCGCGCTTGCTGATTGCGGTGGTGGTGATGGCTGCGGCGCTGCTGGGTATTTTGCAGGTGATGCCGGCCTGGGAAGAGGGGCAGATGTGGTGGCGCCTGATTCGTCTGGCCGCAGTCTGCGCCATCGGCGGCGGGGCTTATTTTGTGATGCTCGGCCTGCTTGGCTTCCGTCCCCGCGATTTTGCGCGCCGTACGCTGGCGTAATAATTATGCACTCACGCAGACGGGAGTTTATTTTGGTCCGGCGGTCCTCGCGCCACTGCGCGGTACCTTCACGTCGTACGTCAGCCTGACGGACCGGCTCAGACGGGACCTCCTTGTCCCGGCTGAGCCTTTTGCCCGCGTCCTGCGGGCAAATCCTGGCTTCCTTTCTCCGTTCAGCGCTGTGGATGCCTGCCCAAAATAAACGCCCGACTGCTATTTATCTCTCATGCCTTCTGTCTAAAAGCAAAACAAAAAGGCCGCCATCCCGCAAGATGGCAGCCTTAATCAAACCCGCAATATTACGCCACGAACAGCGTTTTTACCCTTTACGACTCAAGGTCGCCTGACCTTTACCTAAACCATCCGGGCCGTAAAATGCCTGAGTTTGATGGGGTCGCAACACCGCCAGGGCTTCATTGGTGAAGCCAATCTGATGCTGCAGCAGAATCCCGTTATGCGTGTTGGTATCACGCAGGCGGCGCGTATGCTGCTGAATGCGTGTCCAGCGGATCTCGCGTTCACTGTGATCACCATAGGGCGCCTGTGTACCAAGGGTTTTCTCGGTATTACGGCGCATTTCGTCCAGATAATTCAACGTCGTCAGCAGCGCGCTTTTATCTTCGGAGATACGCTGCAGCATGTTGCCATTAACCTGACCGGCAGAAAGTTGCTGCTGCTCCTCATCCATTATCACGGTTAGGGAAGCCAGCACGTCCTGCATTTTATCTAAGGTGATCAGCAGATTGTCCATTGGGATTAGTTACCCTCTAAATACGCCTTGGTATCGGCGATCAGCGCATCGGCGATCTTACCGGTATCCATTTTCAGTTCGCCATTACGAATGGCCGTTTTCAGCTGCTCAACGCGCGCTGTATTAATATCTTTGCTGCCAGGCTGCATCAGCTGCGCCTGCGCGGTGCTCAACTTCACTTCCGCACCGCTTTCACTGGTGGTGCTGGCTGCTGGCGTGGCGCTCTGGCGCACTTTGCCGCTGTTATCGTTGTTGTCGCGTGTTTGAACAGTGCTAACCGGGTTAGTAGGCTGCGTTCTGTCGATGCTCATGGTAAGGCTCCTGTAAGGTCAGTTGGGGGTCAGCCAACTGAGTCAGCATAGGGTAATGTCTTTGTTGATATCTCTATCGGCAGAACAACAGGGTTCTTTAACGCTTTATAGCGATATCAGAATATTCCCATCCGCGTCGACGCGACCACTGACAACCTGACCATTTCCCATCCTCACGCGCACCATTTGGGCCGCGCTGGCGTTGTTCAGCGCACGTCCTTCGCTGCTGGCATTAAACCCGTTTCCGCTCGCCACCACCATCACATTTTGACCGGCTTTCACCCGCCACGGCTGACGCACCATGGTCGCGGTCACTGGCTGTCCTGGCGGGATATCGCGCAGTGCTACTGCATCAATGACGCCGCTGCTATCCATCAATGCGCGTGCCGGCAATTCATCCAGGCGGCCGGTTTCCAGACGCACGTCCGCCGGGCTGAGATTGCTGCCGCGCGCTACCTGACGGCTCGCCACCAGATATTGGCCGGTGACCTGCACCTGCACCTGCAAGAAACGCCGATTTTGATCGCAGTTGGCGGCAATGCTGATGTTGCCCCACTGGCGGCTGTTGCCCGGCAGCTGTAACTCCGGGGTTTCACAGCTTGGCCATTGCGCCTGCGGTGTACGCACCACCACCGTCATACCGGCGGCATGTTGCGGGTCGCGCGCTTTAAAGAATTGCGTCAACTGTGCGGTGAGATCCGCAGCATGACTGGGTAGCGCCAGTGCCAGCCAAAGTGTGGTTAGCAAGGTGGAATATCTGCGCATAACGCCTCCTGACGAGAAGATGGCACTGAGTCTACGCCTTGCGCAAAAAAATCAATGTCAAAAATAGCCGTCATTTTTGCTGCTATTCAGACGATCACCCTTGCTTTTGTCCACTTAAGCTGTCAGCTCAAAATTCTCATTCGCGGAGGAAGCATGCTCGACAAACTCGATGCCGCGCTGCGATTTGGTACTGAAGCGTTAAACCTACGTGCTCAGCGTCAGGAAATTCTGGCGTCAAACATTGCCAACGCCGATACCCCAGGTTACCAGGCCCGGGATATCGACTTTGCCAGCCAACTGAGCAAGGTGATGCAAAACGGTCGCGCCGAAGGCAGCAGCCTGGCGCTGAATGTGACGTCCTCACGCCACATTGAAGCGCAAACCAACTCTCAGCCGTCACTGGATCTGATGTACCGCATTCCCGATCAACCCGCCGCGGATGGCAACACCGTGGATATGGATCGCGAGCGTACGCAGTTTGCTGATAACAGCCTGAAATACCAAACCGATCTCACCCTCATCAGTAGCCAGATCAAAGGCATGATGAGCGTACTGCAGGGGCAATAAGCATGGCATTGCTGAATATCTTTGATATCGCCGGTTCTGCGATGACAGCGCAATCTCAGCGCCTCAACGTCAGCGCCAGTAACCTGGCGAATGCCGACAGCGTAACCGGGCCCGATGGCCAACCGTACGTGGCAAAGCAGGTGATTTTCCAGACCGATGCGGCGCAGGGCGCAGCCACCGGCGGCGTGAAAGTCGCCGGCGTGGTTGACGATCCGACACCGGCAAAACTGGTGTATGACCCAGGCAATCCGATGGCGGATCAGAAAGGCTACGTCAAGATGCCGAACGTTGACGTCGTGTCTGAGACCGTTAACACCATGTCAGCGTCGCGCAGCTATCAAGCCAACGTGGAAGTGCTGAACACGGTGAAGTCAATGATGATGAAAACCCTCACCATGGGTCAATAACGGAGAGACATGATGGGCATTGCAGTAGGTGTTAACGAGTCACTGGACCCCACGGTACTGAGCTCCTCCAGCAGTTCGAGCACGGGTAACAGCGCGCAAGATTTGCAGAATCAGTTTCTGACCATGCTGGTGACGCAGCTGAAAAACCAGGATCCCACCAATCCGATGGATAACAGCCAGCTGACAACACAGCTGGCACAGATCAATACCCTGAGTGGCATTGAAAAGCTGAATACCACGCTGGGTTCAATTTCCGGACAGATTAGCTCAAGCCAATCGTTGCAGAGTGCGACCCTGATTGGCCATGGCGTAATGGTCAAAGGAAGCCAGGTTCTGGTGGGCAGCGGCACCACCACGCCATTTGGTGTGGAGCTTGGTAGCGCATCCACCGCCACAACCGCCACCATTAAAGATGCCAGCGGCACCACGGTTCGTACCATCGATTTGGGCGCATTGACCGCGGGCGTGCATACCTTCTCTTGGGACGGCACCCTGACCGACGGCAGCACCGCGCCAGATGGCAAATATACCGTTTCACTGGCCGCCAGCAATGGCAGCACCCAACTGGTGGCACAACCGCTGAACTATGCCTACGTCAATGGCGTGAGCACCGTGGATGACACCGCAAAACTGGATCTCGGCACTATGGGCTCCGCAACCCTCGATGAAATTCGTCAGATTCTCTGATTAACCTTTTAGCAGGAGAAATACTATGTCTTTTTCACAAGCGGTGAGTGGTCTGAGTGCTGCTTCCAGTAACCTCGACGTCATCGGTAACAACATCGCCAACTCCGCCACAGCCGGTTTCAAATCCAGCACCATCTCGTTTGCCGATATGTTTGCCGGTTCAAACGTCGGCATGGGTACTAAAGTTGCCGCGGTAATCCAGAACTTTAACGACGGTACCACCACCACCACCAGTCGTGGTCTGGACGTGGCACTGAGCGGTAACGGCTTCTTCCGTATGACCGATACCAGCGGCGCGGTTTACTACTCGCGTAACGGCCAGTTCACGCTGGATGAAAACCGTAATCTGGTGAATACCCAAGGCTTATCCGTCACCGGTTATCCGGCAACCGGCACGCCGCCAACCATTCAGACCGGTGCTAACCCGGTGGCGCTGAGCGTACCGACTACCCAGATGTCAGCCCGTGCCACTGGCACCGCGACGCAGGTGGCTAACCTGAACTCCACCAGCACCGCGCTGGATGACACTAAATTCGATGCATCTAACGTGGATACCTATAACGCTAAAAGCACCGTGACCGTGTATGACTCGCAGGGTAACGACCACGCGCTGGATTTGTATTACGTCAAAACCGCGGATAATACCTGGTCGGTGCATGCTATTGACTCCACCACCGGTAAAAGTGCGGGTGATTTTGCAGCGGGCTTCGACGCCAGCGGCAATATGACCAGCCTAGGCGGCACGGCTGGCGCAACCAGCGTAAATCTGACCATTGATGGTAGCAACGGCGCAGCTGCGGGGCAGGTTATCTCCCTGAGCATGGCCGGCAGCCTGCAGCAGAACACCGGCACCACCACTTTTGGTAACCCAACGCAAGATGGTTACGCACCGGGCGATCTCACCAGCTACGCCATCAATGATGACGGCACCATCACTGGTACCTATTCCAACCAGAAAACCCAACTGCTGGGTCAGGTTGTGCTGGCTAGCTTCTCCAACCCGGAAGGCCTGAAGTCAGAAGGCGACAACGTCTGGTCCGCTACCAGCTCTTCAGGTCAGGCTGCTATCGGTTTAGCCAACACCGGCACCTACGGTTCCCTGACGGCAGGCGCGCTGGAAGCATCCAACGTCGATATGAGCCAGGAACTGGTCAACATGATCGTGGCACAGCGCAACTATCAGGCTAACGCCCAGACCATCAAAACTCAGGACCAGATTCTTAACACCCTGGTTAACTTACGTTAATTCGCTAAGGGGATTGCTTTATGGATCACGCAATATATACCGCGATGGGCGCGGCCAGTCAGACGCTGGATCAGCAATCGGTTACCGCCAGCAACCTCGCCAACGCCTCAACGCCGGGCTTCCGTGCTCAGCTCAATGCGTTGCGCGCCGTGCCGGTCAGTGGCTGGTCGCTGCCGACGCGTACCCTGGTTGCTGCTTCAACGCCGGGCGCTGATATGTCGCCCGGCGCGATGGACAACACCGGCCGTGCGCTGGATGTGGGCGTACAGCAAGACGGCTGGCTGGCGGTGCGTACCGCTGACGGTTCTGAAGCTTATACCCGCAACGGCAACATGCAGATCAGCTCAACCGGTATTTTGACCATTCAGGGCAATCCCGTGATGGGCGATGGCGGTCCAATCGCCATACCGCAAGGCTCCGAACTGACGATTGCGGCAGACGGCACCATCACCTCGCGTAACGCTGGCGATGCGCCTAACGCGACGGTACAGATTGGCAAACTGAAGCTGGTACGTGCCACAGCCAAAGAGTTACAGCGCGGTGATGACGGCATGTTCCGCCCAACCCAGCAGGCGCAGGCCACGCGCGGTGCCGCATTGGCCAATGATGCCACGGTGAGCGTTATGCCTGGCGTGCTTGAGGGCAGTAACGTCAAGCCGGTGGAAACCATGGTCGATATGATCGCCAACGCCCGACGTTTTGAGATGCAGATGAAAGTGATCTCCAACGTCGATGAAAACGAACAAAAAGCTAACAGCTTGCTCAACATGAGCAGCTAAGGCGTAAGGAAAACACCATGATTCGTTCTTTATGGATCGCCAAAACCGGTCTTGACGCTCAGCAAACCAACATGGACGTCATCTCCAACAACCTCGCGAACGTGAGCACCAACGGCTTTAAACGTTCGCGCGCGGTATTCGAAGATTTGATGTACCAAACCCTGCGTCAGCCGGGCACGCAGTCGTCGGAGCAAACCACGCTGCCGTCAGGTCTGCAGATCGGTACCGGTGTGCGTCCCGTCACCACCGAACGTCTGCATCAGCAGGGTAACCTGTCGCAGACCAGCAACTCGAAAGACGTGGCAATCAACGGCCAGGGTTATTTCGAAGTGCAGATGCCGGATGGCACCTCAGCCTATACCCGTGATGGTTCGTTCCAGGTGGATCAGAACGGCCAGCTGGTAACCAACGCCGGTTATCCAGTGCAGCCGGGCATTACCATTCCGGCCAATGCCACCAGCATCACCATCTCGCGTGATGGTGTGGTGAGCGTGACGCAGCAGGGCCAGACCAACCCGGCGCAGGTTGGTCAGCTGACGCTGAGCACCTTCATGAACGATGCCGGTCTGAATAGCCAGGGTGAAAACCTCTATCAGGAAACCCAGGCATCGGGCGCAGCCACGCAGAGCACGCCGGGCCAGAACGGCGCGGGCTTGCTGTATCAGGGTTATGTGGAGACCTCGAACGTCAACGTGGCGGAAGAGCTGGTCACCATGATTCAAACGCAGCGCGCTTACGAGATTAACAGCAAGGCGATCAGCACCTCCGATCAGATGCTGGCGAAATTAACCCAGCTGTAAGGCTGGTGTCGTTGGGCCAGCTTAGCTGGCCTGATTAAGCAACATGAATAAGGTCAGAACTCCGTGGCGAAGCAAGTGATTCTCAAGCCTGGTCATTGGTTGGTAGCCACGCTGCTACTCACTCTTAACGGTTGTGCGCTGGTACCGCGCACGCCACTGGTACAAGGATCGACAACGGCTGAGCCGACGCCATCCGCACCGCCGGTGGTGAACGGTTCCATTTTTCAGGGCGTCGCACCGCTGAACTACGGCTATCAGCCGCTGTTTGAGGATCGCCGTCCACGCAATATTGGCGACACATTGACGATTACCTTGCAGGAAAACGTCAGCGCCAGCAAAAGCTCCTCCGCCAACGCCAGCCGCGATGGCAGCAACAGTTTAGGCGTCACGGGCGTGCCAACCGGTCTGAGTGGCCTGCTGGGTGCGAGTGGCGAAAAAGCCACGCTTGATGCCAATGGCAAAAATGACTTCGCAGGTAAAGGCGGCGCGACCGCGAATAACACCTTTACCGGCACCATCACCGTCACCGTGAATCAGGTGTTGTCGAACGGCAACCTGCGCGTAGTGGGTGAGAAACAGATCGAAATTAACCAGGGCACCGAATTCATCCGGTTCTCCGGTGTGGTAAATCCGCGCACCATCAGCGCCAGCAACGCTGTGTTATCTACACAGGTGGCCGATGCACGTATTGAGTACGTCGGAAACGGTTATATCAATGAAGCGCAGACGATGGGCTGGTTCCAGCGTTTCTTCCTGAACGTCTCGCCGATGTAAGAGGTAGTAAGAATGACTATGACGACTCTGCTCCGCCTGAGCCTGGGCTTGCTGCTCGGTTTCAGCGTAATGGCACATGCTGACCGCATCCGCGATCTCACCTCGGTGCAGGGCGTGCGCGATAACCAGCTGATTGGTTACGGTTTGGTGGTGGGCCTCGACGGCACCGGTGACCAGACTACGCAAACCCCATTTACCACGCAAACCGTTAGCAACATGCTCTCGCAGCTCGGTATTACGGTACCTGCGGGTACCAACATGCAGCTGAAAAACGTGGCGGCGGTGATGGTCACCGCCAAGCTGCCGACGTTTGCGCGTCAGGGGCAAAACATCGACGTGGTGGTTTCCTCGCTGGGTAACGCCAAAAGTTTGCGCGGCGGTACGCTACTGATGACGCCGATGAAAGGCGTCGATAACCAGGTGTATGCGCTGGCGCAGGGCAACATTTTGGTCGGTGGTGCCGGTGCATCGGCCGGCGGCAGCAGCGTGCAGGTTAACCAGCTCAACGGTGGCCGTATTACCGGCGGCGCTACGGTGGAGCGTGAACTGCAGAGCAACTTCGGTAGCCAGAACACCATTAACCTGCAGCTGAATAATGAAGACTTCAGCATGGCGCAGCGTATCGCCGACGCGATCAACAGCCGTGGTATCGGCTCGGCGCAGCCGCTGGATGCGCGCACCGTGCAGATTCGCGTCTCACCAAATAACAGTTCGCAGGTACGACTGCTGGCAGAGATTCAGAACCTCGATGTTTCGGTACCGCTGGAAGATGCCAAGGTGATTATCAACTCACGTACCGGTTCGGTGGTGATGAATCGCGAAGTGACGCTGAACACCTGTGCCGTAGCGCAGGGCAATCTGTCGGTTACCGTCAATCAGCAGCAGAACGTCAGTCAGCCTGATACGCCATTGGCCGGTGGTCAGACCGTGACGACCAACAATACCCAGATCGATCTGCGTCAGAGTGGTGGCGCGCTACAGCGTGTGAACTCCAGCGCCAATCTCAACAACGTGGTGCGTGCGCTTAATGCGCTCGGTGCATCGCCGATTGATCTGATGTCGATTCTGCAATCGATGGAAAGCGCAGGTTGCTTACGCGCCAAACTGGAAATTATCTGATGACCGACACGCAATCGCTGATGAATGCGGCCTATGACAGCCGCTCACTGAACGACCTAAAACGTGAAGCCGCCGCCGATCCGAAAGGGAAGGCGATGCAGGTGGCAAAGCAGGTTGAAGGGATGTTTGTGCAGATGATGATGAAGAGCATGCGCGCAGCGCTGCCGCAGGATGGCATGCTGAGCAATGACCAGACGCGGCTTTTCACCTCAATGTACGATCAGCAGATTGCGCAGGAGATCGGGAAACGCGGGCTGGGGATGGCGGATCTGATCGCTAAACAGATGCAGCCCGCGCAGGAGCCAGACGAAACGGCGGGCACGGTGCCGATGAAGTTGGATAACAGCTTCATTTATAGCAATCTGCCCTCCAGTCAGCTCGAGCAGATGGTGCGTAAAGCGGTGCCACGTCTGCCAGTTTCACCGAGCAGTTTGCCCAGTGACAGCAGCGACTTTATCGCGCAACTGGCGCAGCCGGCTCAGGTCGCCAGCCAGAAGAGTGGTATTCCGCATCACCTGATTCTGGCGCAGGCCGCGCTGGAATCAGGCTGGGGCCAGCGTCAGATTCTGACGCGCGATGGCAAACCGAGTTACAACGTGTTTGGCATCAAGGCGAGCGGCGACTGGAAGGGGCAAACCACCGATATCATGACCACGGAATATGAAGGCGGCGAAGCGAAAAAAGTGCGCGCCAGCTTCCGTGTCTATGGTTCGTATATGGAAGCGCTCAGCGACTACGTCAAACTGCTTTCCAGTAATCCGCGTTATGCCGCCGTGGCGAATGCGCCAAGCGCCGAGCAGGGCGCCCGTGCTCTGCAGGCCGCCGGTTACGCCACCGATCCGAAGTATGCGCAAAAATTGGTGGGAATGATCCAACAATTCAAAAACATGGGCGAAAAAGTGGTGAAGGCGTACAGCAACGATATCACCGATTTGTTCTGATTTTTGCCCTCAAGTTTCACTTAAGCACGCCGATAACAATCACATGCCGCGGGCGTTCTCCGCCCGCGCAATCGCACTGATGACTGCCAGCCCGGTTAACGGGAAATTAAGGAACCGAGATGTCCAGCATAATTAACTCAGCGATGAGTGGGCTGAGCGCCGCACAGGCTGCATTAAGCACCACCAGTAATAACATCAGCAATTACACGGTAGCGGGCTATTCGCGTCAGACTATTTTGTTAAGCCAGGCCAACAGCACGCTCTCCGGCAGCAGTTACTACGGAAATGGTGTCAACGTGACCGGCGTCCAACGTGAATACGATCAGTTCATTACTGCGCAGCTGCGCGGCTCAAGCGCCAACTACAGCGCGGTAAACACCCAGTACTCGCAGATCTCCAATATTGATGATTTGCTGTCAACCTCGACCACCAGCCTGTCGACGTCGATCCAAAACTTTTTCACCAACGTGCAGAGCGTGGTGAGCAATGCGGACGATCCGTCGGCACGCCAGTCAATGCTGAGTTATGCGCAAGGCCTGGTTAACCAGTTCCAGACCACCGCGCAGTATCTCAACAATATGCAGAGCAGCGTCAATACCGACATCGGCTCCAGCGTTGACCAGATTAATACCTATACCAAACAGATCGCCGATCTTAATACGCAGATTGCGAAGCTGACCACCGGCGGTGGCGCGGCGCCTAACGATCTGCTCGATCAGCGCGATCAGTTAGTAAATAACCTGAATAACGTGGTTGGCGTCAGCGTGTCGCAGCAGGATGGGAGCTATGTGGTTTCCATGGGCAGCACCACGCTGGTTAACGGCAAAAACACCACGCAGCTGGTGGCAATGCCATCCAGCAGCGATCCTTCGCGCACCACTGTGGGCTATGTCGATAAGCTGGCGGGTAATGTCGAAATTCCGGAAAAAACCCTGACCACCGGATCGCTAGGCGGTTTACTGGCATTCCGTACTCAGGATTTGGATACCGCACAGAACCAGCTGGGCCAACTGGCTGCTGCATTCACCACCAGCTTCAACGCGGTGCAGACTCAGGGCTACGACAGTAACGGCGACAAGGGTACCGATTTCTTCACCATCGGTAGTCCTACCGTGGTCAGCAATAGCAAGAATACCGGCAGCGCAACCGTCAGCGCCGCCTGGTCTGACAGCAGTGCGTTAAAAGCCTCGAACTACACCGTGAGCTATGACGGCAGCAACTGGTCTGTGACGCGCATGTCGGACAACGTGAAAATTACCCCGACGCAGGGAACGGATGGCAGCGGCAATACCACGTTGAGCTTTGATGGTCTCGATCTCACTGTGAGCGGTAGCGCGAGCGCAAAAGATAGTTTCCTGGTGAAACCGGTACAGAACGTGATCGGTGGCATGACGGTGGCGATTACCGATGAGTCGCAAATTGCAGCAGCCTCGTCAGCCACCAGCGGCGAAAGCGATAACACCAACGCGCAAAAAATGCTGGATCTGCAGGACGCTAACCTGGTCAACGGCAATGCCACCATTGCTCAAGCCTACGCCAGTATCGTGAGCACCGTGGGTAACAAAACCAGCTCGCTGGAGACAGCCAGCACCACTCAGGAAAACGTGGTCAATCAGTTAACCGATCGTCAGCAATCCGTATCGGGCGTTAACCTTGATGAGGAGTACGCCAACCTGACCAAGTATCAGCAATTTTACATGGCGAATGCGCAGGTGCTGCAAACAGCGAGCACCATTTTCAGCGCGCTGATGAACATCCGCGGCTAAGCAGAGAGGATAAAAGTCCATGCGTTTAAGTACAAATATGATTTTTAACCAGCAGGTACGCGGAATTACCGATTCCCAGGCTTCCTGGTTAAAAGTGGGTGAGCAGCTTTCGAGCGGCCTGCGCGTTAACAATCCCTCTGACGATCCGATTGCTGCTTCACGTTCGGTCGTGCTGTCGCAGTCACAGGCAAAAAGTAGCCAGTATGCCACCGCGCGCAGCTTCGCCGATCAGAGTCTATCGATGGAAGAGAATGCGCTCTCCAGTGTCACTGGCAGCATTCAGGATGCGCAGACGCTGATTGTTTATGGTTCTACCGGTACGCTGAGTGATGATGACCGCGCGTCGATTGCCACCCAGTTAGAAGGCATCCGTTCGCAGTTACTCAACCAGGCAAACAGCCAGGATGGCAACGGCCGCTACATTTTTGCCGGCTACAAAACCGATACGGCACCTTTCACGGATTCTGGCACCGGCGTGACCTATACCGGCGGCAACGAGGCCATTTCGCAGAAAGTGGATTCCAGCCGCACGATGACAGTGGGTGATACCGGCGACTCGGTCTTTATGTCGATCACCGGCAACGCAAAAGCCGAGCCTAACGGCGATCCTAGCGAAACCAACCTGTTTAATATGCTGGATAGCGCAATTGCCGCTTTAAAAGTCCCGCAGGATAACGCTGATGATGCCACTAAACAGACCTTCCAGGATGCACTGGACAAGACTAACCGTGGCTTGAGCAACTCACTCAACAATGTGTTGACCGTGCGCTCTGCCGTGGGAACCAAGCTGGCTGAACTGGATACGTTGGATGCGCAGGGCGACGATCGTGACACCATTATGGCGTCGCAGATGAGTGACCTGGTTGAAGTGGACTACACCTCGGCGATTTCCAGCTACACCATGCAGCAGACGGCCCTGCAGGCGTCATACAAGACCTTCACCGATATGTCGCAGATGTCGCTGTTCCAGCTTAATTCGTAATTGATCTGAACATTTGAGCGTACTTTAACCGGGTGCGCTTAGTTTCTCCCACCGCCTTTCGGGGCTGTGGGATTTTTTTTGCCTGCTGCTCGGGTAGCCACAAATGGCGTCATGCCGCTCACTCAGGCAATCATTGGCCTACATATGCAGATGCGCTTGAATACGCACCCTACAAAAACTCAGCTAAAAAAACGTAGGAGTGTCAGTTATGGTATCAATCTAACGCCGCCAATCGCAGGCAATAAAAAACCCCGGACTGGCCGGGGTTCGATTTTACTGACTTGCTAACGCTTAGGCGCTTTCCGGACGGGTAGCCGGAGCGGTTGCCTGATGCGTTGCGCTGTGACCACCTGCAGAACCACGACCTTCGAAGCCAAACGCGGGACGAACCCAATCGCTATGACGAGCCGGTTCAGGTTCCCATGCCGGTGCCGGTGCTTTGGTCATCGGGGCGGTAGCATGATGTTTGAAGCGCGTTTCAACGGTCGTTACCGCAGTGTCACGTGCCGCAACCGGCGCATGCGGTTCCGTTACCGGTGTGACATCAGCTTCTGCGGCCACTGGCGCAGCCAGTACTTCTTTAACCTGTGCTTCCACTGCTGGCGAAACATTAGCCGGCGCCTGCTCAACAACGTCAGCCACTGCGCTAACTTCAGGCTGCGCTTCTTCAACGCTGGCCGCCGGTTCCGCTTCAGCTGCGGTTTCCTGCGCAACTTGTTCATCAGCAGCAGAAATCACTGATGGTTCTTCGTTGACGGGCGCTGCAATCGGCGTGACGTCATCAGTGTTCACTACCGGCACCTCAGTATGCGCCTGCGGTTCAACCTGATGCACGGCTTCTTCAGCGGCAACCTGCTCAACGGCCGGTTCAACAGTAGCTGGTTCAACAGCAGCTGGTTCAACCGTAGCGGTTTCAACAGCAGCGGTTTCAGCCACGGCGGCGGTTTGTTGATAGCCGTAATCCGACACTTCATGCATGGCATCTTGCGTGGTGTACTCTTCCTGCGCTTGCGCAACCGGGTAAGAAACCCACACTTTACCGGATGCCATTTCTGGCGAAGCTGCAGCAGACTCCAGCGGCATTGCAGACTGCGTTGGGTAACGCTCGTCACGATAACGACGACGACGCTGGCCGCTTACGCGCAGGTGACGCGGTGAACGACGTGAACGACGTGGCATATTGGCGCTGTCACGGTTCTCGCTATCATCTCGCTCGTCATTGCTGGCTTCCGGATGTTCGATGTACTGAGCACGTGGTGCAGTTTCAGCGGCGGCTTCATGCACAACTGGCGCTGGCGCTTCAGCGGTGACTTCACCGGTGTCACCCACACGTACGCGTTGTGACAGCTGACGCTGTTTACGACGCGGCATAACCTGTACACGCTCTTCTTCCTGCGCAACATTTTCGTCTACGACGTCAGCCTGAACGACCGGTTCAGCGACTTTCTGATCCTGCTGCTGAGTACGTTTTTCTTCCTGACGACGACGCTGGCGATCGGCACGCTGTTCGCGGCGCTGTTGCTGCTGCTCATCACGTTGCTCAAGTGCTTCATCGCTCAGTACAGGACGCGCTTCACGCGGTTCGTTCTGACGCTTGTTGCGACGATTGTCCTGATTGTCACGCGGTTCGCGGGCTTCACGTGGCTCACGTGCTTCGCGCGGCTCGCGTGGTTCACGCGCTTCGCGACCTTCACGCACCTGACCATTCTCGCCATTACGCGGTGTGCGCTCACGACGATTATTACGACGGTTGTTATTGTTGCGACGTTCGCCACGCTGTTGCGTATTTTCCGCTTCAACAGCCGCTGGCGTCTCTTGCTGAGTTTCAGCCGGAGCCACAGCAGGCGTATCGCCGGCAAACAGTTTCTTCAAGCCGTTCAGCAGGCGTGCAACGAAGCCGGTGCTGGTCACTGCAGGTGCGGCAACAGCAGGTTTGGCTTTCGCTTCAACGGCTGGCGCTGGCTGTGTCTCTTTCACCACTTCAACCGGTGCTGGCGGCGCATCTGGCATCGCGAAGGCGGCCAGGGCTGGCTGCTCCGGACGACGACGCTCAGCGTGCTCTTCTTCAGAAGGCAGCGCCATTTCCGCTTCGTGCAGTTTTGGCAGATGGTAGCTCAGGGTTTGCGTCTCTTCACCGGTGCGGACACGCAGTACAGAGTAATGTGGCGTTTCCATCTGATCGTTTGGCACGATGATGGCACGCACGCCGCCCTGACGTTTCTCGATGGCGCTCACCGCATCACGTTTTTCGTTCAGCAGGTAAGAGGCCACCGGAACCGGCACGATCGCATGCACTTCTTTGGTGTTGTCTTTCAGCGCTTCTTCTTCAATCAGACGCAGAATAGACAGCGACAGCGATTCGTTATCACGGATGGTGCCGGTACCGCTACAGCGTGGGCAGACATGATGACTGGATTCACCCAGTGACGGGCTGAGGCGCTGACGCGACATCTCCAGCAAACCGAAGCGTGAAATGTGGCTAATCTGGATGCGTGCACGATCCTGACGCACGGCTTCACGCAGACGGTTCTCGACGGCGCGCTGGTGACGCACTGGCGTCATATCGATAAAGTCGATAACAATCAGGCCGCCTAGATCGCGTAGACGCAGCTGGCGAGCGATTTCATCGGCCGCTTCCAGGTTGGTATTAAACGCGGTCTCTTCGATGTCACCGCCGCGCGTAGCACGTGCGGAGTTAATATCGATGGCGGTCAGCGCTTCGGTGCTATCGATAACAATCGAGCCGCCTGACGGCAGGCGCACTTCACGCTGGAAGGCAGATTCAATCTGCGATTCAATTTGGTAATGGCTGAACAGCGGGATTTCACCGGTGTACAGTTTGATTTTGCTGCTAAAGTCGGGACGGCCTAGCGCAGCAATGTGCTGACGCGCCACTTCCAGAACTTTCGGGTTATCGATGAGGATTTCACCAATATCCTGACGCAGATAATCGCGGAAGGCACGGACGATAACGTTGCTCTCCTGATGAATCAGGAAAGGTGCTGGGCGGCTGTCTGCCGCTTTCTTGATCGCTTCCCAGTGCTTCAGACGGAAGCTGAGATCCCACTGCAGCGATTCGGCAGATTTACCGACGCCCGCGGTGCGAACAATCAGACCCATGCCATCTGGAAGTTCCAGTGCGGAAAGGGCTTCTTTCAACTCGGTACGATCGTCACCCTCAATACGGCGAGAAATACCGCCAGCACGAGGGTTGTTCGGCATCAATACCAAATAGCTACCGGCCAGCGAAATAAAGGTAGTCAGTGCTGCTCCTTTATTACCGCGCTCCTCTTTATCAATCTGAACGATAACTTCCTGGCCTTCACGCAGCACATCTTTAATATTCGGACGACCATGTGCGTTGTAGTTGGCAGGGAAGTATTCGCGGGAAATTTCTTTCAGAGGGAGGAAACCGTGACGTTCAGCACCGTAATCGACAAACGCTGCTTCAAGGCTGGGCTCAACGCGGGTGATTTTACCTTTGTATATGTTGGCTTTTTTCTGTTCGTGTCCAGGACTTTCAATATCCAGATCGTACAGACGTTGTCCATCAACCAGGGCAACGCGCAACTCCTCCTGCTGAGTTGCGTTAATTAACATTCTTTTCATCGTGACTTACTCGTTATTCTCACATGAGTGATGTAGCTGCGGGCATCGTTACCCTGGACGAGAATCAACCGATGACCCCGTGTCTTAATGCACAGACGTCAACCTCACGGTTGTCGGCGGCTAAAGGGGCGCAAATCTTGTCGGTGGCCTGTTTTTCATAAGGAAATCCAGCGCCTGAAGGTGGAAGTGTTACAGAGTATTCAAAAATCCACTCATCCTAGTCTGTCGTCCAGGCCGCAACCCGCAGCCCGCTAAGTGCCTGATTTAACATTACGTCTTACGCCATTGCTGCGTGTCCGTTCAATCCGGCAAAATGACTTATTTCGCTCTTTTTCCTGCCTGAATCTTTCCAGGGCAGAAACACCTGCATTATTCCATTGCTCACCAACATATAGCAAGGCGACTTTTGCCAAGCTGAGAAGTTTATTCATCCTTAACCTGTTCATTTGCAGGGCTAATCATCGCATCGTTGAAAATGTCGCCATTTTCAACGTTTCGTGACGCGACAAAGAGAGAGTTAAGCACAGAAAAAGGGGTGGCGCTATCCAGGGACACTAATTAGAATCGCCGCCATGAAAACAGAGAATCCCGGCGTACAGTATGTCGCCATTACGGCTGAAAATGCCGGACAACGTATTGATAACTTTTTGCGCACCCAACTCAAGGGCGTGCCAAAAAGCATGATTTATCGCATTTTGCGTAAAGGTGAAGTGCGGGTGAACAAAAAACGCGTGAAACCCGAATATAAGCTGGAGGATGGCGACGAGCTGCGCATTCCGCCAGTGCGGGTTGCCGAGCGCGAGGAAAATACCGTTTCACCAAAGCTGGATAAAGTTGCGGCTCTGACCAACGCCATTCTGTATGAAGATGACTATTTGATGGTGATGAATAAACCCTCCGGTACGGCGGTGCACGGCGGCAGCGGATTAAGTTTTGGCGTAATTGAAGGATTGCGCGCGTTGCGTCCGGAAGCGCGTTTTCTCGAGTTAGTGCATCGCCTCGATCGCGATACTTCTGGCATCTTGCTGGTGGCGAAGAAGCGCTCGGCGCTGCGTTCGCTGCATGAGCAACTGCGCGAGAAGGGCATGCAGAAAGATTATCTGGCGCTGGTGCGCGGTGACTGGCCATCGCATCTGAAAGTGGTGCAGGCACCACTGCTGAAGAATATTTTGCAGAGTGGTGAGCGCGTAGTGCGCGTGAGTGCTGAGGGTAAGCCCTCCGAGACGCGCTTTAAGGTTGAAGAGCGCTTCGGCTTTGCGACCCTGGTTAAAGCGAGCCCGGTGACGGGGCGTACGCATCAGATCCGCGTCCATACGCTGCATGGCGGACATCCCATCGCTTTTGACGATCGCTATGGCGATCGCGAATTTGACGCGCAGCTTAGTTCGACCGGCTTATCTCGGCTGTTCCTGCATGCCGCCGCGTTGACTTTTACCCATCCAAACACCGGAGAAGTGCTGCGGATGGAGGCGCCACTGGATGGCGCACTGAAGCACTGCCTGGCACAGCTGCGCCAGAAAAAAGCCTGATTACGCGGGCATCAACATAGCGCGTTGATGCCCGCCGCTCTTAGCATCTCATTCAAAGCAATCAGCGGTAAGCCAATTAAGGTATTGGGATCGCGTCCTTCCAGTTTATCGAACAAACAAATCCCTAATCCCTCACTTTTAAAGCTACCTGCGCATTGCAGCGGCTGCTCCTTCTCCACATAACCGCGTATCTCTTCTGCACTTAACTGACGGAAATGGACAGTAAAAGGTTCGCAAATAACCCACCGTTTGCCGCTCTGCGGTTGTATCAGCGCCAGCCCGGTATAAAAGGTTATGGCGTTGCCGCTGGCAGCAGCGAGCTGACGGCAGGCGTTCTCTACGGTATGCGGCTTGCCGGTAATCTCGCCATTTAACACGCAGACCTGATCGGAACCGATAATCCAGCTATTGGGATGATGTCCAGCAAGCGCCTCTGCCTTGGCTAACGCCAGACGCTGCACCAGCTCGGGTGCCGATTCATCCATCAGCGGTGTTTCGTCACAATCGGGCGCAGCGGTAATAAAAGGCAGGCCCAATTTGTTCAGCAGCGCCTGACGAAAAGGGGAGGTTGAAGCTAATACCAAAGGTGTCATCATTTTTTTTCAGAATAGATAGCGTAAAGATGACAGTCATTTTAAACTATGCGCCGCACTGGATGCGACTAACGGGTGAAAGATGCCGTAAACCGGCCTTTTTCTTTGACTCTATGACGTTACAAAGTTAATATGCGCGCCCTATGCAAAAGGTAAAATTACCCCTGACGCTCGATCCGGTCCGCGCCGCGCAAAAACGCCTTGATTATCATGGTGTTTATGCACCTGAATTGGTGGCGCGCTTGGCCGAAACGGTCGTGAGTGTGGACAGTGAAGTTGAATGCGATATGTCGTTTGCGGTTGACAACCAGCGCCTCGCCGTTCTGCAAGGAACAGCCGAAGTGCAGGTGACTCTGTCATGTCAACGCTGCAACCAGTCGTTTCCACGTCATGTTCACGTAAGCTATTGCTTCAGTCCTGTCTCTTCTGATGAACAGGCCGAAGCACTACCGGAAGCCTACGAGCCAGTTGATGTCAATGATTTTGGTGAGATCGACTTGCTGGCGGTGATCGAAGATGAACTCATCCTCGCGCTGCCCGTGGTTCCGGTGCATGATTCTGAACACTGTGAAGTGTCCGACGCGGACATGGTATTTGGTCAATTGCCTCCAGAGGCAGAAAAACCAAATCCGTTTGCCGTATTAGCCAGTTTAAAGCGTAAGTAATAGGAGTAAGGTCCATGGCCGTACAACAGAATAAACCAACCCGTTCTAAGCGTGGTATGCGTCGTTCACACGATGCTCTGACCACTGCTGCTCTGTCAGTAGATAAAGTTTCTGGCGAAACTCATCTGCGTCACCATATCACTGCGGATGGTTACTACCGCGGTCGCAAGGTTATCACCAAGTAATCCTCGCGATTACACAAGGCGATACCTTGACACGTTTGACCCTGGCAGTTGATGCCATGGGCGGGGATTTCGGTCCCTGCGTGACAGTGCCTGCAGCCTTGCAGGCACTGGCCTCTCATTCGGAGCTGGTTCTTCTTCTGGTCGGTGATCCCGACATCATCTCGTCATTTCTTGCCAAAGCGGATTCCTCGTTACAGAGGCGTGTGCAGGTTATTCCTGCCGAATCGGTTATTGCAAGTGATGCCAAACCCTCTCAGGCAATTCGTAACAGCCGCGGCAGTTCAATGCGTGTGGCGTTAGAGTTGGTGAAAGAGGGTAAAGCGCAAGCCTGTGTCAGTGCGGGAAATACCGGCGCGTTGATGGGGCTGGCGAAAATGTTATTAAAACCGCTGGATGGCATAGATCGTCCGGCGCTGATGACGGTTTTACCGCATCAGCAACATGGCAAAACGGTGGTGCTGGATCTCGGTGCCAACGTCGAATCTGACAGCGCCATGCTGGTGCAGTTTGCGATTATGGGCGCAGTGATGGCCGAAGAAGTGCTGGAGATCGCCCAGCCGCGGGTGGCGTTGCTGAATATTGGTCAGGAAGAGACTAAAGGATTGGAAACAATCCGCGCCGCATCTGCGGTGCTGCGAGCGTCACCGCAAATCAACTATATTGGTTATCTTGAGGGGAACGATCTCCTCACCGGCAAGACGGATGTGCTGGTCTGTGATGGCTTCGTGGGTAATGTCACGTTGAAGACCATGGAAGGCGTGGTAAGAATGTTCCTCTCTCTGCTGAAATCATCAGAGGAAGGAAAAAAACGGGCCTGGTGGCTAAAATTGTTGGGGCGCTGGATTCAAAAGCGCCTGGCAAAGCGTTTCGGCCACCTCAACCCCGACCAGTACAATGGCGCTTGTCTGTTAGGATTGCGCGGGACAGTGATCAAAAGCCACGGTGCGGCGAATCAACGTGCATTTGCCGTGGCGATAGAGCAGGCAGAGCAGACGGTGCGAAGGCAAGTCCCAGAGAGGATTGCGGCGCGCCTTGACACTGTATTAGCCAGGAGTGACAAAGCGTAGATGTTTACCAAAATTATCGGTACGGGCAGCTATTTGCCTGAGCAGATTCGCTCTAACGCGGATCTGGAAAAAATGGTCGAGACGACGGACGAGTGGATTGTTACCCGTACCGGCATCCGTGAGCGCCGCATTGCAGCACCGGATGAAACGGTCGCCACCATGGGCTTCACCGCAGCACAACGCGCGCTGGAAATGGCGGGTGTGAATGCGAGCGACGTTGGCCTGATCATTGTGGCCACGACGTCCTCCAGCCATGCCTTCCCAAGTTCTGCATGCATGATCCAGCAAATGCTGGAGATCAATGACTGCGCCGCTTTCGATTTGGCCGCTGCCTGTGCGGGCTTCACCTATGCACTGAGCGTTGCCGATCAATACATCAAGAATGGTGTCGTTAAACATGCTCTGGTGATCGGCGCAGACGTGTTAGCACGTACGCTCGATCCCAACGATCGCGGCACCATTATTCTGTTCGGTGATGGCGCGGGCGCTGTAGTGCTGAGCCAGAGCCAAGAGCCAGGCATCCTTTCCACTCATCTGCACGCCGATGGCCGTTACAGCAAGCTGTTAACGCTGCCGTATCAGGATCGTGCCCATCAGGATGAGCCGGCTTATCTGACGATGGCGGGCAATGAAGTCTTCAAAGTGGCGGTAACTGAACTGGCGCACATTGTTGATGAAACCCTGCAAGCCAACAATCTCGATCGTGAAATGCTCGACTGGCTGGTGCCGCATCAAGCGAACCTGCGCATAATTAGCGCCACCGCCAAAAAGCTGGGCATGGGCATGGAGAAAGTGGTGGTCACGCTGGATCGCCACGGCAATACCTCAGCCGCTTCCGTGCCAAGTGCGCTGGATGAAGCGGTGCGTGATGGCCGTATCAAGCCGGGACAACTGATTTTGCTGGAGGCCTTTGGTGGTGGTTTCACCTGGGGTTCTGCACTGGTTCGCTTTTGATTGACAGGAACGAAAGATGACGCAATTTGCTTATGTTTTCCCAGGACAGGGATCGCAGACTGTCGGCATGTTAGCCGAGCTGGCTGCCGAAAATCCGCAGGTTGAAGCCACTTTCCGTGAAGCTTCTGACGCGCTGGGTTATGACTTATGGCAGTTAGTCCAGCAAGGACCGGCTGAAGAGTTGAATAAAACCTGGCAGACGCAGCCTGCGTTGCTGGCAGCTTCAGTTGCTATCTATCGTGTGTTGCAGAGCAAGAACGCAACGCAGCCAACGCTGATGGCTGGTCACAGCCTTGGTGAGTATTCTGCACTGGTTTGTGCTGGTGTACTCGACTTCGCGGATGCAATTAAACTGGTTGAGCTGCGTGGCAAATTAATGCAGGAAGCGGTGCCAGAAGGCACGGGCGCAATGCAGGCTATTATTGGTCTGGACGATGCGTCCATTCGTAAAGCCTGCGAAGAGAGTGCGCAAGGCCAGGTGGTTTCACCGGTCAATTTCAACTCGCCAGGTCAGGTAGTGATCGCCGGTAATAAAGAAGCGGTTGAGCGTGCAGGTGCAGCGTGTAAAGCTGCTGGCGCCAAACGTGCGCTGCCATTGCCGGTAAGCGTGCCGTCACATTGCGCGCTGATGAAGCCGGCTGCCGATAAACTGGCGGTTGCGCTGGAAACTATCACCTTTAACGCACCTGTCGTACCGGTGGTTAATAACGTTGATGTGAAGTGTGAAACCGACGGCGCTGCGATTCGAAGCGCGCTGGTACGTCAGCTGTATAGCCCAGTGCGCTGGACCGAAGCGGTCGAATTTATTGCTACGCAAGGCGTAGAACAGCTGCTGGAGATCGGTCCAGGCAAAGTCCTGACCGGTCTGACCAAACGTATTGTGGATAGCCTGAGTGCCGCTGCCGTGAACGATTCTGCTTCACTGAGTGCGGCGCTTACACAGGAATAAGAGGAAAAACATGAGCTTTGAAGGTAAAGTAGCGCTGGTTACCGGTGCAAGCCGTGGTATCGGTCGCGCCATTGCGGAAACGCTGGCTGCGCGCGGTGCAAAAGTGGTGGGAACCGCCACCAGTGCAAGCGGTGCAGAAGCAATCAGTGCTTACCTCGGCGACAAGGGCAAAGGCCTGCTGCTGAACGTCACTGATGCAGCCTCAATTGAGAGCGTCCTCGAACAAGTTCGCGCCGAATTTGGCGAAGTGGACATTTTAGTCAATAATGCAGGCATTACGCGTGACAATCTGTTGATGCGCATGAAAGACGATGAATGGGCGGATATCCTTGATACCAACCTAACATCGGTCTTCCGTCTTTCTAAGGCGGTTATGCGTGCCATGATGAAAAAACGCGTGGGCCGTATCATTACCATCGGTTCTGTAGTTGGGACCATGGGTAACGCGGGTCAGGCAAACTATGCGGCAGCAAAAGCAGGTTTGATTGGCTTTAGCAAATCACTGGCGCGAGAAATTGCGTCACGTGGCATTACTGTAAACGTCGTGGCTCCGGGCTTTATTGAGACGGACATGACGCGTGCACTGAACGAAGATCAACGTTCGGGTATTTTGGCAGAAGTTCCTGCAGGTCGTTTAGGTGACCCGCAGGAGATTGCCAATGCTGTTGCATTCTTAGCCTCTGACGAAGCAGCCTACATCACGGGTGAGACGCTTCATGTCAACGGCGGCATGTACATGGTCTGATAATCACGAAAACATTTGCTTTATCTGCGGTAAACACCGCAGAATAACGCAAAATCGTGGTTCGACCAGCCGGGATTTTGTTGCATCTTTTTCAACATTTTATACACTACGAAAACCATCGCGAAAGCGAGTTTTGATAGGAAATTAAATAGTATGAGCGATATCGAACAACGCGTTAAGAAAATCGTAGCTGAGCAGCTGGGTGTTAAAGAAGACGAAGTGATTAACACTGCTTCTTTCGTTGAAGACCTTGGTGCAGATTCTCTTGACACCGTTGAGCTGGTAATGGCTCTGGAAGAAGAGTTTGATACTGAAATTCCAGACGAAGAAGCTGAGAAAATCACTACCGTTCAGGCAGCGATCGACTACATCAATAGCCATCAAGGCTAATGAATATCTTCAGGCGGTCACCTCGACCGCCTGAGTTTTATGTTTGCCCCACATAGCGTTATTTTTTCCCTCCCTGGAGGACGTGCGTGTCTAAGCGTCGTGTAGTTGTGACTGGTCTTGGCATGTTGTCTCCTGTCGGCAATACCGTAGAGTCTACCTGGAGTGCTCTCCTTGCCGGTCAGAGCGGCATTAGCCTGATCGACCATTTTGATACTAGTGCCTACGCAACGCGTTTTGCAGGCTTAGTAAGAGATTTCAATTGCGATGATTTCATCTCGCGCAAAGATCAGCGCAAGATGGATGACTTCATCCAATACGGCATCGTTGCTGGTATTCAGGCTATGGCAGACTCAGGTCTGGTCGTAACTGATGAGAATGCGGGTCGCATTGGTGCGGCAATCGGTTCTGGCATTGGCGGACTGGGTTTAATCGAAGATAACCACAGCTCGCTGGTCAACGGTGGTCCGCGTAAAATCAGCCCGTTCTTTGTACCTTCTACCATCGTAAACATGGTGGCAGGTCACCTCACCATTATGTATGGCCTGAAAGGCCCAAGCATCTCAATCGCAACGGCGTGTACCTCCGGCGTGCATAACATTGGTCATGCGGCGCGAATTATTGCGTATAACGATGCGGATGTGATGTTGGCCGGTGGTGCGGAAAAAGCCAGTACGCCATTAGGTGTCGGTGGTTTTGGTGCTGCACGTGCGCTCTCTACCCGTAATGACAATCCGCAGGCGGCAAGCCGTCCGTGGGATAAAGATCGTGACGGTTTCGTGTTGGGTGACGGTGCTGGCATTGTCGTACTGGAAGAGTACGAACACGCGAAGAAACGTGGTGCGAAGATTTATGCTGAAATTATTGGTTTCGGCATGAGCAGCGATGCTTACCACATGACGTCACCTCCGGAAGACGGTTCAGGCGCTGCAGCCGCGATGGTTAATGCACTGCGTGATGCGCAGCTGAACGCTGAGCAGATCGGCTATGTCAACGCGCACGGCACCTCGACGCCAGCCGGTGACAAAGCGGAAGCGCAGGCGGTGAAATCGGTGTTTGGTACTGCAGCTCACAGTGTGATGGTCAGTTCAACCAAGTCGATGACCGGTCATTTGCTGGGCGCTGCTGGTGCGGTAGAAGCGATTTATTCGATTCTGGCGCTGCGCGACCAGGCGATTCCACCGACCATCAACCTCGACAATCCTGACGAAGGTTGTGATCTGGACTTCGTGCCACATACGGCGCGTCAGATCAGCGGACTGGAGTACACGTTGTGTAACTCCTTCGGGTTTGGCGGCACGAACGGCTCGCTGATCTTCCGTAAGGTATAATCGCTCCTGAGCTATACAGAGGCCCGCAATGCGGGCCTTTTTTATATTGCTATTGTGGTGTTCAAGGTGGCCAGCATGTGGATCAACGGTATACAACAAACCGAGCTTTCAGCACGCGATCGCAGCGTGCAATTTGGTGACGGCTGTTTTACCACCGCCGCCGTAATCAACGGAAAGGTTGTTTTACTGGATGCTCATCTGCAACGTCTACGTGAGGGCTGCGAACGCTTATTCATGGCTGCACCCGACCTACCGCAACTCTCCGCTGAAATGTGTCAGGCTGCTCATGGACAGATGCAGGCAGTACTCAAAGTTATTTTAACGCCAGGCGCAGGTGGCCGCGGTTACAGCCGCACCGGTTGCACCTCACCTACGCGTATTGTTTCGCTCTCTCTGTGGCCGCAGCACTACGCCGCTCTGCAACAACAGGGGGCAGTGCTCCATACTAGCCCCATTCGTCTGGCGTGCAATCCGTTGCTGGCCGGTGTGAAGCACCTGAATCGCCTTGAGCAGGTAATGATTCGCCACCATCTTGACCAGACGGGCGGCGACGAGGCGCTGGTGCTTGACACTGAAGGGACGGTGGTGGAATGCTGTGCGGCCAATTTATTCTGGCGCAAAGGCGGCAACGTTTTTACGCCGCGCCTTGAACAAGCTGGCGTGGATGGCATTATGCGTCGTTATCTGATGGCACAGATGGCCGCGAATGGCCAAACTTGTCAGCTGATTGATGGCAGCAGGGACGAGGTGTTGAACGCAGATGAAGTGGTAATTTGTAACGCCCTGATGCCCGTTTTACCCGTGCGACAAATTGACGACGTTTCGTTTACCGCACGCTCGCTGTACCAGCAACTGCGCGCCAGTTGCCCGACGATGGAAGCATCATGACTCGAATGAAAAAAATTCTCGCAGGCGTAGTGGTTGTCGCAGGACTCGCCGCCGCCTTTAGCTATTGGCAGATTGAACGCTTAGCCGATACACCATTAACACTGCAGCAGGAAACCATTTACACCTTGCCCGCCGGTAGTGGCCGCGTGGTGTTAGAAGCGCAGTTGGAAAGCCAGCACATTATTCCACAAAGTATCTGGTTTGGGCCGTTACTCAAACTGGAGCCCGAACTGGCAAAGTTTAAAGCGGGTACCTATCGCCTTGAAACTGGCATGACGGTGCGCCAGCTACTGCAACTGCTGGCAAGCGGTAAAGAAGCGCAATTCCCGGTGCGCTTTATTGAAGGTTCACGCTTAACCGAGTGGTTAGCGGAGCTGCGTAAAGCACCCTATTTGAAACATACGCTGACCGACGATCAATTTGCCACCGTTGCCGCTGCGCTCAAGCTTGAGGTTAACCAACTGGAAGGTAGCTTCTATCCAGATACCTACCTTTATACCGCCAATACCAGCGATGTGGCGCTGCTGAAACGTGCGCATGCGCGTATGAATAAACTGGTTGATGAGATTTGGCAGGGGCGCATGGATAATCTGCCTTACAAGAAAGAGCAGGATTTAGTCACCATGGCGTCTATCATCGAAAAAGAAACCGGTGTAAGTGAAGAGCGCGCGCGCGTGGCATCAGTGTTTATCAATCGCCTGCGCACCGGCATGAAACTGCAAACCGATCCCACTGTCATTTATGGCATGGGTGATAGCTATGCTGGCACGTTAACGCGTAAAAACCTGGAAACGCCAACCGATTACAATACCTACACCATTAGCGGTTTACCGCCGGGACCGATTGCGATGCCAGGCCGTGCGTCACTCGAAGCGGCGGCGCATCCAGAGAAGACCAACTACCTCTATTTTGTCGCAGATGGCAAAGGTGGGCACACCTTTACCACCAATCTGGCCAGCCATAATAAAGCGGTGCAGGTTTATCGGTTGGCCATGAAGGAAAAAAATGAAAAGTAAGTTTATCGTCATCGAAGGACTGGAAGGCGCAGGCAAAACCACCGCACGTGATGCGTTGGTCGCCGTGCTGCATGAGCATGGCATTAATGACGTCGTCTACACGCGTGAGCCCGGCGGTACGCCATTGGCGGAACAGCTGCGGGTGTTGGTGAAGCAGGGCATCGAAGGTGAACAGGTTACCGATAAAGCCGAGCTGCTGATGCTGTACGCAGCCCGCGTGCAGTTGGTCGAAAACGTGATTAAACCCGCGTTGGCACGCGGTGCCTGGGTAGTCGGCGATCGTCACGATCTCTCATCACAAGCGTATCAGGGCGGCGGACGCGGCCTGGATGCGCAGCTGATGACCACGCTGCGCGATGCGGTACTGGGCGATTTCCGTCCCGATCTGACGCTGTATCTTGACGTAACGCCAGAAATTGGCTTACAGCGCGCTCGGGCTCGCGGTGAGCTGGATCGTATCGAGCAAGAGTCGCTGCGCTTTTTTGAACGCACACGTGAACGCTATTTAGCGCTGGCGGCTGAGGATCCTACCATCCTGACCATTGACGCCACACAAAACATCGCAGACGTGACACTGTCACTTAAAAATGCATTACGTCACTGGCTGGCAGATCAATCGGTATGAACTGGTATCCGTGGCTGAATCAGCCTTATCGACAGATCATCGCGCGTCATCAAAGTGGTCAGGCACATCACGCCTTGCTGGTACAGGCCATTGAAGGGATGGGCGATGATGCGCTGATATGGGGCGTAAGCCGTTGGTTGATGTGTTTGCAGCCGGAAGGGCTGAAAAGCTGTGGGCACTGCCACGGCTGCCAACTGATGCAGGCGCACACGCATCCGGATTGGTATCGCCTTGAAGCGGAGAAGGGCAAGTCTTCGCTCGGCATTGACGCGGTGCGCGATGTTACTGAAAAGCTTTACCATTTCGCTCAGCAGGGCGGCGCGAAGATCGTCTGGTTGCCCGACGCGTCACAGCTGACCGAAGCCGCTGCCAATGCGTTATTGAAAACGCTGGAAGAGCCACCGGCCAACTGTTGGTTTTTCCTCAGCGTGCGCGAGCCTTCGCGACTGCTGGCCACGCTACGCAGTCGCTGCATGACGTGGCATCTATCGCCGCCGGAAGAGGCTCTGAGTTTGCAATGGTTGCAAAAACAGCAGCCGCAGCCGGAAGCTAAACTGCGTGCAGCCTTGCGCTTGAGTAATGGCGCACCTGCGGCCGCGTTGACGCTATTACAGCCTGAACGCTGGCAGGCACGTGAAACGCTGTGTGAGACGCTGATCAAAGCGCTTAACGGCGATGTGCTGCACCTGCTGCCCGCGCTGAACAGCGAGGATGTCGGCGAGCGTCTTAGTTGGTTGATTTCGCTGCTGGTTGATGCAATGAAAGTGCAGCAGGGCGCGAGTCACTGGCTAAGTAACGGCGATCGTCCCGATGTGGTTACGCAACTGGCGCAGCAAATGAATAGCAGCTCGCTGAACAGCAGCGCGCAGCATTGGATGCAATGCCGCGATCAACTGCTGCATGTAGCCGCGCTCAACCGTGAATTAATGCTCACCGATCGTTTACTCGCCTGGGGACGTTTACTCTCACCAGCAGTCGTCGGCTAAGCGAAAAAGAGATTTCTATGTTTATTGTCGATTCACACTGCCATCTTGATGGCCTTGATTACGAAAAACATCATCGCGATCTGGATGATGTCATCGCAAAAGCCGCCGCGCGCGATGTGAAGTTTATGCTCGCGATCGCCACCACCTTGCCGGATTACTACAAAATCAAACAGCTGGTTGGCGACCGTGAAAACATTGCGTTGGCCTGTGGCGTACATCCTCTGAATCAGGAGGCGCCGTACGACGTTGAAGAGTTTCGTCGCCTGGCCGCGGAAGATCGCGTCGTGGCGCTGGGTGAAACCGGGCTGGATTACTTCTATCAGCAGGAAACTAAAGCGCAGCAGCAAGCCTCGTTCCGCGAGCACATTCGCACCGGCATCGCACTGAATAAACCGATTATTGTGCATACGCGCGATGCGCGTGAGGATACGCTGGCGATTTTGCGTGAAGAGCAGGTAGAAAAATGTGGTGGCGTGCTGCACTGCTTCACTGAAGATAAGGAAACCGCGGCCAAGCTGCTGGATCTCGGCTTTTATATCTCTTTCTCCGGCATTTTAACGTTCCGCAACGCCGAGCAGATCCGCGATGCGGCGCGCTATGTGCCGCTGGATCGTATGCTGGTGGAGACGGATTCACCCTATCTGGCGCCGGTGCCGCATCGTGGTAAAGAAAACCAGCCCGCATTTACCCGCGATGTTGCGGACTACATGGCGGTGTTAAAAGGTGTCGATATTGAGACGCTGGCCGCAGCCACCACGGAAAATTTCTCCCGCCTGTTCCATATCCCAATGAGCCGTCTCGGCTGCTAACTGCTTTATTTCAAACACTGTAATTAATCACAAATTATACAGCTGCACTGCGTCTTCATCGACGCAGGCAGTGTTTTATTGCTGTTTATTAGCTCAAGTCAGTAAGAAATGACTGAAAGGACATGCCTATCCTTAGCGAAATGTGATGGCCGTCAATTTAACAATTAGCGATTTATTTTACTCTTCGTAATAAATCAAAAGACGCTCAGCGTCACTCCGGCGAAGGATCCTCCCCCTGAGCCATGCGCACTGCGCAAAAAAATTGCACTCATACTCAGGAGTTTCTATGTTCAAGAACGCATTTGCGAACCTGCAGAAAGTAGGTAAATCGCTGATGTTGCCGGTATCGGTTCTGCCGATTGCCGGTATTTTGTTAGGTGTTGGTTCTGCAAACTTTAGCTGGCTGCCGGAAGTGGTTTCCCACGTAATGGCCGAAGCGGGTGGTTCGGTATTTGCCAATATGCCGCTGATCTTTGCGATTGGTGTAGCGCTAGGCTTTACCAATAACGACGGCGTTTCAGCGCTGGCGGCTGTGGTTGCTTACGGCATCATGGTGAAAACCATGGCGGTGGTCGCGCCACTGGTGCTGCATATCTCGGCTGCGGAAATCGAAGCTAAGCATCTGGCAGATACCGGTGTGCTCGGCGGGATTATTGCCGGCTCGATTGCTGCCTATATGTTTAATCGCTTCTATCGCATCAAGCTACCTGAGTATCTCGGCTTCTTTGCGGGCAAGCGCTTTGTGCCGATCATCTCGGGCCTGGCGGCAATTTTCACCGGTGTGGTGCTGTCGTTCATCTGGCCACCAATCGGTACCGCTATTCAGGACTTCTCGCAGTGGGCAGCCTATCAAAACCCGGTGGTCGCCTTTGGACTGTACGGTCTGATTGAGCGTTCGCTGGTGCCGTTTGGTCTGCATCACATCTGGAACGTTCCTTTCCAGATGCAGATTGGTGAATTCACCAATGCGGCAGGTCAGGTATTCCACGGTGATATTCCGCGCTACATGGCGGGTGACCCAACCGCAGGCAAACTCTCTGGCGGCTTCCTGTTCAAAATGTATGGTCTGCCAGCCGCTGCTATCGCGATTTGGCACTCGGCTAAACCAGAAAACCGCGCCAAAGTGGGCGGCATCATGATCTCGGCCGCGCTGACCTCGTTCCTGACCGGTATTACCGAACCGATCGAGTTCGCCTTCATGTTCGTCGCGCCGATTCTGTATGTGATCCACGCGATTCTGGCAGGTCTGGCATTCCCAATCTGTATTTTGCTCGGTATGCGTGACGGCACCAGTTTCTCACACGGTTTGATCGACTTTATCGTGCTGAGCGGCAACAGCAGCAAAATCTGGCTATTCCCGATTGTCGGCATCATTTACGGCCTGATTTACTACACCGTATTCCGTTTCCTGATTGTGAAACTGAACCTGAAAACACCTGGCCGCGAGGACACTGCAATGGAGCAGAGCAGCGCAACCGGCAGCGAAATGGCGGGCAAACTGGTTACCGCGTTTGGTGGTAAAGAGAACATCACTAATCTGGATGCCTGCATTACCCGTCTGCGCGTGAGCGTGGCGGATGTGGGTAAAGTGGATCAAGCTGAATTGAAAACGCTGGGTGCACGAGGCGTCGTGGTGGCAGGTTCAGGCGTTCAGGCAATTTTCGGTACTAAGTCCGATAACCTGAAAACCGAAATGGATGACTATATCCGCAGTATGTAACCTAAGTTGGCGGGCAGAGCCGGTGCGATGAAGCGGCGTCAGATCGTAAAGACGCCATAAACCATCCCTGGGGCTCGCCCCAAGCCATCCATGGCTTGGGATGCTTTACTCCTCTGCCGCCGCTTCAACGCACTTTAATTTCGGTGCCTAAAAATGCCCTCCAATGAGGGCATTTTTTATTACAAGTAGACCCGCAAATACTCCGTCAAACACAGCAGCGCCATTGCCTGGCCATACGGCATCGAGGTAAGCGGTATCTGGCGGTAATACTCCAGATCGCTGCCCATTGCCGTGCCGAACGATACCTGCTTCAACTCCCCATCCTGGTCGATATTGCCGATTACCCCGCGCAACGCTTTCTCCGCCATGGGGAGATATTCTGCGGAGAGATAATGTTTGCGCACCGCCTTGAGAATGCCGTAGGCGAAACCGGCGGTAGCAGAGGCTTCTGGGTAGCTATTGGGATCGTCGAGCAAGGTATGCCACAAACCGCTGCTGTGCTGACAACTGCTCAGTGCCTTCACCTGACTCTCCAGCACCTGCTGCAGGAAACGGCGCGTTGCATGCTGTTGTGGCCAGTTCATCATTTCGAGAAAATCAGGGATCACGATGGTGAGCCAGCTGTTGCCACGCGCCCAACGTGCGTTGGCAAAATTGTGTCGCCCATCAAACGTCCAGCCGTGGAACCACAAACCGGTTTGGCGATCCATCAAATATTGGGTATGAATCAGGAACTGATAGCTGGCTTCCTCCACAAACTCTGGGCGATCGAGCAGCTGACCAATCTTCGCCAGCGCCATCACGCTCATCATTAGCGTATCGTCCCACAGCTGTTGGGTATTTTCGTTGTTATAGACGATGTGCTGCAAGCCGCCTTGCTCGGTGCGTGGCATCTCATACATTACCCATTCTGCCCAACGCTCCAGCACTGGCCGCCATGCCGCATTTCGCGTCTCTTCATAACGGTAGGCCAGCGTCAAAAACGGACAAACCGTATTGACGTTCTTGGTCGGCGTACCTTCCGCCAACCGCGTACTGAACCAGTCATCAATAATCTTCAACGTCGCCTGATCGCCGGTTTGTTGATAATAGTGCAGCATGCCGTATAGACCGATGCCATGCGTCCACTCCCAACCGGTCCAGCCTTTAGTATCGATCACCCGCCCATCGTCAAGGCGCAGCAAAAACTCACCGCTATGGTCGGTAATATTCACCAGATTCTGCGTGAGCTGATGAATCAACTGCACCAGTTCGGTACGTGGCAACAGATACTCAGGTTGACGCAGCAATGCGCTGTGCTTTACAGGAAATACAGTCATGGTTCATTCCTATCATTAATCAGGGTAGTAGGTAGAGAAGGTAAAGATCGCGGCTGGCTCGGCAGCGGCGGCGCAGCCGCTTTATGGCGATTGAGATAACCGACGTTGTTATTGCCCCACAGATTTTCATACGGCATGCCCGCCAGCATTTCGACGATGCCGCGCGCCTGTGGCGTAATGCGTTCAGGCACCACGCGTCCGGCTGCGCGCATCTTCAGCGTCTCTTCACGCAGCACGGTGTGAGTTTGCAGGTTGAGCTTGAAACGTAGTGAGATAATGAAGCCGCAGGCCAGCACGCAAAGGGTGCCAACGCTGAGAATCGCCAAAATGGTATGGCCGACGGCAGGCACCTGAGTGGCTTGGCCGGAGGAGAAACCGGCTAACTGTAATACGATGCCGACAAACATCACCGCACCCGCCTGCGACGCCTTACGCGTCAGCGTCATAATGCCGGCGAAAATGCCTTCGCGACGCTGGCCGGTAATCACTTCATCGACGTCAGCAATATAGGTGTAGGTGTTCCACGGCACATAATTGATGCCGCCGCGACCAAGACCGGCAAGGCCTGAAATCAGCACCAGCAGCGCGAAGTTGTCGTTCATGCCGGCGTACCACAAGCCAGCGTAGGAGAGGGCGCTGAGACCGAACAGTACGACCACCATGCGATAGGCGGGGGCGGGTCCAAGGCGGATACACAGCGGAATCATCGCCATCACCGCAATAAACTGCATCACCGCCATGGTGCCCATCAGATTGGACGCGATTTGGGCACTTTGCATCAACACAAACACCACATACCAGGTGAATACCGCGTTGAACACGTCCTGCGCTATATAGCCGCCAAGATACATCCCAAGATGCTGACGAAAAATGCGAATGCGCAGCGTTGAGGCCAACTCGGTGTAGAGGCGTTTCAGGCTCTGCATCAGCGTTAGCTGTGATTTCTCCTGCTCTGCACGACGTGATTCGGCAGAGAAGTCGTCTGGATCGCGCTCCCAGGTAAACAGCCACACCAGCGTTAACACCAGCGCACAAATTACCGAGAACACCAGGCTGGCGTAGAAGAAGGAGATAGGATTTTCTTTGCCAAACCAGCCAATCAACACGCCCGGCAGGAATGCCGCCAGAATGGCCGAGAGTTGCGCCAGGCCAATACGCGCGCCGGAGAAGCGGGTTTTCTGTTTGAAATCGTCGGTCATCTCCGGTACCAGCGTTTCATAAGGCACCAGGATCATGGTGTAGACCATATCGAACAACAGATAGGTCAGCAGATACCACCAGAAACTCATGTCGCCAACCCACATCAGGCTGTAGCTGAACACACAAGGGATGCCGAGCAGGATAAAGAACTTACGGCGGCCAAAACGTTTGCCAAGCCAGGTTGAACCGAAGTTATCGGTCAGGAATCCCATCAGCGGGCTTACGACCGCATCCAGCACGCGGGCGGCGGCAAAAATGAACGTGGCCTGAATCGGCGAGAGCCCGCAAAAGGTGGTGTAGAAGTAGAGCAGCCAGGCGGCAGTCAGCGCCGTGGTGCCTGCACCGAGGAAATCCCCGGAACCATAGGCCAGATAATGGCCCAGGCCAATCTTACGAGAGCGCATGGCAGGTTCTCCTTGAATTAGTCGGTAAACACATCCCTCATCACTCCGTACAACTTGCTCGGATTGGATTGAAAGTAGAGCGGCTTAAGCCGGCAAACCTTCGTGATTTCGCAATGCTTTAAAACGTCGTGGCAAAATCACAAAGAAAATGGCGTGATATCTCTAATTTATAAAACAGTGTTTCATTTTTGTGGTTAATCAGATGTGAGAAATGCGAGGTGCAGCACAGGGCAGGCAAAATGACAAAACGGCGTAAACGCAGCCATTTAATGCAGGAATTGTGGTCCTGAGGTTGAAAGAAATGGAATTCCTCACGCATACTGCCTGACTGAACTCAGGCTTAAGGAAATGCACCATGGCTGAAGAAACCATTTTCAGTAAAATCATCCGTCGCGAGATTCCCGCCGACGTGGTTTATCAGGACGAACTGGTCACCGCCTTCCGCGATATCGCGCCCAAAGCGCCTACCCATATTCTGATCATTCCTAACGTATTGATTCCTACCGCTAACGATGTGCAGGCTGCGCATGAGCAGGCGCTGGGCCGCATGATTACCGTGGCGGCAAAAATTGCCCGTGATGAAGGCATTGCAGAAGATGGCTATCGCCTGATCATGAACTGTAATAGCCATGGCGGTCAGGAGGTTTATCACATCCATATGCACCTGGTCGGCGGTCAGCCGCTGGGCCCGATGCTGGCCATCTAACTCAGGCGGATAATGTGATGCGTCAATGGCTGAGTGGCTTGCTGTTGCTGACCCTTGCGGGTTGCAGCAGCGATAAGCCGATGATTAATACTTCGCAGTCGCTGGTGATGGAGTCGGCGGTGCTGTCAGCAGGCATCATTACCGATGATCCAACGTTGACTGAACAAGATGGTCAGCAGCGTGCCATGAGCGTGTTGTACAACCAGCGTGAAACGCCGGTAAAAGTGCACTATCGTTTCTATTGGTACGACGACAAAGGATTGGAAATTACGCCAGAAGAGCCGGCACAGAGCCAAATCGTACCGGCGCATGGCAGCGTAGAAGTGGCCTCGCAAATGGGCAATCCGACCGCCAGTAAGGTGCGTCTCTATCTTTATCTTTGAGGAGTAAGCTGTGATTCGCAGTGTAAAACGTTCGGGCGCGCTGTTATTTGCGCTAATGCTCACCGGTTGTGTGGTGCAACAACAGACGCCGGCACCGGTTGAACCGACGCAGCCAACCCCGCCAACCCAGCCGGTAGAACCGCCGACGCAGCCAGTGCCGCCGCCGCAAACCGTGCCACAGCCGCCAAAGCTGAAAACCATTAACTGGGATGCCAGCGTGCAGCCGCTGGTCGGCAAGATGGTGCAATCATCCGGTGTGAATCCAGGCAGCGTGCTGCTGGTGGACCGCATTAAAAACAGCACCAACGGATCGTTGCAGACCGACAAGGCCACCGACGCGATTCAGAACGCCCTGGCTAACAACGGTAAATTCACCCTGATCACCCCAGAACAGCTGGCGCAGGCCAAGCAGACGCTGGGCTTGTCGCCGGATGACAGTCTGAACTCGCGCAGCAAAGCGATTGGCCTGGCACGTAACGTCAACGCGCAGTATGTGCTGTACAGCAATGCGCAGGGCGATGTGAAAGCACCCACGCTGCAAATGCAGCTGATGTTGGTGCAGACTGGTGAAATCATCTGGTCAGGAAACGGTGTTGCTCAACCCTGATCCTCAGCTGCAAAACATGATTCAGCAACAATGGCCGACGGCGCAAGCTGCCGGTCATTTTTTCGCGCAGCCGGGACTGAGCGGACAAAGCGTGCGCGTGCAAACCGAGCAGGGCGAGCTGCTGGCGCGTCGTGCGCCGCCGCAGCCGATTCCGTTTGTCGATCGCCAACGCGAATACCGTGTGCTGCGCCAGCTGCGTCATGCGCAACTGGGGCCGCAGCCGTTGGCGTGGCACGATCCGTGGCTGCTACAGAGCTGGTTACCGGGCGAGGTGCTCACGCCCGCGCAGTTTAATGCGCAGCGCGAGGCCATTCTGGCGCTGCTGCAGCGTCTGCATCAACAGCCGCTCACCGGCTACCGTTTACGTTTAGCGCCGCTGCTGCAGCGTTACTGGCAGCTCTGTCGTCAGCGTCACTGGCGCTGGCAGCGTCGGCTGCAACGCTTATTACAGCAGGCCGAGCCGCAGCCGCTGCGCCTTGCACCTCTGCATATGGACGTGCATGCCGGCAACCTGGTCGCCACACCCACGGGTTTACGCCTGATCGACTGGGAATATGCCGCCGACGGCGATGTGGCGCTGGAACTGGCGGCGGTTTGCGCGGTTGATGGTGATATGCGCCCGGCGTGGATTGCCGGTTACGCCGCGCGCGCGCAGCTTGATGAGCGGGTACTGGCGCGCCAGATGCAGCGCTGGCAGCCGTGGCTGCAACTGCTGATGGCCAGCTGGTACCAGCTGCGGGCCGAGCAGAGTCAGGATGAAACATTACAACAGCTGGCGCAGGCCAGCTGGCATGACCTTTAACCTAGGATTTTAATCATGACCATGAACACGCCTGGACCGCTGATGCTTGACGTCGAGAGCTATGAGCTTGATGCCGAAGAGCGCGACATTCTGCAGCATCCGTTGGTGGGCGGGCTGATTCTGTTTGCCCGTAACTTCCATGATGTTGCGCAGCTGGCAGAGCTGGTGCGCCAGATTCGCGCCGCTTCGCGTAATCGGCTGGTGGTCGCCGTGGATCAGGAAGGGGGCCGCGTGCAGCGCTTCCGCGACGGCTTTACCCAATTGCCAGCGATGCAATCTTTTGCTGCGCTGCACGATCTCAACAGTGCCGGTGAACTGGCGCAGCAGGCTGGCTGGCAGATGGCGGCGGAGATGATCGCCATGGACATCGATATCAGCTTCGCCCCGGTGCTGGATATTGGCCACATCAGCGCGGCAATCGGCGATCGTTCATTCCATGCAGATCCGGCGATTGCGCTGCAGATCGCGCGTCGTTTTATCAACGGCATGCATGAAGCCGGCATGAAAACCACCGGCAAACACTTCCCCGGTCACGGCGCGGTCAGCGCGGACTCACATAAAGAGACGCCGCGCGATCCGCGCGATGCCGCCACGCTGCGCCAGCATGACATGGCAATCTTTAAGCAGTTGATTGACGAACAGCTCCTCGATGCGGTGATGCCGGCGCACGTTATCTATACTGAGGTGGATCCGCTTCCTGCCAGCGGTTCGCCCTACTGGCTGCAAACCGTGCTGCGTAAAGAGCTCAGCTTCAACGGCGTGATCTTCTCCGATGATTTGTCGATGGAAGGCGCGGCGGTGATGGGCAGCTATGCTGAACGCGCGCAGCAGTCGCTGAATGCCGGTTGCGATATGATCCTGGTGTGCAATCAGCGAGCAGGCGCAGTAAGCGTGTTGGATAACTTGACGCCGATCGGGGCAGAGCGCGTGACGCAGTTATACCATCAGGGCCGTATGACCCGTCAAAGCCTGCTGGCAAGCGAGCGCTGGCGGCAGAATCAGCGTCAACTCAGCGCGTTGCAACAGCGCTGGCTGGCGCATAAAGCTTCGGTCAGCTAAGCGTCGCTGCCCGGATCTCACTTCACGCTGAGGAAAATCATGATCATCTATTTGCACGGTTTTGATTCCAACAGTCCGGGCAACCATGAAAAGGTGCTGCAGCTGCAGTTCATTGACCCGGACGTCAGATTAGTCAGTTACAGCACCCGTCATCCCAAACACGACATGCAGTTTCTGCTGAAAGAGTGCGATAAGTTGCTGCAACAGGGCGACGATGCGCATCCGTTGATTTGCGGGGTTGGCCTCGGCGGTTATTGGGCCGAGCGTATTGGTTTTCTTTGCGGCATGCGTCAGGCGATTTTCAATCCCAATCTTTTTCCCTTCGAAAACATGGAAGGCAAAATAGATCGGCCGGAAGAGTATCTCGATATTGCCACCAAATGCGTCAGCGATTTCCGCGCAACGAATCGCAACCGCTGTCTGACCATTTTGTCGCGCAATGATGAAGCGCTGGATAATCAGCGCAGCGCGGCACAGCTGCAGCCGTTCTATGAAATCATCTGGGATGACGAAGCCAGCCATAAATTTAAAAATATTGCGCCGCATTTACAGCGTATCAAAGCCTTTAAACTCCTCGCCTGACCTCCCGTGCGCCGTGTGATGCGGCGCATAAAATGTGTAACATTCTGATAATGCTGTTGAAAGATTGATCCACATCAATTTTCTTATGTTATGTCTCCGACGCCGTGATATTCTGCCCTTAGCTCGCGATTTAACGTCGCCAACCCTATGTTTATTAAGGTTTTTATTAACCATTAATTAACTATTGGTTTACAACTTTGAGGGGGTCTTTGTTGACTACATCTATGGAAAAAATCGTTATCATCGGCGGTGGTGCTGGAGGCTTAGAACTGGCCACGCAGCTGGGTCACAAGCTGGGACGCAAGAAAAAAGCCGAGATCATTCTGGTCGATCGTAACCACAGCCACCTGTGGAAACCGTTGCTGCATGAAGTGGCGACCGGTTCGATGGACGAAGGTATCGATGCGCTGAGCTATCTGGCGCACGCGCGCAATCACGGCTTCCAGTTCCAGCTGGGATCGCTGACGCAAATCAACCGTGAGAATAAAACCCTTGAGCTGGCCGAAATCCGCGATGCCGAAGGTGCGCTGTTAGTGCCGCAGCGTGCGCTGGCTTACGATCGCCTGGTCATTGCGCTCGGCAGCACCTCAAACGACTTCGGTACGCCGGGCGTAAAAGATCACTGCATCTTCCTCGATAACCCGCATCAGGCGCGCCGTTTCCACAACGAAATGCTTAACTTGTTCCTGCGTTTCTCGGCCAGCGAAGGCAGCCTGGAAAAAGTGAACATTGCCATCGTCGGCGGCGGCGCTACCGGCGTGGAACTCTCCGCTGAGCTGTATAACGCGGTGAAACAGCTCCACAGCTACGGCTACAAAGGTCTGGACAGCACTTCGCTCAACGTCACGCTGGTGGAAGCCGGTGAACGTATTTTGCCTGCGCTGCCACCGCGTATCTCTGCTGCGGCGCATCAGGAGCTGACCAAGCTTGGCGTGCGCGTGTTGACGCAAACCATGGTCACCAGCGCCACGGAAAACGGCTTGAATACCAAAGGCGGCGAATTTATTGATGCCGATCTGATGGTGTGGGCGGCGGGGATTAAAGCGCCAGATTTCCTGAAGGAGATTGGCGGGCTGGAAACCAACCGCATTAATCAGCTGGTGGTGAAAGAGACGCTGCAAACCACGCTGGATGATGATATCTACGCCATTGGCGACTGTGCATCCTGCGCGCTGCCGGGTGGCGGATTTGTACCGCCGCGCGCGCAGTCAGCGCATCAGATGGCTTCCCGCGCGCTGGAAAACATTCTCGCGCAGCGTAAAGACAAGCCGCTGAAAGCCTACGTTTATAAAGATCATGGTTCTCTGGTATCGCTGTCGCGCTTCAGCACCGTGGGAAGTTTGATGGGTAACCTGATGCGCGGTTCAATGATGGTAGAAGGGCGTATTGCACGTTTTGTCTACATCTCTCTATATCGTATGCACCAGATTGCGCTCCACGGATACTTCAAGACCGGGCTGATGATGTTGGTTGGCAGTCTTAACCGCGTACTGCGTCCGCGCCTCAAGCTGCACTAATGATTTTCGGGCGGTGCAATCCCGCTCCAAGCCACACCCGCTGCCGTAACCTGCTGAAAAACACCCGTTCAGCTTAAGGTTACGGCGCTATTACACCCGCTCTCAGAACTCTCCTAAAAGCTGGCCCTGGTGGGTTTCCGCTGCGTTTCCTCCATTAATCTGATGTTGCAATTACGGTCCATCTGTAAAACTTATTACCAACAAACACGGCGCGGCGCGCACGCCGGTTATGCCTCGGCTACCAGGATTTCGTAGCGGCAGGAATGCGCGGTAACAACCTTCAGGAGGACATTCCTGTGAATAAATCAATGTTAGCGGGTATCGGTATCGGCGTAGCAGCAGCGTTAGGTGTTGCCGCAGTCGCCAGCATGGATGTTTTCGATCGCGGCCCGCAGTTTGCACAAGTTCTGTCGGCGACGCCGATCAAAGAGAGCATCAAACAGCCGCGACAGGAGTGTCGCAACGTGACCTTAACCCATCGCCGAGCGGTACAGGATGAGAATCGTATCGCCGGTTCAGTATTGGGTGCGGTAGCGGGTGGCGTGTTGGGCCACCAGTTTGGCGGCGGACGCGGTCGCGATGTGGCGACGGTAGCTGGCGCGCTGGCCGGAGGTTACGGCGGTAATCAGGTGCAGGGTGCGCTGCAGGATCGTGATACTTACACCACCAACGAGCAACGTTGCAAAACGGTATACGATAAACAGGAAAAAATGCTGGGTTATGACGTGACCTATAAAATAGGCGACCAGCAGGGCAAGATCCGCATGGAGAATGACCCTGGCACCCGCATTCCGCTCGACCGCAACGGTCAGCTGATCCTGAATTCGAATCAGGCCTAATTGGGCAAAGCTACATCACAGCAGCAGTAACGAAAAAAGCGCCGTAAGGCGCTTTTTTTGTATATGAGAACCTCAACTCGCACGGATTCGTAGCGGCGCAATTTATTGCGCCTTATCAATGGCGCACGGAGTCAAAGGCGCGCGATGAATCGCGCCGCTACGATTCCGTGCGGATATCCACTAAACCCGGTTCTTCGCCAGCTCGCTAACAAAACTCTGCACCCACTCCATACGGATTTTCCGGTCCGCCATTTCACGGGTGAATTTCAGACGGGTTGGCCCATCCAGTTTCCACTGCTGCGGATCTTTCTGCAGCAGGCCAATCAGCCAGCCTGGATCGACGTGGTTCTGCGGCGCGAACTCGAAGAAGCCGCCTTTATCGCTGGCTTCAATCTTACGAATCCCCAACTCGCGCGCCACTAAACGCAGCCCGGCGATGTCCAGCAGATTACGCGCCGCATCCGGCAGTTTGCCAAAACGATCGATCATCTCCACCTTCAACTCAGCCAAATCCTGCTCATCCGCAGCGCTGGCTACGCGTTTGTACAGCGACAAACGGGTATTCACATCGGGGATAAAATCATCCGGCAGCAGGGCGGGCATGCGCAGTTCAATCTCAGTTTGATTGCTGGTGAGATCTTCCAGTGACGGCTCGCGACCCGCTTTCAACGCATCAACCGCGTTCTCCAGCAGCTCCATATATAGCGTGAAACCGATGGTTTCCATCTGTCCGCTCTGATCTTCGCCGAGCAGTTCACCGGCACCGCGAATCTCCAGATCGTGCGTTGCCAGCGCGAAACCAGCACCTAAATCTTCCAGTGAAGCGATGGCCTCGAGGCGTTTCTGTGCATCGGTGGTCATCGCTTTCGGATGCGGCGTCAGCAGCCACGCATACGCCTGATGATGCGAACGGCCCACGCGGCCGCGCAGCTGATGCAGCTGCGCCAAACCAAAGTGATCGGCGCGCTCAATGATGATGGTATTCGCGCTGGGCACATCGATACCGGTTTCGATGATGGTGGTACACACCAGCACGTTAAAGCGCTGATGGTGGAAATCGTTCATCACCCGCTCCAGATCGCGCTCGCGCATCTGGCCGTGACCAATGGCGATACGCGCTTCCGGCACCAGTTCTGCCAGCCGCTGCGCCGCTTTCTCGATGTTCTCCACGTCATTGTAGAGATAGTAAACCTGGCCACCGCGCAGCACTTCACGCAGGATCGCCTCGCGCACCACCAGGCTGTCGTACTCGCGCACAAAGGTTTTCACCGCCATACGTCGTGCCGGTGGCGTGGCAATAATCGACAGATCGCGCATGCCGCTCATCGCCATATTCAGCGTACGCGGAATTGGCGTAGCGGTGAGCGTCAGGATATCCACATCGGCGCGCATCGCCTTGATACGCTCTTTGTGACGCACGCCAAAGCGGTGCTCTTCATCGACGATCAGCAGGCCGAGATCGTGCCATTTCAGATCGTTCGACAGCAGCTTGTGCGTACCTATCAGAATATCGACTTTGCCTTCGCGTGCCTGTTCCAGCACCTGACTTTGCTCTTTCGCGGTACGGAAACGCGACAGCATCTCAATGCGCACCGGCCAGTTGGCGAAACGATCGCGGAAGTTGTCGTAATGTTGCTGCGCCAGCAACGTGGTCGGCACCAGCACCGCAACCTGTTTGGCATTTTCGACCGCGAGGAACGCGGCACGCATCGCCACTTCGGTTTTACCAAAGCCTACGTCGCCGCACACCAGGCGATCCATCGCCAGCGGCTGGCACATGTCGCTCAGTACGGCATTGATCGCCTGGCCCTGATCCGGCGTAGTTTCAAACGGGAAGCCTTCACAGAACAGCTGATACTGATCGCGATCGTGCTTAAAGGCGAAGCCGGTCTTGGCGGCGCGCTGGGCGTAGATATCCAGCAGCTCTGCCGCCACGTCGCGTACTTTCTCGGCGGCTTTCTGCCGCGCGCGTGACCAGGCATCACTGCCGAGTTTATGCAGCGGCGCATTCTCATCCGCGCCACCGGCATAGCGACTGATTAAATGCAGCGACGAAACCGGCACGTACAATTTGGCATCGCCGGCATAGGAGAGCATCAAGTATTCCGCCACGATGCCGCCGGCTTCCAGCGTGGTCAGGCCGATATAGCGCCCAACGCCGTGCTCCAGATGCACCACCGGCTGGCCGGGATGCAGCTCGGCGAGGTTGCGGATCAATACGTCTGGATTGATGGTGCGGCGATTATCCTGGCGGCGGCGACTGACGCGCTCGCCGAGCAGATCGCTTTCGCAGATCAACGCCAGCTGGCGCTGGGTATCGATAAAGCCACGCTCGCTGGCGCCGATCATCAGGCTGTACGGCTGTTCGACGGCTTGATCGAAGTGATCGATAGCGTGCGGACGCAGTTTGATGCGCGTCAGCAGCTCTTGCAGGCTTTCACGGCGGCCTTCGCTCTCAACCGAAAAAATCACCTGCCCGCTGAACTGCTCCAGGAACTGACGCAGCAGATCAAGCGGTGCTTTGGCCTGCGCCTGCACGGTTAATTCCGGCAGCGGTTGATAACCGAGGTTGGTGTTTGCGGCTTTCTCCGGCAGCGTCTCGCTGCTCAGCTGCATGCGCGGCCAGGCTTTCAGTTCGCTGAGCAGCGCATCGGGGCGCAGCCACAGCGTGACCGGCTCCAGCAGCGGGCGCATTGGGTCGATGCGGCGATTCTCGAAGCGCGCATTGGCGTCAAGCCAGAAGCGCTCGGCGCTCGCCAGCAAATCGCCGCTGTTGAGCAGCAGCGTGTTGCCCGGCAGATAGCTGAACAGCGTCGGCAGCTCCTGCTCGAAAAATAGCGGCTGCCAGTATTCGATACCGGCGGGCAGCGTGCCTTTGCTCACCTGCTGATAGACGTGTTCCGGCTCGCGGCGCACGTCAAAGGTTTCACGCCAGCGGCTGCGGAACAGCTCGATGGCGGCTTTATCGGTCGGGAACTCATGTGCGGGCAGCAGGTTGATGGCGTTGACCGCTTCCAGCGTGCGCTGGGTATCGACATCAAACAGGCGCAGGCTATCAATTTCGTCATCAAAGAAGTCGATGCGATAGGGCTGATCGCTGCCCATCGGGAAGAGATCGAGCAGCGCGCCGCGCGTGGCGTATTCGCCATGCTCCATCACCTGATCGACATGGCGATAGCCGGCCTGCTCCAGCTGATCGCGCAGCGCATCGCGCGACAGTTTTTGCCCCTGCTGCATCACCAGCGCATGACCGTGCAGGAAGCTGTGCGGACAGACGCGCTGCATCAGCGTGTTGACCGGCATAATCAGCATGCCGCGCGTTAAGTTCGGCAGTTGATACAGCGTGGAGAGACGAGCGGAGATAATGTCCTGATGCGGTGAGAAGCTGTCGTAGGGCAGCGTTTCCCAGTCAGCGAGATTGGTGACCGGCAGATCGGTGAACTGGCGAATCTCCTCCTGCAGACGCAGGGCAGATTGCATATCCGGGGTAATCATCAACACCGGACCGCTGTGGCGTTCGGTGATGCTGGCACACTCAAGCGCTTGTGCAGCGCCGACTAGCTGGCCGAGCTGGCGATGATCGCCGGCTTTGACTGGCAGGGTATAACGACTCTGTTCCGACATGGGATCTCGACATTCTCTCCTTGGATTACAGGGCGTCATCATTCCATAATCCGCCCTGAGGATCATCTGTCGTGGTGCTATTTCTCACACTCTGTCGGTTCTGCTACTTGGTGGATTGCTGTGTATAGTGCATACGGGGTCGATCGACATTGGCCCATGACAGCTCTTTTTCCAGATGATAGCTGTGGTTGCCGTCGTCCCACTTCACGTAATAACCGGTGGGCGAATCGCCCTGTTCGAAAACGTTCACAATCTCCCCTCTGATCTCGCCCGATTTATGTTTAACGATGCTGCCTTTAGGAAATTTCAACATAGTCTGTACTCCCGCGCCTGGCGCTTACTTCGGTACAATCGGTGCTTGATCTGGTGCTACATCATTGAGTTTACGCCAGCCTATGACCAATAAACGTACAAATAACATCATTATTTTGTCGCAATTTTATGCATAAGCCGCCGCTGGGACGGTTTTTGACACAACTTTGCCGCAGACTCAGAGGGTTAGAGGTTTCATAAAGCAGGCACCTCCTTTATCATCCCACTACTTATTTTTAGGCAACTGCCAAGACGGATCTCATGTATCAACCAGTCGCGTTATTCATCGGTTTGCGCTACATGCGTGGACGTGCTTCAGACCGCTTTGGTCGCTTCGTCTCCTGGCTCTCTACCATCGGTATCACGCTCGGCGTGCTGGCGCTGGTCACCGTGTTATCGGTGATGAACGGCTTTGAGCGCGAGCTGGAAGGCAATATCCTCGGCCTGATGCCGCAGGCGCTGGTTACCAGCGAGAAAGGCAGTATCAATCCGCAACATCTTCCGGCGCAGGATCTCAAGCTGCAAGGCGTCACCCGCATGGCGCCGCTCACCACCGCTGATGTGGTGCTGCAGAGCGCACGCAACGTCTCGGTTGGCGTGATGCTGGGCATCAATCCCGATGAACAGGATCCGCTGACACCGTTCCTCGTTAACACCCAACAAAGCGTGCTGCAAGCGGGGCAATATAACGTCATCCTCGGTGAACAGCTGGCTGCACAGCTGGGTGTCAAGCGTGGCGATCAGCTGCGTTTGATGGTGCCGTCGGTCAGCCAGTTCACGCCGGTCGGGCGCTTGCCCAGTCAGCGTATTTTCACCGTGGCAGGGACCTACGCGGCGAATAGCGAAGTTGACGGCTACCAGATTCTGGTCAATCAGCAGGATGCGTCACGCGTGATGCGCTATCCGCTCGGCAACGTTACCGGCTGGCGTCTGTGGTTGGATAAGCCGCTGAGCGTAGATGCGCTCAGCCAGCAAACGTTGCCGCAAGGCCTGACGTGGAAAGACTGGCGCGAGCGCAAAGGCGATCTGTTCCAGGCGGTGCGCATGGAGAAAAATATGATGGGGCTGCTGCTGAGCCTGATCATCGCGGTGGCGGCTTTCAATATCATTACGTCGCTGGGCCTGCTGATCATGGAGAAGCAGGGCGAAGTGGCGATTCTGCAAACGCTGGGCCTCACCCGGCGCCAGATCGTGGCGGTATTTATGGTGCAGGGCGCCAGCGCCGGGATCATTGGCGCGCTGCTTGGCACCGTGCTCGGCGTACTGCTGGCCAGCCAGCTGAATAATTTAATGCCGGTGATCGGTCTGTTCCTGGATGGCGCGGCGCTGCCGGTCGACATCAACGTGTTGCAGGTGATCACCATTGCGCTGGTTTCGATGGCCGTTGCGCTGCTTTCTACCCTTTATCCGTCGTGGCGCGCTGCCGCCGTCCAACCCGCTGAGGCTTTACGTTATGAGTAATACTCCTTTGTTGCAGTGTCGTGACCTGTGTAAACGCTATCAGGAAGGCAGCGTGCAGACCGATGTGCTGCGCAATGTGGCTTTCAGCCTGCAGCCGGGTGAACTGACGGCAATTGTCGGCAGCTCCGGTTCAGGCAAAAGTACCTTATTGCACCTGCTGGGCGGTTTGGATGCGCCGACCTCGGGCGATGTGATTTTTGATGGCAAATCGCTGAATGCGATGTCATCCGCCGCGAAGGCGGAACTGCGCAACCGCGAGCTGGGCTTTATCTATCAGTTCCACCATTTGCTGCCGGATTTTAGCGCGCTGGAGAACGTGGCGATGCCGCTGCTGATTGGCAAAATCGGCAAGGCAGAAGCGGAATCCCGCGCGCGTGAAATGCTGGCGGCGGTGGGGCTGGATAAACGTGCTGCGCACCGGCCTTCTGAGCTGTCGGGCGGTGAACGTCAGCGCGTGGCGATTGCCCGCGCGCTGGTGAATCGTCCGCGTTTGGTGATGGCCGACGAGCCCACCGGTAATCTTGATGCGCGCAACGCGGATGCGATTTTTGAACTGCTGGGCGAGTTGAACGTTAAGCAGGGCACCGCCTTCCTGGTGGTGACGCACGATCTGCAACTGGCGAAACGCCTGAGTCGCCAGATGGAGATGCGCGATGGCGAGCTGAGCGACCAACTGACGCTGGGAGTGATCTGATGGGTTCATCCTTATCCCTGCTGCTCGGGCTGCGTTTTAGCCGCGGTCGGCGGCGTGGTGGCATGGTCTCGCTGATCTCCATCATCTCCACCGTTGGCATTGCGCTGGGCGTGGCGGTGCTGATCATCGGACTGAGCGCCATGAACGGTTTCGAGCGTGAGCTCAACAACCGCATTCTGGCGGTGGTGCCGCACGGTGAAATCGAACCGGTTAATCAGCCGTTCCGCCACTGGCAGCCGATGATCGCGCCAATTGAACAGGTTTCGGGCATTGCCGCTGCGGCGCCCTATATTAACTTTACCGGGCTGATTGAGAGCGGCGCGAAGCTGCAGGCGCTGCAGGTGAAAGGCGTAGATCCGCAGCAGGAGTCACGGCTGAGCGCCTTGCCGAGCTTCGTCGCCGGTAATGCCTGGTCACAGTTCGCGGCCGGTAAGCAACAGATCATACTCGGTGGCGGTATCGCCAAATCGCTTAACGTCAAACAGGGCGATTGGATCACCATCATGATCCCCAATAACGATGGCGATAATAAGCTGCTGCAGCCGAAACGCATTCGTCTGCAGGTCAGCGGCGTGCTGCAGCTCAGCGGTATGCTGGATCACAGCCTGGCGCTGGTGCCGCTGGCCGATGCGCAGAAATATCTGGATATGGGCGACAGCGTCAGCGGCATTGCGCTCAAGATGAATGACCCGTTCCAGGCGCAAAAGCTGGTGCGCGACGCCGGTGAAGTGACGCATTCATACGTCTATATCAAGAGTTGGATTGGTACGTACGGCTACATGTACCGTGACATCCAGATGATTCGCGCCATTATGTATTTAGCCATGGTGCTGGTGATCGGCGTGGCCTGCTTTAACATCGTCTCAACGCTGGTGATGGCGGTGAAAGACAAGAGCAGCGATATCGCCGTGCTGCGCACGTTGGGCGCCAAAGATGGCCTGATTCGCGCCATCTTTATCTGGTATGGCTTGCTGGCGGGTCTGCTCGGCAGCGTCAGCGGCGTGGTGGTCGGCGTGCTGGTGGCGCTCAATCTCACGCCGGTGATGCGGGTGTTTGAGCATCTTACCGGGCATCAGCTGTTGGCGGGCGATATCTACTTTATTGATTTCCTGCCGTCCGAGCTGCACTGGATTGATGTGATTTCGGTATTGGGCACCGCGATTGTGCTGAGCCTGATTGCCAGTTGGTATCCGGCACGGCGCGCCAGCCGTATCGATCCGGCCCGCGTGCTGAGCGGGCAGTAAGATTGACCGCGCAGCCGCTTTAGCGGCTGCGCACATTTTCAGCGTCTGCCGCATGCAGCTGCCATACGCAGCCGCTATTATCGGGCAGATTAGCCTGAAAAATACCCGAAGCGCGGCGTTAAACGCCGCAGATTAAGGAGCTTTTATGCGCATACCGCGCCGCCGCCTACGACTCGCCCGCGACAAAAAAAACCGCCGCAAAGTGCATCAGCGCTTTCGCCAGCGCATCTTCGAGCGCGATCGCAAAGCTGAACTGGCTGCGCATCCGCAACCGCGCGTAGTGGTACTCACTGGTGCGGGTATCTCCGCCGAGTCCGGCATTCGCACCTTCCGTGCCGCCGATGGTTTGTGGGAAGAGCACCGGGTGGAAGATGTGGCTACGCCGGAAGGTTTTCAGCGCGATCCGGCGCTGGTGCAGGCGTTCTACAACGCGCGCCGTCAACAGCTGCAGCAGCCAGAGATTCAGCCTAATGCCGCGCACAAAGCGCTGGCGGAACTGGAGCAGGTGCTGGGCGATAACTTCCTGCTGGTAACACAGAACATCGACAATCTGCATGAACGCGCCGGCAGCCAGCGCGTGCTGCATATGCACGGTGAATTGCTGAAAGTGCGCTGTGTGAACAGTGGACAAGTGCTGGACTGGACAGAAGATTTAACCCCGGACGATCGCTGCACCTGCTGCCAGTTCCCGGCAATGTTGCGTCCGCACATCGTGTGGTTTGGCGAAATGCCGCTGGGGATGGAGGAGATTTACCAGGCGATTGAGCAGGCAAACCTGTTTATTGCCATCGGCACCTCGGGTCATGTTTATCCGGCCGCCGGTTTTGTTCATGAAGCGAAACTGCAGGGCGCGCATACCGTGGAGCTGAACCTGGAGCCGAGCCAGGTGGGCAATGAGTTTGCCGAGCGTCATTACGGTTTAGCCAGTGAAGTAGTTCCGGAGTTTGTGCACACGTTCTTGCGTGGGTTGTATAAATAGTTTGTGCGCGCTTTCCCTCATCCCAACCTTCTCCCGCAAGCGGGAGAAGGAGCTAAAAACAACCCTCTCCCGCTTGCGGACATGGAACTTTTAGAACCCTCTCCCGCTTGCGGACATGGAACTTTTTAGAACCCTCTCCCGCTTGCGGACATGGAACTTTTTAGAACCCTCTCCCGCTTGCGGGAGAGGGCAGGGTGAGAGAAAACGCGCAGAGGACTAACGTCCCGCCTTCAACTTCTGAAACAGCGTCTCATACTGCACGCTGGCATCACCCACATCGTTCTGCCACTCGCCGTTTTTGATCACCGCCTCAGAAGGATAAAGCGAAGGATCATTCGCCACTGCCTGCGGCAGTAGCTTCTTCGCCGCCAGGTTTGGCGTTGGATAACCAATGGTTTCCGCCACCTGCGCTGCCACTTCCGGACGCAACAGGAAGTTAATCAGTTTCAACGCACCTGCGCGGTTTTTCGCGTTAGCCGGAATCGCCAGATTATCCATCCAGAAAATTCCGCCTTCCTGCGGCCAGATAATCTGCAGCGGCGTGCCGGCCTGGCGCGCCACGTACGCCGAGCCGTTCCAGATCATGCCAACGTTCACTTCGCCTTCCATAAACGGATTGCCTGGATTGTCTGAGTTAAACGCCAGCACGTTCGGCATCAGCTTTTTTAACTCTTCATAAGCGGCTTCGATCTGCTTTGGATCGCGGGTGTTGCCCGAATAGCCGAGCTTACGCAGCGCCATCTGGAACACTTCGCGCGCGTCGTCGGTCAGCAGCAGGCTCTGCTTGTACTGCGGCTGCCATAAATCAGCCCAGCGGGTGATGCTTTTGGCATCCACTTCATCGGTGTTGACCCCAATTGCGGTCGCGCCCCAGATATAGGGGATCGAATAGTCATTGTTGGGATCGAACGGTTTGTTCAGCAGGTTAGGATCGAGATTCTTAAAGTTGCTGAGCTGGGATTTATCAATCTTCTGCAACATGCCTTCATTACGCATTTTGGCAACGAAGTAAGTCGAAGGCACCACCAAATCGTAGGCGCCATCTTTCCAGGTCTTCAGCTTGGCATACATGCTCTCATTGGACTCGTAAGTGGAATAAATCACCTTGATGCCGGTCTCTTTAGTGAACTGCTCCAGCAGCCCCGGCGGCACGTATTCCGTCCAGTTATAGAAATAGAGCGTTTTGCCGTCATCCGCCTGCGCGCTCTGCATGCCCAGTGCCAGCGCCCCAGCCGCCAGCCAGTGAGACCACTTTTTCATCGATTATCCTCTATTTAGTTGTATCTCGGAGCAACAGCTGACTGAGCGCCACCAACAGCAGCGACAGCAGCAGCAAAATCGTCGCCAGCGCATTCACTTCGGGTGACACGCCAACTTTGACCATCGAATAAATTTTTAACGGTAAGATTTCAAAACTCGGGCCAGTGACAAATGAGGAAACCACCACGTCGTCCATCGACAGGGTAAAGCTCAGCAACCAGCCCGCCGCGACAGCGGGCAGCGCCAGCGGCAGCAGAATTTTGCGCAAAATGGTGACTTCGCTGGCGCCAAGATCTTTAGCGGCTTCCAGCATGCGCACATCAAAACCTTTCAGGCGCGAATAGACGGTGATCACCACAAACGGCAGGCAAAAGGTGATGTGTGAGAACAGCAGCGACCAGAAACCAAGCGAAATGCCCAACAGCATAAACAGCACCAGCAGCGAAATGGCCATCACGATATCGGGCGACATCATCACCACAAACAGCATGCCGCTGACGAAGGGTTTACCGCGAAAACGATAGCGATAGAGTGCAACCGCGGTCAGCGAGCCGATAATTGTGGCACAACTGGCCGACAGCACGCCCATGATCAGCGAATGCTGCGCCGCCTGAATCAGGCTGTCGTTATTCATCAACAGGCGATACCACTGGGTGCTGAAACCCTGCCAGTTGATGCCAAAGCGCGAGCTGTTGAAGGAATTGACGATCAGAATGATGATCGGGATGTAAAACCAGGCGTAAATCACGGCCATAAAGCCGCCGCGTAACCAGCGCGCCATCATTGCAGCTCCACCTTGCTGTTCAGCATACGCGCCGCGCGCCAGTAGGCCAGCAGCATCAAGCCCATCAGCAGCGTCATCACAATACTGGTGGCCGCGCCAAACGGCCAGTCGCGGATATTCAGGAACTGACTTTTGATCACGTTGCCAATCAACAGGTTTTTCGCGCCGCCCAGCAAATCGGCAACAAAGAATAGGCCCATCGCCGGAATAAACACCAGCAGACAACCCGCAACAATGCCCGGCATGGTGAGCGGTAAAATAATGCGCAGAAAGGTTTTCACTTTATTGGCACCGAGATCGCGCGCCGCTTCGAGGCAGGATTTATCCAGCTTTTCCAGGCTGGAGTAGAGCGGCAGCACCATAAACGGCAGCAAAATGTAGATCAGTCCCAATATCACCGCTTCCGAGGTGTACATAATGCGAAAGGGTTTATCGATCACCCCGAGCCACAGCAAAAACTCATTGAGCCAGCCGCGCGTGCTGAGAAAGATTTTCAGCCCGTAGATGCGGATCAAGGAGTTGGTCCAGAACGGCACAATCAGCAGGAACAGCATCAGCGGACGCAGGCGCGCCGGTAGTTTAGTCAGACACCAGGCAAACGGGTAACCGAGCAGCAGGCAGCAGAGCGTGGCGATGAACGCCATGTTCAGCGAGTGCAGCAGCACATCGGCGTAGAGCGGATCGAGCAGCCGCGCATAGTTATTCAGGGTGAAGGCCATGCTGACAAAATGCGCATCGTCGTGCGTCAGGAAGCTGGTGGCGAAGATCATCAGGTTGGGCAGCAGCACAAACAGCGTCAGCCAACTGACGATAAGCAGCACAATCACTTTCTGTAGACGGTTACGCATCCGTTTCATACGGCAGCACCACCTCCCAGTTCGCTACCCAGCTGACAGCCATTTTCTGGTTCAGCGAGTGGTCAAAATCGGGATCGTCTTCATTAAAGAACTCGCTCACCGTCAGTAGCTTGCCGTTCTCCAGTTCCACGGTGGATTCCAGCGTCATGCCTTTGTAGTTGCGCTCACGGACGTAGCCGATCAGGTTATCGCTGCGGCTGTCATGATCGATCTCTTCCACGCGCAGATCTTCCGGACGCAGCAGCACATGCAGCTTATCGCCGGCGTTAACCTGAAAATCACACTGCAGCTCACATTCACGCCCTTCAACGCGCGCAAGGATAGTGGGCGCCTTTTCGCTATTCAGCACTTCGGCATCGAACACGTTGATCTCGCCAATAAAGCGCGCCACAAACAGGTTAGCCGGCTCTTCATAAATCTCACGCGGCGTGCCGTCCTGCTCGATGCGGCCATCGCGCATCACGACGATGCGATCGGACATGGTCAGCGCTTCTTCCTGATCGTGGGTGACAAACACAAAGGTGATGCCAAGCTTGCGCTGCAACGCTTTCAGCTCGTTTTGCATCTGGCGACGCAGCTTATAATCCAGCGCCGAAAGCGACTCATCCAGCAGCAACACTTTCGGGCGATTAACCACCGCACGCGCAATCGCTACACGCTGTTGCTGCCCGCCGGAGAGCTGATGCGGACGCCGATCGGCAAAGCTCTCCAGCTGCACCATCGCCAGCGCGTCGTTGACACGTGTCGTGATCTCGGCGGCTGGGGTTTTCTGCATGCGCAGGCCAAAGGCGACGTTTTCAAATACCGACATGTGCGGAAACAGCGCATAGCTCTGAAATACCGTATTGATGTGGCGATGTTCGGCTGGCAGATCGGTGATGTCATTACCATCAAGAATGATATGTCCGGAATCGGCATCTTCCAGTCCGGCAATCAGGCGCAAAATGGTGGTTTTACCGCAGCCGGACGGACCCAGCAGCGTGATGAATTCGCCGTGACGGATGGTCAGATCGAAGTCAGAGATGATGGTTTTGCCATCGAAAGCTTTACTGATGCCAGAAAGCGTAACCAGCGCGAGATCGCGTGTTTGCGTCATTTTAGTCACTCAGTCTGATGGTGAATCAGGTTACAGCATAGCCGCTGGTGCCAGCTTGCTGTGATGAAGGGCGCGATGATACCGCAAAAAAGCGTCAATGCCATGTTTTGCCACGGATTTACCTTGAAAACTCTGAAAAATGCCGGAGTATGCGTAACGGGCAAGTCGTACAGGCGACGGTGAGTGAATTTTCAGCGCATTTCACGCTGAGAGAGCTAACCTGAAGGATAATGATTTGACGCAACATGGGGGCTCCAGGCCACCATGATAATGACGCAGGTTCTTAAGAGGGATGACAGATGGATCAATTACTTGAGCGTTTTCTCAGTTATGTCGCAGTAGAAACTCAGTCAAAACCTCAGGCGCGACAGGTGCCAAGCAGTGAAGGGCAGTGGGCGCTGGCGCGTCAATTACAGGAAGAACTTATTGCGCTGGGCTTTGTTGATGTCTCTTTAAGCGACCATTGCTGCGTAATGGGCACCTTACCGGCGAATGTCGACTGGGCCACGCCGGTAATCGGCTTTATTTCGCATATGGACACGTCACCGGATTTTACCGCCAAAAACGTTAATCCGCAGATTATTGAAAACTATCGCGGGGGTGACATTGCGCTGGGCAACGGCGATGAAGTTCTGTCGCCGGTGATGTTCCCAATCCTGCATAAGCTGATTGGGCATACGCTGATTACCACCGACGGTAAAACACTGCTCGGCGCCGATGACAAAGCCGGCATCGCCGAGATCATGACGGCGATGGCGCGTCTGGCGAACAGTGATATTCCGCACGGTGCAATTCGGGTGGCATTTACCCCCGATGAAGAGATTGGCCGTGGCGCGTCGCACTTTGACGTGGAAGGTTTTGCCGCCGATTGGGCCTACACCGTGGATGGCAGCGATCTCGGCGAGTTCGAATTCGAGAACTTTAACGCCGCCACGGCGATGGTCAAGATCACTGGCAATAACGTCCATCCGGGCAGCGCTAAAAATGTGATGGTCAATGCGCTGGATCTGGCGATGCGCTTCCACGCGGAGCTGCCAGCAAAAGAGAAGCCGCAGTATACCGATGGCTACGAAGGCTTTTTCCATCTGCACACCATCAAAGGCACGGTTGAGCATGCCGAACTGATGTATCTGATTCGTGATTTCGACGCGGATAGCTATGCCCAGCGCAAGCAGCTGCTGGAAGAGATTGGCCAGCGTGTGAGCCAGGGGCTGCAAAGCGAGTGTTCAGTGAAGGTGGAGATCAGCGATAGCTATCGCAACATGCGTGAGAAAGTCGAACCGCATCCGCACATTATTGAGCTGGCGCTGCAGGCGATGCGCGATTGTGGCATTGAACCGAACGTTAAACCGATTCGCGGCGGTACCGATGGATCTGCGCTGTCATGGAAAGGGTTGCCATGTCCGAACCTATTCACCGGCGGCTACAACTATCACGGCAAGCACGAGTTCGCCTCACTCAACGTGATGGCGCAGTCAGTAGAGGTGATTGTGCGGCTGGCTGAGTTGGCGGGGCAGAAGAAAGGCTAATTATGCTTACATAGTGCTGGTTGTCCCCCATCCCGACCTTCCCCCGCAAGCGGGGGAAGGAGACGCTGCCGCATGCAACTATCAACTCACATATTGCAGCATCTTCCTCACCCATTTATGGGGGAGGACCGAGGAGGGGGCCAGCCAGCACCTACCAGGTTTGGCACATCCGGCATGAACTAAAACTTACTCGCCGAAGAACCAATACCCGCTATTAACCAGCGCCGCCAGCTGCGCCAGCATTGACGGATCGTCCAGCGCATCGCCAAAATCTTCCAGCGTCAGCACATGATTGTGCGCCAATGCCGCCAGCACCTGCGGATGGTTGCAGCTGATTGATTCACCGTTCACAAACACCGCATCACCGATGGTCAACACGCGCAGGCCGCCAAGACGCGTCAGCGCATCGCCTTGCTGCAATGCATCGTAAATTTCATCCGGCTGATAAGGCGGCTCCGGCGGAGCGACATCTAACTCATGACGCGACTGAGAAATAAACTCGCCAAACCATTGGTTAAACTGCTCCGGCTGGTTGATCACATCCATCATCACTTTGCGGATGCCTTCCAGCTCCGACGGCAAAATTTGCGATGGGCAATCACGTGACGGCACGTCCGGATCGCTGTAGCGATAGCTGCCCAATTCGTTAGCCAGCATGTGATCGGCAAAGCCGCTGATCAGCTCGCGACCGTTCGGTGCACGGAAGCCCACCGAATAGTTGATGGCGTTTTCCAGCGAATAGCCTTCATGCGGGAATCCAGGCGGAATATAGAGAATATCGCCCGGCTCCATCTCCTCATCAATGATGGCGTCAAACGGTTCAACCTGCAGCAGATCTGGATGCGGGCAGTGCTGTTTCAACGGCACTTTTTCACCCACGCGCCAGCGGCGACGGCCGGTGCCCTGAATGATAAACACATCATATTGGTCGAAATGCGGTCCCACGCCGCCGCCCGGCACGGCGAAGGAGATCATCAGATCGTCAACGCGCCAGTCGGGCAGGAAACGGAACGGGCGCATCAGTGCGGCCGAAGGCTCATGCCAATGGTTGACCGCCTGCACCAGCAGCGACCAGTTGCTCTCACCGAGATGATCGTAGCTTTCAAACGGGCCGTGGCTAACTTGCCATTTGCCTTCGTTATGGCTAACCAGACGGCTATCCACCTCATTTTCCATTGCCAGACCGGCCAGCTCGTCAGGAGAAATAGGATCGACGAAGTTTTTAAAACCCCGTTTAAGCACCACCGGGCGTTTCTGCCAGTAGCGTTGAATAAAGTCGGGCCAGTTGATGTCGAGCTGATAGTCCATATGCGGAGTCCGGTTGCTGCAAAGAATGATGGCAAGTATAACAGCCCGCGTCCCTTTCTACTCGCGGTGATGCTCGACTTCCTGGCGCTGGAAAATCACTTCCATCCGCGCGCCGCCAAGCGGGCTGGTGGTGGCGATGACCTGACCGGCGTACTGTTCGAGGATATCGCGCACCACGGCCAAACCTAATCCCTGGCCGGGACGTAGCGTATCGGCGCGCTGACCGCGCACGAAGATCAGATCGCGTTTGCTTTCTGGAATGCCCGGGCCATCATCATCAATAAACAAATGCAGAGTTTTGTCGGTTTGGCGTGCGGTGACTTCAATAAACTCCAGGCAGTATTTGCAGGCGTTATCCAGCACGTTGCCGAGCACTTCCATAAAGTCATTTTTATCGCCGATAAAGGTCAGCTCGGGAGAGATATCCAGGGTGATCGCCACGCCTTTACGCTGATAAACCTTGTTGAGAGCCGAACACAGGCTGTCGAGCAGCGCCGAAACCGAATGCAAATCGCGCTGCAGCGGATTGTGATCGGCCTGCATGCTGGCGCGATGCAGATAATAGCCAATCTGCTGGGAGATACGGCTGATCTGCTCCAGCATCACCGGTTCCGCCTGTTCCACGGTTAACTCTTTGCCGCTGCGTAACGAGCGTAGCGTACTCTGCAGCACCGCCAGCGGGGTTTTCAGGCTGTGCGTCACGTCCGACAGGGTGGTGCGATAGCGCGTATAGCGCTGGCGTTCGTTGGTCAGCAGCAGGTTGAGATTGCGTACCAGGCTGCGCAACTCCTGTGGCGGATTATCATCGAGATTCTCGCGTTGGCCGGTTTCCAGCTCGCGCACATGCGCGGTGAGATCGCCAATTGGCCGTAAACTCCAGTGCGCCGCCAGCCACAACAGCGGGATCACCAGCAGCAGGTTGGCGGCCAGCACATAGCTAAACCACGACCACACCACATCGGAATGCTGCAACTCCTGCGGAATTGAGTCGACAACCACGATGGTCAGCGCCGGCAGGTTGGTGGTGGCATCGTAACGATTGACCGCTACCGAGTGAGTAAAGGTATCGTTGCTGTCACTATCCAGCGCATGCAGCCGCTCTTTTGCCTGTGGATTGTTGCCCATCGCCGCCATGCTGGTGCGATTACTGGTGTCGATTTCGTAAAAATCGGGCTTGAGCAGCCATTCGCGGCGAATCTTTTTGCGGATGTCCGGCACGTCACGCTGCTGCCACAGCAGCTTGCCGTGTTCATCGTAGATAAACACCAGCGTGGGGAAGTTGAGCGTCATGCGCTCCGGCTGGGCGATGGTGAGCTTGTCGTCTTGCCACTGCGCCAGCGTGAAGAACAGATTGCTTTCGCCGCGCATCACGCGGTAGGTATTTTTATCGAAGCTAACTACGTAACCCACGACGGCAACCATGCCGTAGGAGAGCGATAAAAACAGGACGATCGCCGCCGTTGCCAGCAGGAAACGGGCGCGTAACGAGAAGGGGCGAAAGCGTTTTAACCACGTCATAAATCAGAGATCAAAGCGATAACCCTGGCCGCGCACGGTGTTAATCACTTCGGTCGGATAGAGCGAGAGAATTTTTTTACGCAGGCGGCCCATCAACACATCAATGGTGTGACTCTCGCGCAGTTCCGCATCCGGATAGAGCTGCAGCATCAGTGAATCTTTGCTCACCACTTTACCCGCGTTGCGAATCAGCGTTTCAACGATGGTGTACTCGAAAGCGGTAAGTTTTACCGGTTGATCCTGCACCGTTAGCTCACGGCGTGACAGATCGACCTGGAACGGCGGCATGGAAATAATCTGTGACGCGTGGCCGCTGTTACGACGCATTAGCGCCTGCAGACGCGCCGCGACTTCTTCAATATGGAAAGGTTTAGTGACGTAGTCGTCAGCACCGGCTTCCAGCGCTTCGACTTTTGCCTGCCAGCCTTCGCGGGCGGTCAATACCAGAATCGGTTGACGTACGGCATCGGTGCGCCAGCGACGGATCAACGACATGCCATCTTCGTCGGGCAATCCCAGATCGACAAGGGCGATATCGGGAATGTGCTCCTGCAGGAAATAATCTGCTTCTTTGGCATCTTCTGCGGCATCGACCTGATGGCCCATTTCACGCAGCTGCACGGCGAGGTGATGGCGCAACAGCGCGTTATCTTCCACAACCAGAACACGCATAGTATTTCCTTAGCTTCCGACTCAATAATGATGGAGAAAAGTATATGCGAAGCCAGCTAAACAAGAGATCAACGTTTGTTAATAGAGGCGTGCCCAACATTGAACACGCCTGTTGTTGAGATTTACTGCAAATCATCAACCATCTGAATCGCACGGCCAAGGTAGTTGGCTGGCGTCATCTGCTTCAGACGCACTTTTTCCTCTTCCGGCAACGCCAGGCTATCGATGAACGCTTGCATGCCAGCGGCATCAACACGTTTACCGCGCGTCAGCTCTTTCAGCTTCTCGTACGGCTTCTCAATGCCGTAACGGCGCATCACGGTTTGAATTGGCTCAGCCAGCACTTCCCAGTTGTGATCCAGTTCATCCAGCAGACGATCGCGGTTCACTTCCAGCTTAGAGATGCCTTTCAGCGTCGCCTGATAAGCGATCAGCGCATAGCCGATGCCGACACCGAGATTACGCAGCACGGTAGAGTCAGTGAGGTCGCGCTGCCAGCGTGAAACCGGCAATTTGCTGGCCAGATGCTGCATCATCGCGTTAGCCAGACCGAGGTTGCCTTCGGAGTTTTCGAAGTCAATCGGGTTCACTTTATGCGGCATGGTTGAAGAACCAATTTCACCGGCGATGGTTTTCTGTTTGAAGTGATTGAGCGCTACGTAGCCCCAGATATCACGATCAAAGTCGATCAGAATGGTGTTGAAACGTGCGATGCAATCAAACAGCTCGGCGATGTAGTCGTGCGGCTCGATCTGCGTGGTGTACGGGTTCCAGGTGATGCCCAGCGAGGTGACAAACTGCTCGCTCAGCTGGTGCCAGTCCACTTCCGGATAAGCGGAGATGTGGGCATTGTAGTTGCCAACCGCGCCGTTAATTTTGCCGAGGACTTCAATCTTGCTGAGCTGACGCAGCTGGCGCTCCAGACGGTACGCCACGTTTGCCATCTCTTTGCCCATGGTTGACGGCGTTGCCGGCTGGCCGTGGGTACGCGACAGCAGCGGAATGTCACGATACTCGTGCGCCAACCCTTTTACGGCATCGATGAGCTGGTTCCAGAACGGCACGATCACCTCGCGACGTGCGGTTTCCAGCATCAGCGCGTGAGAAAGGTTATTGATATCTTCAGAGGTGCAGGCGAAGTGGATAAACTCAGACACCGCATGCAGCGCCGGAACATCGGCCACTTTCTCTTTGAGGAAATACTCCACGGCTTTTACGTCGTGGTTGGTGGTGCGCTCGATGGTTTTGATACGTGCAGCGTCTTCTTCGCTGAAATTGGCGACAATCGCATCAAGGAAAGCGTTTGCGTCGGCATCAAATGCAGGAACTTCCTTGATCTCTACAGTCGTAGCCAGTTTTTGTAACCAGCGAACCTCAACCTCAACGCGAAATTTCAGCAGACCGAATTCGCTGAAAATGGCGCGCAGTGGGCTGACTTTATCGCCGTAACGACCATCGACAGGTGAAACGGCGGTCAGAGAGGATAATTCCATCAGTGCAACTCCTGAATCGTTTAACAATGATGCCGGGGCGGCGCTTAATACGCCGGGCCCAGGCGGGATAAAATGGTTTTGGCTTCGCTCAGCAGACGCTGGCGCGAAAACATCAGCTGCAGACGGCCACCGCCAACCTGCTGCCATAACACCGCAGAGCGAATGCCGGCCAGCAGGGCGGCGCGCACTTTACTCTGCACTTGTGAATTCTGTAATACCTGCGGCGAACCGGTGACCTGAATGCGTGGGCCTAATGGGCTGATCACATCCACGTAAATCCCGGCCATGGCGCTGGTGATAGTGTCCGATTCCAGCTCGTAATGCGCCAGTTGGCGATCAAGCTGGCTAATGCGTTGTGCCAGCGTATTCATCGCGGTTTTATTACCGTGCAGCTTACGCTCCAGCACCATCATACTCAGGGTATAGCGCGTCAGTTCTGCGCTGGCGCCTTGACGATTACTGCTGTTGAGCACCGCCATCAAGGTCTCTAATCCTGGCTGCAGGTTGGCTTCGTCGTTGCCATACACCGCCAGCGTCGAACCGGGGTTGAGATCGATCAAGCTGCGCAGCGACACATTCAGGGCAGCATTATTGCACTGGCCCTGCTGCGCGAGTTGCTGCACCACATGGGCTGCCTGGCAGACACCCGCCAGCGCCAGCGTAATCTCATAATAGTTCTTAGCCACGCTTAACTCCTGTCATCGCGTCGGGCAGCGCCGACCTTAGGCTTCTGCCAGAGGCAGGCGTTGTTCGATAATGCCGCCGCCGAGGCACACTTCACCGAGATAAAACACGGCGGATTGGCCTGGCGTGACCGCCGCTACCGGCTCGTCAAAACGGACTTCAATACGGTCGTCGCCGTGCGGAATGATTTCGCACGGAATGTCAGTCTGGCGATAGCGGGTTTTCACCGTGCAGCGCAACGGAGCGGTGATTGGTTGGCGATCGACCCAGTGCAGCTGTTGGGCCATCAAGCCCACCGACATCAAACGCGGATGTTCGGCGCCCTGCGCCACCACGAGGCGATTGCGCGCCACATCTTTATCGACCACGTACCAGGGATCGTCATTGCTCTCTTTACGACCGCCAATCCCCAACCCTTTGCGCTGGCCGAGCGTGTGATACATCAAACCCTGATGCTCACCGACGATGTCGCCGTCAACGGTTTCAATTGCACCCGGCTGGGCGGGCAGATAGCGGCCAAGGAAATCGCGGAACTTGCGTTCGCCAATAAAGCAGATGCCGGTGGAATCTTTCTTCTTCGCGGTGATCAGGTCGAGCTGTTCAGCAATACGACGCACTTCCGGCTTATCCAGTTCGCCGACCGGGAACAGGCTTTGCGCAATCTGCTGGTGGCTCAGGGTATAGAGGAAGTAGCTCTGATCTTTATTGCCGTCGAGGCCGCGCAACAGGCGGCTTTGGCCCTCAACATCCTGGCGGCGCACATAGTGGCCGGTGGCAATATAGTCTGCGCCGAGATCGTCCGCCGCAAATTCGAGGAAGGCTTTGAACTTGATCTCTTTGTTGCACAGGATGTCGGGATTCGGCGTGCGTCCCGCTTTGTACTCTTCCAGGAAGTGTTCGAACACGTTATCCCAGTACTCAGCGGCGAAGTTGATTTTGTGCAGTTTGATGCCGAGTTTGTCACACACGGCTTGTGCGTCAGCCAGATCATCGGCGGCGGTGCAATACTCCTCGCCGTCGTCTTCCTCCCAGTTCTTCATGAACAGGCCTTCAACCTGATAGCCCTGCTGTTGCAGTAACCAGGCGGAAACGGAAGAATCGACGCCGCCGGACATTCCGACGATCACTTTTTTCTGGCTGTTGTCAGACATCACGCACTCTTAAATTACGATAAAAACAGGCGGCGCATTCTATCATGCAGAAGCGGGGCGCGCACCCTCATGAAACGGCCACTGGAACGGCGCGACCAGATGCAGCGGATAACGCGCGCCTTGTTGCCACAACCGTACGCTCTCTGCGACTAAAGGCGAACGCAGGCGATTGGCCGTCAGAATCTGCTCTGGCGGCAGCCACCAGCAGCAATCAATGTCGCGATCGTGCGGCGACGTTTCGACTTTTTCGGCCAGATCGAGACCAAACAGGAAACGCACAAAAGGTGTATCGTCCGGCGCAATCCACTGCTGCACGCCGAGAAAATACTCGGGCTGAGCATCAATACCGGTCTCTTCGAACAGTTCGCGCTGCGCGGCTTCCTGAATAGTTTCATTGGCCTCAAGGTGTCCGGCAGGTTGATTCCAGGTAATACGGCCGTGCACCCGCTCTTCAACCACCAGCAAATGTCCCTGAGCCTGCACAATACAGGCGACCGTTACATGAGGTTTAAACATCCTTTCTCCGGAATTGTTAACTAAAAGTTATTAAATGGTGGCGCTGATATCGCGCCATTCGCCCGGCGCCAAATCGCCCAACTGGTGCTCACCCATCGCAAAGCGAATCAGGCGCAACGTGGGAAAACCAATATGTGCCGTCATGCGGCGCACCTGCCGGTTACGTCCCTCAAACAGCGTGATTTGCAGCCAGCTGGTGGGAATCGCTTTGCGCTCGCGAATCGGCGGCTGGCGCGGCCACAGCCACTTGGGCTCAGCCACTAACTCGACGCCTGCCGGCAAGGTTGGACCATCGTTCAGCGTAATGCCGCTACGTAACAGGGATAAATCTGATTCCTGCGGCGCACCTTCCACCTGCACAAAATAGATTTTTCCGGTGCGCTTGCCGGGCTGCGTCAGCGCCGCCTGCAGCGCGCCGTCGTTGGTTAAAATCATCAAACCTTCGCTATCGCGATCGAGGCGGCCCGCGGCATAAACCTCGCTGATTGGTACAAAATCCTTCAGCGTGCGGCGTCCGGCCTCGTCACTAAATTGCGGCAAAACATCGAAAGGTTTGTTAAAGAGTATGACGCGTCTTGGGCCTTTCGGGCGGGTATCGCGGCGCACGGGCTTGCGTGCCGGGGCGCTTGCGCGCTTATCCTGGTGAAATCGTTGAGAAGTTTTTCGCATGGGCTTTGCAGTCGGAAACATTCGGCGCATTATAGCGCGAAACTACGGTGATTGGCGTAGCGGAAATAATCAAGTAGTATTGACCCGCATCTTACAAATCATTAACAAAAAATCGCTCGAAGGAGAGGTTGATGGAAAGCAAAGTAGTTGTTCCGGCGGAAGGTCAAAAAATCACCCTGGATCAGGGAAAACTGAATGTTCCGAATAACCCGATTATTCCTTACATTGAAGGTGACGGTATCGGCGTTGATGTTTCCCCGGTAATGTTGAAAGTGGTTGATGCCGCTGTGAAGAAAGCCTACAACGGCGAGCGAAAAATTTCCTGGATGGAAATTTATACCGGCGAAAAATCTGTAGAACTCTATGGCCAGGATGTCTGGCTGCCGCAAGAAACCCTCGATTTAATCAAAGAATACCGCGTTGCCATCAAAGGCCCGCTGACGACCCCAGTCGGTGGCGGTATTCGCTCCCTGAACGTTGCGCTGCGCCAGGAGCTGGATCTGTACGTCTGTCTGCGTCCGGTTCGCTACTACAAAGGCACGCCAAGCCCGGTTAAGCGTCCAGAAGAGACCGATATGGTGATCTTCCGCGAAAACTCAGAAGATATCTATGCGGGTATCGAGTGGAAAGCGGGCACGCCAGAAGCGGACAAAGTGATCAAGTTCCTGCGTGAAGAGATGGGCGTGAAGAAAATTCGCTTCCCAGAGCAGTGCGGTATCGGCGTTAAGCCATGCTCGGAAGAGGGTACCAAACGTCTGGTGCGCGCAGCGGTTGAGTACACCATCACCAACGATCGTGATTCTCTGACCCTGGTTCACAAAGGCAACATCATGAAGTTCACCGAAGGCTCTTTCAAAGACTGGGGCTACCAGTTAGTGAAAGAAGAGTTCGGCGGCGAACTGATCGATGGCGGCCCGTGGATGAAGTTCAAAAACCCGAACACCGGTAAAGAGATCATCGTTAAAGACGTGATTGCCGATGCCTTCCTGCAGCAGATCCTGCTGCGTCCGGCTGAATACGACGTGATCGCCTGTATGAACCTGAACGGTGACTACATCTCTGATGCCCTGGCGGCACAGGTTGGTGGTATCGGTATCGCACCAGGCGCGAACATCGGTGACGAATGTGCGCTGTTCGAAGCGACGCACGGTACAGCACCGAAGTATGCTGGTCAGGATAAAGTGAACCCAGGTTCAGTGATTCTGTCTGCAGAAATGATGCTGCGTCACCTGGAATGGTTCGAAGCTGCTGACTTAATCGTGAAAGGTGTTGAAGGCGCTATCGCTAACAAGACCGTGACCTACGATTTCGAACGTCTGATGGACGGCGCTAAACTGCTGAAATGTTCAGAGTTTGGTGACGCGATCATCAGCAACATGTAATTTGCCGCTCAGGCAGAAAGCATAACGGGAGCCAATGGCTCCCGTTTTTCATTGGGTTAATATTAAAAATAAAGGCTTTAAGGTTATTTAACATCATGTTTATCATTCGCATCCTTTTTTATATATCGTGGTCTATGTTTTGATTCAATATAAATCCTGCCGATATATTCGCCTAATACTCCGATGCCTATTAGCTGTACACCCCCTAAAAAGAGTATTGAAACTAATATTGAAGGATAACCGGCTACCGCATTCCCCCACACCAACTTATCGATAATCATCCAAATTGCATAAATGAATGATAAGAACGCCACAAAGAAGCCAATATAGCTCCACACTCTTAATGGAAATGTTGAGAAGCTGGTGAAACCCTCAAGTGCCAAATTCCACAGTTTCCATCCGTTAAACTTAGGCTTACCTGCAACACGCTCAGAGCGATTATAAGTGACTATCGCTGCATCGCCTTGAACCCAGCTTAAAATCCCTTTCATGAAGAGATTGTGTTCCTGTAAACGCTTTATATTTTCAACCGTAGCACGGGAAAGTAAACGAAAGTCTCCCACATTTTCCTCTAACTCTGGTGAGCTGATCACATTATGGAGTTTGTAGAACCAGCTGGCGGTTTGGCGTTTAAAAAAGCTGTCACTGCTTCTATCAATGCGTTTAGCCAGAACAATCGGCCATCCTTCCTGCCATTTTTCGATTAGCAAGGGAATGACTTCTATCGGATCCTGCAGGTCTACATCAATCGGGATCACCGCATCGCCGGTTGCATGTTCAAGCCCCGCTAGCAAAGCCGGTTCTTTACCGAAGTTGCGAATAAAGGTAACCGACAAAATTGACTCATCCTTCTCCTTCAACGACTGAATGATGTGTTCTGTTCGATCCGTGCTGCCATCATTAACAAAAACAATCTCAACATTGTAGGAGGAGAGTTTTTCTTTCACAGCTCTATAAAATAGGGGAATGGTATCTTCTTCATTAAATACGGGAACAACGAGGGAAATTTTCATTTGTTCACCCTAAAAACGATAAAGTTTGAATAGATGAAGCCAAATATGAGGTTTATAGCCGAGAAAGTAACAAGCGTAATGAACGGGTTGATATGAGTATGATCGGCCAGCAAGCCAATACCGGCGGCCATAGCCCCCATAAAAGCAACAAACATGACATAACGAAAAGGCGTTATTTGGGTTTTGAACGTCCATTTTGCATTAGCAAAAAATGAAAATGTTACGGCAACGCTGAAAGCAATGAAGTTTGCCAGCCATTGACTAACGTGTTGAGAATATATTAGCGCGAATACCACCCAATGAATCAGCGTGTTGATGATCCCAACTGAAAAAAATCTGGAGAATATTTTTAACATTCTGAAAGTTTGTCCAGGAGGGTTTCGTTGTTACTTAGCGTAGACAACTATGCTACAGATGGAAAATTAATCTGTGGGGGAGAGTCAGCGATTAACACGCCATACATCTGCACGGGGTATTGCCGCGCAACGGGTCAGAAAAAAACGGAAGCCACTGGCTCCCGTTGTTTATCGACAGATTAGTCGACTTGCTGATCATTGGAGGTTGCCTGCTGCGCACGCTCCTGAGAAAGTCGCCAGAAATCGCTGCCGCCGGGATGTTGATACATCCGCAGCGAAAATTGACCGACAATGGCATAGATATATTCGAAAATGGCCGACTGGGAGTTCTCGTAATCCACCCACAGCACTGACGAGGTAAAGCAATAGACCTCCACCGGCAGCCCTTCAGGCGACGGTTTCATCGCGCGCACCACGATATACATATCCTTCTTAATATCGTCCCGCTGCGACAGCCACGCCGTCAGGTATTTACGAAACACGGTCAGATTAGTGATGCCGTTTTCAGCAAACCAGCGTTCGCCCACCGCATTGCTGTCGCGGCCATCCATCAATGCCGAAAGCTGCTCACTGACGCCACGGATCTGGCTCATCTGCTGCACCATGTCATGGTCGAGAAAACGTATCGACATTTGATCAAGATGAAAACTGCGCATAATGCGGCGTGCGCCGGAGGAGAACATCGCCTGCCAGTTGGTGTAGGTTTCGGTGAGGAAATTTTTGGTCGGGATGCGCGACAGCGTATTATCCCAGTTGCGTATGGTGATGGTGTGCAGCGCGATATCGATCACTTCACCGCTGATGCCGTTGTCCGGCATTTCGATCCAGTCACCGAGTTGCAAAACATCGTTCGAAGATACCTGAATATTGGCTACCAGCGACATCAACGTATGCTGGAACACCAACATTAATACCGCAGCCACGGCACCTAAACTGGAGATAATGATCACCGGCGACTTATTCGACATAATCGCTAAAATCATGATCGCCGAAATAATGTGCACCAGAATCTTACCGACCTGAATATAGCCTTTGATTGAATGATTCTTGCGCTTGGCTTTTTTGGAGTAAGAGTTATTAACAATCTCCAGCACTTCGGTAAAGAACAACGATAAATAGACGAAGAACAGAATGCCGCAGATGGTCTTTATCGCTATCAACAGATGCTCGGGCAAATCCGGCATAAACTGCAGCAGATAATAGACGGTAATGACCGGAATAAAGTTGGAGAGTTTCTCCGAAAGTCGCACGTCCTTATCGAGCGGCACCTGATTTTTATGCGTGCTGAAGAACACCTTTCTGACGACTTTAACGATGAAGAATTTGCAGATCAGATGCGCAATCATGCCGGCAAACATCAGTAACAACAGGCTAAATGCGGCAGACAACACCGTATTGCCTTCAATAAAATTTTGGATATTACTTAAATAAGTCATTTCAACCACGTGCCGGACAGTATTGGCGGGAATTCAAACATAAATGCGCGGTCGGCGATATGCGACGCGTGCGCAATATTCAACATCATTGCGGGTTTACAATCCCTTTCACAGAAATTTGAAACTGCTAGCATTTAAACGTTAACAGCCGTGTGTCATAGCGATTAAACCGTTATCTTCAGCGCTTACGATTGAGGAGGTGGTATGCAAGGTGTGATCAAGTTCGTCAAAGGCTGGCTGCTGTTTTCGCTGTTGTGGGGCATTTTCATGTGGTTTGTTTCATGGCAGGCACAAGGCAAAGAGATTGGCATGGTGATCGTGATGAGCTTGTATGCAGGCTTAATTTATCAGGCGCTGATGACCATGGTAGCGCGCTATAAGGCGCGGCGAGCGCAGGTTTGATTATCATCCCACAAAACATGAAGAACGGGGCCAGCGCGGCCCCGTTTTGACGGATTATTTCCGTCCGAGCAGAAAACCGACAATCACACCAATGCTGGCTGCAACAGCCAGACCGGTCGCGGGATTATCGCGTACTGATTTCACCACACAATCCGCTGCATCCTGAACCGCATAGCTGGCCTGAGCCGGATAGCGACGCGCCGCGCCTTTAGCTTGCTGACGGCGTGAACCGGTGAATTCGCCAAATTTTTCCTGGACGGCACCTGCCGCTTCATTCAATTTTGCTTCCGCTTTGTCGCTCATGATAACTCCCTGATAGTGGTGAATGTCTTATTTAGCGTAGTCAGAGAAACTGCAGTCGGCAAATGACGCAGCGGTAAAGGTTGTAACAGCAATTTGCAGTACGCGAAAATTCTGCCCAGACTAAAAAGTGCTCAAGTGTACTTTTCTGCACGCCAAACGCACCCTTTTAAACGGGAGGAATCATGAAACGCGATGTGCTGAATGAAGACGATTATGATGAAGTGTGCCGGGTGATCGGCGATGCCGTAATTGTATTAACCGAGCTAGGGCATGAGACCCGGCGGGAGGAGATCACCACGCTGCTGCAGCGCACTCGCCATCAGCGAGCGCATGATGAGCGGGACGAACAGCGCATGCTGGAGCACGCCATCCGTTTAGTGCGGCCTAATTAGGCATAAAAACGATTACTGTTTTCCCCGATAGGCGGGATACCAGCTGACCAAAAAGTGGCGCAGATGATCAAAACACCATTCTGCATCGTCGGCCTGCTGGCAGTAATAGCGCAAGGTGACCTTCTCGTAGCGTATATGACGCTGATGCAGCGGTGACCAACTCCAATCGAGCACGGCGCGCGCGTAATTGATTAGCGTGCCACTCTGCATGCTGTGCTGTTTTTCCTGGCGGCTGAGGTAGAGCTCAAACGCCTGATCGAGACTTTGTGTCTCTTCACGGCTGGCGCTTGCTAGCGTCGGGCGAAATGCCACATCGATAAAACCACATACCCCGTCTTCACGCTGCTGCCAGTCGCAGGCCAGCGTCATAAACAGACCATCCTGTAAATTCACCTCTTCCAGCAGACGGCGCAAATTTTCTGAATGTTGCCCGGCGGCAATCTCATCAATCCGCGTGGTTTCCAGCGTGAGGTCAAATCCACACGGGTTGACTGAGCCATCTGCATTGGTGCTGGCAGGGAAGGGGAAATCGATATAGCCGTTGTTATCCAGACACTTTTCCATAAAGCCGATCCGTAACGTAAGATAGCCGGAGAATAAACCATCGTGCGTGACAGCGCACGGCTTATGGGCACGTCCAGGTGATCATGGTGTTCTGGTAGGGATTGATCAGGCGGAACTGTTTATCCGACAGGCGTTGCGCGTAGAAACCTTCAGCGGTAATCGCCGAGGGCACATACTGGAAGCGATCGGTAGAGTGCAGCGTGCCGCTTTGGACTTTTACCCCATCGCGGGAGACGGCAAACGCGCTCACCAAATCAAAAATTCGTGCCTGAGTATTGCCCATTGACTGGCCATAAATCGTCGACACGTCGCCCGGACAGTCGACACCTTTGGGTGCCGAACTGCAGCCAGCTAAAACTAAAAGGGTGAGTACAACCGTGATTCGCCACATGAGCACCTGCTTCATTCCCTGGTTTGCCATGGCACGCCAATGCGTACTGATAAGTGGATCATAGCAGGTCTGACGCTGCTTCCCATTTGTCATTTGTATAATCGTTAAGCGGAAGGAATGTAAGGGGGTGACTTTAGTAGCAGATAAACGTTATTCTTGCCAGCGTTGCGCACCAGGTAAGCAAAACAAGGGTAAATGAATGAAAGAAGAAGAAGCGAGTTTAATGATTCTTCAGCATGCGATCGACAAATTAGAAGCCGACAAAAAAAAGCAGATTATGAACTGTGTAGCGGCCATCCAGGAAGTGATGCAGCGTTTTGAAGCTGAAGAGGCTGGGCTGGCATTGATGTTAGTGGCCGCGCAGGTGGCCGCTGAGTGATTCTCACTGCTGGTAATCTGATCACACTGTCCATTTGATAGCATTGCTGCTGCGCGGTTGATACGGCTAGCCGCAGCAGCAATGCCATTAGCGATTAATTTGTGTTAACCTCCGAGCAAGAAAATCCCAACGAAATCATCATGTAACCTCAGCGGAGAATCCAATGAAGGCGATAGTAATGGCCGTTGGCGTGCTGGCTTGTCAGATTGCGCCCGCCTGGAGCGAAACCGAATATCAAATCACCTGTCCCGGCCGTCCCACCATGACGGTATCGCGTGCCGAATATGGCTTAAGCACCTTGATGTGGCCGACGCGCCATTTCCAGATTGCCGCCGGGCAGCAGCGCACCAGCCTGAAAGGGGGAGATAAAGTTGCCATCACCCGTTTTCGTAATGGCGATCAGTTAATCGTCAATAAAAACAACGATGAAACCTTCTTTGTCTATGCCGACAGCAATAAGCTGCTGCCGTGCAGCCGCACGGAAAAGCGCGATGCGCAGATTCTTTCACTGGAACGTTACGACGACAGCGCGCGCCCGAACTCCTGATTCAAATCAATTGCCGCTGGCGCAAATCCAGCGGCGACTGTTCTGCCTCATCAATGGCGGCCAGCCAGCTCTGTAAATTCACCTTCGCCCACGAAAGATGCCCGCGCGTGGTGCTCATCAATACCACATCAGGCCGCAATGAGCGGTAAAGCTCCAGCGACTGCTGCAACTCGCTGGGATTACTCTCTGGCATCAGCACGCTGATCCAGCGATGGTAGTCGCGAGTCAAGGTATCGCCGACAAACAGATAAGTATGGCCGAGCGGAGAGTGATAGAGATAGCTGCTGCTGCCGGGCGTGTGGCCCGGCGTGGGCAATAGGTGAAAATCGCCGAAGTGCGTCTCTTGCTGCGTGAAGGTTTCGTCAGGCTCAATCACTAAGCTAACCGGCCCAAGCGAACGGCTATGGCAGTAGATTGCGCTATTAAAGCGTTGCTGAATGGCTATCGCGCCCGGCGCCGCTTCATGCCAGTGCGTGAAATAGTGGCGGATAACCCCGCCAGCCTCGTCGAGGAATTCGTGGTCGAGCGGATGCTCCACGCGACCAATCAGCAAATTACCGCGCGGATGGCGCAGCATAAAACCGTGCATCATCAAATCGCTTGCCGTCTCTTCGGCGGGGAATTCGGGCGTGGAGATCCACAAGTCGTCGTACAGTGGCTTCATTGTCGGTCTCCTGCGGCAAAACGTTAGCGCAATGTCGGGTGGCCGGTGAAGGCGAACTGTGCTTCTCCATTCTCAATCTGCAACGTGGCGCTGGCACCCAGCGGCAGCGTCACGGTGTCGGCATCGTGACCAAAAGCCAGATCGCTAATTACCGGAATCTGGTACGCATCACGCATGCGCTGCCACACGGTGGCGAAATCAAAACCATTGTCGTAAGCCGACAGCGAGGTACTGGTAAAGCTGCCGGTGATAATCGCTTGCTGACGCGGCAAAATGCCACTCTGCTGCAGCTGAATCAACATACGCTCGATGCGGAACGGGTGCTCGTTGACATCTTCGATCACCAGAATGCCGCCTTCAATTTGCGGCATCCACGGCGTACCAATCAGCGAGCATATCATCGCCAAATTGCCGCCCCATAACGTACCTTGCCAACGGCCCTGATCCGGGCTTTCACTGCGCCAGTTTAGGTTAACTGTAGGTGATGTTAGCGCTTGCCAAAAGTGTGCCTCGGTAAAATCAGATAATGCCTCTGCGCCGAAGTTACCGGCCAGCATCGGCCCACTGAAGGTAACCAGGCCAGTTTGCGCCAGCAGTGCTAGCTGAATGGCGGTGAAATCGCTGTGTCCACATAGCGCCACCGGCTGATTGAGCAATCGACGCTGCAGGCCGATGTAATCGATCTTATCGAGCAACCGTGATGCGCCATAACCGCCGCGTACGGCCAGCACGATATCGGGAAGATGTTCCAGCGTTGCCAACCCATTGATATCATCCAACCGCTCAACATCATCACCAGCAAAACGTTGATAGCGGCGAGTAATCGCTGATTGATTCTGCAGGTGATGGCCTGCGGCCTGTAAACGGCTGACCGCGCGCTGGGCGGCGTCCTGATTGTGGCAATAGCCGGAAGGGGCGATGAGACGTAGCGTGCGGGGAGTAACCATAACTTCCATCCTGCTGTAGAGTAGCCTGCCGATGATGTCGAAATGCGTTATTGAAGTCACGGTAGCATAAGGTTTTTTATCGATTTAGGATAAACGGTAATTTTGCATCGCGCTGCGCCAGGTATGATAGCTTGCGCCAACCCTATTGCGGAACCAAAAATCAGTGAAAATTCGCCTACTTATGCTTTCTGCACTGCTGCTTGCGGGCTGTTCAAGTGAGCCGGAAAAACCGGCTCTGCCCGAGAAGAATACGCCGTTAACCCAGGCTCCGCCGTCGAAAGTGAATGATGCATGGTCAATGTTTACCGAAGATGCCGCCAGTCATTATGGCGTTGATGAGAAGTTAATCAGCGCCATTATTAGTGTCGAATCCGGAGGCAATCCCACCGTAGTGAGCCGCTCCAATGCGGTCGGATTGATGCAAATTAAGGCGTCCACCGCCGGTCGCGAAGTCTATCGCACCCAAGGCCGCCACGGTCAGCCGTCCTCTTCTGAGCTGCGCGATCCGGCGAAGAACATCGATATCGGTGCTGCATATCTGAAAATTCTGCAGGACTCGGCGCTAGCTGGCATTCGCGATCCGCTGACGCTGCGTTATGCCACCATCGTTTCCTACGCCAACGGTGCAGGGGCGTTGTTGCGCACCTTCTCGCGCGACCGCGATCGTGCCATTGCGATGATCAACTCCATGACGCCGGACGAGTTTTACCAGCACGTCCAGAACAAACATCCGGCGGCGCAGGCCCCGCGTTATTTGTGGAAGGTTACCACCGCGTATCGCACCATCGGGTAATGTTGATAAGGTCGCCATTCCTGGCGACCTTATCAACAATCGCACTACCATAGCGACCTGACTAACAACCCCACCTCATCAACCCTCAGCCAATAATCTCGCCGTCGGATAATCGACAATCAACACTTGCACGTAGCCGCCGCGCAACGCGCCGCGAATCGCCTGCGCTTTCTCTTTGCCGCCGGCGAGTGCCACCACTTGCGGACAGCGTTTGACCTGCGCCAGCTCCATACCAATCACCGGATCTTCTGCCGCGCTCAGCACCGGCTGACCATCGGCATCGAAATAGTGCAGACAAATATCACCCACCGCGCCACGTTCGGCCAGCGTGCGCAGCATCTCGCCGTCGTAATAGTTGCCGGAGTTACGTAGCAGGGCGGATGGCTCGAGATCGCCAATGCCGACAATCGCCAGGTCGACCTGATCAAACTTCTCCAGTACCACCGCCACCTCGGGATTAACCGACAAACGCTGGCGATCCTGCACCGAATGCTCAATCGATTGCGATGGCAGCAGCCACGCTGGACAATCCAGCAGCGCCGCCAGATTCTGCGTCAGGATCGTCGCCTGCACGTTGCCATTGGCGCCCACGCCGCCCAGCAGCTGAATCACGCCTTTACAGGGCGCGCTCAGCGGATGCAGGGCATCCACCATGGCGCGAATGGTGCCGCTCCAGGACGAAATGCCAATCAGCTCATCGGCACGCAGACGCGTTTCCAGATAGTGCGCGGCAGCGGAACCGATCGCCTGTTTGATCTGCAAAGCCGATGCCTGATCCGGCACATCCACCACGATCACCTGCGGCAGTTGATACAGCTGCTCAATGGCTTTTTCCAGTTCGGGAAACACGTTGGCGGGCGGTACCACGCTGATCTTCACCACACCTTCTTTTACGCTGCGATTGAGAATGCGCGACACGAAGGATTGCGACAGCTTCAGCAGCTGCGCGATGTCGGATTGCTTCCTGCCTTCCACATAATAGAGCGTGGCGATTTTCACCATCAGCCGCTGTTCATCCTGTTTTGCCATGGTTTTTTCTCTCTCTTAACCTGCCTGGTATTGTTAATCAGCCGCCCATAAATAACAACGCAGAACATTTTGTGATCGTTTTCGCTTTTTGAGGATCGCGCAATGGACGTGCTCAGAAAGGCAGCGCATAGTCATTATGCATATAAAATCGCAATTGAATATATATTCAATCGGAGATAACAAATGAAAGCCTCTGTTCTCAAAGTCTCTCTACTTGCTTCAATCATGATGATATCGGCAGCGTCGCTCGCGGCAGATAAGGGGTTGCTGGCCATTATTACGCCCTCGCACGACAACCCGTTCTTTAAAGCGGAAGCCGACGGCGCGCAGGAAAAAGCCAAAGCGCTGGGCTACACCACGCTGGTGGCATCGCATGATGATGACGTAAACAAGCAGAACCAGCTGATCGAAACCGCCATCGCGCGCAAAGCTAAAGCCATCATCCTTGATAACGCCGGCGCTGATGCCACCGTTGGACCGGTACAGAAAGCGAAAGATGCCGGTATTCCAACCTTCCTCATCGACCGTGAAATCAACAAAACCGGCATCGCCGTGGCACAAATTGTCTCCAACAACTATCAGGGCGCACAGCTCGGTGCGGAGAAGTTCGCCAAGCTGCTGAACGGCAAAGGCGATTATGTGGAGCTGCTGGGGAAAGAGTCTGATACCAATGCGGGCGTGCGTTCGCAGGGTTATCACGATGTGCTGGATGATTATCCCGATCTGAAAATGGTGGCACAGCAGAGTGCCAACTGGAGCCAGACCGAAGCCTTTAGCCGTATGGAAACCATCCTGCAGAAAAACCCAAACATTGTCGGGGTGATCTCCGGTAACGACACCATGGCGCTGGGTGCGGAAGCGGCGTTAAAAGCCGCGGGTAAAACCAATGTCATTATCGTGGGTTTCGACGGCAGTGATTACACCCGTGATTCCATCATCAACAAAGGCAATATCAAAGCCACGGTGCTGCAGCCGGGCTGGGATCAGGCGCAGATGGCGGTTGAACAGGTGGATTATTATCTGAAGAACGGCAAAGCGCAGAAAGAAGAGAAGCAGCTGATGGATTGCGTGCTGATTGATGACAGCAATGCCTCGAAGCTGAAAACCTTCAAGCTGGCGCAATAAGATGGCGGTCGGCATGAAGGGCAAGGTGCTGGTCGCGCTGCTGACGCTGATGTTAGCCGCCTGTACCGTGGTGGATCTGGATGCCAACGGCAATCCCATCATGCCGAAAGATCCTAACGCTAAGCCGGGTTACCGCGATCAGACACCGCAGCAGATCGCCGAATCGAGCTGGGCCAGCCGCGTGCAGCAGCCTGCAGAGAAGCAGGCGCTGAGCTGGGCAGATATGGAAACCAAAAGTCATACCGTCAAAGCGGGCGGCAGCGAAAGCGTGTTTGTGCGCGCATCGGGCACGGTGACGGCGTTTGATACCCGCAACGACCGTGAGCGCAGCCTCACCATGACCATCAACGGCAAGCCGGTGAAGGTGCTGATCGGCCCGGTACTGCGCGGCAATGCCATTCGCGATGCCGCCGGCTTCCGTTTTGAAGAGTTCACCAATCAGGTGCAATACGCGCAACTGACCAAAGCGCTCAATCGCCATGCGGTGAAGCAGCTGCCTGCAGTGGATGCCAGTTGGGTGGGTAAGCCAGTACAGGCGCTACTCGCGGTCAGCATGGGCGCCGGTACGGTGGACGATGTGGTGGCGATTCAGCTGCAGCAGGGGAATCCATGATGAGCGACGAGATTATTCTGCAGGCCAATCAGATGTCGATGCTGTTTCCCGGCACGTTAGCCTTGGATCGCGTGGATTGCCGCGTATGGCGCGGTAAAGTCAACGTCATCATCGGCGAGAACGGGGCGGGTAAATCGACGCTCATGAAGATTCTCGCCGGCGTGCAGCAGCCGACCAGTGGCGAGATGTTCCTTAACGGACAAAAAGTGGCGTTCAGCAGCACGCGTGACGCCGTGCGCCACGGCATCGGCATGGTGCATCAGGAACTTAACCTGTTCGAAAACCTTAGCGTGGCAGAGAACATTTTTCTCGGTCGCGAAATTCAGCACGGCATACGTCCGATCAACGAAGCCGAGCAGAAGCGCCGCACCGCCGCGCTGATGCAGCGTCTCGACCAACCCATTTCACCGGATGAGAAGGTCGGCAACCTCAAAGTCGGCCAGCAGCAGCTGGTGGAGATCGCCAAAGCGCTGGCGGAAGATGCCGACATTTTGATCCTGGATGAACCCACCTCGGCACTGAGCAAAACCGAAGTGGAGATCCTGTTTCGGGTGATTCGTGAACTGACGCGCCAGGGCGTTTCCATCATCTACATCTCGCATCGGCTGGAGGAGCTGATGGCGATTGGCGATGTCATCACCATTCTGCGCGACGGCCGTTTTCAGGCTGAAGCCCAGGTGAGCGATATCGACGTGCCGTGGATCGTGCATGAAATGCTCGGCAGCGATCCGGTTAACACCTTCCTGCCACCGAACCGGCAGTTTGGCGCGCCGGTGCTGGAAGCCGAACACATCACCTGCGTCAGCCCGAACGGCAACACGCTGGTCGATGACGTCAGTTTTCAGGTGCGTTCCGGCGAAATTGTCGGCATTTACGGCTTAATGGGCGCCGGTCGTACCGAGCTGTTTGAGTGCTTGCTCGGCACCCAGCGCAGCTATCTGGGCAAACTGTGGCTTGACAGTAAACCGCTGCCTACGCGGCTTCCCACCGCGGAACGCATTCGCATGGGCATGAGTTTGGTACCGGAAGATCGCAAACGCTCAGGCATTTTTCCTATTTCGTCGGTGGCGAGCAACCTGACCATCGCCAGCCTGTGGCGGCGCTTATCCCATCGTACGGTGATCTCTGAGCAGGCCGAACGCGAGGTGGTGGCCAGCACGGTGGGCAATCTGGCCATCAAAATCTCCTCGCCGGATGTCGCCATCAGCGCGTTAAGCGGCGGCAATCAGCAAAAGGTGGTGATTGGCCGTTCGCTGCTGACTAACCCGCGTTTGCTGCTGCTGGATGAGCCGAGTCGCGGTATCGACGTCGGCGCCAAAGCGGAAGTGTTCCGCATGATGGTGAAGCTGTCGGAGCAGGGGATTGCGGTGGTGTTCTCAACCTCTGACCTGAAAGAAATTATGGCCGTTGCCGACCGCATCATGGTGATGTCCGGCGGCAAATTGACTGCTGACCTGCCGCGCGCTGAAGCGGAAGAGGCGGCGCTGGTTAAAGCAAGCGCACAAGGGTTCTGATATGAAAAACAACGGCGCGCTCGCGCTCTCAACGCCGGGCAAAGCGTTCAACTCACGCGAAAGCCTGATTCTGCTGCTGTTAAAACTGCGTACCTTTATTGCGCTGTTCCTGATTGTCGGTTTCTTTGCCATTACCGTGCCGGATTTCCTCGCGGTCGGCAGCATGGTGATCATGGTGAAACACATCGCCATTAACGCCTTCCTCGCGCTCGGCATCACCTTTGTCATTATCACTGCGGGCATCGATCTCTCCATCGGCGCTACGCTCGGCCTGTGCGGCATGATTGCCGGCTGGCTAATCACCAAAGGCATTGTGCTGCCGATGTTCGGCATCGCCATCTTCCCCAGCGTGTGGGTGATCGTGCCGATTGTATTGCTGATTGGCGGAGTGATAGGCGCGGCGAATGGCTGGATCATCACCCGCTATAACGTGGCGCCGTTCATCTGCACGCTCGGCACCATGTATATCCTGCGCGGTACCGCGATGCTCACGTCGGGGGGCGAAACCTTTCCCGGCTTGCAGGGCAATGAAATGCTCGGTAACACCGGATTTGACAAGATCGGCGCCGGCTATTTTCTCGGCTTGCCGTGGGCCATCTGGATGATGGTGCTGCTGGCGCTGGTGATCGCGTACGCTGCGCGGCGCCTGCCGTTTGGCCGTCAGGTTTATGCCATTGGCGATAACGAACGCGCGGCGGAACTCTCGGGCGTGAAGGTGAAGTCGGTAAAAATCTGGGTCTACGCCATCTCCGGTTTCTGCGCGGCAATTGCCGGCATCGTGGTCTCTTCACAGTTGGTGGCCAGCCATCCGGCGAACGGTACCTCATTCGAAATGAACGCCATCGCTGCGGTGGTGCTGGGCGGCACGTCGCTGGCCGGTGGACGCGGCACCATCCTCGGTACGCTAATTGGCGCTTTCGTCATCGGTTTCCTCGCCGACGGATTAATCATGATGGGGGTGAGCGAGTTCTGGCAGATGGTGATCAAAGGCATTGTGATCATTGTGGCGGTGATCATCGATCAGATGCAGAGCCGCATGCAGCAGAAAGCGGCGGTGGTGGCGCAGAAAGCGCTGATTGAGGAGGGCGCTAGCCCGGCAAAAAGTTAATCGGTTGGGTGCAGGCACCGATTGTCTGCACCTTTTTTTATTCATCGAGAATAAATATTCATCAATGCTTTAAAATTCAGAGGTGTCTATGAATCCTTTCAAATATTCGGTAGCGGATCTGGCCGCCAAAGCGCGCGCTGTGCGCCGTCGCATCATCCAGCTTAACGCTGGGAGCCCGGCTGGTGGGCACACCGGTGCCGATCTCTCCCAGGTAGAGATTCTCACCGCGCTCTATTTCCGCATTCTTAACTGCGCGCCGGATCGCACCAACGATCCGCAACGCGACATCTATATCCAGTCGAAAGGCCATGCCGTCGGCGGTTATTACTGCGTGCTGGCGGAAGCGGGCTATTTCCCTACCGAATGGCTGCCGACGTATCAGCATGCTGATTCACATCTGCCGGGCCATCCGGTACGACAGAAAACGCCGGGGGTTGAACTGAACACCGGCGCGCTGGGGCACGGATTACCGGTCGCCGTCGGCATTGCGCTGGCGGCGAAAAAAGATAACAGCGACCGCCGCATTTTTGTCGTCACCGGCGACGGTGAACTGGCGGAAGGCAGTAACTGGGAAGCCGCGCTGGTGGCGGCGCATTACGGCCTCGATAACCTGGTCATTATCAACGATAAGAACAAGCTGCAGCTGGCAGGCCACACGCGCGACATCATGAACACCGATCCGCTGCCGGAAAAATGGCGTGCCTTTGGTCTGGAGGTGAGCGAATGCAATGGCAATGACATGGCTGCCGTGGTTGAGGCCATTGAAACGCTGCCACGTAACGGCGGCAAACCGCAGGTCATTGTGGCGCACACCGAAAAAGGCTTCGGCATCTCCTTTATTCAGGGCAAGCCCGAGTGGCATCACCGTGTGCCGAAAGGCGAAGAGATTGAGTTGGCACTGGAGGAGTTGAAAGATGAGTAATGCAAAACACCTGGCGACGGTAATGGTCGAGGCATTTATCGATGCGGTGAATCGCGGCGTTGATTTAGTGCCGGTGGTGGCCGACTCCACCTCAACCGCCAAAATTGCGCCGTTCATCAACGCGTTTCCCGATCGCCTGATTAACGTCGGCATCGCGGAACAAACGTTAGTGGGGACCGCTGCCGGACTGGCGATTGGCGGCAAAGTCGCCGTCACCTGTAATGCCGCGCCGTTCCTGGTTTCCCGTGCTAATGAGCAGGTAAAAGTCGACGTCTGCTACAACAACACCAATGTTAAATTGTTTGGCCTGAATGCCGGTGCCAGCTATGGGCCGCTGGCCAGCACCCATCACAGCATCGACGACATTGCGGTGATGCGCGGCTTCGGCAACATCGAAATCTATGCGCCATCCTGCCCGCTGGAGTGTCGCCAGATCATTGAGTACGCGCTGGCGCATGTGGGCCCAGTGTATATCCGCCTCGACGGCAAAGATCTGCCGCAGCTGCACGACGAAGACTACCAATTCCGTCCCGGCCAGATTGATGTTTTGCGTGAAGGTGATGACATCGTGCTGGTGGCGATGGGCTCCACCGTTCACGAGGTGGTTCACGCCGCTGAGCAACTGCATGAACAAGGCATTACGGCGGGTGTGATCGCCATTCCATCGATTCGACCTTGTGATACCCAACGGCTTCGCGAGCTGTTAAATCACTACCCAGCGGTAATTAGCGTGGAAGAGCATAACGTCAACGGCGGGGTTGGCAGCCTGGTGGCAGAAGTGTTGGCTGAAGGTGGCTGCGGCATTCCCCTGCTGCGATTGGGTATTCCGGATGGCGAATACGCGATTGCCGGCGATCGTGCCTCAACCCGGGCACGCCATGGCATCGATGCGGCCAGCGTGGTGAAGAGTGCGGTACGTATCTGTGCAGGAGCGTAAAGATGGCAGGTTCGTTGATACTGGCGATTGATGAAGGTACCACTAACGCCAAAGCGATTGCGGTGGATGGCGCAGGAACGGTGGTGGCGCGCAGCAGCCAGCCGCTAACGCTGGCCCATCCGCAGCCGGGACTGGCGGAACAAGATCCGCTGGCGATTTGGCAGGCGGTAAAACGAGCGGTAGAAGAGTGTCTGGCGCAGTGCGCGGGCGCGGCAGTGGCGTCGGTGGCGATCAGTAATCAGCGCGAGTCGGTGTTGATCTGGCAGCGGCACAACGGCCAGCCGTTGACGCCGTTAGTCAGCTGGCAGGATCGCCGATCGGAAGCCTTTTGCCGCGACTTACGCGTGGCCGGCAAAGCGCCCCGTATCACCGGCCTCACCGGATTGGCGGTGGATCCGATGTTTCCAGCCGGCAAACTCACCGGCATGCTGGCCGCGTTGCCGAACGGCCTGGCGCGGGCGCGGGCCGGTGAACTCTGTATCGGTACCGTGGACAGTTGGTTGAGCTGGCAACTGAGTGAGGGTGAAAGTTTCGTCACCGATCATGCTAATGCGGCGCGTACTCAACTTTATAACCTGCACAGCGGCGACTGGGACGATGAGCTGCTGGCGTTATTCCACATTCCACGCGCAGCGCTACCGCAGATTGTGCCCTCGGCCAGCGCCCATGGCGTGGTAACACGTCAGGATATGCCCGGGTTAACGCCGGGCACACCGATTCTGGCGCGCATCGGTGATTCGCATGCCGCGCTGCAAGCGCAGCGTAACGGCAACGAAGAGGTGGTAAAAGCCACTTATGGCACCGGGTCATCGCTGATGATGTCGATGGCGACGCCGCTGCTGACCGAAAATGGCCTCAGCACCACGGTGGCCTGGCACGACGGCACGCTGCGCTACGCTTTTGAAGGCAACATCACCCATACCGGATCGGGGGCGGCGTGGCTTGGCCGCATGTTGGGCATCCAGGACCCGCGTGAACTCACGGCTCTGGCACAGCGTAGTGAGCACAATCAGGGCATCTATTTTGTGCCCGCGCTTTCCGGGCTGGGCGCACCCTGGTGGGATCTGAAAGCGCGCGGCATGGTGTGCGGGCTGACCGATGCAGCCACGCCGGAAGTGCTGGCGCGCGTGGCGCTGGAATCGATCACCTTTCAGATCGCGGACGTGTTTTTCGCGATGGAACAAGCCAGCGGCGTGCGGCTGCCAGCGTTGTGCGTTGATGGCAGCGCCACGGAAAACAGCTGGTTGATGCAGTTGCAGGCGGATGTATTGCAGCGGCCACTGAAGCGCGTGCCGACGCCGGAGGTTTCCGCACTGGGCGCTGCGCTACTGGCGGGCCGCACGTTAGGCTGGTGGCAGCAGGGCAGTGAGATGCAGGCGCTGCAGGGGGGCAGCGTCATTATGCCGCGTGAAGAGCAGGCGAAAAGCATGCAGGAGAATTATCAGGGCTGGCTCGAAGCGGTGGCGCGTTGTCGTTATCAGCCGCATTGACCGGTGCGGTTTTCGTCAGGTGCGCATTGATGCGCACCTGCAACATCGCTCGCCATACATGGCGGCCCTACGGATAAACTGTGCACAATCATGCGTACCGGGATTACTGGAACCGATTCGCCTTATCACGCGCCAGGCGCTCCAGCGCAAAAATTACCTGCTGTAGCTGGCGTTCCTGAATCGGTTCGATGGCGGTAAAGCGGAAGCTCAGGCGCGGCGTCACGCGGGTATCGTTCTTGCTGGTCACCACGGTACGTTCACCGATGTGTAGCAGCTGCGCCGTCACTTCAAAATGGCCATATTCTGCGAGATCAACGCGGAGTTTTTTAAAGGTATCGCCACGGTTGAGACCTTCTGGCAGCGCTTCATCCAGCAGTACGCCGACGCCGCCTAAGGAGAGATCCTGCAGGCGGAAACGCGCAGTACGGCCATCAGGCCACTGGCTGTGGCAGTAAAACACCGGCTCCAGCGGCGCATTCACGCGGAAAAATTCACGGCGCTGAATTTGCCATACCAATTCGGGTAGCGATGCGGCAAAAGCAGGCAGACCTTCAAATTCGATACGTTGTAAACCGGTTAAGCCAAATTCCACTTTGGCGCCGTGTGTTTCGGCGGCAATATTGATTTCGCCACCTTGCAGCGCTAAATCGTTATCCAGCGCATTGCTGCCGAGGTCAAAGATCACCTGATCTTCATCGGCTGACAGCATGCGGCTGATAAACTGACCGCGCGAAAAATTCACCATCAACGGGGTTTGAAAACGCAACAGGTCTTTCATCACGCCCAAAACAGCTAACGTGCCTCGCTTGAGGTATTGTTCTTTATCGGCTTCTCCCACGTCCTGCTCCATTATCCGATTGTTATTTTCACGACTGCCAATGCTGTTCGACTGTTATCGGCGTATTCACGCTGAGCTTTAGCCTGCTAACGATGATTTACTGTGGCAAGTTGCGATGCAGATCAAAAAATCCCGGCTATACTTGTTGCGGTGAACACATTGATTAATAACGTAAGGAGCAGTACATGGGTATTCTTTCATGGATTATTTTTGGTCTGATTGCCGGTATTATCGCCAAGTGGATTATGCCGGGTAAAGATGGCGGCGGCTTTATCATCACCGTAGTGCTGGGTGTGGTGGGTGCGGTTGTCGGTGGCTGGATCAGTACCCTGTTTGGTTTCGGTAGAGTTGACGGTTTCAACTTCGGCAGCTTCGTGGTGGCGGTAGTGGGTGCCATTGTGGTGCTGTGGATTTACCGTAAAGTTCGAAGTTAACCGCACAGAGATTTGATAAAATCCGCCATCCCAATCAGGATGGCGGATTTTTTTATACCTGCTTAAAAGTCGTAGCCTACCGTTGCCATCACGGTGCGCTCGGCGCCGCGATAGCAGTAACCGGTGCCATAACAGGCCGCCAGATACTTTTTATCCGTCAGGTTGTTGGCATTGACCTGCAGCCATGCCCCTTTCAACTGTGAATTCCACGCGCCAAGATCCGCACGTACCGACGCATCGAACAGCGTCACCGATGGCAAACGCGTGGTGTTTTCGTTATCCGCCCACTGTTTACCGATATAGCGCACGCCAGCCCCGGCACTCAAACCGTAATCAAACTGATAGTGACCCCACAACGATGCCATGCTGTTTGGCGTCACGTAAGGTGTATGGCCATCGTTGCCGTCTACGGAGTCTTTGAAGCGTAGATGATTGAGCGTGTAACCCGCGATGGTGCTGAAACGCGAGGTAAGCTGATTACGTGCTTCCAGCTCAATACCCTGTGAATGCACTTTGCCCGATGGCGTGTAAGTACCGTCCTGCACGTTACGGTTGGCGACATCATCCTGGGTTAAATCGTATAGGGCGATGGTGTACATATCGCGCGTGCCGACCGGCTGATATTTCACGCCCGCTTCGTACTGCTCGGAGGTGGTCGGTTTCAGCTGATTGCCATCAGGATCGGTCAATGAAGCGGGGGTAATCGCCTGGCTCCAGCTGACGTAAGGCGATACGCCATTGTCGAAGGCGTACAGCAGCGCAGCACGGCCGCTGATGTGATCGTCCTGACGACGGCTGTTGCCATTTTCTGACACGATGCGGTCGTAGCGGCCCGAGAGATCCAGATGCCAGCGATCGAGCTGCAACTCATCCTGCAGATACAGGCCGGTCTGATAATAGCGACGCGTTTGCGCTGTCCAGGCAAAATCTGGCATCGCGCCGACGGCTTCACCGGTCCACGGGTTCAGCGCACTCGCTGCGCCGCTAGAATCGCTGATGTCGTTTTTATAACGATGGTATTCGGCACCCAGCGTCACGCGATGTTGGAGCGCGCCGGTGGCAAAATCGGCCTGCAGCTGGTTATCGTTGGCCCAGGCGTTGAGTGATGAACGCTCGCCGGAGAAGTAGCGATTCAGCAAGTCTGGATTGGTGGCATTCCAGCCAATCTGATACACCTGATCGAGCTCGGTATTAGAGTGACTGTAGCTGCCGGTAGAGTGCACTGACCACACATCGTTGAAGCGGTGTGAAAAATCATAGCTGTAGATCTGTTCGTGGCGCTTGAACTGATCGAGCGCGCTGTCGCCTTCGTAGAAGCTATCGCTTAACTTACGACCATTATGACTGTAAAGCGTGCCTTCTGCGGGTACCGAACCGTGATAGCCGCCAGACGGATCTTTCTGCAGATAGGCGCGCAGCACTAAATTGGTGTCTTCACTTGGCTGCCACATCAGCTGCGGTGAAATCGCATACTTCTCTTCACGGGTGTGATCGTATTGGGTATCGCTGTTGCGTGTGATGCCGGTTAAACGGAATGCCCACTGGTCATTGATGGCGTTGGTGTAATCAAACGCGGCGCTGTTGGTGGCATTCGTGCCAGTAGACAGGCGGAAATGGCCCTCTTCAGCAAACTGCGGACGCTTACTGACCATATTCACCAATCCGCCCGGCACGGTTTGGCCATACAACGCAGAAGAGGGGCCTTTAATCACATCTATGCGATCGAGGAACCAGTTATCTACCTGCAGAATGTTGAAGCTGCCGCCGTCACTCATCACGCGCAGTCCATCAAGGAAGGTGTTATCGACATCACCGCCGTGGAAGCCGCGCAGGGCGATGGTGTCATAACGCGTGGCGGCACCGCCAAAGTTGGTAAACACGCCCGGTGTATAACCCAGTGCCTGATTGAGATCCTGCGCACCCTGATCTTGCATTTGCTGACGCGTTACCACCGAGATGGATTGTGGGGTGGTAATCAGCGGTTGATCGGTTTTACTGGCACCGCTGCTGCGCGTGGCGAGATAACCTTGCGTCGGTGAAGTGGCGCTCTCCTGCGGCTGAGCGGTAACGACAATCGACTCTTCCGCAAAGCTCGCAGCGGGCAGAGCCAGCGCAAGCGCACACAGCACGCGGCCACGTTTAAGGGTAAACAGCGAGGTCATGAGGGTTCCTGTTGTTATTAATGGGAATGGCTATCGATATCAGATTGAGAATTATTATCTTTTAATGCGGGTGTTTCAAGGTGTGAATTTGTTGTAAGAGGGTTGTGAGGAAAATGCACAGATTACGCATACAAGCCGTAGCGGCGCGATTTATCGCGCATAGTAATGGCGGAATTATGCCCATCCAGAGGATGCGCAATAAATTACGCCGCGACGGAATGTGCGGTTGCCGGGCCTGTTCGCCCGGCATGAGGGATAGGATTACTTCGCGGAAGTCAACACAGGCATATCAGGAATATCACCGGCGCTGTTACAGGTTTTGTCTTTCGGGCAGTATTTGTCGAGCAGTTTCAGCGTCACGCCATTGGTCCAGCCGAAACCGTCCTGCAGCGGATATTCACCGCCACCGCCGCCGCCCAGCTGCGCGCCTTCCACCACATATTTCTCAACCAGTTTGTGCTCCTTGTCATAGGTTGCCTGCACGTTTTGCAGGAAGCGCTGACCAATCTGCTGCGCCAACTTCGGCTGGTTGTAATGCTCCAGACCTTCTACCGCCACCCACTGCAGCGGGGCCCAGCCGTTTGGCGCATCCCATTGCTGGCCGTTGTTTACGGTGGTGGTAACCAATCCGCCGGGTTTCAGCAACTGTTTCTCCACCGCTTTAGCGGTGCGATCTGCTTGTTTATCGCTCGCTACCTGCATATAGAGCGGGAACAGCGTGGCTGCCGTAAGCTGAGGATGTACCTGCTTTTTCTGGAAGTCGTAATCGGCGTACCAGCCTTGTTTGTCGTTCCACAGATAACGATTGATCGCTGCCTGACGTTTTTCGGCATCCGCAGCAAACGCTTTGGCCTTGTCATCCTGCTTGTCCAGTTTGGACGCTTTCGACAATGTCTGTTCGAGGTGGAACAGCAGGCTGTTGAGATCGACCGGCGCTAACTGCGTGGTGCGGATCGAGGCCAGATTATGGGCATCAGTAAACCAGCGCGAACTGAAATCCCAGCCTGACGCCGCGCCCGCACGCAGATCGCGATACACCAGCTGTTTATTGCGCTCCGGCGCTTTGTTCGCCGTGTTGACATCATCCAGCCAGGATTCGGTACGTGGTGCGTCGCGATCGTCCCAGTAGCGGTTGAGCAGCGTGCCGTCGCTCAGTTTAATCACCCGTTTGCTGGCCTGACCGGCGGCGACTTTATCGCTGTCCGCCATCCAGTAGTCGTACTCTTTCTGCAGCTGCGGCAGGTATTGACGATAGACATCGTCGCCTTTGTGCGTCGCCAGCAGGTCAATCATCAAGCTGAAGAACGGCGGCTGCGAGCGGCTGAGATAGTAGCTGCGGTTGCCGTTAGGAATATGGCCATATTTATCGAGTTCGGTGGCGAAGTTATCCACCATATCCTGTACGCGATCCCAGTGACCGCTCTCCGCCAGGCCCAGCATGGTGAAGTAGCTGTCCCAATAATAGACTTCGCGGAAACGACCGCCGGGCACCACATAAGGTTTTGGCAGCGGCAGCAGTGAATCATATTGGCTGGCGCTCTGCGCAGTGCGCGTCAGCACCGGCCACAAACCGTTGATGTGCTCTCGCAGGCTTTGTCCGGATGGCGGTACATATTTGTCCTGCTCTTTCGGCAACGTAAAGTTGCTGTCGACAAAGTGCTTGAGATCGAAGTTGCGCTGGCTTTTCTGCATCTGCCAGTCGGCGAGAATCGAAGAGGGATTCGATTTTGGCACCGCATCGGCGAAGGTTTTCTGGTCCGGATAAAATTTCGCCTGCTGCACCGCATTGAACAACGGTCCCAGGCGCACATCCGGTGGCTGCGGTTGATTGCTGAGCATGCGGCTTTGGTCATCGGCGTGCGCGGCGCTGGCACCGGCCAGCAGTGCGGCGCTGAGTAAAAAGGTCAGACGCGCGGGCGTGAATACGGCATTTTTTATCATCGGTTTTTCTCCTTGTCCGAAAAGGTGGTGTGCTAACGCATTGACCACCCGAACAACTTTAGTCGCTATCGCGTCGCTTAGCCTTGTGTCGCAGTGGAAATGTGAAGCGCCCGGAATTAATCACCTGAGAAATTGCATTAAGGCTAAGGTTTTTGCTTGCCCTGTACGGCTATTTGCCTGAGGCTGAAAGAAAAAAAGGAGAGCTGTATGGAGATTATCTGGTATCACCCATCGCTGGCACCGCACGGTTGGCTGGACGGTTTACGTCAGCGTTTACCTGAGGCGCGCGTTCGTCACTGGCAGCCGGGCGACACGGCCCCGGCCGATTACGCCATCGTGCGTTCTCCGCCGGTTGAGATGCTGGCAGGCCGTCAGTTAAAAGGTGTATTTGCCATGGGCGCGGGCGTCGACGAAATTCTTAAGCAAATTCGTGAAAATCCACAGATGCTGGCTGACGAGGTGCCGCTGTTCCGTCTGGAAGACACCGGTATGGCGCGCCAGATGCAGGAGTATGCCAACTGGTGCGTGCTGGGCTGGTTCCGCCGCTTCGCTGACTATCGCCAACTGCAGCAGCAATCGCAGTGGCAGGAGCTTGATGGGCGGGATCGACACAACTTCACCGTTGGTGTTTTAGGCGCGGGCGTATTAGGCCGCAGCGTGCTGGAAAGCCTGCGTCAGTGGGGTTTTCCGTTGCGTAGCTGGAGCCGCTCCGCCAAACAGATTGACGGCGTGCAGAGTTTCCACGGGCGCGATCAGCTGAATGCCTTCCTCGATGGCACTCAGGTGCTGATCGATCTGCTGCCCACCACACCGGAGACCACGAACTTAATCGATAGCCACTTGTTGCGCGTGTTACCGCACGGTGCCTGCTTCCTTAACCTGGCGCGCGGTGCGCATGTGGTGGAAGCCGATTTGCTCGCCGCGCTGAATAGCGGTCAGCTGGCGGCTGCCGCGCTGGATGTGTTCCAGACCGAGCCGCTGCCGCAGGATCATCCATTGTGGTCTCATCCGCATGTCACAATCACGCCACATACTGCGGCTATCACGTTGCCGGGTGAAGCGATGGATTACATTGCGGATGCCATACTTGCTCTACAGCAGGGCGATAAGCCAGGCGGTTTGGTCGATTGCCAGCGCGGTTATTAATTCACATTTGGTTAGGAGATGAAGATGTATCCCGTTGATTTACATATGCACACTGTCGCCAGCACCCACGCATACAGCACGCTGCATGATTATGTGGCGCAGGCGAAACAGAATGGCTTAAAGCTGTTTGCCATTACCGATCACGGTCCGGATATGGCCGATGCGCCGCACTATTGGCACTTCGTCAACATGCGCATCTGGCCGCGCGTGATTGACGGCGTCGGCGTACTGCGCGGTATTGAAGCCAACATCAAAAATCAGCATGGTGAGATTGATTGCAGCGGCCCGATGCTGGATGCGCTCGATCTGATCGTCGCCGGCTTCCACGAGCCAGTGTATGCACCGCGCGATAAAGCGCATCACACCGAAGCGATGATTGCCGCCATGGCTGGAGGTTTAGTGCATATCATCTCTCATCCCGGCAACCCAAAATTCCCGGTAGATATCCGCGCGATTGCCGAAGCTGCGGCGCACTACGATGTGGCGCTGGAGATCAATAACTCCTCCTTTACGCATTCACGGCCGGGCAGCGAACCGAACTGCCGCGCTATTGCTGAAGCCGTGCGCGATGCCGGTGGTCGCCTGGCATTTGGTTCCGATTCGCATACCGCGTTTACGCTGGGGCATTTCGAACACTGCATTCGCATCACCAGCGAAGTGGATTTTCCGCAAGATCGCGTGTTAAATGTCACGCCGCGTCGCCTGCTCGATTTCCTCGAACAGCGCACCGGCAAACATATTGCTGAATTTGCTGATTTTTAACTTTTTGCCTCAAGGAATTCTGTTGCATGAATGAGTTTTCCATTCTCTGCCGCGTCATCGGCTCGCTGTTTAATCGCCAGCCGCAGGATCCGCTGCTGGTACCGCTGTTCACGCTGCTGCGCGAAGACAAACTGCAACAGCAGTGGCCGCTGGAGCAGGAGGAACTGTTGACGCGTCTGCAGCAGAATAGCGATCCCCAGGCGCTGGCCGCCGATTACAACGCACTGTTTGTTGGCAGCGAGTGCAGCGTTCCGCCGTACGCTTCGCAGTGGCCAAATGGCCCACAGGAAGCCGAGGTGCGCGCCTTTCTCAGCGCCCGCGGCATGCCACTAAGCGAAGCCCCGGCCGATCACTTCGGCGTGCTGCTGCTCGCGGCATCGTGGCTGGAAGATCAGTCGGCGGAGGATGAATCCGCCGCACAGCTGGCACTGTTCGATGAGTATCTGCTGCCGTGGTGCGGCGCGTTCCTCGGTAAAGTGGAAGCGCACGCTACCACAGCGTTTTATCGCACGCTGGCCGCACTGAGCCGTGAAGCCATGCAGGCGATGTATGAAGAGCTGAACGAAGAGCAGGGCGACGAGGCGTAATCGTTACCAGCTGGCTGCGCTACTGCCGAGTTTGACACCCGGCGTAGCGCAGATCATTGGCGTGCCGGGCAGATAAGCCGCGGCACGCAATCTCTGCGCAATGCCCCACTGATTGAACTCCACGCTGCTCAGCACATCATCGCGTTGCGCCTCAATACCGTTTTGCCCATTTTCTGGCGCGGCACCGAACTGTTGCAATAGCTGCGCCGTACGTGCCAGTGACAAACGCGCCTGCCAGCCGACGCCATGGCTTAACCGTTGACGCAGACCTTCCAGCACCGCTGAAGCCATCAGGTAGCCGGTGGCGTGATCGAGCGCCTGCACCGGCAGCGGTGTCGGTTTGTTGCTGCCGCTCCAGCGCATGCCTTGCTCGGCGATGCCGCAGCCCATCTGCACCAGGCTGTCGAATCCGCGCCGGTTGCGCCACGGCCCGCTCCAGCCCCACGCATTAAGGCTCACATCCACTAAGCCGGGTGCCAGTTTGCGGCGGGTATCGGCATCCAGTCCCAGTTTCTCCAGCGCATCGGCACGATAACCGTGTACCAGCACATCGCTGTGTTGCAACAGCTGGCGCAGCTGTTCGCGCCCGGCCCGGGATTTGATATCAAGACGCGCACAGCGTTTGCCGCAGGTGATCTCCTCTTCCAGCGTCGGCTCGTGCCAGTCGGGCGGATCGATGCGCAGCACATTGGCGCCAAGGCTGGCGAGAAAGCGCGTGGCGACCGGACCGGCGATGATGCGGGTGAGATCCAACACGCGTACGCCGAGCAGCGGGCGTGCGGGCGATAACGTCCAGCCTGGCATCGGCGCCTCGCCGCAGGCCTGCTGTGCAATCAGCGGCTCATGTTGCACCGCGCTGCCTTGCGGATGCTGCTGCCATTGTGCTTCGCTGCGCATCTGCGCGGCGCAACCGCCGGCCTCAATCACCGCCTGCTCGAGCGCGGCGGCGGGCCAGCGTGCGACCGCGTCGGCCAGTGAGGCGCGATGGGCATGCTGGCAAAGAACCTGCTCCATCGCGGCACGATGATGAGCGGCATTAGTGTGCAGGCGGATCCAGCCGTCGGCGCTGGCGTAATCGCCGGCGAATTCGTCCCACAGCGCAGCGGGAGGCCGATTAAGCGGAATCAGGCTGTGTTGAAACCAGCGTGAGGCAAGACGGACGTTGACGCTGACCGGCGCGGATTGGCCGATTAAGTCGCTCAGCGCCTGACTGGCCAGCCCGATGCTGGTGGCCGCCAGTTCACTGACGGCAAAGGCAGACGCGAAGGTTTCGGGTTGGAGGAAGGTGAGCGAGGGAAGCGCATCCGCGCCTCGTAATCCCTGCCACATTTGCTGCCACAGTGCGGCAGCACGTTGAGAATCCATGTTGAGTCTCCGGATAACGCGCGAGACTCAAGCATAGCAGAGGCAATTTAACGGCGACGCAAGCGTAAACGGGGGAAACGCGCGTGCATGCGCAGGTTACGCAGATTGATCACGGCAATCGCGGTCCCCAATACCACCAGCGAAGCGCCGAGAACCTTAAAGCTGTTCATGCTATCGCCGAGCACCAGTACGCCCATCAACACCGCCAGCACCGGCGTCAGCAACGAGTAGGGCATGATCAGATTCACGTTGTACTTCTTCAGCAACGCGTACCACAGCGTATAGGCCACAATCGACGAGGCCAGCGCGCTGTAGAGAATACCAAACCAGCCGCGCCAGCCCGCGTGGCTCAGCGCGTAAAACTGGTGTGATTCGGTGAGCCAGGAGGCTGCGCCGACAATCGGCACCGCAAGGAAGGAGATCCAGCCGGTAAGCGTCAGCGGTTTAATCGGCGGCGATTTTTTCACAATCATATTGCTAATGGCCCAGCCGAAGGCGCTGCACAGCAGAATGCACAGCACCCACCAGGCTGGAATGGTGGGGCTACCCGACAGCACCGCCACGCCGCTTAACGAAATCGCGATACCGATCAGCTGTATCATGCGCAGCTTCTCTTTCAGAATCACCATCGCCAACAGCATGGCAATCGGCGTGCCGAGCTGCACCACAATGGCACCGGTGCCGGCATCGGTGTAACGCATGCCGACAAACAGCAGCGAGAAGTGCATAAAGCCAAAGGTGAACGCCAGCGTCAGCAGCCACGGCAGCTGCGCGCGCGTAATGCGACAGAAGGGCACCAGCACAATCGCCACCACCACAAAGCGCATCCAGGTAAGAAACAGCGGGGGAAGTTCCAGCAATCCCCACTTTACCGCTACGTTATTGAACGCCCAGATGGAAACCACCATCAGAACCATAAAAAAATGCCGCGCTGCCACAATGTCTTCCTTCACCGTCAATCAGGATTAATACCGGCTAATGATGGCATGAAGGCGATGACTTCGGGCGTGTCTGAGGAAAAAAAATTCGTTGAAGCATTAGCTTATGCAGGAAAAAAATAAGACATGTTGCTGATTTACTGTCAAAGTGGATGTCCGAAAAGCGACCATAATGAGGAACGTATTCGGCATGACACAGACCCGCGCATTACCCCTTGCCCTGATTCAACTCGACGTTCCGCCGCCACCGGTTGTGGCACAAATTGGTGAACAACCGAAGTGGTTTATCGATGCGCTGCAGCTGCAGCCCGATGACTATGTGATTGTGCGTCCGCATCTGGGCGATGATTTACCGGCGTTTGACCGCGTCAGCGGCGCGATTCTCAGCGGTTCCTGGGCGATGGTGACCGATCACGCCGACTGGAGTGAACGCACCGCCGCCTGGATTCGCGGCGTGCTGGATGCAGAACTGCCGCTGCTCGGCGTGTGCTACGGCCATCAGCTGATGGCTTACGCGCTGGGTGGCAAAGTGGGCGATAATCCGCAAGGCTGGGAGCGTGGACTGAAACCGCTGACGTGCAGTGCGCAGGCGAAAACCGATCCCTGGCTGGGGCCGTTACCGGGCGAGTTCCAGGCGTGGTTGTCCCATCGTCAATCGGTATTAACGCCGCCGCCGCATGCGCAAGTGCTGGCGAGTTCGGCGCAGGATGGCTGTCAAATTTTGCGTTATTCACCGCAGGCGCTGTCGGTACAGTTCCATCCGGAATTTACCCGCGACATTATGACGGCTTGTTTACCGGCGGGCGTCAGCGATGAGGGTACGCCATTGGTGGGGGAAGATTGGTCGCGTGAACTGTTGCGGAGCTTCTGGCAGCAAACGCGGCCGCAGCCGCGCGTGCAGGCTCAGGGCGCGTAATGACGGGTGCAGCGATAGACCCACGCGGGTGGCATGTTTTTCAGCACCCGCTGGCGTTCCCAGGTGAAGTAACGCGATAAATTGGGTTGGGTAAACGAGGTGTATTGAAACTGAACAAATACGCCGCGTGGACCCAGCGTATCATGCACGGCGCTGAGAATCGCATCGCGCGTGGCGGGCGGTAAGGACAGCAGCGGCAGGCCAGAAAAAATCACATCATATTCCCCAGCGAGATACTCAGCCGAACAGGCACGCACTTGCATGCGCGGGTCCGGTAAGCCGCGCAGACTTTTCACCAGTTCCGGGCTGATTTCAAACACATCCAGCTGTGCTTCCGGCGCCATGCGAGCCAGTAGATGACGCGTCAGGACGCCGTCACCGGCACCGAGTTCGGCGATGCGCATACTGCTATCCCAATTCACCGCATCGCACATGGTGCGGCACAGCGCGGCGGAAGAGGGCGTGATGCTGCCCATTTTGCGCGGGTTGCGGATAAATTGCTGAACAAAGTTCGCTTTGGCGCGCATTAACGTCAGGGCTGAAGCCAACATCTGTTTCTCCTGGTTAGTATCCTGCTTCATATTGACCACATATTTGGCCCATGTTCCGCTTTTTGCTGCATCTGCGGGAAAACTCGGAATTATCTGTAGCAGCGACCGCACGCCAAATTTCCCACGATGCGGTCACAGTTTCCCGCTCTACGATCTGACAGGCTGGCACCGATCGCCCAATGTTAATAACAGGTTTCATAGTTGTTAATCGCCACTCTGTCCCGCAAGGAGAAACACCATGCGTTACGCTGCTCCGGGAGAACAAGGTTCTCTCATTACTCTGCAATCGCGTTATGGCAACTTTATCAACGGCGAATTTGTTGCGCCGGTGAATGGAAATTACTTCCTCAACACCTCCCCAATTAATGCTTCCACCATTGGCGAATTTCCGCGCTCGGATCGCGCTGATATCGATAACGCCGTTGCCGCCGCGCAGGCCGCCGCCGATGCGTGGGGCAAAACCTCGCCGCAGGCACGATCGTTAGTGCTGCTAAAAATTGCTGACCGGCTGGAAGAGAATCTGGAATACATCGCAGTCAATGAGACCTGGGATAACGGCAAGCCGGTGCGCGAAACGCTGGCCGCCGATCTGCCGCTGGCGGTCGATCACTTTCGCTATTTCGCTGGCTGCGTGCGTGCGCAGGAAGGGACAGCGGCTGAAATCGATGAGTTCACCGCCGCCTACCACTTCCACGAACCGCTGGGCGTGGTAGGGCAAATCATTCCATGGAATTTCCCGCTGCTGATGGCGGCATGGAAACTGGCGCCGGCACTGGGCGCAGGCAACTGCGTGGTGTTGAAACCGGCTGAGCAAACGCCGCTGTCAATTACGCTGTTTATGGAGGTGATTAAAGATCTGCTGCCGCCGGGCGTGATTAACGTAGTGCACGGCTACGGTAAAGAGGCCGGCGAAGCGCTGGCGTCGCATCCGGGTATCGCCAAAATCGCCTTTACCGGATCAACCGCCACCGGGGGGCATATTCTCGAACTGGCCGCGAAAAGTCTCATCCCGTCCACCGTCGAGCTAGGCGGAAAATCGCCGAACATTTTCTTCGAAGACATCATGGACGCGGAGGAGAGTTTCATTGAGAAAGCCGCAGAAGGCGTGGTGCTCGGCTTCCTCAATCAGGGTGAAGTCTGTACCTGTCCGTCACGCGCGCTGGTGCAGGAGTCGATCTTCGAGCCGTTTATGGCAGCGGTGATGAAGCGTATCAAAACCATCAAACGTGGCGATCCGCTGGATACCGAAACCATGATTGGTGCGCAGGCCTCGCAGCAGCAGTTCGATAAAATCCTCTCTTATCTGGAAATAGCGCAGCAAGAGGGCGCGCAGGTGCTGCACGGCGGCGGCGTGGAGAAGATCGGTGAGGAGTTTGCCAGCGGCTACTATATCCAGCCGACGTTGCTGAAAGGTGACAACAGCATGCGCGTGTTCCAGGAGGAGATCTTTGGACCGGTGGTCGGCGTGCTGACCTTTAAAGATGAAGCCGAAGCGCTCGCCATCGCCAATGACTCGATTTATGGTCTCGGCGCGGGCGTGTGGACGCGTGATATCAACCGTGCCTATCGCATGGGTCGCGCGATTAAAGCCGGTCGCGTGTGGACCAACTGTTATCACCTCTATCCGGCACATGCGGCGTTTGGCGGCTATAAAAAATCGGGTATCGGCCGCGAAACCCACAAAATGATGCTCGACCATTACCAGCAAACCAAAAACCTGCTGGTGAGCTACAGCACCCAACCGCTCGGTTTCTTCTGATCCACCAAGGGCAGCAGAGTCATCTGCTGCCCGTTCATCTCTCCGTCATCTTGCCTCTGCAGGATAGTCATGTCGCAAGAAATTTCCGATTACGTAACATCTTTAAGCCAGGTCTTGTGTTCTTTAAAGGGCGTGATTTGCCAGAATGGCCCACCTATTTTAAGGAGATCCCATGAACACGTTGTACAACTACCTGGAACAGCACGATGAGATGCTGGACGGTGTCGAACAAAATATTATTACGGTAAATCTGCCTGGGCGTCAGGCGGTGTATGTGATTGGTCAGAATGATGCTGACCTGCTGCTGGAAGTGAAAGCGCGCGAAATCGCCACGGCGCAGCGCATAGAGACATTGCGTCAGCTGGAGAGTCAATTCCGTTTTTAACTTTTTTGCTTTGCCTCATTCGATGATCAATTTGTCAGAAATATCGCAATAAAAAAGCCGCTATCACATGATAACGGCTTTTTTGTGCTGCGATGCGTAAATTACTTCACGCAGGCCGCGCAGTTGTTGTGAATCTGCTGGAAGAAGTCGTTTCCTTTGTCATCCACCAGAATGAACGCCGGGAAGTTTTCCACTTCGATTTTCCAAATCGCTTCCATGCCAAGCTCGGCATACTCCACGCATTCCAGACTCTTAATGCTCTGCTGTGCCAGTACCGCTGCCGGGCCGCCGATGCTTCCCAGATAGAAGCCGCCGTGTTTTTGACACGCATCGGTAACCTGCTTGCTGCGGTTGCCCTTCGCCAGCATCACCATGCTGCCGCCGTTGGCCTGCAGCAGATCAACGTAGGAGTCCATACGACCAGCAGTCGTTGGGCCAAGTGAGCCAGAAGCATAACCTTCTGGCGTCTTGGCCGGACCCGCGTAATACACCGGATGATCTTTGATGTACTGCGGCAAACCTTCGCCGTTATCAATACGCTCTTTCAGCTTGGCATGTGCAATGTCGCGCGCCACGATGATGGTGCCATTCAATGACAGGCGCGTGGAGACCGGATACGCCGACAGCAGCGCCAGAATCTCGCTCATCGGCTGGTTCAGATCGACATGTACCACTTCACCTTCGCCCTGCTGACGCAGCTCTTCCGGAATATAGCGGCCCGGATTATCTTCCATCTTCTCAATCCAGATGCCTTCGCGGTTGATTTTGGCTTTGATGTTACGGTCAGCGGAGCAAGACACGCCCATGCCCACCGGGCAGGATGCGCCGTGACGTGGCAGACGCACTACGCGGATATCGTGCGCGAAGTATTTACCGCCAAACTGCGCGCCCAAGCCCAGCTCCTGCGACGCTTTCAGCAACTCTTCTTCCAGCTGCACATCGCGGAAGGCCTGACCATGTTCGTTGCCTTCAGTCGGCAGTGAATCGTAGTAGTGGGTTGAAGCCAGCTTAACGGTTTTCAGTGTGCTTTCTGCGGAGGTGCCGCCGATGACAAAGGCGATGTGGTACGGCGGGCAGGCCGCGGTGCCCAGCGACATCATCTTATCTACCAGGTAGTTCTTCAGCTTAGCTGGCGTAATCAGCGCTTTGGTTTCCTGATACAGATAGGTTTTGTTAGCGGAACCGCCACCTTTAGCAATGCACAGGAATTTGTACTCGTCGCCATCCACGCTGTAGAGATCGATCTGCGCCGGCAGGTTGGTACCGGTATTCACCTCTTTATACATATCCAGCGCGGCGTTCTGTGAGTAGCGCAGGTTATCTTCAATAAAGGTGTTGTAGACGCCCTGTGACAGCGCGGCTTCATCGCCGCCGCCGGTCCAGACGCGCTGGCCTTTTTTACCCATGATGATGGCGGTGCCGGTGTCCTGACAGGTTGGCAGCACGCCTTTCGCGGCAATTTCGGAGTTACGCAGGAACTGCAGCGCGACATATTTATCGTTCTTGCTGGCTTCATCATCGGCAAGAATCGCGGCGACCTGCGCCTGGTGCGAAGCGCGCAGCATAAAGGACGCATCATGGAATGCCTGCTTCGCCAACAGCGTCAGCGCTTTAGGATCGACTTTCAGGACTTCTTCGCCATCGAAGTTGGCCACCGAGACGTAATCACGGCTCAGCAGATAGTATTCAGTATCATCTTTGGCGAGAGGAAACGGATTCTGGTAATAGAAGGGTTTGTTCGACATGTTGGCTCACTTAGCTTCGTGTTGCCCGCCAGCATGACGGGCGACAAATTAGGCAATCTGTTATTTGATTTTTCTCTCGCCAGCCCTCCGCAGGGGCTGACTGGCGAGCATCATAACATTTTCACGGTAATACGCGGCTCCGTTTTAACATCGAAGCAACATCATCAGAACATCATCACCATCCATGGATAGGCGACAACCATCAGCAGAACCAGGAACAACGCACCGAAGATGGTACCGAGACGCCAGTAATCTTTGGTTGGCAAATAGCCGCTGCCGTAGTAAATCGGGCTTGGGCCGGTGCCGTACGGGGTGATAATGCCCATCACGCCGAGAGAAACACACATCATCAAACAGAATACCGGCATGTTGATGCCCGGGATGGAGGCGGCAATGGTCAACATCGCTGGCAGCAGCGCCGTGGTGTGCGCCGTGGTACTGGCGAACAGGTAGTGCAGCAGATAGAAGGCGACTAACAGGACCACGGCAGAAACTTGCGGGTCATAGCCTTGTAGCAGCATCGCACCTTCTTTACCCAGCCAGGCGATGAAGCCAACGCGTGCTAAGCCATCGGCGAGGGCGACCAGCGTGGCGAACCAGGCAAAAGTGTTCCAGGCTGCTTTGTTGCTGGTGATGTCATTCCAATTCAGTACACCGGTCCACAGCATCAGCACGATAACCAACAGTGCGGCCATCGCCGGTTCAATCCACGCCGTGGCGAAGATCCACATCATCAGCGCAGCTACCACGAAGCCCAGCAGCAGGATTTCGTTGCGTTTCAGTTTGCCCAGTTTCGCCAGCTCAGCAGTCGCCCAGCGCGGCACTTCATCATTCACTTTCACTTCTGGCGGATAGAGCCAGTAGGCCAGCAGCGGCATGGTGAGAATCAGCAGCACACCCAGCGGCAGGAAGGCGAGGAACCACATGCCCCAGGAAATATCGAAGCCGACCACGCTTTTCACCAGCGCCAGCGCCAGCAGGTTAGGTGCCAGAGCCGAAAGGAACATTGAACTGGTGATACACGCGGCGGTGATCGCTACCCACATCAGGTAAGAACCAATCTTGCGTGCGCTCGGATCGTTAGGTTTTGAACCGTAGAGCGGCGGCAGGTTGGCGATAATCGGATAGATGGTACCGCCACTGCGTGCGGTGTTCGACGGCGTAAACGGCGCCAGCAGCAGGTCAGCGAAGGTAATCGCATAACCGAGCGTCAGGCTACGACGACCAAGATATTTCACCAGAATCAGCGCCAGGCGGCGACCAAACTGGGTTTTATCGTAGCCCGCAGCGAACATAAAGGCACCGAAGATCAGCCAGACCGTAGAGTTGCCGAAGCCGCTCACTGCCCATTTGAATGACTGCGCGGCGGTTTTGAACTTGGGATCGGCCAGTTCCGCTGGGCTAAACAGCACCCATTGGCTGAACAGCGCAATGATCACCACGCCGGTCAAGCCGATGACCGCGCCGGGTAGCGGCTCAAAAATCAATCCAACAATGACCCCGACAAAAATGGCAAAGAAGTGCCATGCGTAAGGCTCGAGTCCTGCCGGCGTCGGCACCAGCAGCAACAGCACAGCGACAACAATTGGCAGGCACAACATAATCAGGCGGTTCTTTTTCCCCGGTGCCGCAGGCGGCGCGGGTAGTGATTCACTCTGGGTGGTTTGTGTGTTCATAGTTTTGGTCTGCAAGTTATGGAGATGCGGTTATACGCCCCGAACTAAGTGGGTTTATTTAGTTACAAAACCCTTGTAGCAGATTAGTCGTGACATTTAAAACTGAGTTTTAATAAATCGCTATTTGCAAAATTCGATGCGCGAATTATCTATTGAATGTGAATATGATGCGATTAATTAAAATATCTATTTTGATCTAGATCAATAAAATTTATTCGTGTTTTTTTTGCATTAAGCGTGCGCCTGTTAATAAACGAACCATTAGGTGAAAATTAACTGTGTGAGGCAAACGAAACGCCACAAATCAAGCAAAAAACAGAGAGGGATGGTGATTTATCTTTATGATAAGGCTGGTTTTGTTTTAAATGTAAGGAAAAAGTTGATTTTTGTCAAGTCTTGGTTAAAACTTAGCGGAACGCAGCTTTCAGCAATGAGCATCAAATATTATTTTCATGCGTAAAACTTATATAACTAACGAATAAGGTTATGTAAGTAAATAAAATGGTATATTTATGGCATGAAGTCGGACCACTCAAATAAATATAAATTCCTCCGAACCGCCAAAGAATTGAATACAAAATTTCTTAATTCTGGAGTTGCTCATCATGAATACGCTCACCCCGATTCTTAATCCGCTTACGCTACCGAAAGGTGCGGTGCTCAAAAACCGTTTGGTTATGGCGCCGATGACCACCTGTACCGGTTACTTTGACGGCGGTGTTACCAGTGACCTTGTCGAATATTATCGCGTGCGTGCCGGCAGCATCGGCACCGTGATTGTTGAATGCTGTTTTGTTGATAACCGCGGCCCGGCGTTCCCTGGCGCACTCGGCATCGATAGCGATAACAAAATTCCCGGCCTGGCGAAAATTGCGCACGCCATCAAGTCTCAAGGCTCCAAAGCGATTCTGCAGATTTATCACGGCGGCCGTATGGTGGAACCTGCGCTGATCGGCGGTAAAACGCCGGTCGCGCCTAGCGCCATCGCCGCACCGCGTGAAGGCGCCACCACGCCACAAGCGCTGACGGCAGAAGAAGTCGACGTGATGATCACCAAGTTTGGTGATGCGGTGAACCGCGCCATCAAAGCCGGCTTTGACGGCGTGGAAATTCACGGCGCAAACACTTATCTGATCCAGCAGTTCTACTCGCCAAACTCGAATCAGCGCGATGATAAGTGGGGCGGCAGCCGCGATAATCGCGCCCGTTTCCCACTGGAAGTACTGGAGATCACCCACAAAATGGCCGACCGTTTTGCCGCGGCGGATTTCGTCATTGGTTATCGTTTCTCACCGGAAGAGCTGGAAGTCCCAGGTATCCGCTGGGATGACACGCTGTACCTGCTGGAAAAACTGGCCGAACGCGGCCTTGATTACGTGCATTTCTCCGTTGGCCAACTGCTGCGTCCGTCGATTGTCGATACCCAGGATCCAACGCCGCTGATCACCAAATACCTTGCCCAGCGCTCACCAAACCTGGCGAAAGTGCCGGTGATTGGCGTCGGCGGCATTGTGAATAAAGAAGATGCTGAGAATGCGCTGGAGCACGGTTTCGACTTGGTTGCGGTCGGTAAAGCCTGTATCGCCTATCCGGACTGGGCCGATCGCGCGATCAAAAATCAGCACATGGAGCTGTACATTGACAGCACCAAGCGCGAAGAGCTGACCATCCCGGAACCGCTGTGGCGCTTCTCGCTGGTGGATGCGATGATTCGCGACGTCAGCGATACCGGGCGTAAATACAAAGCCGGCGTTTATCAGGCCAAAGTCGAAGCCGAAGCGCTGAAGCTGAAAATCAACGTAACGCTGGATACCGACCGTATTACCGATATTTCACTGGTGCCGGATCCGAGCCTCGACGTCGACTTTACCAGCACCTTCGAGAGCCTGCGTGAACGCATTCTGGTGGCGAACAGCCCACACGTGGATGCCATCACCGGCGCCACCACGCAGAGTGAAGCGCTGAAAAAAGCGGTATCACGCGCCATGACCACCTCAAGCAAAGAGTATGTGATTGAGGAGGGCGGTAACCCTAACGCACCGGTTAATTACGATGTGGTGGTGGTGGGCACCGGCGGTGCCGGTCTGGCGGCAGCGATTCAGGCGCATGACGATGGCGCGCGTGTGGTAATCATCGAGAAGATGCCCACCATCGGCGGCAACACCATTAAAGCCTCAGTGGGTATGAACGCGGCTGAAACCCGTTATCAGAAGCTGAAAGGCATTGAAGACAGTAAAGAGCTGTTCTACGAAGAGACGCTGAAAGGCGGCAAATTCAAAAATAATCCGGTACTGCTGCGCGAATTTGTTGAGCAAGCACCTGAAGCGATTGAGTGGCTGGCGGCGAAAGAGATCGAGCTGTGCGACATCACTATCACCGGCGGTATGAGCATCGATCGTACGCATCGTCCGGAAGATCGTTCTGCGGTGGGTGGCTTCCTGATCAGCGGCCTGGTTAAAAATGTGAATCAGCGCAATATCGAAGTGCTGCTGGAAACCTCGGTGGCCGAAATCCTGGTGGAAAATGGCGCAGTCACCGGCGTTAAAGTGGTGGATGAGTACAACGATAGCCGTATCATCAACGCTAAAAGCGTGATTGTGGCCACCGGTGGCTTCAGTGCAAACCGCGAAATGGTGGTGAAATATCGCCCAGAGCTGGATGGTTTCGTGACCACCAACCACAAAGGCGCCACCGGCAGCGGCATTGCCATGTTGCAACACATCGGCGCGGATACGGTGGATATGGGCGAGATTCAGATTCACCCAACGGTTGAGCAAACCACCTCGTATCTGATTTCCGAAGCGATGCGCGGCGGCGGGGCAATCCTGGTCAGTCAGGCGGGCAAGCGTTTCTACAACGAAATGGAAACCCGCGACAAAGTTTCTGCCGAGATCATCGCCCTGCCTGAGAAGAGCGCGTGGATCATTTTTGATGAGCAGGTTCGTGCTAACAACAAAGCGGCTGACGAATACATCGCCAAAGGCTTCGTGATTAGTGCACCAACGCCACACGAGCTGGCAGTGAAACTCAATATGGATCAGGAAGCGCTGCAAACCACGCTGGGTCGTTACAATGAGTTCGTGGCGAAGCAGGACGACGAAGACTTTGGCCGTAAAACGGCGCTGCGTCATCCGCTGAACAAAGGTCCGTATTTTGCGATTCGTATCGCACCGGGCGTGCATCACACCATGGGCGGCGTGACCATCAACACCGATACCGCGGTGCTGGATGCGCAGAAAGCGGTGATTCCAGGTGCGTGGGCGGCAGGTGAAGTGGTCGGTGGCATCCACGGTGCTAACCGCATCGGCGGTAACGCGGTGGCCGATATCATCATCTTTGGTATCAAAGCCGGTCACAATGCCGCTAAACTGGCGCTAGGACACTAAGCTGTGAAGATGCCCGCCTTGTGCGGGCATCGTTTTCTTTAGAGGCATGCAATGACCGATGGCGTCTTCTCTTACTCTGCCGTACTCATGGGTTCGCCCATTCTGCTCAAACTCTTCGACGACAATCCCACGCTAGCTCGCCAGGTTTTCCAACTCATCAAGCAGCAAGAAAATCTGTTCACCGTTAATCGCGCTGAATCCGAAGTGATGTCGATCAATCAGGCCGCAGGCCGGAATCCGGTGGTGGTGAGTGAGCCGGTTTTCGCTTTGATTAGCGTGGCACACGCCGTGAGCTTGCTACCGGATAGCGCGTTTAATTTCACTATCGGGCCGGTGGTGAAGCGCTGGAAGATTGGATTTCAGGGGCGCGCGGTGCCGCCGGCAAACGAGATTGCTGCTCTGTTGAAGCTGACCGATCCGCATCAGGTGGTGCTTAATTCCGCCGATTGCTCGGTATTTCTGCTGCAGTCGGGCATGGAGATCGATCTCGGCGCCATCGCCAAAGGCTATATCGCCGATCGCGTACAGGCGTTTCTGCGTCAGCAGGGCGTGCAGCAGGCGCTGATTAATCTGGGCGGTAATGTGCAAACGCTGGGCTCGCCGCCGCATGAACCGCAAGGTTGGGGCATCGGTCTGAAAAAACCCTTTGGACGTGATGATGAGCTGTTAGGCGTGCTGCAAGTGCAGGGTAAATCGGTGGTGACGTCGGGCATTTACGAGCGCTATTTCGAACGGGATGGCCGCTGCTGGCACCATATTTTTGATCCGCAAAGCGGCTATCCGCTCGATAATGAACTGCTGAGCGTGACGGTGATTTCCGATCGCTCAATTGATGGCGATATCTACACCACGCTGCTATACGGTATGGGCGTAGAGCAAGGGCTGGCGTATCTCGCTGACCAGCCCGATATCGATGCGGTATTTGTCACGCGCGATCGGCAGATTATCTGCTCCTCGCCGCGCCACTTCCAATTCCAGCAGCGCGATTTCGCCTGGCAGCTCCGTTACTGACAATATTGCTGCAGCAGCGAATGGTATTCCGGCTGCAAGCGATAGCGATATACCGGGCGACCGGTGGCGCCATAGTGAATGCTGGTGAACAGGATATTAATCTGCGCCAGCCAAATCAGGTATTTACGGCAAGAGACGCGCGAAATATTCACCTCGGCCGCCAGCTCATCGGTCGAGAACTCATGACCCGGATGGGCGTCAATCCACTGACACAGCGTGCGTAGCGTCTGCGGCGTTAACCCTTTTGGCAGGCGCTTATTATCGTGTTGCGTTGCCGGGCTGCCGTGAATCAGCAAATCAACATCGGATTGCTGATAGTAATGCTGATTGTCCATCAGCGATTTCTTCTGCCGCCAGCCGGTCAGCGCCTCTTCAAAACGCGGGAACTGGAAGGGTTTGATCAGATAATCCACCACGCCGTAGTGCAGCGAAGTTTTGATATTCTCTGCATCCGCCGCTGACGAAATGATGATCACTTCCACCGCGCTTTGCGCCGTGCGCAATTCCGGTAACAGATCGAGACCATTCTCCTGCTGCATATAGATATCCAGCAGCACCAGATCGACTGCGGTATCGCTATTAAACAGGATCTCCTTCGCCTGCTTCAGCGTTGAGGCGGTGCCACAACAGTGAAAGCCCTGAATCTGGCCGATATAAGCGCGATTAAGCTCGGCGACCATGGCGTCATCATCGACCACTAACACATTGATCATGCGGATTGGTTTCCTCCATCCCAGGGAAGTTGGACTAAAAATTGGGTAAACACGCCGGGTTCTGACTCTACGCTTACGCTGCCACCGATATGCTCGGTTTGTTGCTGCAGCAAAAACAGCCCGACACCGCGGTTTTCACCTTTGGTGGAGAAGCCTTTTTCAAAAATCGTGGCGAGGCGATCGGCTTCAATGCCTGGGCCATCGTCACTCACTTCACAGGTTAACCAACCATTTTGGTAGTGCAGCATCACGTGAATCTCGCCTTCAACCTGCTCGCTCAGCGCATCCAGCGCGTTTTCAATTAGATTGCCGATCACCGTAATCAGCGCCGCCATCTGCTCTTCATTACCGCTGTCGGGCAGGAAGCTGGCATCGCTAATGGTCAGGCGATGGCCGCAATCCGAGGCGCGGTTGATTTTACTCAGCAAAAATCCGGCAATCACCGGCGATTTTATTTTGTCGAGCAGGAAACCAATCTCCGTCTGGTAATTATTGGCGGTCTTGAGAATATAGCTCTCTACCTGCGTGTAGTTTTTCATATGCAGCAGGCCAAGAATCACGTGCAGCTTATTCATAAACTCGTGCGAGCGTTCACGCAGCGCATCCACATAGTTTACCATGCCGGTCAGGCGCTGCATTAGCTGACTGATTTCCGTTTTATCCCTGAAGGTGCAAACCGCGCCGATAATCCGGCCCTGGTTGCGCACCGGCACGGTATTGCTCAGCAGCACGCGGCCATTAACATTCAGCTCCTGATCGCGCCGCGCCCGTCCGCTTTGCAGCACATCACGCAGATGATCGTTGATCACCGACGCATCATAGATGCGATCGCCGGTGATCGTGCCCATGGAATCATTGAGCAGCGCACGCGCCGCCTGATTGACCAGCGTAACCTGGGCCTGCTCGTCCATCGCCACCACGCCCTCTTTCAGCGAGTTTAAAATCGCCTGGCGCTGTTCAAACAGCGTGGAGATCTCGTAGGGTTCGAGTCCAAACAGAATGCGCTTCAGCACGCGTACCAGCACCAGGGTGCCAATCGCGCCCGCCAGCGTACCAATAAAGATGGTCCACAGAATGCTCCAGCGGCTTTCGTTGATCTGCACGCTGACCGCATCCAGTGAGATGCCTATCGCCACCACGCCAATTTGTTGGTGCTGTGCGTTGAAGACCGGTGTGAAGACGCGCAGCGCTTTCGCCAGCGAACCTTGGTTCACCGAGACATTTTCATGGCCGCGCAGCGCGGGTTCGAGATCGTCGCCGATGAAGTGTTTGCCAATCAGTTCGGGGTTGCGATGTGAATAGCGGATGCCGTCCATGTTGGTCACGGTAATGAACAGCAAATTATTGGTTTCCTCAACCGCTTTGGCGATTGGCTGGATGCGCGTGCCATCCGGCGGATAGGTCAGCGCACGCTGTATTTCAGGCGAGTCGGCCAGCGTGCGCGCCACGGCCATGGCTTTATCCTCCAGCTGCGCGCGGGTGGCCGCGCCAATCTGGAAAAAATAGAACATGTGCACACTGAGCAGCACCAGCACAATTACCGCGCTGAGCATCAGGGTGACCAGCGTATTGAGCTTCATCGGCTGCTTGCGCGCCGTTATTCCTTGCTGTGAAGAAGACATGATCGCTCTCGGCGGAGAAGAGGGCGGTTATTATGACGGATAAATGCGTGCAGGTCGCGCACCAGGTAAGGTTGCCATTCATGGCGTAATACCGATCAGTTAAGCGCTGAGCGACTTTCGTTCGCCATCGGCTGAGGCAGTTGCAGCTATGCCGTGCGGCGACCGAGCAGAGGACGCCTGGCCGCGCCCTCTGCACTCCCGGGCCCTGCGCCAGCCCATCCCGCCGCTTCGCGGTGCCTTCGCTCCCTCGCGATTCCTGACGGACCGGCGGCGATTCGCTCCTGCTCAGCGCCGCCTCTCGCCGCATCCCTGCGGCTCGCCCTGGAATCCCTCACTCGCTCAGCGGGCTGGGATGTCGCCTCAACACCCGCGCTGCAGCAGCAATGCCTATCCCTGAATTATCATCGCTGGAACGTCTGTCGGGTCGCCATTTATGGCGACCCGGTAACCCAAAATCTTCAGCCAGCAAAATTTCAAATCAGATGCGGTAATGGCAGGCGATGGTGTTGGGCGCTATCCGCAGCGCCGAGCGCAGAGTGACGGCCAGGATGAGCCGACAGGACGTCGGCGAAAGCGCGGCATGAGCCAGGGATGGCGAATCCGCGCGGTCCGTCAGGCCGGAGTGATAAGCGAGGGAACAGCGAGGACGGCGCAGGCGCGGATTGCTAAGGTCCGCGCCTTCGGACCTTAGCCCGGCCGCCGGCTTCACACATTCTGAAACTGCCATAGGCTTAGCGGGCGGAACCCCCACGGAGCCAGTGCGCTGCTTAACTGACGAGCATTACGCCATTCATGGCGACCTTAACGTTGACGGCGGCGAATTAACTCGATTTGACGCGGTTAGCAAAACTCTTACGCAGCTTCTGCAGTTTCGGTGGAATCACCGCCATGCAATAGCCGTTGCGCTGTCCGGCGCCTTCCCAATAATCCTGGTGATAACCTTCCGCCGCATACCACTCTTTCAGCGGCTCGATGGTGGTCACTACCGGATCGCTAAGGCCTTCCTGCGCGCGCGCAATGGCAGCAATCGCTTCAGCTTCCTGCTCAGGATTGGCCGGGAAAATCGCCGAACGATACTGGGTCCCAATATCGTTGCCCTGGCGGTTCAGCTGGGTAGGATCGTGGGTGGCAAAGCTGATGTCCAGAAGATCGCCGTAGCTCACCTGTGCCGGATCGAAACCGACGCGAATCGCTTCTGCATGCCCAGTGGCACCGCTGCACACCTGCTCGTAAGTCGGATTCGGACGAGCGCCGCCGGTATATCCGCTCTCGACTGACTCCACGCCAATCACATCTTTAAACACTGCTTCGGTACACCAGAAACAGCCACCGGCGATCACCGCATATTCGGTTGCCATTGTATTTACTCCTGTCAGGGCGAAAGCTTGAAAGTGGGGGTAAGCCTAGAGTAATTCAAGCAGTTAAATTAACATTTCTGGCTTAAAGTCACCGCGCTTGTCGAGCAGCAAATTGCTCATCACGCTAAAGCGTCCTTCGCCCGTGTAGTGCAGCGTAGGTGGAAACTCCGGCGTTGCGGCGACATGCGCTTTAACGATCTCGAAAATAAAGAAGTTGTAATTATCCACCATTGAATCGTCATACAACTGGCACTCAAAGCTGGCAAAGCATTCGTCAATTAACGGTGCATTCACCACGCTGGCGGGTTCGGGCGTCAGTGTAAAAGCATCGAACTTATCGAGACGATCGCCGTGGCTGTTGCCGATCGCCACGACGCTATCGACCAGATTGGCTGACGGTACGTTGATCACGCACTGGCCACTCTGGCGAATCAACTCATGGCTGTGGTTGCCGCCGGCGATCATGCAGCCTACCAGCGACGGCGAGAACTCCAGAATGGTGTGCCAGCCGAGCGTCATGATGTCGCGCTGATCCTCAAATTGCGAACTCAGCAATACCACCGGACCCGGCTCCAGATATTTCCGCGCTTTGCTCACCGGAAAGTCGATTTTATGCATCGCATTTCTCCTGCTGTAGGTAGAAGTCCTCTAAGTGTAGATCCTTTACGGGGCGGGCAAATCACGGCATGGTAGAGCGTCATCTTAGCGGGAGCCAAAACGTGAACACGATCCTTAGTCAGAGGTTAAATCTTACCTATCCGATCATTCAGGCACCGATGGCGGGTGTCTCCACGCCGCAGCTGGCGGCGGCGGTGAGTAATAGCGGGGGGCTGGGATCGATTGGCATTGGTGCCTCAACGCCAGAGCAGGCCGAGAAGATGATCCGGCAAACGCGTACGCTCACCGCTGGGCCAATCAACGTTAACGTCTTTTGTCATGCCGCCGCGCAGCGTAATCCGCAGCTGGAGCAGGCGTGGATTGCCCGTTTTCAACCACTATTTGATCGCTATGACGCGGCGATACCGACAGCGCTGGCTGAGATTTATCAAACTTTCCTTGAAAACCAGACAATGCTGGAGGTGTTGCTGGAAACCGCGCCGGCTGCGGTGAGTTTCCATTTTGGCCTGCCTTCAATAGCGTTTGTACAGCGCTTAAAGCGTCGCGGCATTATCACGCTGGCGACCGCCACCAGCCTGGCGGAGGCGCAGGCGATTGAGGCTGCGGGAGTCGACTTTATTGTCGCGCAGGGCATTGAGGCGGGTGGACATCGCGGGATATTCGATCCGGCAGGTGACGATCATCAGCTCAGCACCTTCACGCTGGTGCAGGCGATACAGCAGGTTTCCCGGGTGCCGGTGATCGCGGCGGGCGGCATTATGAATGGCGCAGGCATTGCGGCTATGCGCCAACTGGGGGTCGCAGGCGTGCAGCTGGGCACGGCGTTTATTCTATGCCCGGAGTCGGCGGCTAATCAGGCGTATCGCCAGGCGTTAAAAAGCCAACAGGCCATCAGCACGGTGATGACGTCGGCGATTTCCGGACGACCGGCAAGATGTATCACCAACGATTTTTGCCGCCTGGCGCGCGAGTTTAGCCACGACACCATTCCTCCCTATCCGCTGACCTATGCGCTTGGGAAAGCGCTGGCCGCCGCTGCCGCGGCTAAGGGTGCGCACGGCTTTGGCGCCCAGTGGGCTGGGCAGGGCGCAGCGCTGGCGCGAGAAATGCCGGCAGCTGAATTGATTACAACGCTGGTGGCGGAGTGGCAGGCGGCATAACGTGCGTCCTGTAATGATGGGACAGCTTGTAGGATTGAGGAGCATGTGATGGCAAAACCCCCTTATTTACATCCGGGAGAACAGGTGGTGCTGTATGACGGCCTATGCAAGCTCTGCAACGTGTGGGTGGTGTTTTTGCTTCGTCACGGTATTCCGCGCTCTATACGCTTTGCCGCGGTACAGAGTGAGCAAGGCAAAGCGCTATTACGTTTTGCCGGTTTACCGGATGACAATATCCGCACTATTGTTTTCATTCACGGTAACGATCGCTGGCTGCGCGCGCAGGCTATTTTTCGCATCATGCGCTTTTTGCCGTGGCCATGGCGCGCGCTCTCTCTCTTTAGGTTTATGCCTGACGTTATCAGCAATTATTGTTACGACCGCATTGCTTTAAATCGCTATCGACTATTTGGTCGCCACGACACGCATTACGTGATTAAGTCAGATTATAACGGACGGTTTTTAGATCAGTGAAGCAGGGCGTACTCGCGCCGTATTAATTTTCATAGCGGTACTCTGTCTCCATAATCGTTTTCGCCATCATGGATTTAACCCATTCGGTGGGTTCCCGTTTGCCACTGCGTTTGTGTGAATAGATTTTAACGGTGAACCTTGGCGCCGGAAAAGGCAGCCTGAAGGTGGTGACGTCCACGGCCTTATTGATTTTACCGGCCACGAAGGAGGGAATGGCCATGAGAAGTTCGCTTTCTGCGACAATAAATGGCGCACTCAGCATTGAAGGCGTTCTCATGGTAATGCGACGGTGCTGACCTATTTGAGCAAGATGAAAATCCAGCAGCCCCTGCTTTTCATTCCACGGCGTAACAACCAAATGTCCGGCTGCAAGATAAGACTCTAGATCAAGGCTGGTTCGTCGCGCATTGGCAATCACAATAAATTCATCACTGAACAGATCCATTTCGTCCAGGTCTGGATGGTTAACCTCTCCCGGCTCGCTAAAACTCAACGCTAAATCGATTTCACCGGCCAGTAGTTCAATCAGGGCCGGGTTATGCGGCAGATGGCACAGTTCAAAACTCAGGTTTGGTGCTTGTTCGGTGAGCGCATTCATCAGTCCAGGAAACACACAAAATGCGGTGTAATCGGTTACTGCGATTCTAAAACAGTCATTGCTGGTAAGAGGATCAAAGGGTTTAACCGGACAGAGATGCTTATTTAATCCTGTTAGCGTTTCGGCGATATAGGGCGCGAGCTGACAGGCATAGACGCTAGGACACATTTTGTGTCCTTCCCGATAAAAAAGGGGATCTTTGAAAAACTCGCGCAGTCGAGATAGCGCATGGCTCAGCGCCGAGGTACTGAGGCAAAGCTCGATGGCGGCCAATCTTACCGACCTATGCCTAAAGACTGCGTCGAAAACGGGGAGAAGATTTAAGTCGAGCCGACGCAGGACATGATGCATGAAATTCACCTGGCATTGATTTTATTGCACTTATTTCATCGAACAATACCCATTATGCTGGATGGCATCAATCTGATTCAGTAAGAAAATAATAAATGAACATGACTATTCGACAGGCTAATTCTGCAGACGCAGACGCTATCCACAGCATGATCGCCGAATTGTCGGTTTATGAGCAGGGATTGCAGGCGTCACTCACCACTGCAGAAGAGATCAGACAGGCGCTTTTTAGCCCCGACAGTAAGTTGGAAGCGTTTATCTGTGAGATTGACGGATCTGCTGCCGGTTATGCTGTGATTACCAGTAGCTACTCTGCCTGGCTGGGCCGCCGCGGAATTTATATGGAGGACATCTATTCCTCTCCGATTTACCGTGGTTTGGGTGTGGGCAAGGCACTGTTGCAATATGTCGCGCAGCACGCAGTGAAGCGTCAGTGTAACCGCATTGAATGGAGTGCTTTAGATTGGGACCAGTCAGCAAGAGATTTCTACCTGAGTATTGATGCGCTTCCCCTCAACGAGTGGATCCGTTATCGCCTTGACGGGGCAGCGTTAGAGAAGTTTGCTGCAGCCGATCCGCACTGAGGGTTCCGCCTCAACGTGTTCACCGCGCAATACAAAGACAAAAAAGGCCGCCTGACGGCAGCCCATTTTGGCAACTCCATTTGCGACCATGATTATTTGGTCAGGCGAGCAGTCATATGCACCTGGTTACCGGCATAGGCTTCAGTGATGCTGTAACCCATTCCTACCTGTTTTGCTTTTGCAGCGATCTGCGCTTCAGCACCATCCAGAGTTGAGGCCGTAGCCGTAATAGTCTGGGCAAAACTTGCTGATGACAGCAGTGAAAGGGCGATAATAGCAACGAAAGTTTTGATGGATTTCATGGTCATTTCCTCAGATTTTAAATTTGATATGAGGCGTTTTGCCTCGATGGAATGCATAGTAGACCTCTCCAGCTTGAGTAAGAATCCCTATTTCCTGTCTAAATTGATCAAAATAATTGAATGAAAGATATTTTTCTATTTGCCATTCGCCGCCGAAAAAAAAGCCAGCATTATTGTCAACTAATATGAGACTAACTTTGTCTTTATTCGTCATTGTTGATTGATTAGGTTTACGATAATTTTCTCCTATCGGAAGGGCATCAGCGCCTCTCCTCATTCAACCAGGAGAAAAAAATGATTGAACAACGTTTAGCTGACCAGCGCGGACTGGGCGATCACGGCTGGTTACGATCGCATCATACTTTTTCATTCGCTAACTATTGGGATCCCAAACAGACCGGATTCTCTGATCTGTTGGTCATCAATGATGATCAGGTGGCGCAAGGGCGCGGCTTCGGTGCCCATCCGCATAGCAATATGGAAATCATCTCTTATGTGCTGGATGGCGCGCTGGAGCATAAAGACTCGATGGGCACCGGTTCAGTGATTGTGCCGGGCGATGTACAGCTGATGAGCGCCGGAAGCGGCGTAACACACAGTGAGTTCAACCATTCAAAACAGGCAGGCGTGCATTTCCTGCAAATTTGGGTGGTGCCTGCGGAAAAAGGCGGCGAGCCGCGTTACCAGCAAACCCGCATAACGGAGCAGGAGAAACGGGGCAAATTCAAACTCATCATTTCACCGGATGGGGCAGAAGACTCACTGAAAATCAGACAGGATGTGCGCATTCACGCTGGGCTGTTTGCGGGAGATGAACAGCAGACGATGACGCTAGCAGAAGATCGCTATGCCTATATTCATGTAGCGCGAGGCAGTTTGATGGTTAATGGCGTTCTGTTCCGTGCCGGCGATGGTGCGCGAGTACGCAATGAACCGACGCTGGTGTTCAGCGGAGGAGAAGAGGCGGAGGTATTGTTGTTCGATCTGCGCCCCAATGAAGTTAATCATCCTGTGCGTTAAATAATGACCGGCCAAACTGGCCGGTCTAATGATTAACGTCAATTACAGCGATTGCAGGAAGGCCAGTAAATCGGCATTCAGCTGTTCGGTATGGGTAACCGCAAAGCCGTGCGGCGCGTTGTCATACACTTTCAATTGCGCCCCCCCGATCATTTCAGCAGCGACTTTCCCTGTGGTTTCGAAAGGCACGATTTGATCGTTGCTACCGTGGATGACCAGCGTAGGAACGTCGATTTTTGCCATATCTGGACGGAAATCCGTCTCGGAGAAGGCGGTAACACAATCAATGGTGCCTTTCAGGGAGGCCAGCAGCGCGATATTTAACGTCTGCGTCAACGCCCCTTGTGAAACCGTTTGACCGGCGTTGATACCATAAAATGGCGTTGCGAAATCACTGATGAACTGCGCACGATCTTTTCTCAAGCCCTGACGAATGCCTTCAAACACCGACAGATCCACTCCTGCAGGATAATCGGCGGCTTTGCCGAAAATCGGAGTCACCGCGCCCAGCAGTACTAAGCCATCCACGCGTGCAGTGCCATAATTATTAATATAGCGCGCCACATCGCCGCCACCCATCGAGAAACCGACCAGCGTGACATTTTGCAGATCGAGATGCGTGATCAGGTCATTTATATCAGCCGCAAAGGTATCGTAGTTATATCCTTCCCACGGCTGTTCGGAGCGACCAAAGCCACGGCGATCGAACGCGATAACGCGATAGCCATTCTCCGCCAGGAAGTTTAGCTGACTGTCCCACATATCACCGTCTAGCGGCCAGCCATGGCTGAACAGCACCGGCTTACCTGTACCCCAATCTTTAAAATAGATCTGCGTACCATCCTGAGTCTTTAATGTGCTCATGTTCCTGCCTTATACGATTTTGATGAAAGAGTGCGCCTTATTCAGGCGCCACGAGATAACGCACTGCCGGAAGTTCTGTGCCTTGATGGAATCCCAACACACGATCCTGAATCTTTTGATCGTTGATGGTGTAACGTTCGCGCTGGCGTAGATGTTCCATCCACGAACCGACGACGAAGTTCTCAACAAATATGCCGGGCTGCAGCATGTCTTCATAAAGGGACCAGTTCATCGCGCCGCCACGCCTTCGGACACGGCGCATATCCTGCATACAGACCGCAAAGCCATGTGCATCGCTGCGGTTGATCTGATAGTGATAGCTCACCATCACCGGGCCGCGGTCGTGTCTAATCTCCAGCTCAGGCAAGGGATCGCTAACCGTGCTGAGATCGAGATTCAGATCGGGATCCTGATCCAGCCGCCAGCGCATCACTGTCAGGCTCGCCAGTAACATGCCCAGGGTGGCCACGGTAAGAGAGAGTGAGATGCTGAAGTGGGAGGCCAGTTGCCCCCAGATGGCGCTGCCTAACGTCATTGAGCCAAAAAACACCGTGAGATAGACCGCCAGCGCCCGGGCTTTAAACCATTTTGCCGCGCTACGCTGTGCACCGAGGTTGAGCGTGGACAGAACTGCAATCCATGCAAAACCGGTGAAGAACTCGAAAGCGTTAAGCAGCCAGATGTGGCGGATGAACGCCAGCGCCAGCATAGTGATAGCAAACATGATGCTCGCCAGCACCATTAAGCGGTCAGGATTGAAGCGTTTACGCATACGCGGTAATAACAGCGCTCCGCAAATCGCCCCTACGCCGATACAACCCAGCATGATGCCGTAGCCGCCTGGTCCGAGGCCCAGCTCCCGCCGTGCCACCAGCGGCAATAACGCCCAACCGGCACTGCCAAAGACAAAGAAGGCGACGGTACGTACCAGCACATTACGCAGCACCGGTGCGGCATGAACATAACGTACGCCTGCTCGCACCGCCGGGAAGAAGTGTTCCGGTGGCAAACGTTGCACGCTGGGCTGCGCTTTCCATACGAACAGCACGATAAACACGCCGAGTACCGAGAGCGCATTGAGCAGAAATACCATCCACGGGCCGGCTAAAGACAGGATGAGGCCGCCTAGCGCCGGGCCAATCGCGCGACTGATATTGATACCAAGCGAGTTAAGCGCAATGGCGGGGCCGAGTTCTTCCTTGCTGACCAAATCCGGCACGATGGCCTGGAACGGCGGAGAGCTCATCGCCGCGCCGGTGCTCAACAGGAACGCGGCAATCAGCAGCACCATCGGTGTCACCAGCCCAGCCCAGGAGAGGAAGGTCAGGCCCGCCGCGGCGATAAACACCCAAATCTGCGAGAAAAGCAGGTATTTACGGCGATCAACAATATCTGCCATCACACCCGATGGCAGGGCAAACAGGAACATCGGCAGGCTACTGGCGGCCTGCACCAGCGCCACGGAAAGCGGGTCGGCACTTAGCGTCAGCATGGTCCAGTTGACGCCCACATCGTTCATCCACGAACCGATATTCGATACCACTGTCGCAATCCATAGCATGCGGAACACCCGCTGGCGCAGCGGCTGCCACGGCGAAACGGCCACCGCAACGGCAGGTACATCCGCATCAGGTGTATCGTGAACATCATTAATCTGCGCCACGTGACACCTCCGCTGATTCTGCGCTGAAGAGGCGCCAGCGTCCGGCGCCGGTCAGTGCAAGCGTGGTAAAGATGATCAGCAACAGCCAGCCAAACTGTCCTTCCGCCACGCTCCAGTCGGGATGGACGAACACCATCGCTACCAGTAATACGCCGATAATCGGCAGACAGGCGAGGCGGGTAAAGACGCCGAGCAGGATAAATAGCGGACAGACCACTTCGGCAAAAATCGCCGGAAGCAAACTCATGTAAGCACCGAGGCCAAAAGGATCCTCAATACGCGTCAGTTCTTCGCTGAAATGAAATATTTTCGGCAGGCCGTGTACGTGAAGCAACAGCAGGCAGGCCGTCAGACGCAGGAAGAACAGCCCCGCATCAATGCGGGGCGGCTGAGAGAGTGAATGTTTCATGGTTTAGAAGGCAAAGCAGCTGCAGCCAAGCGCGCCCCAGAAGGCGTTCTCTTCCGAAACAGGCAGGTTGGCGCCGCGCGCAATCTCATGCGAATGGGTATGTACGCCGCACGGGCCGCTGCAGTGATGGGCTTGCTGCATCATACCAACGCGAGTTGTTGTGGTGGGCGGTGCGCTGCGATAGTGGCCAGGCACCATGACGACGGGCGACCAATCGGGCAGGACCGGAATCGAAGGCGGTGCTTCCGCGCTAAAGGATCCTGCGGCATAGACGATATTCCCGTCCACCACGGTCAGCACCGATTCAATCCCTTTAATCTCCTCTTCCGGCACGCTGAAGTAGTCTTTGCTCAGTACCACCATGTCAGCCAGCTGACCGGATTTGATCTGCCCCTTTTTACCTTGCTCGCTGGAGAACCAGGCGCTTCCCTGCGTCCACAACATCAGCGCGGTGTCACGATCAAGGCGTGCGTTGATGTCGTACATCTGCATACCACCAACGGTTCGGCCAGACACCAGCCAGTAAAGTGCGGTCCATGGGTTATAGCTAGCGACACGGGTAGCATCGGTTCCCAAACCAACCGGCACGCCGGTTTCTAGCATACGCGCGACCGGCGGCGTGTGTCGGGTGGCTTCAATACCGTAACGCTCGGCGAAGTATTCGCCCTGGAAGGCCATGCGATGCTGCACGGCAATGCCTCCGCCTAACTCTTTAATACGATCAAGGTTACGTTGCGTTACGGTTTCGGCGTGGTCGAAGAACCAGTGCAGCCCGTTGAAGGGGATGTCGCGGTTTACTTTTTCAAACACATCCAGCATGCGACTGATGGATTCATCGTAAGTGGCATGCAGACGGAACGGCCAGCGGTGCTCCACCAGGTGACGCACTACGCGCTCCAGTTCATCTTCCATACCTGGCGCCAAATCCGGGCGTGGTTCGAGGAAGTCTTCGAAATCGGCCGCGGAAAATACCAGCATTTCACCGGCGCCGTTATGGCGGAAATAGTCGCTGCCCTGGCCCGGCGTCAGCATATCCGTCCACTTTTCGAAATCTTCCAGCTCATGGCCCGGACGTTGGGTAAACAGGTTGTAGGCGATACGCAGCGTCATCTGCTTTTTCTCATGCAGTTCAGCAATCACTTCGTAATCTTCCGGGTAATTCTGGAAGCCACCGCCGGCATCAATGGCGCTGGTCAGGCCCAGGCGGTTCAGTTCGCGCATAAACTGACGCGTTGAATTCACCTGCTGTTCCAGCGGCAGCTTGGGACCTTTCGCTAAGGTGGAGTAGAGGATCATCGCGTTCGGACGCGCAATCAGCATGCCGGTTGGGTTGCCATTGCTGTCGCGCTGGATCTCGCCACCCGGCGGATTCGGCGTGTCTTTGGTGTAACCGACCACTTTTAACGCTGCACGGTTGAGCAGGGCGCGGTCATAGAGATGCAGGATGAATACCGGTGTATCGGGCGCCGCTTCATTGATCTCATCCAGCGTCGGCATACGACGTTCGGCAAATTGGAACTCGGTCCAGCCGCCCACCACACGCACCCACTGGGGAGACGGTGTGCGCAGCGCCTGTTCCCGCAGCATGCGCAGTGCATCAGCAATGGAGGGCACGCCTTCCCAGCGTAATTCGAGGTTGTAATTGAGCCCACCGCGGATCAAATGAAGATGGGAGTCGTTCAGGCCGGGGATGGCGGTATGACCCTTAAGGTCAATCACTTTGGTGCCTTCGCAATGGTGTTGCATCACGTCGGCCAGACTGCCGACTTCAAGAAACTTACCGTCCCGAATGGCGACGGCGTCGGCAACGGGGTTGCCACGGTCGACGGTATGGAATCGACCATTCGTCAATATGATGTCTGCTTTACCTAAAGTAACCATAAAACCTCCTGAATGAGATGCCCGCAATAGCAAGAGTGGCCGCGGACAAAGAGATGTCCTGCCGATTTCGCAGGTTAAGGACGTGAGCGGATTATGTTCAGGAGGGCTGGAAAGCGTCTAGTTATACAAAAGGATAGGTATACCTTCGTATAGTTATACCTATAGATAATAGTTTGCCTGCTCAAAGCTTCTTAGACTGCGTCGAGACATTAACCTCAATGGGATAAAACAACATGACGACGAGCAAACTTGAAGTACTGACACCGCAAAACTGCCAGATCATCTTTATTGACCAGCAGCCACAAATGGCGTTTGGCGTGCAGTCAATTGACCGCCAGGTACTGAAAAACAACGTGGTTGCGCTGGCCAAAGCGGCCAAAGTTTTCAATATTCCTACCGTGCTGACTACCGTTGAGACCGAAAGCTTCTCAGGGAATACCTTCCCGGAGCTGCTGGATGTATTCCCTGGCCAGGATATTCTTGAGCGCACCTCAATGAACTCCTGGGATGATCAGAAAGTCCGTGACGCACTGGCGGCTAACGGTAAAAAGAAAGTTGTGGTTTCAGGTTTGTGGACTGAAGTCTGTAACAACTCTTTCGCGCTGTGCGCCATGCTGGAAGGTGATTATGAAATCTACATGGTGGCTGATGCGTCGGGCGGCACCACGAAAGAGGCCCACGACTATGCGATGCAGCGCATGATTCAGGCCGGTGTCATTCCGGTAACCTGGCAGCAGGTGATGCTGGAGTGGCAGCGCGACTGGGCGCACAAAGACACCTACAACGCGGTAATGGATATTGCCAAAGAGCATTCAGGGGCTTACGGCATTGGTGTGGATTACGCGTACACCATGGTTCATAAAGCGCCTTCACGTCAGAAGAGCGAGCATCGTACTCTGGCTCCGGTCCCTGCACCGATTCGCTAACTGCTCAGGCGGGCAGATCCGTTCTGGATTTGCCTGCCTCTTTTGACAGGAGGAACTGTGCATCCTTTACTCATTTCTCTGGCTGCTGGCGTGTTTATCGGCTTGCTTTATGCGCTGCTCAAGGTGCGCTCCCCGGCGCCGCCCGCCGTGGCGTTAGTTGGCTTGCTGGGTATGATCATCGGCAGTTCGCTAGGGGGAAAATTGACGCACCCCGTGGCCTCCGCCGCGCTAGACGATAAAAATCGGACTTTAACTGCAGCCGAAAGGCCGTCCCAACGCCTCGTTTTACACCCAAAACAGGAGGGATAATGATGTTGAAAACCTATGCGATTTCGTTATCCGTCGGCATTTTAGTTGGCATTATTTATGCCGTAATGGACGTCAACTCACCTGCGCCACCGGTGATTGCGCTGCTGGGGCTGTTTGGTATGCTGGTGGGCGAGCAGATTGTCCCGCTGTGTCAGCGGCTCATTAACCGTCAGCCGATCACTCTGGCCTGGTTTCGTCATGAATGTGTCCCTAAAATCAGTGGCACACCACCGCCTTCAGGCGACAAAACCTCTTAAAGAGGGATCTCAGGGAATGAATAATCATTAAGGAAAACAGCATGCAGCTGTCGCAGCGCATTGTCGTTGTTGATGATGAACGTTCTGTTCGCAGTGGCCTGACTAATCTGCTTCAGTCTGAAGGTTATGTAACCCAGGCGTTCGAGTCGGCAGAGGCGCTGTTAGCGGATGCGTCGGCGCTGAAGGACGCTGCGCTGTTCATTATTGATGTTGAACTCAAAGGGATGTCGGGCTTTGACTTGTTCAGGGAGCTGGTTCAGCGTCTTGAGAATCCACCCGGCATTATTATCTCCGGCAACGGTGATGAAAATATGCTCTGGTACGCTATCAATCTGGGCGCGATAACCTTTATGCGAAAACCTATAGATATCGACCTGCTGTTTGAACACATTCGATTGGCGTTTATGTCCCAGGCTATGCGCCCATGAGTACGCTGTTCCTGTCATTAAATATTGCAGACGACGCTGGCCTGGTGCTGTCCGACGACATCGTCTTCCGTCATCTCGCCCAGCAAGGGCTGGTGGAATGGCTTGAATGCCGGCACGAGATCTCCGGTGAAACCTTCGTTCTGGCGACGGCAGCAGGCGAAGAAGCGACTTTTCAGGTTACCCAGCTGTTGAAAAATGAGTATGCGCTGCGCGCGTCATTAGCAGAAAGTTGGGCGCTAAAACCGATCAGGCACACGTTATATCAAGGGCGCTACGCCCTGATTTACCCGCCTTTCAGCTACCAAACACTGGCCGATTACCTGCACATGCCCGCAGGAAAAATCCAGAAGTTCATTAGTCATGCGCTGCTTTTGTGCCACGCGGTTAGTAAGTTGCATCAGCAAGGTGTGGTTCATGGTGACATAAAACCCGCCAATTTTTTCTTTACGGACGACTGTGAGGTTGTCCTCGGCGGTTTTGGCCTGGCTTTTATGGAAAACGAAGCTCAGCAGCCGCTGGGCGCACCTATCGCCGGCGGAACGCTGGCCTACATGTCGCCTGAGCATACGTCACGCACGCCGCACCGCGTTAGTCGGGTCAGCGATCTCTACAGCCTGGGCATTGTGCTTTATGAGTTGCTCACCGGCAAACTTCCCTATGGCAGTGCCGATGGCGGCGAAGCGGAGTGGGTACACCATCACATTGCTTCCGAAGCGCTGCCGCCGCACATGCTGCGCAAAGATGTCCCACTGGTACTCTCCTCCATCATTTTACGCCTGCTGACCAAATCGCCAGAGCATCGCTATCAAACGGTTGAGGGAGTATTGGCCGATCTCAGGCGTTGCGAGTCAAATTTGATGCCTGGCGGCAGGGTAGAGTCTTTTGCCTTAGGCTTACAGGACATGCAGACCTCGATACTTTTATCCGACGAGCTGTACAGCGACCACGCCCAGGCCAGCGAGATGTTAGTAGCGTTTGATGAGGTATGCCGTAGCGGTAAACACTGCACGGTAGCCATTTCTGGATCTCCCGGCTCAGGCAAATCTTCCCTGATGGTCTCGGCGTTAAAAATCCTGCGTGAGAAAAATGCGCTACTGACGGTGACGAAAGCCGACCAGCATTCCCCTATTTTGCCCTATGCCGTATTTACCTCAGCGTTCCGCTCGCTGACGCTGCATTTACTGGGCCTTCCGGCTGAGGAGATGGCGCGCTGGAAAACCCATATTGGGCGGCTACTGGGTGACTATGCCGATTTGGCGGTCAACCTGGTGCCCGAATTGGGCATCCTGCTTAATCAAAAAGCCAGCGTACCAACCGATGCGCACTCGCTGGATGCGCGAAATCGTTTAAATCTGCTGGCCTGTAGCCTGGTCAAAGCGTTTACGGCACCCGGTCGACCGCTGATTTTATTAATTGATGATGTGCACTGGGCCGATCAGGCAACCTTGCAGCTGCTGGAAAATTTGTTACGTTCCAGTGAAGATATTCCCTTGTTACTGGTGATCTCTCACCGCGATTATGCCGCGTTGCCTTGTCCCGAGGTGTCCGCCAGCCTGCAGCGTCTCCGTGCGGCAGCTACCCGCATTGTGGATATCACGCCTGAGCCGCTGTCGCCCAAAAATATTGCCAACTGGCTGGCCGGACTTTTCCACGCGCGCAGCGCAGAGACGGCAGAACTTGCGCAGATTATCCATGAAAAAACCGCAGGTAATCCGCTCGCCACGCGTGAATTTTACCGTCAGGCGGTACGCGATCATCACATTACTCACTTCGCGTCTGATAAATGGACCTACCATCCGCAGGCACTCAAAAACTGCCATTACACCGCCAACGTCGCAGCCTGCGTATTACAACAGCTGCAATTACTCTCTTATCCCGTCCGCCAGCTTTTGGGCCAGCTAGCCTGTTTAGGCAGCGCGGATGATTTGCAGGTTTTGCGCCACATTCTGGGCATTGAGGTTAGCGCGATCCAGGCAACGCTGTTACCCGCAGTTGAAGCCCGGCTGATTGCGTTAACAGAGAGTCGCTATGCCTTTATGCATAACAGCATGCATGAAGCCGCCCTCAATTTGATTACGTCCGAAGTGAAAGACCATTTTCATCACGCTGCCGCTGAGTTCTACATGCGGGCAACCCGCGAGGATAGGTCGCATACGCTACTGTTCAGTGCCGCACATCACATCATAACCCTCAAAAATCATGAACTGCTCACGCCAGATGCTGCTGCCTTCTGCCAGCTGTTACTGCAAGCGGCGCGGCGAGCAAAAATGATGGGTGATTACGTTTCCGCGCTGCGTTTTTTACACTGTGCCCGCGCGCTTAGCGCTGTTTCAGGATTAGAAGAGCGTGGCGAATTTCTATTTGAGCAAGCCGAGTGCGAGTTTTTAAACGGTAATTTATCGGCCGCGCTGGCGTTGAGTTCCGAGATTCTGGCCACGCCAGGCGCTGTAACGGATAAAGCCGATGCGGCCACGCTGATTGCTGAGATTCATATGCGCCAGTCAGATAGCCAGTTAGCACTGGAGACAGCGCTTGCCTGGCTGGCGGTTTTTGGTATCCATCTTGACCGCTATCCCAATAAAGCGGAGTGCGATGCCGCAAGATTGTTATTGAAAGAGGATGTGGGGAAAAATCCCTATACGCGCTTCCGCTCTTTGCCGCTTCTTACCTGCCACAAGACCGAAGCCGTGATGAACCTGATGGCCAGTGCCAGCACGTTCGCGGCCTTTATCAGTCCGCGTCTGCAGTTCATCATCCTGTGTAAACTGCTTCACCTGACAATGGCCAAAGGCATCAGTGGTGCATCAACGTTGGCGCTCTCGTGGTACGGCGTGGTGTGTGGCGATCAGTATGATGAGTACAGCCGCGGATTTGCCAGCGCATTGCTGGCGCGTGAACTGGTGTATAAGCACGACTTTGTCAGCTACAAAGCTCGGACGCTGATGCCACTGGATCAGGTCAGTGTCTGGACCATGCCGCTGAATTACGCCATTGAGTGCGCTAAAGCGACATTTGATGTGGCGGTGGATATTGGCGATCGCACCTCAGCGTGTCTGGCGCTGCGTCATCTCACCATGAATTGCCTGGCGCGTGGTGACCATCTGGATGGGGTACATACCTCAATAACCCGCGGCATAGCGTATGTGCGCAAAGCACAGTATCGCGATGTGGAAGTGATTCTGGGTATGCAGCTGGATTACGTCATGTTCTTGCGTAAGCCTGGAGCAGAGACATTTTCAGGCGATCACTTTATCTCGCCCGTATTAGCGGTGGTGAAACCCGAGAACGCCATTGAACCACTCTTGCTGATGCAGTTCTGGGCTCGGCTGTATAAAGGTATGGCGCATTTTTTCGCCGGTGAATATGCTGCCGCTCATCGCCAGTTTACTGACGCGGCCCCTCTGACCGCGTTCATCCCCGGTCATGTGCATATGCTGGATTTTCATCTGTACAGCGCGCTCTCACTCTCTATACCGCTACAGCCGACTGAGTTTGATGTCACGATGCGGCAGCGACTGCAGCGCCATCTGGATAGAATCGTTACCTGGGCATCGGAAAACGCCGGAACTTTTGCCGACAAAGAAGCGCTGTTGCGCGCCGAACTGCTAAGGCTGGCGGGTGAAACCGGGGAGGCAATGGAGCATTATGAAAAGGCCATTGAGCTGTCGCGGAAAGGCCAGTTCCATCATATCAATGGGCTGGCGTGTGAGCTTGCCGGTCGTTTTGCTCATGCTCGCGGCATGACCTTTGCTGCAGATGGCTATATCAAAGGTGCCCACTTAGCATGGGATCGTTGGGGAGCGGGGGCCAAGGTACGTCAGCTTGAAGCACACTATCCTCATCTAACAGCCCTGCATCCACAGACGGCTTTAAACACCGTAACGTTCGAGCAAAGCGCGGCCATCAGCGACTTGCAAAGTATGGTGACCGCCATGCGCGCCTTAACCGAAGAGATAAACCTTGATCGGCTGATCCATATTTTGATGATGATGTTGGTGGAGCGGGCCGGGGCGCAGCACGCTATTTTGATCCGTTTAGTGGACGGCAGTGTGCCTGAAATTCAGGCAAGAGCATCGTCAACGGTGGACGGGGTCAGAGTTAAAATTGTCAATGAGCGACCGGTTGCCACCGATCTGCCGCTGTCGATCCTTTCAGCGGTGATCCGTACCGGACAAGAGATCCGCACCGGAAGACCGGAAGTGTTCAGCCCGTTCAGTCAGGATAATTATCTGGTTGCTTCCGGCGCGGCGGTAATGTGTGTGCCAATGTTCAGGCAGGCGCAAATGGTTGGGGTGCTGTATCTGGAGAATCGACTGATGCCGGATGTGTTCACTGCTGAACACTCGCGCATTGTCTCTATGCTCGGCGCCCAGGCCGCGGTTTCACTTGAAACCGCACGGCTGTATGCCGAACTGTTGGAAGAGAATATCCAGCGGCGGAAAATTGAAAAGCAGCTGCGCGCCAGCCAGACATCATTGATGCTCGGTGAAAAAATCAGTAACACCGGAACCTGGCACTGGCATCTGACACCGGATATCCAACTGATCTCGGATGAATATAAACGCATCATGGGACTGCCAGCCGAACAGCTAAGCACTTCAATGGTGGAGTTTCAGAGCCGGGTGCATCCTGATGATATTCATTGTCTGAAAGAGTTGATTGAAACCAGCGTCCTGAATGGCGTGAGTATGCAGGCAGAGTTCCGCATTATCCGTGATGACGGTGAATGTCGCTACATTAAAGGCATCGGTGAGCCAGTAGAAAATTGGCCGGAGGTCGCCGAATATTTCGGCACGCTTACGGATATCACCGCGCAACGCCATTCAGAAGATGCGGTGAGGATTGCGCAGGCTGAACTTGCGCGCGTCGCGCGCGCGACGACGGTGGGGCAGTTAACCTCATCTATCGCGCATGAAATCAATCAGCCGCTGATGTCGATTGTGGCGAATGCGGGTGCCAGCTTGCGCTGGTTGAAACGCGATCTGGTGCATCTGGCAAAGGCCACTGAAGGTATAGAAGAAATTATTAAAGAAGGTCGCCGGGCAGGTGAGATTATTCGCGGCTTACAATCCCTCACGCGGAATAATGTTTCTGAATATGGTCCGGCAAGAATGCATCTGCTGGCGCGCGATATTTTAACCTTGTCACGCCTGGAGCTTGAGCGTCGATCTGTTTCTCTGGAGTTAGAGATTAAAGCAGAGAGGGATGAGGTTTTTTGCGAGAGTGTACAAATTCAACAGGTGCTGCTTAACCTGGTCATCAATGCTATCGAAGCCATGGCCGATAATTCTGGCGCGCGAATCCTGCGGCTGGCCTCATCAAATCCTACGCCTGGTTTTATTCGTATTGAGGTCGCGGATAATGGTTCTGGCTTATCAGAAGATGTTATCGATAAAATCTTTGATTCTTTCTATACGACTAAAGCGGATGGTATGGGAATGGGGCTGACGATCAGTAACGAAATTATCAAGCGTCATGGTGGCGTGCTAAATGCAGAAAATCGCCAGAGTGGCGGGAGTTTATTCTGGTTTACCCTACCGGTGCATGGGGTAACCTAATTTTTAATGTCGTCCTCCCGCACTATTTTGCGGGAGGCGCGCTACGGCATAATAGTAATGAAATAGCGCGCTTATTCATCTTTTAATAAGTTTAGCTTTTCTGCTGCCCGTACTAGCTCTGAAATGGAACGCACCGACATTTTGTCCATTACTCTGCGCTTATGTACTTTTGCGGTAATTTCACTGATGCCCATCTCGGCGGCCATCTGCTTGTTCAATAAACCGCGAATGAGGAACTGCATCAGTTCCTTTTCACGCGGCGTCAAAGAGTGATAGCGACCGGTCAGCGCTCGTTTTTCCTCTGAGAGAGCCACGCTTTTTTCGGCTAACGCTAGCGCATCAGACACGACTTGTACCAGGTCATCAGGCATCACGGGTTTGGTCAGAAATTCAAACGCCCCCGCCTTCATTGCCCTGACCGTCAGCGGAATAGTGCCGAACCCAGTCAGAAAAATAGTCGGAATAGCGTATCCGCGTTCTGTGAGTTCATGCGAGACATCGAAGCCATCCATACCCGGCATGTTCAGGTCTACGATCAGACAGCTCGGCGTACTGAAGTGAGATTGCTGTAAAAATTGAGCAGGAGAAGTAAATGTTGAGATCAGGTAGCCTTCTGAGCTCAGAAGATTTTTCAGCGCGGTGATGACGGAGGGGTCATCGTCAACAATATAAATCGTTCTATCCATAAAAACTCATTGGGACTCTTACGAGTTCTATTCACTTTGTGCGAAGTAATATACCCGCAAAGTGGCGTGTTAGGAATGGCGAAAAACTTATATTTCAAATCGATTATTCATTGCGCAATTAAACTGGCTGGCCCGTAAAAAACACACGGGGAAATGCCTTTCAGCGCAAAGGAGACTGATCTGAACACCTTTATTACCTGACTCCTGATTGCGTACTGGAATAAAAAATTTGCTTGGGAAAAGAATTTGAACAATCCTTTAAGCCGTAGGCTAGATTGTAAGTAGAGTTGTGCTGCAGAAAATGATTCAGGTGAGAGGGATGAAAGTCCTCTCACCCGGCAAGTTTTACAGCGCTAATTCCAGGTAATCAAGGCTCATCAATACGCGATACCTTCAGCGTGGTTTGATCGCCACGTCCATAAACCTTTCCGCTGACGCGAACTTTATCGTCGGCCGAATAGGTTTTTTCTTTAAACGTAGACTTTTCTGCCTGAATGGTAATGGTTCCCGTATCATCGCGGAATCGATAATCATCGCCCTTCAACTTTTCAATGATATGACCTTCCAGCGTGACATAACCACCCTGACGGAAATCACGAATACGCGAAATAGGTGTCTGCCCGGTGTCTTCAGAGCCCTTGTAGCCGGCATCCTGATTATTTTGCGGGGGGGCCGTCTCTCCCGACTTGAATCCGCCTTCGGCGGCACCCGCGCCCAAACTCAATAACAGTAACGTTGAAGCTAAAAAAATACGTTTCATATACTCTCCATGAATTTATTCGCTTATCTGCTGCTAAGTCTGGCACAAATATTTATGCCTGCACGCCAGACAGTTATTTAATCCTTAATCGTTAAGCGTAGCGGTAATGAGCGATCACCTACCTCCGCCATTTTTTCCGGAATGATCTAAACTTAAACTCTAAACCAAGCCGGGAGTTTAAAATGACTGATTCAAAAAAACAGACAGATAAAAAAGACGTGAGTGAGGAAAACCATCCGGCGAAAGATAATCCGGCTGAGCATGGGGAAATACCGAGAACGCGCGATGATAGCGAGGATGATAAAAAGGATCCTTTTCGCGATGAATGAGGTGTTATTTCCGCAAAAGTTAAGCGTTACGTGGAATAAGGAACAGCATCAATAAAGGCAGGGCCGCGAACAGCAGTAACGCGGCCGGCGCGCCTGCAACGCTATACAGCTGGCCAAACATCAGTGAACCGATGACCTGACCGGCCGCTAACATGAAAAACAGCATGCCTACGCCAGTGGCGGGAGCTTGCTCTGTTGCCGCAGCGCCCCACACCAGCAGCACACCGGACAGCGTCACGTACGCCGCGCCCCCCAACGCCACGGCGGGAAATAGCCAACCTGACGCGTGATGACTGGCCGCCAGCACCAGTAACGGGATGGCCAGGCAGCACTGTGACAGCCGGTAAACCTGCGACATTCCCAGCCATTTTGCCATCGGGCCGGTCAGCGCCCCGACAATACCTGCCGCACCCGCGATGAGCCACAACAGGCTAACAATGTTGTCCTTGACGGCAATGCGCTGCAGCAGTTCTGGACCAAAGCTCCACCAGGCTGCGCTGGCAATCCCACTCACCAGGGCAATGACGATCAGCCACTGCAGGGATCGCTGGCGTAGGCTGTGATACCAGGATGGGTGACGAACGGTTTCTTTCTCTGCTGGCAGCTGGCGCCATAGCGGTACCATGCAGCACAGCGCCAGTAGCGCGAAGAGCGCACATGCTGCGCGCCAGCCGCCCGGTAACCAAAAGAGTATCGGTACGGAGAGCATAATGCCCATGCTGGTGCCGGCATTGATCAGCGTATTCATCTGCGGCTGTTGTTCAACGTCAACCCGTTGGCTCACCGCCGCCGCCAGCGCCGGAGAGGCGAGGCCAGCGCTCAGGCCAGCGATAAATAATCCTGCACCAAGCATCCAGGCCGAGCTGGCTAAAGCCAGTATCAGCATGCCGGCTGCCGCGCACAGCGCTGCTACGCTGGCGGGCATTCTTGCACCAGCACGGGCGGTCATCATCGGCGCGAGCATGACCGCCACGCAGTACGCGGCGAAGCTGCAGGCGGCAAGCACGCCGGAGATGCGCGGCGTAAACGGAATAGCGCGCATCACGTCCGGCATCATCAAACCCCAGGCAAAGCGCGCCATTCCGTAGGTGACGGCGATAAGCGCAAAGCCCGTCAGGCCCAATGCGCAGTTTTTCATGTTTTACCGCTTAACAGCTGCAGCGCTGCTGCTTTGCCGGTTGCACAGGCATCCGCCGCGCCCAACACTAACGCTGAGGTCAGCACCCCTTCAAACAGCAGCCAAACGGCATCCGCCAGCGCGCTGTTTTCCGGCGATGATTGCGGATTCACGCAGCGGGCAATGTAGGCGCGCATATGATGGCGATACGCCATCGCCTGTTGGGCCAACGCGATATCTTCGGCGGCGTACTCTCCCCATGCCTTGAGGAATAAGCAGCCATTGTTGCCGTACTCAAGCATCCATTCACGCATGACATCGAACATCTGGGCTACCGCATGCGGATGTTCTGGCTGGTGTAACGCGGCAAAAAAGCGTGCCTGACGCGCCTCCAGCACCGCCGCCGTTAACGCTTCGCGCGAGGGGAAATAGCGATAGAGGGTGCGCGTGGAGACCTGCGCCTCACTGCAGATGCGATCGGTGCTGGTGGCATGAAAGCCGTTGAGATAGAACAGCCGCTCTGCGGCCTGGATGATGTCCTGTTTCTTTTTCATCCTTAAAAAGTAAACCGATCGTTTTACTTTTGCAAGCCGGACATTTTCGCTCCGCCATGATGCCGAGGCGAAAAAAAGCCCGCGCTAAGCGGGCCTGGTAGATATCGCTACCGAATAATCTCGTATTGAACGCGTGCTGTGTATTGCAGCCACAGAGTGTGGTGGAGACATATTACATTAATATTTCGTTACTGGTCATAGGAGTTAACAATGGCAGCAATCTGGAGGCTTCTGTCGCATTTATCAGGACAGACTACTCTGATAGTTGACCCTAAACGGCTGACTTATCCGCCTTCGTCTCGCTATGCGGTTTTTACATGCTTAACTCTGTGGTGGGGTGAAAACAGAGGACAGAATGCAGTTAAACAGGAAAATGGATACCCGGGCCACTAACGATTCGGGTTTGCTTAAAAGCATTGTGCTGTCCGGTGTGTTGCTGATCGTCACGGTGGTGAGCATGAACATCTGGACCTTGCGCGAAGCCTGGCTGGGAACGGTGCGCCAGGCGCAAGAGTCTGCCATGAATCTGGCTTTGTCTCAGTCGCGTCAGGCTGAAGATACCTTCCTGCAAACGGAACTCTCGCTTCGCCAGATACAGCGCGATTTGCAATTGCAGCTGGCAACGAATATTCAGGGCGCTGACCTGAGTCATACCATGCGCGAGTTGCAACGCCGTCTGCCGCAGTTGCACGGGCTGTTTTATTACGATGCGGATGGCAAATGGATTGCCACCTCAGCCGCGCGCGTGCCTACCGATATCAATAATTCCGACCGCGAATATTTTAGCTATCAGCGCGTTAATCGCCGCAACAGCGTGCATATCGGCCCGGTGATCACCAGCCGCAGTACCGGCGATCGGGTGATTCCGGTTTCGCTGCGCGTGAGTGACGCCAGCGGCGGTTTTAAGGGGGTGTTGCTGGCGACCATTAAGGTGGATTATTTCCGCCGTTTCTACAGCTATTACGAACTGGGTAAACGTGACGTACTGGTTTTAATGCTGGCCGACAGCACCGTTCTCTATGCCCGGCCAATGCCGGACAGTTACATCGGTAAAAATCTCTCTGCCAGCCCGCTGTTTCAGGAGATGCTGGCCAGGATGGATCGCGGCAGCGGACAGTGGAAATCGGTGCTCGATGGCCAAGCCCGCATTTTTGGCTTTGCGCGTTCCGACCGCTATCCGATTATCGTCGCTGCCGGTTACAACAGTGACGATCTGTTCAGCACCTGGATTAATGGGCGAGGGCAGGACATTATTCTCAACCTGATTCTGCTGCTCACTATCATTTTGCTCGGCACAGTCCAGCTGCGTCATGCGCGGCGCGTGTTGCGCTATCAGCAGGAGCTGACCAGCCTGCGCGACGAATTGCATCACGCCAACCTCGCGCTGAATCAACTCGCCCATGTCGATGGTTTAACCGGTTTGGCGAATCGCCGTGAATTCGATCGTTTTCTGCAGGAGGCGCTGGCAAATGCCGCGGCCAGCGGTAAGCCACTTTCGCTGATCATGATGGATATTGATTTTTTCAAAGCTTACAACGACACCTACGGGCACATTGCGGGCGATAAGTGTTTAACAGTGATTGGCGGGGTTTTAGCGTCGGTGGCCCGGCGGCGTTCAGATATGGCGGCGCGCTATGGTGGTGAGGAGTTTGCGCTGATCCTGCCTGATACCTCATTCGATGAGGGCATGACCCTGGCGAAGCGGGTGGTCGAAGCGGTGCGGGTGTTGCATCAGCCCCACATCTCCTCGCCGAAGGGCCAGGTTACGCTCAGCGCCGGCTGTGCCACCACCGCTTCTCCGGCCTCAATCAGCGCAGTAAAACTGCTGGAGCACGCCGATCATGCCTTGTATCGGGCGAAGCGCGCAGGGCGTGATGGCGCACAGGGCGTGCAGGTGACGCCATCCGCTGAGGGTATGAGTGACGCACAGCGCTAAAGCGACGCGTTATTCCACAGCAGGCAGCTGATAGTTGATATATTGACGCAGCGCCTCGTGCATTTTGCTATTCATCTCGTCGTCTAAACCGCGCTCCTCATATTCTTTCGCCAGCTGAATAATCACCTCATCATATTTTCCTTTAAAGGTGATGTTATTTACCGCAACTTGCTTAATCATCAGCTCCCGCAAGGCGGCGACTTCTATTTCTAATCTATTGACGTTTTCTTCCAGCTCTTTCACGCGTTCTTCACTCGACATACGCTCTCCGGATGTTATTACGCTGTGGCGATGATAGGGCCTGAATATCGCATTGGCATGCGCGTAATTCAAGAGGGGGATAAACAACGTGAAACGAAATAAGTGATGTTATTAACACCTGGCATTGGCGGATAATAGCCATCATCAGTTATTACTGACCCTACGCGAATAAGCGCAGCGAGAGTCAGAATATGTCGACTATTTCGCCACAGGGAGATCCGCCAGTCGGGTGGTATACGCGGGTGATAGCATCTCGCGCTTCATCGACCAGGGCTTTTGAATCCCTTGCCCGGCAAACCATAACGCACCGCGCTGGTGGGCATTCATCTTGTCGATCAGCGCCATCAGTTGCTCACTATTATGACGCGGCTGATAATCGGCAAACAGGTCAAACTGCGCGACACCATCACTAAAGAAATCGCCCAGCATGACGCCGCCTTTCATATAACGTTTACCGGGGATCCAGATGCGATCTAAACAGTTGAGCGTTGCCTGAATAATGTCACGGCTGTCCGCGGTAGGTGTAATCAACGTCTGACTGGCCGCATTGGCGTAATAGGGATGATGCGGATCGTGCGGACTGGTGCGAATAAAGGTGCCAATATGCCGACAATATTGCCGCTCGCTGCGCAGTTTCTCTGCGGCTCGTGCAGCGTAATTAGCGATAGCTTCGCGCATGTCATGATATTCGGTGATGCGGTCACCAAAGGAGCGCGAGCACAGAATATTTTGGCGATTGGGAATCACCTCTTCAAACGCCAGGCAAGCTTCGCCACATAATTCACGCACCGTGCGCTCCAGCACCACACCGAAATGTTTGCGGATCAGCGGCGTGGGCGTTTCAGCGAGCTGCAGCGCGGTATTAATGCCCATCAGATTGAGCTTTTTTGATAAGCGTCGGCCAACGCCCCATACCTCTTCAACCTTGACCAGCTTCATCAACTCACGCTGGCGGTGCGGCAGGGAAAGATCCATCACATTCTCAGCTTTGGTCCAGCGCTTAGCGGCCCAGTTGGCCAGCTTGGCGAGCGTTTTCGTCGGTGCGATACCGACGCCCACGCGCAAGTGGGTGTCCTGATAGATGCGATCGCGAATGTCACGGCCTAACTGGTCAAACGTCATGCAAGCGTCGATGCCAGTGACATCGACAAAGGCCTCATCAATCGAGTACTCATCCACGCGCGTTGATATCAGCGCCAGCGTCTCCATCACGCGCCGCGACATATCGCCATACAGCGCATAATTCGATGAGAACACCACCACCTTGTGGCGCATTAACTCTTCGCGATGTTTAAAGTAGGGCGCACCCATTTTGATGCCGAGTGCTTTAGCTTCCCGGCTGAGGGATATAATGCAGCCGTCGTTGTTCGACAGCACCACAATCGGTTTACCACGCAGATCCGGGCGAAATACCGTTTCGCAGCTGGCGTAAAACGCGTTCACATCCACTAAGGCGAACATTAGCGGCCTATGGTTTTAATCACGTGTTTAACGATGCCGAAGACTTCGAACTCATCAGCGTCAGGAATAGCAATAATCGCATGGGCGGGATTCATCGGTTTGAGGTGCAGCTCAGGCTGCAACATCAGCTGTTTCACGGTGAATTCACCGGAAAGCGAGGCAACCACAATGTCACCGTGTTTGGGCTTAAGAGAGCTGTCCACAACCAGCATGTCACCTTCACTAATCCCTCCGTCGATCATCGAGTCACCGCTGACCCGAATGAAGTAGGTTGAGCTGGGATGCTCGACTAAGAAATTATTGAGATCGATGCGTTGTTCAACGTAGTCCTGCGCCGGCGACGGAAAGCCGCAGGGCACGCGGCTAATGAACAAGGGTAACGCTAAAATGGCGCGGATCTCCGCGGGCTGATAAAATTGCATGGCTGCGATCTCAAATTATTACTGTATGTGTATACAGTAATATCGATTAACGGGATTGATCAAGTCAGAAGCGGGCAGGATTTGTAAAGCGGTTGGCAGCAAAGGAAATTTATTTTGTAGGGAAGTCCACGACTTGCTCGTGCTGGCGCAAGTCGTGGGTGCAACATGCGGCTTAAATCATCATCCCCAGAATCTGCAGCGTGCTCTGCTGCGAGGCGGTGATAAACGGAATATCTTTGATGTGCTGCATGCCGAAGGCTTCATAGAATTTACGCGCGCGGACGTTATCGCCTAATACTTCCAGCCACAAATAGCCTTCACGCTTATCCCGCGCCTCATTGATGATACTCTCGAACATCCATCTGCCGTAGTTTTTGCCGGTCTCTTCGGGATTGAGATACAGCTTATTCAGCAGCGCGCCGCTCATGCCTGAATCGGGTACCGGCGTGTTCCAGGTGACTTTGGCAAAACCAATCGGCTTGTCCGTCTCGGCGATTAGCCAGCTCTCATTCGGGGCCGCGAGGCTGCTGTTGAGCTCCGCAAGGCCATACTCTTTATCGATAAAGGCATCCAGTTCTTCTGCGGAAACCCACATATGTTTAAAATGCGCGCTGTAGGTCATGCGGCCCAGCTGATGCAGCAGCTCTGCATCCTCTGCCTGCGCTTTGCGTATGGTGAACTCCATGCCCGATATCCTTGCTGAATTCTGGTTATTGACCACTGCATCGGCCGCCGCATAGGCAGCTGAAGGGCACTCACCATAGCGTGTTAGTAACAAAAACCCAAGATAACCAGCGATTTCTGTTAACAATTTCGCGCGGCGGCATGGCCGGTCTTTACCCTGGTTAGCAATCTATCGATAATGCACCGGGGTCGTTGCAGGCCGCGCGTGCCAAGGCGAACCGCCGATGATCTATAGTTAACACTGAGAACCAAGCGTAAGCCCATATTCTCAGGAGGTAGAGGATGTCAGATTCACAACCAAAAATTATCGGCGAAGCGGCCTATGCGCTGCTGGTGCGCCGTGAGGAAGTTAACGTCTCTTCACTGCTCACTGAAATCGCACGCATGGCTGAAAAAGCAAAAAACACGCAGCAACAGCAGCGTATCGCCAGCGCCCAACAGTGGTTGCTGACGCACCGCCAACCAGCAGGCAGCGATAATCGTGCCCATTCAGCGTTACGCGGACTGAGTCGTCAGGAAGGTAGCGTCAGAATGCCGTCAGCGGATGCAGACGATAGCTGATCAAACGTGGCTCATGCGTCGATGCCTTTCGGCGCTGAGCTCACGAATTTGGAAATAAAAGGTTTCCAATTATCCTAATTCGCGCCAGTTAGCACTTTTTGCAACAAATCCTACCGTATAAGTTCAGTAAGCTTTTTGTACAGCTTTAGATTTTCCTGTACAACTTTCCTTAGGTCGGGTGACCTAACATTTTACTTTATTGGGGTCAATTATGCGTCAGAACGGATACACGCCGAGTTCAGTCGAGGCCATTGCCAACTATTTCAGCAAAGCATCTCTGCCATCGCAGCAGGAAACACTGGGCCAGATCGTGGTTGAAATCTTACGCGAAGGACGTAATCTCAACCGTAAATCACTGTGCACCAAGCTGCTGCGCAGACTCGAATTGGCCGCCAATGCGGAAGAAGAGCATCACTATCATCAGCTGATCGGCTTGTTATTCGAACGCGAAAGCTGAGAGCAGGTTTAACGTCCAGGTTGTACAACTATAAGACTTTACTCTGATAACGCACTGCTTCATGCATGACCTGTGACGGGCTGTACTGCGCTACATTTCTCCGGTAGCGCATCCATTCTGCCGTTGTTCCCGGTCCGGGGCGAAGCGGCGTTCAGAGATTCGTTATGAATAATTCGTTATGAATAGAAGTGAACACCAGAAATTAATCGATGAGATTATTGGGGAAGCGGCATTGGTGCTGTTGCAGCAGGCGGGCCCCGTTAATACTCAGGCGTTGATCGACCAACTCATGCGCATGAAAGAGCAGAGTAGCGATAACGATCGGCGTGAGGCCATTATTGCCGCCATTACCGATGTGCGCGCCAGTATTTCGGCTGGCAAGAAACGGCGGGAAGAGCAGCCGGAAAGAGACAACGTTCTGCAGTTGTTTGGCAATAAAGAACAGTCTGGCAGCAATCGCAAACATTGACCGATTGTGGCTCGCGTTTAGTGAAGATAATTTGAATGTATCGCTATCAGTACGGGACTGGAATCATGCCGGAAAATCACGACCTCTATTCTGCGCTGCCTGACACCGAGTTGGCAGAGCATTTTCGCAATGCAGACAGCACGTTAAGAAACGAAGCTGCCGTATTGGACAAGGTTATCCGCCACGTGCTGGCAACGGAAGGACGCGTCAGTAATAAAGCCATTATTCTCTGCCTGATTATGGCGCTGGAAACCGCAGAGGGAAGTGCTGAGGCAGATATCCTACGCAGAACGTTGGAAATTGTGGTGGGCTATACGCCAGACGACGCCTGACAATTCATCGTGTCCCCCAGCTCATTTGGGGGGCACGTTAGTGCATCAAATCTGCCAGTAATCGCATCGCGGCATCGCAAAGATGTCGGAACTCCTCATCGTTAGTTCCCAACTTCATGACATGCAATGACAACGAAATATCGTGCGCCTTAAATACCCGCTCTTCCCTGATAAATTCCGCTACCGCGATACCAATTAGCGCATACAGATCCGATGTTGGACGGCTTTCATCTCTCACGTCACCTCCGATACTTGTATGTATATACAGTGTGACATGGCGAATAATCTGACGATATGTTTTTCGTGCGGTCGGCTTTATCCGCTGTAAATAAGCGAAGCGCAAAAGTGTCGATAGGTATTGATAAAGGTGAAGGTGAGTCGGCGATATTTAGCGCCAGCCGTTTACTCTTTTTCCGCACTCACCAGCATGCGTTTCGACCTGCCTAAATTAATTCTATGAAGCCACGTACGCAGCTGTTTAAGTTGCGCCTGCGGGGAAATATCATCGGCAACGCTGCAAATATAGAGCTGACTCTGGGTGTGATTATTTGTGCCAGTGGCGTAGATTTCGCTTTTATTATCACGCTGTTGTAGCGTTATTTCCGTGAAGTGCAGATCTTTCCACAGATGTAGAATGGCTTCGAACTTTTTAAAGTCCATAGAGGTGTCCTGATTATTTTATCGTGTTATGGCGTATTGCTGGCCTAATGCAACATACCGTCATCAAGGCATTAAGCCAGCATCTTTGGACGTGGTGATGGGTAAGTGTTTAATGCTCGTTGTCAGCGTATGACAGCGAATTCATTTAGGGATAGTCGCTTTTTGCCACGGACTTGCGAGTCCATTTGCGTTTATTCCCGCTTTGCTTACCCATCGCTAATGCGCTGGCGCTGGCGGGATCAAACAGCGACAAACTTTCAATCTGATGCACCATAATCACTTTACGAAACTCCAGGGCGCTTTTTGGCGTGGAGGAGAAATCAATATTGTGATTGTGGTACCACTGGCTGTAATTATGCTCAATCGCCAAATTCAGCGTGCGCGCATCGCGGTAGCCGCTCAACATCGGAATCAGCACGATATTGGCGGTGTTGGCATATTCAAATGTCGCTGCATGGATCATACCGATATAAATACGCTTAGATTTCAGCGTCACCCAGGCTAATTCGCCTTCCTCCATGCACTGCAGTAACAACTGCTCAATGCCATTCGAGCGCGAAAGACGCTGATAAAGTTCCTTACGGCCACCAGCGTTAAGCCGGGCGCTGACTGCCCAGTTGGAGCGATACATGCAGAATAGAATGGCAAAGGCCAGCATCATCACTACCGGCGCCTGGATACCTAAAAAACTCCAGGTCATGAAATCGACATTCCAGTGCACGTTCTCTGCGGAGGTCAGCGCAAACGCATTGTTCACACCTGATGCAATAAGCAAAATTAACCAGATGATGGCGGTGGTTAGCACGCCTTGCAGCACAAAAATACAGCCATATAAGGCAATAAGAAAATAGACATCCCAGCCAAAAGAGCGTTTGATTTTTAAACGACTCGACATGTCGCGGCTGGTATACCAATAGCCACACACCATCATCACCATAAATATCGCCGTGCCCATTTAAATATCCTTTAATGTGCTGACATGATGGGCAAAATCGCGCTGTACTTCAGGACTCAATGGATTAACCGAAGCGTTACCATCTTCGTCAATAATAATTCTGTCACCTTCCTGAATCGACTCCTGAATGTCCTGACGGGTCATCACTTGCAGTAATGCCTCCGGGCTGCCGAACAGAGAAGCTAAAAAACCAAACATATTGGGTGGGTCCTTTTTTATTTATACCAACGTAAACTATGGCACATCCCTGCAATATTCAGCCGCGTAACTGAAGCTGGCAGTCACTTTCCGGATTAATCTGCGAGGAATATGCGCACGAGGCAGAAATATTTTCCATGCGTTATTTTTAGAGGGTGCGGGGCGCCATTTATGGCGACCCACAGGTTTCAGCGTGGCGCATTACTGATTGGTCAACGGATGTTTACTGCCCGGTTCCGCGCCGGTAATCGGATTGACGTCGGGGTGTGAAGCGGTGCGCGCCGCCAGCGTGGCCAGATCGCTCTGCTGCTGCGCGGGCAAGGTAACGCTGGCGAGTCCATCGCCACCATCAACGGCCGGTTGCGGATCGGCAACGTAATCAAAGTTTTCATCCGAGTTCCAGCTGCCGCGAATATCGTCGCCCTCAGACATATTGTAATAAGTGTGCGCATACTTCTCGATCGGCGGCAGTTTGCCCGGCGGGAAATTATTGCGGATGGAGTAGAGCGCTTTTTCAAACGACAGCTGGTGCGCCACTTCACGCGTCATCAGGAATCCCAGCGCATCCTTAACGCCAACGTCATCGGTAAGGTTGATAAGACGCTCGTACAGAATCTTGGCGCGCGCTTCAGCGGCAACGTTTGAACGCAGATCCGCCGTCACTTCGCCGATGGTGTCGATATAGGCCGCGGTCCAGGGCACGCCAGCCGAGTTGGTCAGTGCCGGACCGCCGCCATACAGAATCGAGGTGAGATGGCTGTCATTACCCGCGCCGGTAATGGAACGATAGAGATCGCCTTGCTCTTCGCTGCCTTCTGCCAGCGCCCCTTTCGCACCTTTATTTAACATGCCAACCAGCGAGCCGATAATTTCCAGATGGCTCAACTCCTCGGTAGCGATATCCATCAACATCTCACGACGACCCGCGTCGTCATCACTTAACCCCTGGGTGAAATAACGCATTGCTGCGGCCAGTTCACCCTGTGGGCCGCCAAACTGTTCCAGTAATAAATTGGCCAGGCCGGGATTGGGTTGATTAACGCGGACGGTAAATTGCAACTGTTTTACGTGTCGAAACATAGCTCACCTCAAAAAAAGGAAAATACCAACAGAGAGAATAGATTTTGAATGTTTAAATTAATGACGATATGAAATGGAGGAGGGAAGGCGGGTAATGGACCTTTAACTCATCTACAGCGTGTCACATAATTAATACTACTCCGACCAGCCGTTCCTGCAAGCGCACCGGGTGGGCTTAATTTACTATCTGCCGTTAAAATGAATAATATTCCGCAAGACGAACTCCTGGCATAAATTAAATAAAAGGGGGGGCGTTGTTTTAATACAATATTTGACGGGTCACCATGGATGGCGACCCGATTTATGCCTGATTAATATAATTGGCGATAAAGTGACGTGATCGTCTCAATGCTGCACTCGCGCGGATTTCCGGCGGTACACACATCAGCATAAGCCGCGGCAGCTAATGCCGGCGCGTCCTGCGCCTGCATGCCGATGTCACGTAGCCGCAGCGGAATATCAATATCGCGGTTCAGCGTGTTGACCGCCTCGATGGCGAGTGCGCGCGCCTCGGTTAATGAACAGGCATAGGCGCCGCTAACGCCCAGCGCATGCGCAATATCGCGGTATTTTTCACCGGTGTGTTCAGCATTGAAAGCCATAATGTGTGGCAGCAAGACGGCATTGGCGATGCCGTGCGCGGTGCCATAAAAGGCACCCAGCGGATGCGCCATGCCGTGCACCAGGCCCAATCCGACATTCGAGAAGCCCATGCCGGCGATATATTGACCCAGCGCCATATCCGCCACACCAGCCGGCACACCTGTTACCGAATCTCGCAGCGACCGGCCAATAATCTCTATCGCTTTGAGGTGGAACATGTCGGTCATCTCCCATGCACCGCGCGTGATATAGCCTTCAATGGCGTGGGTGAGCGCATCAACGCCGGTTGCCGCTTTCAGGCTGGCGGGCATGCTGGCCATCATGTCAGGATCGATAATGGCGATAACGGGAATATCATGCGGATCGTAGCAGACGAACTTACGCTTCTTCTCCTCATCGGTGATGACGTAATTGATGGTCACTTCGGCAGCCGTACCCGCGGTGGTAGGCACCGCAATAATCGGTACAGAGGGGCGGCGCGTGGCGGCACCGCCCTCCAGCATGCGCACGTCGCTAAACTCGGGATTGGCAATCATCATGCCGATGGCTTTGCAAGTATCCTGCGGGGAACCCCCGCCGACGGCGATCAGGTAATCGGCGCCTGCACGACGAAAAGCCGCAACGCCGGCATGCACCACTTCTACCGTAGGATTGGGAATAACGTCGTCATAGAGGGCGAAACTGAGGTCGTGCTGCGTAAGCAGATCGGTGATGCGCGTGGCGACAGAAAACTTGATCAGGTCTTTGTCCGTCACCACTAATGCTTTGGTGAAACCGCGTTTGTTAATCTCATCGACCAGAGAATGGATGGCGCCGGAACCAAAGTAAGCGGTTTCGTTGAGGATCATTCTGTTAATCATGTTAATTACCTTCACGTAGATGCCAGATTTAAGTTTTTTCGATTAAATTCATCAAGATAAGATGTTTTAACCGTACCTAGATCTACGGGGTAACAGACATACAGATATTGCGTTTCCTCAAGTAAAGCGTGGTTTCCTGCTGGCTGGAATTGAGGAGGCAGATTTCCCCATCATGCGGGGAAGTCTGCCAATGCATTCATCAGAAGAGATAGCGTACGCCCAGCGTGAACTGGTTCTCGATCAGATGCGCTTTCATCTGCTCATCTTTCAAGCCACGGGCATTGACGAAGTTGTTATAGCCGCTCTCAATTTTACCCATATCCACATAGCGATAACCGACATCAACGCTAACGCGCTCAATCGGCGCATAGCTGACGCCCGCACCAATGCTGTAAGTCAGGTTATTTTGCGTGCTGGAAGCATACTCACGCGTAACCACGCCCTGCCAGCCGCCCGCCTGAATACGGCTGAAGCCAAGGCCAGCGGTACCGTACAGCGAGAAGTTGTAGCCGAGTTCATAATCGCGATACAGGTTGAACATCAGGCGCTGCACGTTGGTTTGCAGATGGTTATAGCTGGTGGCAAAGGTGGATGAACCGCTGGTGAACTCCGCGCCCTGACCAAAGGTGTATTCGCCCTCGGTGCGCCAGCCATTACCCCATTGATAACCGAGTGCCAAGGCAGCGTTAGCCTGGTGCGCGGTCTCATTACCCGCGACAAACTGACCTACGCCAGGACGGGCGCTGGTGTTCATCTCTTTGGCATTGATCTGGCTTTGCAGATATTTGGCTGAACCGTAATAGCCTTCGTCAGCATTTGCCGCAACCGCTGCACCTGCGATCATCATTAAAGGCAGTGCACCGCATAACATTTTCAGTTTCATTTGCATCCATTCTCTTCGTCAGTGGAAAGGGGGAACGTGGCTGTTCCGTGTGACGAATCATATGCAACACATTGAGGGGAAAAAATGCGGTTGAATACGCAGGAGAATAGGTAGAACTACGCAGCGAGCACGCCGGCGCACCGGCGCGCAACCCTCACGACCCTAAACGCATGCTCTCGGCGCGTTTAGCCGTGTCATAGACATATTGCAGCATCGGTTCGAGATCGGTATCGGGCCCGGAACTGATGATCTTGCCGCGCAGCCACTCGATCTCGCTGGTGATATCCGGCGGAAATATGGTGTTGTTCTGCGCGTTGCGCAGCCATTTGAGTAGAAAGTTGTTTTTACCGCGCACGCCGCCAGACTTCTTGTTCTTGGCGTTGATTTTCAGCGCGATCAGAATGCAGTAATAGAAGTGCACGCGTTGGCTGTAACTCTGCGGGATCATCTACGCTCACCCACCACAACAGTATGAAAATGTGAAGTCGATCGGTTTTCCATCTTGCGGATTCCTGCCTGAAGCGATCTCAAAGCGCTGATTTATGCTCTCAAGAGCCGTATCTCCACGCTGTAGCCGCGCGGTAAACGCACCATATGATAATCCGCGTGGCGGATGCAAGTCGGCTTAATCTGGGAAATTTCGCGCCGCATGGGCTGATTTTTGCCTGCCACTGGTGCAGGAAAAATAAGCGAAGCGTATGAAAAAGCGCGGAGGCAATCTTTTTGCTGCATAGCGGCTAAAACGGCCACTTATCCTATAGCGAAGCCGCGCGTATCTGGCAATATCGTGATCTACGTCTACACTTAAAGCTGACGATGTTCGCTGTCAGGTTGCCATGTGAGTCTAAATCATGTTTGTTTGTGGAGAGTTTGCTATCGAAATTCCGTGTTATCGTCAAAATCTCCTCGCACACAATTCTGCGGTTTTTTTCCGCTTCCATGATTCAGCCTGCCTCCGAACATCCTGTAATTTTAAAACCTACAACACAGGAGGAGAGTCGTGACCCCCGCGGTTAATCAGAACAGCACGTTGCCGTCGCTAAGCGGCGGACTTTATGCCTTCTTTTTTGATGTCGACGGCACGTTGGCAGCGATTCAGTCGCAGCCCGAGTCGGTTTCAATCCCCGCCTCGGTACGCCAGCTCCTGCAACAAATTTCTAATCTTAGCCACGGCGCACTGGCACTGGTGTCTGGCCGTCCAATCGTGCAACTCGATGCCTTAGTCGCGCCGCTTGAAGCGCCCGCGGCGGGCGTGCATGGCGCTGAACGTCGCGACGCCGCCGGTCGTGTGCATCGCCACAGCCTGCCGGGCGATATTGCGCAAACGCTGCAAATTGAACTGCAGCAGACGCTGGATCAGTGGCCCAACACGCTGCTGGAAGTGAAAGGCATGGCGTTTGCGCTGCACTATCGCAATGCGCCGCAGTATGAGAATGCCATCATGCAGCTGGCGGAAGACGCCGTCGCACGTTTCCCTGATTTGGCGCTGCAGCCCGGCAAGTGCGTGGTGGAGTTGAAGCCGCAGGGCATTGATAAAGGTGCCGCCGTGCGTGAATTTATGCAGGAAGCACCCTTTGCCGGACGCATTCCGGTATTTGTGGGAGACGACCTGACAGACGAAAAAGGATTTCTGGCGGTCAACGCCATGCAGGGGATTTCTGTCAAAGTCGGTGAAGGTGCCAGCCATGCACGCTATCGCCTGAACAGCGTTGAGGCCGTATGGCACTGGCTTGAACAACTATTATTACAACTAGAACATGACAATGTTGGTAAGGAGTTTAGGTTATGAGTCGTTTAGTCGTCGTATCTAACCGTATCGCGATTCCCGATGGTAGCAAGGCCAGCGCAGGCGGACTTGCTGTCGGTATTTTGGATGCACTGCGAGATACCGGAGGATTATGGTTTGGCTGGAACGGAGAGATCAGCGAATTCTCGGGTGAAGATGAGGATGAAGAGCTCACTCAGCTGGAAAAAGACGGAATTACCTACGCCTCGCTGCCGCTCAATCAAAACGATTACGATCAGTATTATCTGCAGTTTTCGAATACCGTGATTTGGCCCGCTTTCCACTATCGTCTCGATCTGGTGCAGTACCAGCGCGAAGCGTGGGATGGCTATTGCCGCGTGAATACGTTGTTGGCCCAGCGTCTTAAACCGCTGCTGAAGCCCGATGATGTATTGTGGATCCACGATTATCATCTGCTGCCGTTTGCTGCCGAGTTGCGCAAATTGGGCATCAACAACCGTATCGGCTTCTTCCTGCATATTCCGTTCCCGACGCCCGAAATCTTCAATGCGTTACCGCCTCATCAGGAGCTGCTGGAGATGCTGTGCGACTATGATCTGCTGGGCTTCCAGACAGAATCCGATCGCGTGGCCTTCCTCGATAGCTTAAGCCAGCTGACGCAGCTGCAGAATAAAGGTGAGAAAAAGCATCGCGCCTTTGGCAACACCTTTATGACCGAGGTGTATCCGATTGGTATTGAGCCTGACACCATCAAAGAGATGGCAGAAGGGCCGCTGCCGCCGAAAATGGCCGCGATGAAGCGCGACCTCGGCGATCTGCAGAACATCATCGCCTGCGAGCGCCTGGATTACTCGAAAGGTTTGCCGGAGCGTTTCCTCGCCTTTGAAGCCCTGCTGGAGAATTTCCCGCAGCATCGCGGCAAAATTCGCTACTCGCAGATTGCACCCACCTCGCGTGGCGATGTGCAGGCCTATCAGGACATTCGCCATCAGCTGGAAACGGAAGCGGGACGCATTAACGGCAAATACGGCACGCTGGGCTGGACGCCGCTCTACTATCTGAATCAGCACTTTGACCGCCGCCTGTTAATGAAGATCTTCCGCCTCACCAACGTTGGCCTGATTACGCCACTGCGCGATGGCATGAACCTGGTAGCGAAAGAGTATGTGGCGGCGCAGGACCCGGATAATCCTGGCGTACTGGTGCTGTCGCGCTTTGCCGGTGCCGCGAATGAACTGACCTCGGCGCTGATCGTCAATCCCTACGATCGGGATGAAGTGGCTGCTGCGCTGGATCGCGCCTTAACCATGCCGCGCACGGAACGTATTTCGCGTTATAACGACATGATGGCGGTGTTGCGCAAGCAGGATATTTCACATTGGCGTGAAAGTTTCCTGAAAGATTTAAATACGTTGCCGGTACGAAGCGATGATCACGGTACGGAAAATAAAGTCGCTACCTTTCCGAAATTAGCTTAAATAATAGGGTGCGCATTAATGCGCACCTTACAAACTTACCGTAGGGTCGCCATTTATGGCGACCACCTCGCACTTAACTTCCTGACTTAACGCCACCTTTCGCGACTTCACTCCCGCTGCGTTGCACAGCGTTTTCACGCACCACCCTAACTTCACGAAATCGATTTCATTTCGTTAAGCGCTAATCGGCTGACTCATCAGTAAAAATCGCACATTTTGGTTAAAAAGCGCGCACCCAACCCAGGAATCACGCTTTTTTTATCGCTGACCCTAAAGATTTACGGTGGCACGCCGATAGTTAGCGCGTAGCAAACCGTAAAATGGCCCATTCATTCATTTCTCTAATGTAACGCTCTGTTACATACCCTGCCGTGCGCTAAACACTCCCTACAATCTACTGACAGTTCCCAGGCGCTCTGCGTCCAGTCTTCACGCTTCGCTAGCGTCTCGCTTTAATCCTCCTCAGCAATATTCCCTGTAAGTGATTAATTTAGAAGCGAATAATTTCCGCTGTATTCAGAGTATTATGCTGCTTATATCTCATTATATAGCGCGTTATAGCCCGATAATCGCAACGGAACAGATAACTGATCGCGTGGTAATGGCAATCTGCCACAGAGGCTAAAATCCGCCGCAAATCAGCAAAATATTAACGAAATAATCCGATTTAGTACAAAAAACGCACAACAGAAAAGCGATGCTGAAGGTTTGCGAAAAAAATTTGCCTTAAAAGTGTGACGCAGATCACACTTTATCTAAAATTTCGCGCCACTCACGTTGTATGTCGAAATCAGACGATATAGATTTGCGTTGTTTTCGGATTAGTCTTAAAAACTGTAAGCAGACGTCACGGAAGATGGTTACAACTCAAGCAAAGAATGGCCTGGAGTTTTGATTACTACTGATCAGTGTCCTGACGGGAAGTGAAACAGTTAGGTACGCGTTGGCTCAAGCCTGATTATTTTTTGCCATCTTTAGATTTACCAACCAGCAGCCCGAACCATAGAACAATTTAATTCTGTGGCCGTATATGTGTCGCGTCTATCAGGATGGAAAAAAATGGGTACATCAGAATTACTAAAACATATATATGACATCAATCTGTCATATTTGCTTCTTGCTCAGCGTTTAATTAACCAGGAAAAAGCTTCAGCAATGTTTCGTTTAGGCATCGATGAATCGATGGCCGATGCATTGTCGCAATTAACCTTACCCGAGATGGTAAAATTAGCGGAAACCAATCAACTGGTTTGCCAGTTTCGTTTTACCGACCACAACCATATTAATCGCCTGACGCAAGAGTCACGTGTGGATGACTTGCAGCAAATCCATACCGGCATTTTATTATCCAGCCGCTTACTGCGGAATGCGTCGAAAGATGACATCTCTGCGAAGAAGAGGGCTGTTTAATGGCCGAAAAAAGTATTGTTCAGGAAGCGCGCGATATTCAGCTGGCAATGGAGCTGATTACGTTGGGCGCACGACTGCAAATGCTGGAAAGTGAAACCCAGCTGAGCCGTGGTCGCCTGATTAAACTGTATAAAGAGTTGCGCGGTGCACCACCACCGAAAGGCATGCTGCCATTCTCCACTGATTGGTTCATGACCTGGGAACAAAATATTCACTCCTCAATGTTCTGTAACGCCTGGCAGTTTCTGCTGAAAACCGGGTTGAGCAATGGCGTTGAAGCGGTGATCAAAGCTTACCGTTTGTATCTTGAGCAGTGTCCGCAATCGGACGAGGGCCCGCTGTTGGCGCTAACGCGTGCATGGACCCTGGTGCGATTCGTTGAAAGTGGCATGCTGGAATTGTCTGACTGCAAGTGCTGCGGTGGCAGCTTTATTAACCACGCGCATCAGCCAGTGGGCAGCTTTGTTTGCAGCCTGTGCCAGCCGCCATCACGTGCCGTAAAAAGACGTAAACTTTCTGCAGATTCTGCCGATACCTTTCCACAACTGCTGGATGAACAGGTTAAACGCGCCGTTTAAGTTTGTTCGCATCGTGGAAAACATCCAGCAGCGGTTAATACCGCTGCTTTTTTTTTGCCTGCGATAAACGAATAACACCTGCGGCTCTCTGGCTTAACTTCCATCAACACGTTACGGACGTAAGGATTTTTTGTGCTGATAATTCTGGGTTATATCGTGGTCGTCGGCTCCGTGTTGGGCGGCTACGCGATGGTCGGCGGACATTTAGGCGCGCTATATCAGCCGGCGGAGCTGATCATTATCGGCGGTGCCGGTATCGGTGCCTTTTTAGTCGGCAATAATGGCAAATCGATCAAGAAGACATTAAAAGCGTTGCCATTGTTAATGCGCGGCTCGAAATATAACAAAGCTGTATACATGGATTTAATGGCGCTGCTCTATCGCCTGATGGCGAAATCCCGTCAGCAAGGCATGCTGTCATTAGAACGTGATATTGAAGACCCAAGTCAGAGTGAAATTTTCGCTAACTATCCGCGTATTTTGTCCGATAAACAGTTGGTCGATTTTATTACCGACTATTTACGTTTAATGGTCAGCGGAAATATGAACGCCTTCGAAATTGAAGCCCTGATGGACGAAGAGATTGAAACCTACGAGCACGAGTGCGAAGTACCAGCGCAAAGTATATCGGCCGTGGGTGATGGCTTACCGGCTTTCGGCATCGTTGCCGCGGTAATGGGCGTGGTGCACGCACTGGCGTCGGCCGATCGTCCGGCCGCAGAGTTAGGTGCGCTGGTTGCCCATGCCATGGTCGGTACCTTCCTCGGGATTTTGCTGGCCTACGGCTTTATTTCGCCGCTGGCCTCGGTACTGCGACAGAAATGTGCCGAAACCACCAAGATGATGCAGTGCGTAAAGGTGACATTGCTCTCCAGCCTGAACGGCTACGCGCCGCAAATCGCGGTGGAGTTTGGACGTAAAACGCTCTATTCCGCTGAACGTCCGTCGTTCTCCGAGCTGGAAGAGCACGTGCGTAACGCCAAGAACCCGGCGAAACAAACTTCGGATGAGAATTCATGAAAGCTGGCAATCGCCCCATTGTGCTGGTTAAAAAGCGCAAACATAAAGGTCACCATGGCAGCCACGGTTCGTGGAAGATTGCCTATGCCGACTTTATGACGGCGATGATGGCGTTCTTTATGGTGATGTGGCTGCTCTCCATCTCCAGCCCGAAAGAGTTAGTACAAATTGCCGAATACTTCAAAACGCCGCTCAAAGTGGCGTTAACCGGCGGTCAGCGCAGCAGCGACAGTGAAAGTCCGATCCCGGGCGGCGGCGACGATCCGACGCAGCAGAAGGGCGAAGTGAAGAAAATTGTCGATATGGATGCGCAGAAGAAAAAGCTGGAGGAGATTCGCCTGAATCGCCTGCGTGAAAAGCTCGATCAGCTGATTGAAGCCGATCCGCGTCTGAAAGCGCTGCGTCCGCACCTGATTATCAACATGGTGGAAGAGGGGCTGCGCATTCAGATTATCGATAGCCAGAACCGCCCGATGTTTAAAACCGGTAGCGCAGACGTTGAGCCCTATATGCGCGACATTCTGCGCACCATTGCGCCGCTGCTGAATGATATTCCGAACAAAATTAGCCTGTCAGGCCACACCGACGATATCCAGTATGGCAATGGCGATCGCGGCTACAGCAACTGGGAGTTGTCGGCCGATCGTGCCAACGCCTCACGCCGTGAGCTGATGATCGGTGGGCTGGACGGCAGCAAAATGCTGCGTGTGGTCGGTATGGCCGACACCATGAAGCTGAAAAACCGTGGTGCTAATGATGCAGTCAACCGCCGCATTAGCCTGCTGGTGTTGAATCACGACACCGAAGCGGCGATTGAAAAAGAGAATGCCGAGAGCGATGCCGTACAGGTCAGCGACCCGGCGCAAATTATTCCCGACATTACCGCACCCGCCGTACCGGCTGCGCCGACTGCCCCAACAGGTTCCACTGCGACACCGGCTGCGCCGGCGGCTGCGACGGCACCTGCGGCAGCGGCGACGCCCGCGGTGAGCGTGGTGACACCAGACCAACCCTCACAGCCGAGGTGATCCCGTGAGCATGGACATCAGCGATTTTTACCAGACGTTTTTCGATGAAGCCGATGAGCTGTTAGCGGATATGGAGCAACACCTGTTGGGACTCGATCCCCAGGAGCCCGATTCCGAGCAGTTGAATGCCATCTTCCGCGCCGCCCACTCCATCAAGGGCGGAGCCGGTACGTTTGGCTTTACGGTTTTACAGGAAACCACCCACATCCTGGAAAACATTCTGGATGGTGCGCGCCGCGGCGAGATGCAGCTCAGCACCGATATCATCAACCTGTTTTTGGAAACCAAAGATATTATGCAAGAACAGCTCGATGCCTATAAAACGGCGCAGGAGCCCAACGCAGAAAGCTTTAAATACATCTGCGAAGCGCTGCGTCAGCTGGCACTGGAAGCGAAGGGCATCGCGCCTGAAGCGCCAAAAGTCGCCGAAGTGATTGACATCGCTGCACCGGTTGCCGCCGCAGGTCTGCGCCTGCAGCTGGTTGATCTGAAAGAGAAAGAGCCGGAGCTGATGCTGGAAGAGCTCGGCAATCTCGGCACGGTCAGCAACGTGGTAAAAGGCGCTAACTCGCTCGAAGTGACCATCGATGGCGTCGGCAAAGATGACATCGTCGCCGTGCTGTGCTTTGTGCTCGATGAAGCGCAGATCCACTTCCCGGCAGGCGCGGCGGCAGTGGCCGAAGCGCCGGTGGTGGACGTGGTCGCTGAAGCGGTGCAAACCGCCACCGTTACCGAGATTACGCCGGCAGCGAAACGTGAACCTAAGCGTGCAGCGGCACCGGCCAAGGGCAGTGAATCCAGCAGCATCCGCGTGGCAGTGGAGAAAGTGGACCAGCTGATTAACCTGGTGGGCGAGCTGGTGATCACCCAATCGATGCTGGCGCAGCGCTCCGGCGCGCTGGATCCGGTGGCGCACGGCGACCTGCTGAACAGCATGGGCCAGCTAGAGCGTAACGCCCGCGATCTGCAAGAGTCGGTGATGTCGATTCGTATGATGCCAATGGAGTATGTCTTCAGCCGCTTCCCGCGCCTGGTGCGCGATTTGGCCAGCAAGCTGGGCAAAGAGGTGGAACTGACGCTGCTTGGCAGCTCGACCGAACTGGATAAGAGCCTGATTGAACGCATCATCGATCCGTTAACGCACCTGGTGCGTAACAGCCTCGATCACGGTATCGAAACCCCGGAAAAACGTCTGGCTGCCAGCAAAACGGCAGTCGGTAACCTGACGCTGTCCGCGGAACATCAGGGCGGCAATATCTGCATCGAAGTGATCGATGACGGTGCCGGTCTGAACCGTGAACGTATCCTGGCTAAAGCGCTGTCGTCTGGCCTGCCGGTGAGCGACAGCATGAGCGATGAAGAAGTCGGCATGCTGATCTTCGCGCCGGGCTTCTCCACCGCCGAACAGGTCACTGACGTGTCGGGCCGTGGCGTGGGCATGGACGTGGTGAAACGTAACATTCAGGAGATGGGCGGCCACGTCGAAATCTCCTCGAAGCAGGGCAAAGGCACCACTATTCGCATCCTGCTGCCGCTGACGCTGGCGATCCTCGACGGCATGTCGGTGCGCGTGGCCAACGAAGTGTTCATTCTGCCGCTCAACGCGGTGATGGAATCGCTGCAGCCAACCGCTGAAGAGTTAAAACCGCTGGCCGGTGGCGAGCGCGTGCTGGAAGTGCGAGGCGAGTATCTGCCGCTGGTTGAGTTGTGGAATGTGTTTGAGGTGCAAAACGCCAAAACCGACGCCACGCAAGGCATTGTGGTGATTCTGCAAAGCGCAGGCCGTCGCTATGCGCTGCTGGTCGATCAGCTGATTGGTCAGCATCAGGTGGTAGTGAAAAACCTTGAAAGCAACTATCGCAAAGTGCCGGGGATTTCAGCCGCCACCATTCTGGGCGATGGTAGCGTAGCGCTGATTGTGGATGTCTCAGCACTGCAATCGTTGAACCGTGAAAAGCGTGTGGCCGGTGCCGCAGCGTAATAGATAACGAAAGGGTAAAAAAATGACTGACATGGCAACCGTGACCAAAATCGCTGGCGAAACCGTCGGCCAGGAGTTCTTAGTTTTCACACTGGGTGACGAAGAGTACGGCATCGACATTCTGAAAGTGCAGGAGATCCGCGGCTACGATCAGGTAACCCGCATCGCGAACACGCCAGAGTTCATCAAAGGCGTCACCAACCTGCGCGGCGTGATTGTGCCCATTATCGACCTGCGCGTGAAATTCTCGCAGCCGGACGTGGATTACAACGAGAACACCGTGGTGATCGTGCTGAATCTTGAGCAGCGCGTGGTGGGGATTGTGGTTGACGGCGTTTCTGACGTGCTGTCGCTGACTCAGGAGCAGATTCGTCCTTCTCCGGAATTTGCGGTCACCATGTCTACCGAGTACCTGACCGGTCTGGGTGCGCTGGGTGAACGTATGCTGATTCTGGTCGACATCGAAAAGCTGCTGAGCAGTGAAGAGATGGCGCTAGTGGATAACCTGCGTACCGCCTAATCACATCAACGGGCCGCGCCGCTGCGGCCCGTTATCATCACGCACGTTAATTAATTTGTTGTAAATCAACAACAAAACTGCAAAAACCCTGCTTTTCTCCTCAATATTCCCCGCCGTAAGTCGATAACTGCTCTGCACGATTTTTCTTCATTTTCCAGGGCAAACTATGTTTACAAGAATCCGCGTTGTCACCAGCTTATTGCTGGTGTTGTTGGTATTTGGTTTTCTGCAATTGGCATCCGGCTCGCTGTTTTTTAAAGCGCTAAGTGATGACAAAAACAGTTTCAACGTTTCACAACTGGCGAGCAAAAACACCGCCGCCATCAACGACGCCTACATGAGCCTCAATCAGAGCCGTGTGGTGTTAACCCGCATTCAGTTGCGCATGGCGACCAGCAAGCTCAGCGGCAGTGAAGCGGATGTGGCCGGTTTATATAACGACAGCAAAGCCTTCCAGAAAGAAGCCGCTGATAACTATCAGCTGTTTAAAGCCACGCCGGATACGCCGGGACAGGATGCAGCGCTTAACAAGCGTCTGGATGACACCTATTCTGCTTATGCCAGCGCGCTGGGCCAGATGCAGGATGCGCTGGTAGCACAAGATCTGGTGCAGGCCGCGAAAGTGCCGGTGGCGCCAAGCCAGAGTGCGTTCCTGAAAGAGTACCGCCAGTGGCGTGCCGATCAGGACCGTTTGACGGCGACCGGCGTCGCCGCCAACAGCTCTGCCTACGATCATATGATCTGGCTGCTGACTGCGGTGTTGGCGATCGTGGTGGCGGTAATTGTGCTGTGCTGGTTTGGCATGCGCAAAATTCTGATCACGCCGCTCAACCACAACATTCAGCATATTCAGCACATTGCGCAGGGCGATTTAACGCAGCACATTGCGGTTGTCGGGCGCAATGAAATGAGCCAGCTGGCGCAAAGCCTGCATGATATGCAGCAGTCGCTGGTACGCACGGTAAGTGATGTGCGTGACGGATCGGATGCCATCTTTACCGGAGCCAGTGAGATTTCGGCGGGCAATAACGATCTCTCGGCACGTACCGAAGAGCAGGCGGCCTCGCTGGAGCAGACCGCCGCCAGCATGGAACAGCTGACCGCCACCGTGAAGCAGAACGCGGAAAATGCGCGTCAGGCTTCGCAGCTGGCGCTGAGTGCCTCTGAAACCGCGCAGAAGGGCGGCGATGTGGTGCAAGGCGTGGTGCGTACCATGAGCGACATCGCCGGCAGCTCGAAGAAGATTGCTGACATCACCAGCGTCATCGACGGCATCGCCTTCCAGACCAACATTCTGGCGCTCAATGCGGCGGTAGAAGCGGCGCGTGCCGGTGAACAAGGCCGTGGATTTGCGGTGGTAGCAGGCGAAGTGCGAAATCTGGCGCAGCGCAGCGCACAGGCGGCCAAAGAGATCAAAGGGCTGATTGAAGACTCCGTCAGCCGCGTTAACAGCGGCTCAGCGCTGGTGGGTACCGCCGGTGAAACCATGAGCGATATCGTCAATGCGGTCACCCGCGTGACGGATATTATGGGCGAAATTGCCTCGGCATCGGATGAGCAGAGTCGTGGTATCGACCAGGTGGGTCAGGCGGTGACGGAGATGGATCGTGTGACGCAGCAGAACGCCTCGCTGGTAGAAGAGTCTGCCGCAGCGGCGGCCTCACTGGAAGAGCAGGCCAGCCGCTTGAGCCAGTCGGTGGCGGTGTTCCGCGTACCGCGCGCGGCACAAGCACAGCCGAAAGCCGGCGTGCGCCATCCACAGATTGCGCCGCCTACACTGGGCGCGCCGCGTAAAGCGGTGATCGCCGCTGTAGGCGACAGTAATTGGGAAACGTTTTAAGTTTCGGCGTCGTCGGTCCCTCACCCCGGCCCTCTCCCGCGAGCGGGAGAGGGAGACGCTGCCACATGCAAGCTCGATCGGTTCCCTCTCCCATTTGTGGGAGAGGGTTAGGGTGAGGGACAAACCGCACCTCACCCAATGCGCCTTTATCGCTCACCCGATAAAGGCGCATTTTTTTTACTGTTAATTTTTTTACTTATAAAACACTGCAATCATGCTAAAACGCAGAGTTTTAATTTGTAAAGTCGCTTAAGCGCCCTGAAAAATTCAGAATATTGGTCGATAACGGGGATAGCCGAAACGCATTTCTGGAGATCCCATGTTAAAACGAATCAATGTAGTGACCAGTTTAATCGCCGTATTGCTGGTATTTGGTGCTTTACAGTTACTTTCGGGTGGCCTGTTCTGGTCCGCCTTGCAAAAAGATAAAGAGGCGTTTGCCGTTGCGCAGATCTCAACCAACAACGTAGGGGCGATGTCCGACGCCTGGATTGAATTAAACCAAACCCGCACGGTACTCAATCGCGCGATGTTGCGCATGCAGGGCAGCATGGCCGCGCAGGCCAACGGCGGCCAGCTGGGGGCGTTAATTGCGCAAACGGAAAAACAGCTCGATGTCGCTGCCGGCCACTATCAACGCTACTACGACTTGCCCGCCACGCCGGGCTTGCCGGAAGCGCTGCGCGATAAGCTGGAAGCGAACTATGCCGCCTTCAACAACGGGCTGAAAGCGATGCTGGAGCGCCTGAAAGCCAACGATCTGCAAGGCATGTTTGCGCAGAATATCGAAGCGAAACAGGTGGCGATGAAAGCCACCTACGAAGAGTGGCGTACTGCGCAAAGCGAACTGGCAGCAGAAGGTGTGGCGCAGAATCAGCGTGCCTTCCATACCATGATGTGGCTGCTGGCATCAGTGATGCTCGTAGTGGTTGCGGTGATTATCGGCTGCTGGTTTGGTTTACGCAGCGTGCTGATTCAGCCACTGCATCAGTTGCTGGGCCATATTCGTCACATCGCCGCGGGCGATCTCACCCAAACCATCGTGGTTGAGGGGCGAAATGAGATGAGCCAGCTGGCGGGTAGCCTGCATGAAATGCAGCAGTCGCTGGTCAGCACGGTGGGCAATGTGCGCGATGGTTCCGATGCCATTTTCACCGGTGCCAGTGAAATTGCCGCCGGTAATAACGATCTTTCGGCGCGTACCGAAGAGCAAGCCTCGTCACTGGAACAGACCGCAGCCAGCATGGAGCAGTTAACCGCTACCGTGAAACAGAACGCCGAAAACGCCCGTCAGGCCTCGCAACTGGCGCTCAGTGCATCCGATACCGCGCGCAAAGGCGGTGAAGTGGTCGATGGCGTGGTGCGTACCATGCAGGATATTGCCGGTAGCTCGAAGAAGATCGCCGACATTATCAGCGTCATTGATGGAATTGCCTTCCAGACCAACATCCTGGCACTCAACGCTGCGGTGGAAGCGGCTCGTGCCGGTGAGCAGGGGCGTGGTTTTGCCGTAGTGGCAGGCGAGGTGCGCAATCTGGCACAGCGCAGTGCGCAGGCGGCGAAAGAGATCAAAGGCTTGATTGAAGACTCGGTGAATCGCGTCAACAACGGCTCGCAGCTGGTGGGGACCGCCGGTGAAACCATGAATGATATCGTCGGCGCCGTCACACGCGTCACCGATATCATGGGTGAGATCGCGTCGGCATCCGATGAACAGAGCCGCGGTATCGATCAGGTGGGACAAGCGGTGACCGAGATGGATCGCGTCACGCAGCAGAACGCCTCGCTGGTGGAGGAGTCCGCCGCCGCCGCCGCGTCACTGGAAGAGCAGGCCAGTCGCCTGAGCCAGTCGGTATCGGTATTCCGCATTCCGCGTGCCGCTCAGGTGCCACCCGCTAAAGCCACCCTCGCCCGTCAGATCGCCAGCGCACCGCGCAAAGCAGCGGCGGCGGCGAGTGAGGGTAACTGGGAGACGTTTTAAGTTTCGGCGTCGCTGCCCCTCACCGCGGCCCTCTCCCGCAAGCGGGAGAGGGAGACGCTGCCATATGTTAGCGCGATCGGTTCCCTCTCCCACTTGTGGGAGAGGGTTAGGGTTAGGGTGAGGGACAGCGAGCACATCCCCTATTTATCCTTACTCCTCCTTAATTCCCGCTGGTCCAACCCCTGCGAACACACATAAAGATCCCCTCGCGCACGCCGATAACAGGAGCGATCCGCCAACCAATGAGGTGTTTATGTTTAGTCGTATTCGTGTTGTTTCCGGCTTGCTGTGCGTGCTGGCGCTGTTTGCCTTACTGCAGCTGTTTTCCGGGGGAGTGTTCTATTCCACGGTGAAAGCCGATAAAGATAATTTTGCCTACAACCAGCGTCTCAGCACGCTGCAACGGGCGATGGGCACCTCATGGGTATCGCTGGTTCAGGCGCGTAACACGCTGAACCGTGCGGGGATCCGTTACCTGCTGGATAGTCAGCAGGCGGGCTCGGGTGCGACCGTGAAAGATCTGGTGGCACTGGCGAGTGAGGAGTTGAAGAACGCTGATGCAGGTTTCGCCGAATTTAACGCCAATTTGTCTGAAAAGGGCAAAACGGCGGAAAACGTGCTGACGCTGCAGGCCAACTACAACGCCTATCGGGGGGCATTGGGTGAGTTGATTGATTTCCTCGGTAGCGGAAATTTCAAAGGATTTGTCGATCAACCGACGCAGGGATTCCAGGATAAGTTTGCCAAAGATTACAACGCCTGGCTGGGCTACAACATCGAGCTGGCTAATAAGGGCGTCGAAGCCAATAACGCGGCCTATACCCAATCAATCATGCTGGTGGTCGGCACGCTGCTGGTGACCTTGCTGGTGATTGCATTGGTGTGGAGCGGCATGCGTTCCGTGCTGATCCGTCCGCTGAAGCAGAGCATTGAGCATATCCGCCACATCGCGCGGGGTGACTTAACCCAGCAGGTGGAGATCAACGTGCGCAATGAGATGGGCGAACTGCTCACGTCACTGCAGGAGATGCAGCAAGCGCTGGCGCGTACGGTGCGTACCGTGCGTGATGGTTCTGATGCCATCTACACCGGTGCCAGCGAAATCGCTATGGGCAACAACGATCTCTCTTCGCGTACCGAGCAGCAAGCGGCTTCGCTGGAAGAGACCGCCGCCAGCATGGAGCAGCTCACCGCCACCGTGAAGCAGAACGCCGAGAATGCCCGCCAGGCCTCACAGCTGGCGTTGACGGCGTCTGAAACCGCGCAACAGGGCGGCAAAGTGGTGGATGGCGTAGTCACCACCATGAAAGAGATTACCGGTAGCTCGAAGAAAATCGCTGACATCATCAGCGTGATCGACGGTATCGCCTTCCAGACCAACATCCTCGCACTGAACGCCGCAGTAGAAGCCGCGCGCGCCGGTGAGCAGGGCCGTGGTTTTGCCGTGGTAGCCGGTGAGGTGCGCAGTCTGGCACAGCGCAGTGCTCAGGCGGCGAAAGAGATTAAAGGATTGATCGAAGATTCGGTCAGCCGCGTCAACACCGGTTCCGTGCTGGTGGAGAGCGCCGGGGAAACCATGACCAACATCGTCAATGCGGTGACGCGCGTTACCGACATCATGGGCGAAATCGCCTCGGCGTCGGACGAGCAGAGCCGAGGTATCGATCAGGTCGGTCTGGCGGTCAACGAGATGGATCGCGTGACTCAGCAGAACGCCGCGCTGGTTGAAGAGTCGGCGACTGCGGCAGCGGCGCTGGAAGATCAGGCCAGCCGACTGAAACAGTCGGTTGCGGTGTTCAATATTGGTAAAGAATTTGTCGTTCAGGCCGTTAACGTATCTACAGCGGCAAAAAATTTGCGTTCGGGAGCGCCAAAAGCCTTGGCACAACCGGCAGGCGCACGTAGCACAGACGATAACTGGGAAACCTTTTAATCCTTGTGGCCGCCGCAAGGCGGCCCATAAGCATGGCGCGACTGGCAGCACAGTAGCAACCGCAGTATCACAATTTAAACAGTTTGTTGCCGGGTGACCTGAAATGAAGAAATCGACGTTATTAGATCAAAGTGAAGCGACCACGCTGCTCTCGCAAATGGTGCAGCGCTTGCCGCTCTCAGATACTCATTTTCGTCGTATCAGCCAGCTGATTTATCAGCGAGCGGGCATTGTGCTGGCCGACCATAAGCGCGAGATGGTTTACAACCGTTTAGTGCGTCGTCTGCGCATGCTGAATATTGATGACTTTGGCCGCTATCTGGCGCTGCTGGAGCAGGACCAGAACAGTGCCGAGTGGCAGGCGTTTATTAACGCGTTGACCACCAACCTGACCTCTTTCTTCCGCGAGGCGCATCACTTTCCGATCCTCGCGGATCATGCGCGTAAGCGCACGGGTAATTACAGCGTCTGGAGCACCGCCGCCTCAACCGGCGAAGAGCCGTACTCCATCGCCATGACGCTGGCAGAAACGCTGGGTACCGGTCCGGGTAAGTTCCAGGTGCACGCCAGCGATATTGATACGCAGGTGCTTGAGAAAGCCGTGGCAGGCGTCTATCGCCAGGAAGAGCTGCGCACCTTGTCGCAGTCACAGCTGCAGCGCTTTTTCCTGCGCGGCACTGGCCCGCACGAAGGCATGGTGCGGGTGCGTTCTGACCTCGCCAACATGGTGAACTATTCGCAACTGAATTTACTGGCCAACGACTGGGCGTTGCCGGGTCCGTTCGACGCAATTTTTTGTCGCAACGTGATGATCTATTTCGATAAAGAGACGCAGGAACAGATTCTGCGCCGTTTCGTGCCCCTGCTGAAGCCCGGCGGCCTGCTGTTTGCCGGACACTCAGAGAACTTTAGTCAGATCAGCAAAGAGTTCTGGCTGCGTGGACAGACAGTCTATGGACTGAGCAAGGAAAGACGATGAGCAAAATCACCGTGATGTGCGTGGATGACTCTGCGCTAATGCGACAGTTGATGACGGAAATCATCAACAGCCATCCCGATATGGAGATGGTCGCGAGTGCGCCAGATCCGCTGGTGGCGCGGGATTTAATCAAACAGTACAACCCGCAGGTGTTGACGCTGGATGTGGAAATGCCGCGCATGGATGGCCTCGATTTCCTCGAGAAACTGATGCGCCTGCGTCCAATGCCGGTGGTGATGGTGTCATCGCTGACCGGTAAAGGATCCGAAGTGACGCTGCGCGCGCTGGAGCTGGGCGCGGTGGATTTTGTCACCAAGCCGCAGCTCGGCATTCGTGAAGGCATGCTGGCCTATAGCCAGATGATTGCCGACAAGATTCGCGCCGCAGCGCGCGCCAAACTGCATGCGCGTGCGGCCATGCCGATGCCGGTAACCTTGAAAGCCGGTCCGCTGTTGAGTAGTGAAAAGCTGATAGCCATTGGCTCATCCACCGGCGGCACCGAGGCGATTCGCCATGTGCTGCAGCCGCTGCCGGCCACCAGTCCGGCGCTGCTGATTACGCAACATATGCCGCCAGGCTTTACCCGCTCGTTTGCTGAGCGACTGAACAAGCTGTGCCAGATCACCGTAAAAGAGGCGGAAGACGGCGAGCGTATTCTGCCGGGCCATGCCTATATCGCGCCGGGCGCGATGCACATGGAGCTGGCGCGTAGCGGGGCGAACTACGTAGTGAAACTGAATGACGGTCCGCCGGTGAATCGACACAAGCCATCGGTTGATGTGCTGTTCCGTTCGGTGGCGGTCCATGCAGGACGAAATGCGGTGGGTGTGATCCTGACCGGGATGGGGAACGACGGCGCCGCCGGGATGCTGGAAATGCATCGCGCGGGCGCCTGGACCATCGCGCAGGATGAAGCCAGCTGTGTGGTATTTGGCATGCCGCGCGAAGCGATTGCGATGGGCGGCACCAGTGAAGTGGTCGATTTGGGCCACATCAGTCAGCACATGCTGGCGAAAATTAGCGCCGGACAGGCATTGCGAATTTAACGAGCCCGTCCTGCTGGACGAGACAACACAGGAGTAGATATGGCTGATAAAAATATGCGCTTTTTGGTGGTGGATGACTTCAATACGATGCGTCGTATCGTCCGTAACTTGCTGAAAGAGCTGGGATTCAATAACGTCGAAGAGGCAGAAGACGGCGTTGATGCGCTGACTAAACTGCGTGCGGGCGGCTTTGATTTCGTGGTGTCGGACTGGAACATGCCCAACATGGACGGTCTGGAACTGCTGCAGACCATTCGTGCTGATGCGGCGCTGAGTAAACTGCCGGTGCTGATGGTCACGGCGGAAGCGAAGAAAGAGAACATCATCGCGGCCGCGCAGGCGGGTGCCAGCGGCTACGTAGTGAAACCGTTCACTGCTGCCACGCTGGAAGAGAAGTTAGGCAAAATATTCGAAAAACTGGGTATGTAAGGAGATGTGATGAGCGACCTTCCGAAATCAACCGAAGAAGCCTCGGCACACGACATTATTACCCGCATCGGCTCACTGACGCGCATGCTGCGTGACAGTTTGCGTGAGCTGGGGTTAGACCAGGCGATTGCTGAAGCAGCGGAAGCGATTCCTGACGCGCGTGATCGTTTGGATTATGTTGTGCAAATGACGGCGCAAGCGGCTGAACGTGCGTTGAACTGCGTTGAAGCAGCGCAGCCACACCAGGACCAAATGGAAGCCAACGCCAACCAGCTGAAAGGCCGCTGGGACGCATGGTTTGAAAATCCGATTGAACTGACAGATGCGCGCGAGTTGGTTTCGGATACGCGCCAGTTCCTGACTGACGTTCCGGGACACACGTCGTACACCAATAAGCAGTTGCTCGAAATCATGATGGCGCAGGATTTCCAGGACCTTACCGGTCAGGTGATCAAGCGCATGATGGATGTGATCCAGGAGATCGAGCGTCAGTTGCTGATGGTGCTGCTGGAGAATATGCCAGAAGCGAACGCGGCAGCCCGTAAGGAAGCGACCAGCCTGTTAAATGGTCCGCAGATCCATGCCAATGCACCGGGCGTGGTGGCGAACCAGGATCAGGTTGATGACCTGCTGGATAGTTTAGGGTTTTAAGTACGCTGGCCCTCACCCTAACCCTCTCCCACAGGTGGGAGAGGGAACCGATCGAGCCTGCATGTGGGAGAGTAATTCGACTGAGCCTGCATGTGGCAGCGTCTCCCTCTCCCGCTTGCGGGTGAGGGACAACGCGCACGGCACCCATCCGTGCCAAACCTCACACAGCACGCCTGTGCGCCACCAACACCTGCACCCCCAACGCTTCAAACGCCGCGACCTGCGCCGGTGAAATCCCGCTATCGGTAATCAGATAGTGAATATGGCTCCAGTCGCACGGCAGGGCGAACATCGACACCTTATCAATCTTGCTGGAATCCGCTACCACGTAAACGGTGCTGGCCGATTTGATCATCGCCATCTTCACTTTGATATCGGTCTCGCTGGGAAAGCTCAGCCCCAAACGCGGCGAAATACAGGCGGTGGCGAGAAACAGCTTCTCCGCCAATACGTTTTCGAAAAAAGATGCCGCTTTCTCACCCGAGGTCGATAGCGTCGGGAACTTGAAGGTGCCGCCGGTCAGCAAAATATTAATCCCCGGTTCGCCGCCCAGCTTTAGCGCAATATTAACGGCAGTGGTAATCACTGACAGACGCCGAATATGACTAATCGCCTCGGCGATTGCCGTGGTAGTGGTGCCGGAATCGAAAATCACCGTATCGCCATTCTCAACATGCTGCGCGGCAAGGCGTCCAATCGCCTGTTTTTCGTCGAGATGCGTCTGGCGCTCCAGCAGCATTGCACCGCTATTTTGCTTACCGGTCATCAGCGTGGCGCCGCCGTGATAACGCTGCACATGACCCTCTTGCTGCAACATGCGCAGGTCGGTGCGGATGGTGGCTTCGGTCAGGCCAAAGGTATCGGTTAACGCTTTTACCGTGACGGTGCCGTCTTCGCGGATCATCTCCAGAATCTTCTCACGGCGAAGCTGCATATCAGCCAGCTGCTCAGTTTTGCTTTTCAATCGAAACGCTCCCTCTTTCCAATCACGGTCTGGTTTCGCCAATAAGGAAACCCGAGCTGATTTTACTCTGCGTTTTTGGTATTTGCGAGGCAGCTCGCAAGCTCGTAGATTTTCGAATGAAAATGAATGTTTGCTATGCGATTGATTTTGCACTAAGCCACTAGCAGCTCTCTCCATGCCTGGAAATACGGGATGCGGACATTATCAATGAAATCATAGTGATGTATTTTATTGCTGCGATTTGTATGAAATTTGATCTGCCCCACAAACCATTATTAATCGATAGCTTATATTTTTGTTCGAAAACCAATATTACTAAAACGATAACCCGGCCAGCGATAATCATCGCCGCAGCGTAATGATGAAAGGAGTAAGTGGATGAGTGGGGAATATGACGTCAACCTGCGCTACGGCGTGAACATTGAGCAGGACTTAAGCGGCAAAGTGGCGGTGGTCACCGGCGGCCTGGGCGGTATTGCCATGGCCAGTAACGCCATGCTGCTGGAGAAAGGGGCGCGGCTGGCGCTGCTCTATCCTCCATTCGAACGTGACAAAGTGGCTGATGTGCAGACGCAGTTTGCCGCCGATCGCGTGCTGCTGGTGTGCTGCGATGTCACCGATCCCGGCTCGGTGGATGCTGCCTTCAACCAGGTCGAACAGCATTATGGCCAGATTGATATCCTGGTGAACTGCGCCGGCTACGTGATGTTACAAGCGGTACTGGAGACCGATTTCGCCGAGTGGCAGAAACAGATCGCCGTGAATCTTACCGGCCCCTTTCTCTGCTCGCAGGCTGCCGGTAAACGCATGGTGCGTGCCGGCAACGGCGGCAAAATTATCAATATCGCCTCGCAGGCCGCCTCTATCGCCATCGATAACCACGTGGCTTACACCTCGGCCAAAGCGGGTCTGCTGGGCATGACCAAGGTGATGGCCAAAGAGTTTGCGCCGCATCGCATCAACGTAAATACCCTGTCGCCCACCGTAGTGCTGACGCCGATGGGGGAAAAAGCCTGGCGCGGAGAGAAGGGTGAAGAGATGAAAAAACTGATCCCACTCGGGCGCTTTGCCTATACCGACGAAATCGCCGCCGCGGTGCTGTTCTTCGCCAGTAACGGCAGCGACATGATCACCGGCGCAGATTTGATGATCGACGGTGGCTTTACCATCTGGTAAGGCCACGCCAACACCAGAACGGCTGACCCTGCACCTACAACAAAGAGAAAATCACCATGAAAAAACCCATCCTGCTGTTGACCGCTATTGCCAGTTGTCTGATCGCGCACGCCAGTTTGGCTGCCGAAAAAGGCACCATCATGATTCTGGTGAACTCACTGGATAACCCGTATTACGCCTCCGAAGCCAAAGGCGCCAACCTCAAAGCGCAGGAACTCGGCTACAAAACCAGCGTGCTGTCGCATGGCGAAGATGTGAAAAAGCAAAGTGAACTGATTGATGCCGCGATTGGCAAGAAAGTACAGGGCATCGTGCTGGATAACGCGGACTCCACCGCCAGCGTCGCCGCAATCAAAAAAGCCAAAGATGCCGGCATCCCGGTGGTACTGATCAACCGCGAGATCCCGGTGGATGACGTGGCGCTGGCGCAAATCACCCACAACAACTTCCAGGCCGGTTCCGATGTGGCCAACGTGTTTGTCGAGAAGATGGGCGAAAAGGGCAGCTACGCCGAACTCACCTGTAATCTCGCCGATAACAACTGCGTCACGCGTTCCAAATCCTTCCACCAGGTGCTCGATCAATACTCCGACATGAAAAGCGTCGCGCGTCAGGATGCCAAAGGCACGCTGATTGATGGTAAACGCATCATGGACAGCATCCTGCAGGCGCATCCGGATGTGAAAGGGGTGATCTGCGGCAACGGCCCGGTTGCGCTGGGGGCGATTGCGGCGCTGAAAGCGGCGGGTCGTAACGATGTCATCGTGGTCGGTATTGACGGCAGTAATGATGAGCGCGATGCGGTCGAGAAAGGCGATCTGAAAGCCACGGTGATGTTGCAGGCGCAAGCTATTGCCGCCCAGGGCGTAACCGATCTCGACAACTTTATTCAGAAAGGCACTAAACCTGAGAAGCAGCGCGTGATGTTCCGCGGCATTCTCATCACCCCAGATAACGCGAAAGGCGTGCAGGACTTTAACTTCAAGTCGTAATCAACGCGGTGCGCCCGTTCATCGGGCGCTCAGGAGAATGTGATGCACAGACGACTCTGGTTACTGCTACCTGTCGTGATCCTTAGCGGTTGCCGCATTGTGTCGCAGCAGGAGCTGGCCGACCTGAAAAATCCCCCCAATGCCAACATGGCCAACATCGCGCAGATGTGGCAGCAGAAGCTGGTGCCGCAGGTCGCTCATGAAGCCAGGCCGCTGGCAGAACTGATGAAGTCGCTGCAGTCGGCCAAAGATTTCGACAGTGCCTGTAAAAGCTACGGCTATCGCAGCCAGGATGAGAATCCCTGTGTATTTAGCGTCAGCCTGAGCGGAGAAGTGACGGCGCTGAATACCACCTCGCGCAGCGGCAAAATGACGGTGAAAGAGGTCTCGGGTGCCAGCGTCACGGTGCAAACCGGGCCGATAATTCGCGGCACCGCGCTGCGTGACGTGTATAAAGGCGCCAGCTATCAGGATTTCAACGATCAGGTGCTGTTTGGCGATTTCAATCGCGCTATCAATCAGCAGGCATCCGACATGATGCAGACGTTTAAGCCGAAAGTGGGCGACAAAGTGGCGATCGTCGGGGTGTTCAGCAGCTGGGATATTCCACAGCAGGCGCCTGACATTACACCGGCGCAAATCACCCGGCAATAAGGAGGGGCTATGTCGCAAATTCCGCCCGACGGGCCGCTGGATGTGATTATCGAGACGCGTAATGTGTCGCGACTCTATCCCGGCGTCACAGCGCTGGACCAGGTCAATTACCGCGTCTATCGCAACAAAGTCAACGTGTTGATTGGCGAAAACGGTGCGGGTAAATCCACCATGATGAAAATGCTGGCGGGCGTAGAGATCCCGTCCTCCGGCGACATTCTGCTGGACGGCGAGGTGGTATCGCTCAACTCCACGCATCAGGCAGAGAAACAGGGCATCAGCATTATCTTTCAGGAGCTAAACCTGTTTCCCAATATGAATGTGATGGACAACATTTTCATGGCCAATGAGTTTTTCCAGCGTGGCGTCATCAATGAGAAGTACCAGTATGAGCTGGCCAAAGCGCTGCTGCAGCGGCTGGAGCTGGATGTCGATCCCTATGCGCCACTGGCTGAGCTGGGTATCGGCCATCAGCAACTGGTGGAGATCGCGCGGGCGCTGTCCAAAGACACGCGCGTCCTGATTATGGATGAACCGACCAGCGCACTCAGCCAGTCTGAGGTGAAAGTGCTGTTTAACGTGATTGAGCAGCTCAAGCGGCGCGGCGTCACCATCATCTATATCTCGCACCGGCTGGAAGAGCTGATGGAAATTGGCGATCACATCACCATCTTCCGCGACGGACGCTTTATCAGCGAGCGTGAGGTGCGTGATGCTTCAATTCCCTGGATCATCGAGCAGATGGTGGGCGATAAGAAAAAGCATTTCGACTACCAACCGGCGGCGCAGGGTGCCACCGTCCTCAAGGTAAATGGGCTGACCGCGCTGCATCAAAACGGTGGCTACAAGCTTAATGATGTCTCATTTTCCCTGCGCAAAGGTGAGGTGATTGGCATCTACGGTTTGCTGGGCGCCGGGCGCACCGAGTTGTTTAAAGGGCTGATTGGCATGATGCATTGTCAATCGGGCAGTGTCAGCCTCAACGGGGAAGCGCTGGAGAAGCGCAGCTTTCAGCAGCGATTGAAAAAAGGGATTGCGCTGGTGCCGGAAGATCGCCAAACCGAAGGCGTGGTGCAGCTGATGTCGATCACCGCCAACATGACGCTCAGCGATCTCAGCCTGCGCGGGTTCCGCCGCGCGTGGCAGAGGCTCAATCCGCATAAAGAGCAGCGTCGCGTGGACGAAATGATTGGTCATCTGGCGATCAAAGTCAGCGATCCGGAGCTGCCGATCACGTCACTCAGCGGCGGTAATCAGCAAAAGGTGGTGTTGGGAAAAGCGCTGATGACCGGTCCACAAGTGGTGCTGCTCGATGAGCCTACGCGCGGCATCGACGTTGGGGCAAAAACGGATGTCTATCACCTGATTGGTCATCTGGCACAGCAGGGGCTGGCCGTGATGTTCTCATCTTCGGAACTGGATGAAGTGATGGCGCTGGCGGACCGCATTCTGGTGATGGCCGATGGCCGCATTACCGCTGATTTACCGCGCGCGGCGGCCACGCGTGAAGCCTTGATTAGCGCCTCAACGCCACATGACTGAGCCCGCTGGAGAGTGAAACGATGAATCAAAAATACCTAATCTACATGTACCTGTTGAAGGCGCGCACCTTTATTGCGTTATTAATCGTGGTGAGCTTCTTCAGCTTGATGGTGCCTAACTTTCTCACGACCTCAAACCTGCTGATCATGACGCAGCATGTGGCGATCACCGGGTTGCTGGCGATTGGTATGACGCTGGTGATTCTTACCGGCGGCATTGATCTTTCGGTGGGCGCGGTAGCGGGTATTTGCGGCATGGTGGCGGGTGCACTGCTCACCAATGGCGTACCGCTGTGGGGCGGCAATGTGCTGTTTTTTAATGTGCCTGAAGTGATTCTGGTGGTGGCGCTGTTCGGCGTTGCGCTGGGACTGATTAATGGTGCGGTGGTGACACGACTTGGCGTGGCGCCCTTTATCTGTACGCTCGGCATGATGTACATCGCGCGCGGTGCGGCGCTGCTGTTCAACGACGGCAGCACTTACGCCAACCTCGTCGGCACACCGGCGTTGGGCAATACCGGCTTTGCCTTGCTTGGTTCGGGTTCGGTGCTGGGCGTGTATATCCCGATTTGGCTGATGCTGGGTTTTCTGCTGCTGGGCTTATACCTGACGCGTAAAACGCCGCTCGGTCGTTATATCTACGCCACCGGCGGCAACGAATCGGCGGCGCGGCTGGCTGGCGTGCCAATCATCAAGGTTAAAGTGTTTGTCTATGCCTTTTCCGGCTTGTGTGCCGCGCTGGTCGGCTTGATCGTGGCGTCGCAGCTGCAAACCGCCCACCCGATGACCGGCAACATGTTCGAGATGGACGCTATCGGTGCCACGGTATTAGGCGGCACGGCGCTGGCGGGCGGCCGTGGTCGGGTGTCCGGCTCGATTATCGGCGCTTTCGTCATCGTGTTCCTCGCCGATGGCATGGTGATGATGGGCGTCAGTGATTTCTGGCAGATGGTGATTAAAGGCCTGGTGATAGTTACTGCGGTGGTGATCGACCAGTTCCAGCAAAAATTACAAAGTAAGGTGGTGCTGCTGCGCAGACATGAAAAAAAGCAGCAATCGGCCGCCCTGCCTGAAGCGATACATGGATAACAGGAGGCAATATGACACGCGATTTTAGTGGTAAGACGGTGGTGATTACCGGAGCATGCCGCGGCATTGGGGCGGGCATTGCGGCTCGCTTCGCCCGCGACGGTGCGAGGTTGGTGATGGTGTCAAATGCTGAACGCGTCTTTACTACCGCGCAGGCCATCGAACAGCAGTTTGGCAGTGAGATTCTGGCGCTGCAGGTGGATGTCACCAATGAGACTGAGGTACAGCAGCTCTATCAGCAGGCTGCGGAGCGCTTTGGCAGCATTGATGTGTCGATTCAAAATGCCGGCGTGATCACCATCGATCGCTTTGATTCGATGCCGAAAAGCGATTTCGATAAGATCCTGGCGGTGAATACCACCGGCGTCTGGCTGTGCTGTCGCGAAGCGGCAAAATATATGGTGAAGCAGGGCAGCGGTAGCCTGATTAACACCTCTTCGGGTCAGGGACGTCAGGGCTTTATCTATACGCCTCACTACGCCGCCAGCAAGATGGGGGTAATTGGTATTACGCAGAGCCTGGCGCTGGAGTTGGCGCCGTGGCACATCACGGTGAATGCCTTCTGTCCCGGCATTATCGAGAGTGAAATGTGGGACTATAACGATCGCGTATGGGGTGAGATTCTCAGTAGCGATAAAAAGCAGTATGGCAAAGGCGAGTTGATGGCGGAGTGGGTGGAGAACATCCCGCTGAAGCGCGCGGGTCAGCCGGAAGATGTTGCCGGTTTAGTGGCGTTTCTCGCCTCGGATGATGCGCGATACATCACCGGGCAGACCATTAACGTGGACGGCGGGTTGATCTTTTCCTGATGTTTTCCCCAAGTGCGCATCAATGCGCACCCTACTAAACCGCGGTCGATTCGGTATTGTCTTAAACAAAACAAGACATTGCCTGCACACAGGTCAGAATGTGCTAGGGTAAACTTATGCAGTTTTGTGAGCTACCTCTAATTCTGAGTCGGGTTGATCCCTTTTTTGCTATGTTGCCTACTTTGTTTTCACCTAAATCCTTGCGGTATGTCTCCGGTATTTCCGCACTCGCCGTCGCTGCGCCAGCGCTGGCGTTGATCTCTGATACTAAACTCTCCGATGCGCCGTTTAGCGATCCCGCACGTTTCCAGAAAATGGCCGATCAGTTACCGGCATTGGGTTATCAGGACGAGACCGAGACGTTTAACAAAAAGCTGGCGACCATTGCGAAAAGCATCGGTGAAGCCAGTCAGAATAGCACCGACGAAAATTCGTTAGGTCAGCAGGCGGGTCTTTGGGCCTTCAATCATTTCCGCGATGAAGTGGGGAATCGACTGGTTAATGAAGGCCAGTCGCTGCTTTCACCGTACGGCAACGCACAGATCGACTTCAACGTGGATATCGACGGTAACTTTAACGGCAGCGGTGCCTCGCTGTTGACGCCGTGGGCGGATAACTACCGCTATCTGACCTTTAGTCAGATGGGGTTTCATCAAACCGATGATGGGCTGGTGGGCAATTTTGGCCTTGGTCAGCGCTGGGTGACAGGTAAATGGCTGCTGGGCTATAACGGCTTTGTTGATCGTATGTTCAGTAGCGGACAGCAACGCGCTTCGCTCGGTACCGAAGCCTGGGGCGATTACCTGCGTTTTTCCGCCAATTATTACACGCCGTTATCTGGCTGGCAGGATCGCGATCCGTTCCAGCAGCAACGCCTGGCGCGCGGCTACGATTTCACTACGCAAGGCTATCTGCCGCAGTATCGTCAACTGGGTGCTTCGGTAAGCTGGCAGCAATATCTCGGCGATTACGTTGATCTGTTTAGCTCCGGCAATCGCTACCACAATCCGTCGGCGCTGACCTTTGGCGTGACCTATACGCCAGTGCCGTTGGTGACGCTGTCGGCCAGTCATAAAACCAGCGATAGCGGAGAGAGCCAGGATCAGCTGGGTCTGCGCCTCAACTATCGCTTCGGCGTAGCGCTCAGCCAGCAGTTAAGTCCGGACAACGTGGCGGCGGCGCACTCGCTGCGCGGCAGTCGCTACGATAACGTGACGCGCACCAATACGCCGGTGCTGGAATTCCGCCAGCGTAAGACGCTGTCGGTATTCCTCGCTACGCCGCCGTGGCAGTTGAAGGGTGGGGAAAGCTTGCCGCTGAAACTGCAGATTCGCAGTACTAATCCGATCGCCAAAGTGATGTGGCAGGGTGATACCCAGGCGCTGAGCCTGACGCCGGGCGCCAACCCGAACGATCCACAAGGCTGGAGTGTTATCTTGCCGGCCTGGGACAGTTCACCCGGTGCTCGCAACAGTTATCGCTTGTCGGTGCAGTTAGAAGACAGTAAACAGAATCATGTGACTTCGAATGAGATTGTTCTGCAGCTGCAACCGCCGTTCTCGCTGGATCAGGGTGATGACGAGCGTTTCAATTTGATGGCGCCGTAAGCGCAATAAAAAGGGCAGCTTACGCTGCCCTTTGCTCATCTTCAGCCGACACTAGCCGAAGATGCAATGAGGGAACTGCAACTTAGAACTGGTACACCAGACCGACAGCCACAACATCATCTTTCGGAATGGCTAAAGCATTGTCATCTTTCAGCAGGTTGATTTTGTATTCGCTGTAGACCGACATGTTTTTGTTGAAGTAGTAGGTTCCGCCAACACCAATGTATTTAACGATATCAACATCGCCAATACCTTCCACGTCTTTGGCTTTAGAGGATACGTAGCCGATAGAAGGGCGCAGGCCGTTCAGGAACTGATACTGTGCAACCGCTTCAAAGTTGACGGCTTTGTTAGCAAAACCACCGGTGATTGGCGTGGCGTTCTGCGTTTCACCGTAGATGGTTGCCAGATAAATCTGGTTGGCGTCATATTTCACACCGGCAGTCCAGTGCTGCGCTTTCTCGCCGTCGCCGCGCGCGGCCAGGTTCTGCGCATTGGTACGATCCAGGCTGGCGTATGCACCCAGCAGGCTCAGACCGAAATCGAAATCATAGGAAGTAGAGAGCGCGTAACCATCGCCATTTGAACGACGTACTGCAACACTCGCATCGCTACGATCGTTTTTACCTTCATACTGCGCCGCAACGTTCCAGCCTTTCACCAGACCGAAGAAATCTTTGTTGCGCCATGTCAGCACGCCACCTGAGCGGCCAGACAGGAACGCATCGGTATAACCGGAATCACCGCCGAAGAATGGCAGCATATCGGTAACACCCAGCACGTCATAAATCAGGCCGTAGTTACGACCGTAATCAATCGAGCCAAATTGACCAAACTTCAAGCCTGCAAAGCCCAGACGGGTTTTGTTACCGGTGTTAGCATCGCTGCCTTCTGAGTTGCTCAGGCTGTACTGATACTGCCATTGACCATAGCCAGTCAGTTGGTCACTGATTTTGGTTTCGCCTTTAAAGCCCAGACGGGTGTAAGACGAGTTGTCGCCATTTGCCGCATCGTTATCAGAGAACAAATGCGAGACGTTAATTTTGCCGGTCAGATCCAGCTTGTTACCATCTTTATTGTAGATTTCGGCGGCCTGAGCCGAAGAAATTCCCAGCAGTAAAGGCATCACTGCTGCCAGTAAGGAGCGCTTCATCATTTAATTTTTACCCTGTGATATTTTTTAATTTTATCCCCAAGGTTGGGGTGAAAAGAAAATGACACAAAAGGTTCAAGATCTATAGTGCAATATATGTAACTAAATATTTCCAGTTGGCTTTTTGTGTGATTTTTAATCTTTAATTCCATTATGTGGAATCTTATATTGGTTAAACTTATCTATTAATGGTTGAGGTAATTGATGAACTTAATATGCAGGAGGTTGATTAATAAGCGTTTTATGAAATTAAAAGAAGCGTAAACATTGTGGCTATCATGTTCCTGAAATAGCACAAGCCTATGCATTATTGTTCAATAGCAAATATCTGAATCCAGCTAATCATTAGCAGGGTAATTACTTGGTACATGGCTTTGTGTCTGGTTATTTCCATTCTGATAATAACCTTGGTCACGAAATGTTATTTAGCCTTAATTTAAGATTTGTTCCTGGTTAAATAATATCCAGTGGCGTTATTGAGATGTTAAAACGAATGTAAGACGCCCCCGCACAAAGCTGCACACTTTGGGCACTTCACTGCACCAATCCGGTTCATAACGCCCCAAAAAAGGGCTTTCAAAGCGCTATTTTGGCGAATTATTTCCTGCGCGATCACAAAAGCAATATTTCATTTTGTAGATGCATAAATCCGCTAAATAAATTGCTGCGACAGCGTCGGCATCAGACATTTATTCACTTTTTATGCATTAAGTGTGAATAGTGATAGCGGTTAAGTTGTTGATATTCCGTTGTGGTAAGACGTTTATGCATTTTAACCGCTGGCTGGCACGCTAACTGCAATATACATTAGAGCGGTCACTTAACATTTTTAACAAATTTAAAACAAAGGCTTCGCGGGTTGTGAAGCAGGAGAAAGGGCTATGTCACTGCAGGTTTCACGTCAAAATTTTGATCAATGGATGATGCCAGTTTATGCACCCGCAGCGTTTGTTCCGGTGCGTGCCGAAGGTTCAACGCTCTGGGATCAGCAGGGGAAAGAGTATATCGACTTCGCCGGTGGCATTGCGGTTAACGCCTTAGGTCATGCCCATCCCGCTTTACAGCAGGCCCTGACTGAACAAGCGGGCAAATTGTGGCATACCGGTAATGGCTACACCAATGAGCCTATTCTACGCCTTGCCAAACAGCTGATTGATGCCACGTTTGCCGATCGCGTGTTCTTCTGTAACTCCGGCGCCGAAGCGAATGAAGCGGCGTTGAAGCTGGCGCGTAAAACCGCACACGATCGTTTCGGTGCGGAGAAAAATGGCATCGTGGCTTTTAAAAATGCGTTCCACGGCCGCACGCTGTTTACCGTGACAGCGGGCGGGCAGCCGGCCTATTCACGTGATTTTTCCCCACTGCCTCCGGCCATTGACCATGCGGTGTTCAACGATCTGGCCTCGGCAGCGGCGCTGATTAATGACCAAACCTGCGCGGTGATCGTTGAGCCGATTCAAGGTGAAGGCGGCGTGCTGCCTGCCGATCCCTCTTTCCTGCGCGGCCTGCGTGAACTTTGCGATAAACATCATGCCGTGCTGATTTTTGATGAAGTGCAGAGCGGCGTGGGTCGTACCGGTTCGCTGTATGCCTACATGCATTACGGCGTGACGCCCGATGTGCTGACTACGGCAAAAGCGCTGGGCGGCGGCTTCCCCATTGGCGCGATGCTAACGCGGGAAGATTTAGCCCAGATTATGGGCGTGGGCACCCACGGCACCACCTACGGCGGCAATCCGCTGGCGGGCGCCGTGGCGGGCAAAGTGATGGAGCTGATTAACCAGCCGGACTTCATGGCGGGCGTTGCCGAGCGTCATCAGTGGTTTGTTGCCGCGTTGCAAGAGCTGAACCAGCGTCTGCCGGTGTTTAAAGAAGTGCGCGGACTCGGGCTGCTGATTGGGGCGGTACTGAACGACGACTTCGCCGGTAAAGCCAAACAGTTCAACCTCACCGCCGCTGAAGAGGGCGTGATGGTGCTGATTGCCGGTGCGAACGTAGTGCGATTTGCGCCGGCGCTCAACATCAGCGAACGCGAAGTGAAAGAGGGTCTGGCGCGCTTCGAACGTGCCTGTGAACGCGTGCTCAAAGGAGCCACATCATGATGGTGATTCGCCCCGTCGAACGTGACGATCTTGCGCAGTTGTTGTCGCTGGCGGGCAAAACCGGGGGCGGCTTAACCTCGCTGCCCGCGGATAGCGATACGCTCAAAGCGCGTATTGAGCGTTCGCTGCTCACCTGGCAAGGTGCGCTGCCGCGCGCCGAACAAGGCTATGTATTTGTATTGGCTGATAGCGAGGACAATCGCGCCGTCGGTATCTGCGCCATTGAAGTCGCGGTTGGCTTACAGGATCCCTGGTATAACTTCCGCGTCGGCACCCAGGTACACGCGTCGAAAGAGCTTAACGTCTATGCCAGCTTGCCCACGCTGTCACTGTGCAACGACCATACCGGCAGTAGCGAGATGTGCACGCTGTTTCTCGATCCTGACTACCGCGATGGCAAAAATGGCTATCTGTTGTCGAAATCGCGCTTTCTGTTTATGGCCAACTTCCGCGATCGCTTTATGAAACGTGTGGTGGCGGAAATGCGTGGCGTCAGCGATGACAACGGACACTCGCCATTCTGGGACAGCGTGGGCAGCCGCTTCTTCTCTATGGAGTTCAGCAAGGCGGATTTCCTCAGCGGCACCGGCCAGAAAGCCTTTATCGCCGAGCTGATGCCGAAACATCCGCTCTACATTGACTATCTGTCCGAGGCGGCGCAGAAGGTGATTGGCGAAGTGCATCCGAAAACGGCGCCAGCGCGCGCGGTGCTTGAGGCAGAAGGCTTCCGCTATCTCAACTACATCGACATCTTCGACGGCGGCCCAACGCTGGAGTGCGAGATCGATCGCATTCGTGCGATTCGTAAAAGTCGACTGCTGACCGCGCAACCGGGTTCAGCGGATGAAAAGTGGCCGCTATGTCTGGTGGCGAATGCCGATTACCAACATTTTCGCGTGGCGCTGCTGCCGGTCGACATGGCTTCCGGCATTGTGTGCCTCAATGAGAGCCAGCGCGCGGCGCTGCAGTGTAAACATGGCGATGAACTGCGTGTGGTCACGCTGTGTCGCGAGGAGAAAAAAGCATGACGCATTTTATTCAGGGTCAATGGTTGACCGGCGGCGCGGACGCCTTTAGCAAACAAAATCCGGTAACCGGTGAAACGCTATGGCAGGGTAAGGCAGCCTCGGGATCGCAAGTGGCTGCGGCCTGTGAAGCGGCGCGCGCGGCATTTCCGCTGTGGGCGAGAAAGCCCTTTGCAGAACGTCAGGCGCTGGTAGAGGGTTTTGCGCGTCTGCTTGAAAGCCATAAAACGGCACTGGCAGAAACTATCGCTCAGGAAACCGGCAAGCCGCGCTGGGAAACGCTGACCGAAGTGCAGGCGATGATCAATAAAATCGCCATTTCAATTAAGGCTTATCACAGCCGCACCGGCGAACAGGCCGACGGCGAGAGCTCATTACGCCATCGGCCGCACGGCGTGCTGGCGGTGTTTGGCCCCTACAATTTCCCTGGGCATCTGCCGAATGGTCATATCGTCCCGGCGTTGCTGGCCGGTAACTGCGTGGTGTTTAAACCGAGCGAACTGACGCCGATGACGGCGCAGAAAACCGTTGAGCTGTGGGAACAGGCGGGCTTGCCGGCGGGTGTCATCGCGCTGGTGCAGGGCGGTCGCGAAACCGGCCAGGCGTTGGCGAATGAGCCGCAGATTGATGGCCTGCTGTTTACCGGTAGCGCGGCCACCGGCTATCACCTGCATCGCCAGTTTGCCGGTCAGCCAGATAAGATGCTGGCGCTGGAGATGGGCGGTAACAATGCGCTGATTGTGGAGGAGCCTTCTGACGTGGAGGGTGCGGTGCATATCGCCATTCAGTCGGCGTTTATTACCGCCGGACAGCGCTGCACCTGCGCGCGTCGTCTGCTGGTGAAACGCGGCGCGGCGGGGGATGCGTTCCTGCAGCGTTTGATTGAGGTGACGGCGCGCCTGCAGCCGGGCGCGTGGAACGCCGAGCCACAACCCTTTATGGGCAGCGTGATTTCGCCAACAGCCGCTGGACATATTTTTGCCGCCTGGCAGCAGCAGGTTGAACAGGGCGGAAAAGTGCTGCTGGGTATGCACTGGCCGGATCGTGACAGCGCCATTATTACCCCGGGCATCATTGACGTTACCGAGATCAATGACTTAGCGGATGAAGAAGTGTTTGGCCCGCTGCTGCAGGTGATTCGCTACGACCGCTTCGAGCAGGCGATCGCCATCGCCAATAACACCCGCTATGGCCTGTCGTGTGGTTTGATCTCACCGCAGCGCGCGCAGTTCGATCAGCTGCTGCTGGAAGCGCGCGCCGGTATCGTTAACTGGAATAAACCGCTCACCGGCGCTGCCAGTACCGCACCGTTTGGCGGCATTGGCGCTTCGGGTAACCATCGTGCCAGCGCCTGGTACGCCGCCGATTACTGCGCATGGCCCATGGCATCGCTTGAAAGTCCCGCTATGGCGCTGCCGGGCAGCTTATCGCCGGGCCTCGATTTCTCGCCGCAGGGAGCCAAATAATGAAAGCCTTTGAAGCCAATTTTGATGGGCTGGTCGGCCTGACGCACCATTACGCTGGGTTGTCGTTTGGCAATGAAGCTTCGACGCGCAATCAGCTGCAGCCTTCCAACCCGCGCCTGGCGGCGAAACAGGGCTTATTGAAGATGAAAGCGCTGGCGGATATGGGCTACGTGCAGGGCGTGATTCCACCGCATGAACGGCCCAATCTGCCGCTGCTGCGCCAGCTGGGCTTCAGCGGTAGCGATGAGCAGGTGTTGGCGCAAGCGGCGCAACACGCGCCGCAGCTGTTATCGGCGGCCAGTTCGGCCTCGGCCATGTGGGTAGCGAATGCGGCGACGGTTTCTCCGTCGGCCGACAGCGGCGATGGGCGCGTGCATTTTACCGTCGCTAACCTCAATAACAAATTCCACCGGGCGATTGAAGCGCCAGAAACCGCCGATCTGCTGCGCGCCATCTTCCGCAATCCTCAGCACTTTAGCGTGCACGACGCGCTGCCGCAGGTGGCGCAGTTTGGCGATGAGGGCGCGGCAAATCACAATCGCTTCGGCAGCGATTACGGCGATGCCGGGGTGCAGCTGTTTATCTACGGTCGCGACGGCCAGCAGCAGGGTGCGACACCGGCACGTTATCCGGCACGACAAACGCGCGAAGCCAGCGAAGCGGTGGCGCGTTTACATCAGCTTCAAGGCGATCGCACGCTGTTCGCTCAGCAGAATCCTGCGGTGATCGATCAGGGCGTGTTTCATAACGACGTGATTGCGGTGAGCAATCAGCAGGTGTTGTTCTGCCATCAGGATGCGTTTGTTAATCAACCGCAGCTGCTGAACGATCTCGCCGCGCGCGTCAGCGGTTTTCAGCCGATTGAGGTGCCACGAGATAAAGTGTCGGTCACCGATGCAGTGAACACTTATCTGTTTAACAGCCAGTTATTGCAACGTGCAGAGGGCGGCATGCTGCTGGTGTTACCGGAGGAGTCGCGTCAGCATCCTGGCGTGTGGCGCTACCTTACAGAGCTGGTAGAGAGCGGCGGACCGATTCGGGAACTTAAGGTATTTGACCTGCGTGAAAGCATGTTCAACGGCGGCGGACCGGCCTGCTTACGTTTGCGCGTGGTATTGACCGAAACCGAGCGTCAGGCGCTGAATCCGGCGGTGCTGATGAACGATCGCCTGTTTACTACCCTTAACCATTGGGTTGATCGGCACTATCGCGATCGCTTAACCCAGGCCGATTTAGCCGATCCGCAACTGCTGCGTGAAGGGCGCACCGCGCTGGATGAGCTGACGCAGCTGCTAGACTTAGGCAGTGTCTACGCGTTTCAGCGTTAACGCCGGGGCGAGAGGTTCGCCCCACGTCGTTAAAAAGGAGTGAACATGCAGGATTTTTTACAGCAGACCTTGTCTGGTGAACCGCCACAGCAGCGAGAAGGGAGCAATGACCATCTCAGTTGGCAATGGCACAACGAGGGGCTGATGTCCCTCACGCCGCATACTCCAACGCAGCAGGCGCTGGTGCTTTCTGCGGGGATTCACGGTAATGAAACTGCGCCAGTCGAAATTCTCAATCTGTTACTGACGCCGCTACTCAAGGGCGAAAAGCCGCTGGCAGTGCGCTTGCTGGTTATTTTGGGCAATCCCGCAGCGTTACGCAGCGGCAAGCGCTATCAGCAGCACGATATCAATCGTCTGTTTGGCGGCCGCTGGCAGCAGGTGGCCGATGTCCCCGAAGCGCAGCGCGTGCTGCAGCTGGAGCAAGAGCTGGAGAGTTTCTGGCGCGCCTGTCTCGACCATGAAGTGCGCTGGCATCTCGATCTGCATACCGCGATTCGTGGTTCGTATCATGCGCGATTTGGCGTGATGCCCCTGAATCCCAATCCGTGGCCTGAGGACTTTATGCACTGGCTGGCGGCGGCAGAAATGGAAGCGCTGGTGTTCCATCGTTCACCGGGCGGGACCTTTACCCATTACAGCTGCGAACATCACGATGCGGCGAGCTGCACGCTGGAACTTGGCAAAGCGCTGCCGTTTGGTGAAAACGATCTTAGCCAGTTTAGCGGGGTGCAGCAGGCGCTGGCAGCCTTGCTGTATGGCGATGTCTTGCCGGAGGTCCGCGAACAACCGCGCCATTATCGCGTGTCGCAGCAACTCACCCGGCACGGTGATAAGTTTGTCCTGCATATGGGACCGGAAACCTTGAACTTCACCGCTTTCCCGCAGGGAACGTTACTGGCGGAAGAGGGGGAGCGGCGTTACTTCGTGCAGCAAGCGCGGGAGTATGTATTGTTTCCCAATCCCAACGTGGCGCCGGGATTACGCGCCGGATTGATGCTGGTGGAAGAGAATGAACAGACGCAGGCGCTGGCGCTCTGATTTGCCCTCACCCCAGCCCTCTCCCGCAAGCGGGCGAGGGAGCCGAACGTGCGGTCTGAAGATCCATCCGTCGCTCCACCTAATCATTCCCTCTCCCGCTTGCGGGAGAGGGTTAGGGTGAGGGAAAGTAGTACTAACGATCCTGTGCATATTCCGCTATCTGAAAACCGACAATACCGTTACACTCCTCCTTAATTCCTGCGTTTTTCCTTTGATTGTCATAAACTTTTTCAATTCTTCACGCATTTCTTCTCTTTCCCTCCATGATTGCCTGAACTCTGTCTTTTATGCTTTCAGGGCTTTACTCAGCCTCTGAGTAGTTGACGTTCAGCGTCGTATGCTTGTTTCCGAAGACGCGACACAGGCTGTCGTCATTAAACTGATAAATAAGGACAATATTATGCGTAAATTAACTTCTGTGTTCCTGGCTACCGCAATGGCACTGGGTGCCGCCAATATCGTCCATGCAGCGGCAGACAACCTGACTCCGCCACCCGCGGGCAGTGAAAAACCGATGCATAAGCCGCCGATGCGCCATCACGGCATGGAGATGATGTTCAAAGGCCTTAACCTGACTGATGCGCAGAAAGCGCAGATCAAAACCATCCTGCGTGATGGCCATAAAGATATGAAGCGTCCGTCGCTGGAAGAGCGTCGCGCTGACCACAGCATCATCGCTTCAGATACCTTTGACCGGGCCAAAGCTGAGGCGCAGGCCGAGAAGATGACCGCGAATGCGAAAGATCGCGCTCTGCAGATGATGGAGACTCAGAACAAAATTTATAACGTGCTGACACCTGAACAGAAGAAACAGTACAACGCGAACTTTGAGAAGCGCTTAACCGAGAAAGGTCCGCACGATGGCAAAACGCCGCCACCGCCGGCTGATGCTGAATAAGTTCTTTCGCTAACTGAATAGAGACCGCCGACGTTGTCCACTGCTTTCGATTTTGCATCGATACTTTGGGCAACGTCGGCGGTTTTGTTTTACAGCTCAATCAGCGGGAACACGCCCGATAGCAGCGGGCGACAAAGGATTTTATAGCCGTCATGATCGAAGCCGTGCGAGGCGCGCTGCAGCTGGCGTGCTTCGGCTTCGCTGCTCACCGACCCCAGCCAAAACCAGTGATCGATCACATGGATCTGCGTGATATCTGCACCGCGTTCAACCATGCCAACCGGGCCTTGCCATGGCCAACACATGATGCGCATCTGCTCTAACGCGGCATGCAAACGCTGCTGATGCTCAGCGACCGACTCCCGGCCACAGCAGGCACCCGCGCAGCGCTTAAGGGCGGCACGAAAACAGCCGCGCCCTGGACGCAAAGACTCCAGCCCCAGCAAACCGTGACACAGGCGTTGCTCATCGGCGATGGTTTTCAGCTTCTCCAGCGCGGCAAACCGACTGCGAAACAGGCCGTACAGATTGGGTGAACGCGAGAAGTCGAGATCTTTGGCATACACCACCTGCGGTGTACCCTCGCCTAACTGCAGCGAGCAGAGCTGACGATTTTTGCGCAGACGCTTGTTGAACAGCGGCTGCTGGGTTTTGATCATCTGCGCTTCCAGCAACTGCGCGCCCACATCGCCGGCGGTGGGGATCCAGCTAACGCGCCGCGCCTGACGCAGCATGCTGGCTTCATCTGGCGTGCGAAAATGCGCCATTACCCGACTACGCAGGTTGACGCTTTTGCCGATATACAGCGGCAGATTTTCGCTTTCACCGTGAAAGGTATACACGCCCGGCTGATTGGGTAAGCCTTCCAGCCACTGACGTAGATGTTCAGGATATTGATAGATTGCTGCCGCATCGAAATCGAGGCGGTGGCTGGCTGCACGTCTGACCAAAGCACACTCCGATTACTGGTTGTCCATCCAGTGTATCAAACTGTGCTTTTTCTCGCCAGTCAGCGGTTAGGAGAAAGTTTCCCGCACCGACGGCGGGAAACGGGGCGCGCTTACTTCTTCCAGAAGTCGTCGAACACGGTGATCGGCGGGCGACGTTTATGCTCGGTTTTCAGATACCAGCCTTCAATGGTTTTGGCCGCTGCGGCATCAATGGTTTTGCCTTCCAGATAAGCATCAATTTGCTGATAGGTGACGCCAAGCGCCACTTCATCCTGCAAGCCTGGGCGATCGTCTTCCAGATCGGCGGTAGGATGCTTGAGATAAAGGTGCTCCGGGCAACCCAGCGTTTTTAGCAGCTGTTTGCCCTGGCCTTTGTGCAAGCGGAAAATGGGATTGATATCGCTGCCGCCGTCACCGTATTTGGTGAAGAAACCGGTGATGGCTTCCGCCGCATGGTCAGTGCCGACCACCACGCCTTTGGTCATGCCGGCGATGCTGTACTGGGCTTTCATACGTTCACGGGCTTTTTCATTACCACGTACGAAATCCGACACGCTAATACCGGCCTCTTTCAATGCGCGCTCGCTGGCCAGAATCGCTTCTTTGATATTTACCACCAGCGTGCGATCTGGCTGGATAAAGGCTAGCGCGTCCTGACAATCCTGCTCATCGGCCTGCACGCCATAGGGCAAGCGGACAGCGATAAAGGTGTAATCGTTATCGCCGCTCTCTTCGCGCAGCTCACGAATCGCGGTTTGCGACAGGATGCCGGTGAGAGTGGAATCCTGTCCGCCGCTGATACCGAGCACCAGCGTTTTCAAAAAGGGATGGGCTTTCAGGTAAGACTTCAGAAAATCAACGCTGACGCGGATCTCCTGCTGCGGGTCGATAACGGGCTTAACCCCAAGGGCTTCAATGATTTCCTGTTGCAAAGACATGAATCTCTCCTCAAGTCAGTAGCCTGACGGCACAATGCGAATCATCTGCTAAAGCTAACGCCTCTGTCGGCAAACAACAAGCCGCACGGTTTGTTGTGCGGATTATTTGCTGGTAAATCAGACGTTTTTTGACTTCTGTACTAACAAATTGAACGACACAATCGCCAGCATAAAGCAGCCAAAAATAGTGCCCGTCATGCTCACCACCGACGTGCCACCAAGGCCAGTGATCGGTACGCTGATGGCGCCAAAGGTGAACATGCCCACGCCAATTACGGCGGAAGCACTTCCCGCGCGTTGCCCCTGGCTCTGCATCGCCAACGATGAGGCGGTAGTGGCAATAACACCATTACTGGCAATGGTGAAGAACAGGGCGACCAACAGAATCGGCAGCGCCGCTCCCGTTAGTCCCGCCAGCAGTAAGCAGCTGGATGCGACGAAGGCCAGCGTCAGACCGCCTTTCAATACGCGATATTCGCCCCACAGCGGACACAGGCGCGCACTGGTTTGTGATGCAATAATCAGGCCGAGGCCGTTGGCAGCGAAACAGAAGCTGAAGGCCTGCGGTGTCAGACCATACAGTTGTTGCAGCACAAACGGCGAAGCGCCGATGTAAGCGAACATGCCGGACATCATAAAACCCTGCGTCAGGCAGAAGCCCATGAACTGACGGTGCGTCACCACCTGGCCAAGTGCTGCCCATGCGGAAAAAATCGAGCCTTGGCTGCGGCGTTCGGCGGGTAAGGTTTCATGCAATTTCCAGCGCGCGAGGAAAATCAACACCACGGCGATACAGCCCAGCACCACAAAGATGCCGCGCCAGTTTAGTACGGTCATTAACGCGCCGCCCAGTACCGGTGCACCAATCGGTGCCAATCCGTTGACCAACATCAGTAGCGCAAAGAAACGCGTTAATTCATGGCCGCTGTACATGTCACGTGCAATCGCGCGCGACAGTACCGCGCCGCCTGCGCCCGCCAATCCTTCAAACAGACGCGCTATCAGCAACGCATTGATGTCTTTGGCCAACGCACAGCCAATTGAGGCAATAAACAGCAGCACCAGCGATAACAGCAGCGGCCGGATGCGGCCAAATTTATCACTCATCGGCCCAAACAGCAGCTGGCCCGCGCCAAGACCGAGCAGGCCGGCGGTCAAACTCAGTTGCGCGGTGGCGGTTTCCGTTTGCAAATCACGCGCCAGTTCCGGCAGGGCAGGCAGGTAAAGATCGATACAAAGTGGCCCGAGCGCAGCGAGCAGGCCAAGCGTAATGGCATAAGCCAGGCGGTTAGAAGGTGCAGGTGTCATTTATCCTCTGTCTTAATTCATCACTATCGGTATTTTTTCGCGGGGGATTATACGAAGCGTAGCGCGCCAACACAGCATTTTTACGAAAACCTAACGCTTCGGATTTTGGTGAAATTTATCCCATAAAGTTGATAAATCTGGATTTATGTTCCAGGCTTATCTCACATGGACAAAAAAACGAGGAACAACAACATGAATAAAGTGATGGGATGTATCGCTGCCGCTATGACTCTGGCAGCCCTGTCGGGTTGTACGACTTATGACAAAGCTGAAAGCTACGTGACCAAGCCAGTAGTGAAAGATGTGAAGAAAGGGATGACGCGTGATCAGGTGCGCCAGATTGCCGGTCCAGCCTCCACGGAGATCACCATGGTTCACGCGCGTGGTACTTGCCAGACTTATGTCATTGGCGAGCGCGATGGCAAACCTCAGACCTACTTCGTGAGCTATAACGATACCGGTCGCGTGATGAATTATGGCTTCCAGAGCTGTAAAGATTACGATACCGATCCGCAAGCGGCTCAGTAAGCGCAGCAGTAGAATTATAAACGGCCCGTCATTGACGGGCCGTTTTTCGTTGTCGCGCTTATAAACCGTAAGGGCGTGGCACTTCGACATAATCGCCGCCAATCTCGCGCTGGTAGTAATGACCTTCCTGCACGTAGTAGCGCTTGCCGTTGAAATCCAGCACGCGCATCCCGCCGCCGGGCGGCGCTTCAGGCGGCTGGACCACCACGTAGGTGTCGCCCTGACGCTGATAGTAGTTGCCGTTTAGCACGTAATAGGTCAGTCCCCCCAGTAGCACGGCGGTTGCCGCTTCCGGTAAGAAGCGCAACGGGCCCGGGCCGCCCCAATGCGGGCCTCCACCCCAATGTGGACCTGGGCCGGGACCCCAACCGCCGGGATGAGCGAAACTGATAGCTGGCGTTAATAAGGTTAACGCCAGCAGCGAGGCGATAACTTTTTTCATCGGTGATTCTCCTGCTGTGATGAGCAGCAGAATTGGCCTTCCTGAGGGAAAACTCAAGCGAAAAGCCGTCGATTTTTCCTCTGTTTACCACGCTTAACGCTTTCCTGACGCTGGCACCATGATTGGGGCGAATTCGACAGAAAAAGGCAAAAAAAAACGGCAGACCTTGCGGCCTGCCGTTATCGGAATCATAAGACGTTAGCGATGCGCCAGTTCGGCGTGCTCGTCGCTCTCCAGCACTTGCTTGTCGGTCATACCGAGCCAGCGACTGGTCAGTGAACCGGCGGTCATTGAGCCGTTAACGTTGAGCGCGGTACGGCCCATATCGATCAGCGGCTCGATGGAGATCAGCAGTGCGACCAGCGTCACTGGCAGGCCCATCGCGGGCAGCACAATCAGCGCGGCGAAAGTTGCACCGCCACCGACGCCCGCAACACCCGCAGAGCTCAGCGTGACAATCCCCACCAGCGTGGCAATCCACATCGGATCAAACGGGTTGATACCCACCGTAGGCGCAACCATCACCGCCAGCATGGTGGGATAGAGACCCGCACAACCGTTCTGACCAATAGTGGCACCGAACGAGGCTGAGAAGCTGGCGATAGATTCCGGCACACCAAGACGACGCGTTTGCGTTTCCACGTTCAGTGGAATACTCGCGGCGCTGGAGCGGCTGGTGAAAGCGAAGGTAATCACTGGCCACACTTTACGGAAGAAGCGCATTGGGTTGATGCCGTTGACCGACAGCAGCAGCGCGTGCACAGCAAACATGATCGCCAGGCCGAGGTAAGACGCCACCACGAAACCACCTAACTTGATGATGTCCTGCAGGTTAGAACCCGCCACGACTTTGGTCATCAGCGCCAGCACACCGTACGGCGTCAACTTCATGATCAAGCGCACCAGCTTCATCACCCACGATTGCAGGGTATCGATCGCCACCAGTACGCGCTCGCCCTTAGCCTTGTCATCTTTCAGCAGTTGCAGCGCTGCCACACCGAGGAAGGCAGCAAAAATGACCACGCTAATGATCGAGGTTGGATTGGCACCGGCCATATCGGCAAACGGGTTTTTCGGGATGAATGACAGCAGCAGCTGTGGCGTGCTGAGGTCGGCCACTTTGCCCACATAGTTGCTTTGAATCGCACTCAGACGCGCGGTTTCCTGCACGCCTTGTACCAAACCTTCAGCACTCAGGCCAAACAAGCCGGTCACCATTACGCCGACCAGCGCAGAAATCGCTGTGGTGAACAACAGCACGCCAATGGTCAGTACGCTGATTTTGCCCAACGACGATGCATTATGCAGACGCGCTACCGCACTCAGGATAGAGGCGAACACCAGCGGCATCACAATCATTTGCAGCAGTTGAACGTAGCCGTTACCGACGATGTTGAACCAGCCAATCGATGCTTTTACCGTGGCGCTGTTTTCGCCGTAAATGGTTTGCAGCGCCAGACCGAAAGCCACGCCCAATACCAAACCGGTCAATACGCGCTTTGACAGGCTCCAGCTTTGATTACCAATGCGATTCAGTAGAATCAGCAGCGCGACAAACGCCACGATGTTAATAATTAGGGGAATATCCATGCTCAACTCCAGAAGGTGCTGCGCCATCAGATTATGATGGCGCAGAAAACAGTAAGTCCCCGTTAGGGAATATTGGGAATGTTATCAGTTCAGTGCGGAGCGGGCTTATACCCAAAAAGAATGTTTTATAACTTTATCGCTTGAATTGTCGGGTTATTGACCGTTTTGACCATTAACCAGCCGACCGACGCCATTTTGTAGCGTATTAAACAGCTGTTCCGGCCAACCATTAGCACCAAAAGAGGGCAGCCCGGGTGGGAACCACAGGGCATAACCGACTAATGCCAGGCAAAGCGCACGCTCAAATTGGTTACCTTTCTGGCTATTCAGTATCGGTAAACGGAAGCGCCAGCGGCAGGGCCATAACAAAGGTACGCCCGCTGGCGTTAGCATGTCGGCGACGATATGGCTGAGATAACCCAGCGTCATCCCCTGCAGCACATCGGCGGGGAGAAACCAGTCGGCGGGCACATTGATCTGAAATAGCCATAAGCTGAGCGCCACGGCCAGCAAACTGTGGGTAAAACCGCGATGGCCAAAAGCGCGGGCAATCGGATGCGATAGCCACCTCAGCCGCTGGCCTAATACGGATTTCGGGTGATCGATATCGGGCAGCAGGCAGGTGAGAAGCGCCGCAGGCACTAAATGCCACCAATCGGCGCTGGCCATCACTGGCGTCAGTTCCGCGCGCTTGGCAAAAATGGCGCTGGCAATGGCAAAGATGATATGGCCTTCGGCCGTCATGATAAAACCTGGCTGCATAAAACTGTCGATGCATCCAGTATAGGGATTTATCCAGTGAATGAGAATGGTGACGCTGTAACGAAGCGTTAATAATTTTGGCATTCCCGCGCCACAATGACGCGGGAAAAGAACGGGTTAGCTTAGCGTGCTAACCATCCGCCATCGACGGCTAAAGTGTAACCCTGGACATAATCCGAGGCGCTGGAGGCGAGAAACACGATGGGACCCATCATATCGTCCGGCATGCCCCAGCGACCTGATGGAATGCGGCCGAGAATCTCCTCGTTGCGCGATTCGTCACTGCGCAGCTGTTCGGTGTTGTTAGTTGCCATGTAGCCCGGCGCGATGGCATTGACGTTAATGCCGTGTTTCGCCCACTCGTTGGCCATCAGGCGGGTTAATCCCATGACCGCACTTTTCGAGGCGGTATAAGACGGCACGCGAATCCCGCCCTGGAACGAGAGCATGGAGGCGATATTGATGATCTTGCCGCCGTTGCCTTGCGCGATAAACTGCCGCGCCACCTGCTGCGACAAGAAGAACAGGCTTTTGCTGTTGATGTTCATCACATCGTCCCAATCCTGCTCACTGAAGTTAAGTGCGTCTTCGCGGCGAATAATGCCGGCATTATTGACCAGAATGTCGATACGCCCGGCCTGTGCGACAGCCTGTTGCACAATCTGTGGCACGACGGCGGGTTTAGTGAGATCGGCCTGAATTGACCAGAAGCGACGGCCTAACGCCTCGACTTTGGCCTGGGTATCATCTGGCCCCGCGCGATTGACGCCAATGATGTCACAGCCCGCTTGCGCCAGCCCGAGTGCCATGCCCTGGCCTAATCCGGTATTACAGCCAGTCACCAGCGCGATTTTGCCTTCAAGATTAAATGCGTTGAGTATCATGTTTCGCTCCTTGTTAGCGCAGCGCGCTGATGTTGACGTGATCCATGTCATCGAACACCTGGTTTTCACCCACCATGCCCCAGATAAAGGTATAGCGTTGCGTTCCAACGCCAGCATGAATTGACCAGCTGGGTGAAATCACCGCCTGTTCGTTGTGTACTAATAAATGACGCGTCTCCTGCGGCTGGCCCATCATATGAAACACGGCGCTGTCATCGGCCATATCAAAGTAGAAATAGACCTCCATGCGCCGCTCGTGGGTGTGGCACGGCATGGTATTCCACAGATTGCCGTCATCGAGACGCGTTAGTCCCATTGTCAGTTGGCAGGTCGGCAGCACGTCCGGCACGATGAATTTATTGATGGTGCGACGATTGGAGGTGGCGGCATCGCCTAAGGTGGCTTTTACGGCCTCGTCGAGGGTGATTTTCTTGTCTGGAAAGTGAGTATGTGCTGGCGCGCTGTTGTAGTAAAACTTCGCAGGCTGATGGGCATCGCTACTGCGGAAAATCACGCTCTGTGCTCCTTGTCCCACGTACAGCGCTTCCTGCTGGCCAATCTCCCAGGCTTTGCCGTCTACCTCAATTACACCTGGCCCACCAATATTGATGACACCCAGTTCGCGGCGCTCCAGGAAGTAGCTGACGCCCAACTGTTTACCCACTTCATGACCGATGGTCACCGCTTTATGCACCGGCATTACGCCGCCGATGATGATGCGATCGATATGGCTGTAAGTCAGGGTGTAGTTATCGGCGTCGAAAATTTTTTCGATCAGAAACTCGCGGCGTAAGCCGGTGGTATCCAGGGATTTGGCATGATCGCTGTGAATGCTTTGACGTACGTCCATCTCAGGCCTCTCAAGAGTCAAAGGAATGGTCCCGATGCGGGTCTTCGGGCATCTTAGGCAGGATGAGACATGAATTCAATAAAAATGAAACGATGTTTTATTTATTTGCGTGATCGATCAACTTGCATAAAAAAGCCCGCGTTGAGCGGGCTGCGATTAACCGTGCAGATGTTCAGGTCTGAGTTGAGTAAGATCCGTAAGAATGACGTTGGCCAGTGACCAGCGCGCATCGTCACGATGCTCGGGCGCGGGCACCACAATCGAACGCATCCGTGCGGCTTTGGTCGCAATCATGCCGTTGAAAGAGTCTTCCAGCGTGACGCAGTTGAGCGGATCAATACCTAATTTGGCTGCGGCGTCGAGATAGACCTGCGGATGCGGCTTGCTGTAGGGCAACGCTTCGGCGGAGGCCAGCACATCAAAGTATTTCCGCAAGTCGAACATCGCCAACACGCGTTCCAGCATGTGCAACGGTGAGGCGGAGGCAAGGCCAATTTTCAAACCTTGCTGCTGGCACAATTGCAGCGCCTGTTCCACGCCGGGCAGCAGTGGCCGCGTCTCTTCCACCAGCGCCAGCGCGCGGGCGATAATGCGATTGGTCACTTCCTGCTGATCCGGCCCCTGCCACGGCAACGCTTCGAACCACATACGCACAGTTTGATCGATGCGCAGGCCTAACGTATCCGGCAATTCGTGGCGGCGGGTGATATCCACACCGAGGCTGGCGAAAATATCCAACTCTGCCCGATCCCATAGCGGTTCGGAGTCGATCAGCAATCCGTCCATATCAAAAATGGCGGCCAATACAGGACGACGATATGACATACAACAGCTCCCTTTGAAATTTGGTTTACCTTAGCATGAGACCTGCAGAAAGCCGACTGACGGCAGGCCACGCATTTTTCAGGAAAAATGGCGTTAGTGCAGGTAGACTTAGGCAAACTATTTTTGGTTCAGGGAGACACCATGACTTACCAACAGGCTGGCCGCATCGCCATCCTTAAGCGTGTGGCTGGCTGGGTGATTTTCATACCGGCACTGCTATCCACCATCATTTCGCTACTGGGCTATATGTTTAAGCACAGTGAAAAGCAACCTGGCATTGATGCGGTGATGCTCGATTTTGTCCATGTCATGGTCGATATGGTGAAGTTCAATACACCGTTTCTCAATGTATTCTGGCAAAACTCACCGGTGCCGGAATTTAATGGCGGCGCGAATATCGGATTCTGGCTGATCTACATCCTGATTTTTGTCGGCATCGCCTTACAGGCATCAGGTGCTCGGATGTGGCGTCAGTCGCGCCATATTAAAGAGGGAATTGAGGATCAGCTGATCCTGGAACAGGCTAAAGGCAGTGAAGGGCGCACGCGTATGCAGCTGGAAGAGAAAATTCACATTCCACGCCACACCATTTTTTTGCAGATTTTCCCGCTTTATATCTTGCCTATCGTTATCGCTATCGCCGGGTATTTCGTGCTTAAGCTGCTCGGTATGCTGTAAAACGTCAGGCCGGTTTGGCCTGACGAGCTCCCAATACATCTTCATCTAACAACTGGCCGATGGCGAACTGGGCTTCGCCCGTCCAGTTGCCGCCGAACACGTTAGCGCGATTGAGCAAGTAATAGAGCTGATAAACCGGCTGACGCTGTGAGAAACCCTCTGCCAGCGGCCAAACAGCATGGTAGCCATCATATATCTGGCGTGGTAGGTCAGCGTAATAACTCAGCATGGCCAGATCGCATTCACGATCGCCCCAGTAACAGGCGGGATCGAACAGCCATGGGCCGTTGACGCTACCTGCACAGTTGGCTGGCCAAAGATCGCCGTGTAGTAAAGAGGGCTGCGGATGATGGTTGGCTAAAGCGCGCTGTACGCAATCGACAATCAGCTCGGTATTGCCATAATGCACGCCCTTCTCAGCGGCCAGCTGGAGCTGCCAGCCGATGCGTTGCTCAGCAAAGAACACCGACCAGCGACGTAACCAGCTATTCGGCTGCGGCGAGGTGGTGATGTTGTTGTCGTAATCGAGACCAAATTGCGGTTGCTCGCTCCATTGATGCAGGTACGCGAGTTGCTGACCGAGCTGGAAGGCGCTCTTGTCGTTTAAGGGTTCGGGCGCAATATACTCCAGGAGCAGGAAGCTGGTATCGCGATCGTTGCCGACGCCATACACTTTTGGCACGCGCACAGTTTGCGTGCGTGCCAGCAAATCAAGTTGATCCGCTTCCCAACTAAACAGCGTGAGCATGTCGCGAGTATTACATTTGACGAACACCTCCAATTCTCCGTAACGGATACGCCACGCAGGGTGAACGTCGCCGCCGGGAAGTTCCTGGCGTTCAGTAATTTCGGCATCGCCGGCGTATTCGCTTAACAGACGACTAATGGTTGACCACATCGGGTAATCCTCTTTATTCGCTGCGTAAGTTCGATTGTAACGCGCAAAACTTCAGCAAACCTGACGTCGATGCGGTTTTTTGCAATGCGTCAGGATTGATTTTTCAGAAATGCTTCCAGCGTAGTGACTTCAACCTCGGGTTTATGGTCCAGCGCAATTTGGGCATATCCCGCCGCTTGCTCAGCAACGTCATGTTCCTCTAAGGCGCTGACGATACCAAAGCTGTTGGTGCCAAGTTCATGCGGATGGCCGTCATTATCGTTTAATGAGGTGCTATATCCGCCATTAATCATGGCGCTGTTAACGGACTGCAAGTCACCCAGGCCATTTTCCTGGTATTTCAACGTGACAATGTAACGTTTTAGGTCAAGGTCACTCATTATTCACCTCATTGTTATCGAACAGATTTCAGCGTAGACCAGCAGGCTGAATAGAGCGAATTTCGAGCAATTTATTGCTTTGCGTGAGACGTAAATCTGCGTCAAGAGAGTTAAGAGAATTCTTGTTTTTTTTTGGCTGCTATTTGGTTATCTGCCCCCTATAATGCGCAACGAAAATGGGAGAAATCCCATTAAATGAGCGCTCCAGCGGCTTTCCTGGCTTTTTTTGTGAGTACATGCTTTTTTACAAAACTTACGCTAAATTGCATTGCTTGGCCGGAGAAACGCTTCAAACTCTTCGTTTTTTAAACTGTCGTACGGATTACTTTTAATGAAAGCCTTCAACAAGCTGTCCGCTATTTTATTGCTCTCTGCTGGAGCATTTTGTCACCAGGCATTGGCAGATAACGCCGTTTTCACCTCAATGGATGACCCTTCCACGGCGAAAAAACCGTTTGAAGGCTCTGCGTCAGCGGGTTATCTGGCTCAAACCGGTAACACCACCAGCTCTTCGCTGAGTGCTGCTACCAATATGACGTGGTACCAAACCAACACCGCATTGAGTCTCTGGGGCAATGCTTCAAACAACTCATCTAACGATGAGCGTTCATCTGAGACCTATAACATCGGTGGTCGTAGCCGTTACAACCTTAATAGCGCTGATTACCTGTTTGGTCAGGCGAGCTGGTTAAGCGATCGTTTCAACGGTTATGATTCACGCGACGTGCTGACAGCCGGTTACGGTCGTCAGATCCTCAACGGTCCGGTTCACTCACTGCGTGCTGAATTCGGTCCGGGTGTACGTTACGATGATTTCCGCGAAGGCGGTCATGAAACCAAAGCGCTGGGTTATGGCGCAGTGAGCTACCAGTGGCAGCTGACGGATACCACCAAGTTTATTCAGGGTGTATCTGTGCTGAGCAGCTTCGGTGAAGACACCACGCTGAACTCAGAAACCGCGTTACAGGTGGCTATCAATGATCACTTCGCACTGAAACTGGGTTATAACGTGACCTGGAATAACAACCCACCAGAATCTGCGCCCGATCGTACCGATACTAAAACCACGATCCAGCTCTCATACGCGATGTAAGCGAGCCGTGTGTGAATCACCGCTGCCAGGCCTGCGCCTCGCGGCGGTTTTTTTTATTTCTCTTTAGCTTAGCGAATCTCCGCACGGGTTTTGATCGGCGGCGAAAGCTGCTATTATCATCGCCGCTTTACATTCCTGGCGTCATTCCGACAACGTGGGTCTGACATCACGCCGGGTTACACACTACGAAACTCAGTTTTGCATGTAGGCTTTCGTGTGGCTTACCACTGCATTTAAGGATATGAAATGCCAGTAATTACTCTTCCTGATGGCAGCCAGCGCAGCTTTGACCGTCCCGTTAGCGTGATGGATATCGCTCTGGATATTGGTCCGGGTTTGGCGAAAGCCTGTATCGCCGGTCGCGTGAATGGCGAGTTGGTTGATGCGGTTGATCCCATCACCGAAGATGCTCAGGTAGCGATTATTACCGCTAAAGACGACGCCGGTTTAGAAATCATTCGTCACTCGTGTGCACACCTGTTAGGGCATGCGATTAAGCAGCTGTGGCCAAACACCAAGATGGCTATCGGCCCGGTGATTGATAACGGTTTCTATTATGACGTCGATCTGGAACATACGTTAACTCAGGAAGATCTTGAGCTGCTGGAAAAACGTATGCACCAGCTGGCTGAAAGCAATTATGATGTTGTTAAGAAGAAGGTGAGCTGGCAGGAAGCACGTGACGTGTTTGCCGAGCGTGGCGAAAGCTATAAAACCACTATTCTTGACGAGAACATCAGCCATGACGACCGTCCTGGCCTGTATCACCATGAAGAATACATCGACATGTGCCGCGGTCCGCACGTGCCGAATATGCGTTTCTGCCATCACTTCAAACTGCAGAAAATCTCCGGAGCTTACTGGCGCGGCAACAGCGATAACAAAATGCTGCAGCGCATCTACGGTACGGCCTGGGCGGATAAAAAACAGTTGGCTGCCTATTTGCAGCGCCTGGAAGAAGCGGCGAAACGCGATCACCGTAAAATCGGTAAGCAGCTTGATCTGTACCACATGCAGGAAGAAGCACCGGGCATGGTGTTCTGGCACAATGACGGCTGGACCATCTTCCGCGAGCTGGAAGTGTTTGTGCGTACCAAGCTGAAAGAGTACGACTATCAGGAAGTAAAGGGTCCGTTCATGATGGACCGTGTGCTGTGGGAAAAAACCGGTCACTGGGAAAACTACAAAGAAGCGATGTTCACCACCTCTTCAGAGAACCGTGAATATTGCATCAAACCCATGAACTGCCCAGGCCACGTGCAGATCTTTAACCAGGGTCTGAAATCCTACCGCGACCTGCCGCTGCGTATGGCGGAGTTTGGTAGCTGCCATCGTAACGAACCTTCAGGTGCGTTACATGGTCTGATGCGTGTACGCGGCTTTACTCAGGATGATGCTCACGTCTTCTGTACCGAAGATCAGGTACGTGATGAGGTGAACAGCTGTATCCGCATGGTATACGACATGTACAGCACCTTCGGTTTTGAAAAAATCGTGGTGAAACTGTCGACCCGTCCGGAAAAACGTATCGGTACCGACGAAATGTGGGATCGTGCGGAAGTGGATTTGGCAGAAGCGCTGAAAGAGAATGACATTCCATTCGAATATCAGCCAGGAGAAGGTGCCTTCTACGGCCCTAAAATTGAGTTTACCCTGTACGATTGTCTCGACCGCGCCTGGCAGTGTGGCACCGTTCAGCTAGACTTCTCCCTGCCAAAGCGTCTGGACGCTACTTTTGTCGGCGAAAACAACGATCGCCAGACACCGGTAATGATTCACCGCGCAATTCTCGGTTCGATGGAGCGCTTTATCGGCATCCTGACCGAAGAGTTCGCTGGATTCTTCCCGAGTTGGTTGGCGCCGGTGCAGGCTGTAGTGATGAATATCACCGACAGTCAGTCAGAATATGTCAGTGAACTGACAAAGAAATTGCAGAATGCGGGCATTCGTGTCAAAGCAGACTTGAGAAACGAGAAGATAGGCTTTAAAATCCGCGAGCACACATTACGTCGCGTCCCTTATATGCTGGTTTGCGGTGACAAAGAGGTGGAAGCAGGCAAAGTTGCCGTGCGCACCCGCCGTGGTAAAGACCTTGGGAGCATGGACATAGATGTGTTTGTTGAGAAGCTGCAACAAGAGATTCGCAGCCGACATCTTCACCAATTAGAGGAAACAGGTTATTAAAGGCGGAAAACGAGTACAACCGACACGTCCGAACCGTATCAACGGCGAAATCCGAGCCACCGAAGTGCGCTTAACTGGCGTAGACGGTGAGCAACTTGGCATTGTCACCTTGCGTGAAGCCATTGAGAAAGCTGAAGAAGCTGGCGTAGATTTAGTTGAAATCAGCCCGAACGCCGAACCGCCGGTTTGCCGTATTATGGATTACGGCAAGTTCCTTTATGAAAAGAGTAAGTCTTCTAAGGAACAGAAGAAGAAGCAGAAAGTTATCCAGGTTAAGGAAATCAAATTCCGTCCTGGTACCGATGATGGCGACTATCAGGTCAAACTACGCAACCTGATTCGCTTTCTGGAAGAGGGCGATAAAGCCAAAATCACGCTGCGTTTCCGCGGTCGTGAGATGGCGCACCAGCAGATCGGTATGGAAGTGCTTAACCGCGTCCGTAAAGATCTGTGTGAAGACATGGATCTGGCGATTGTCGAATCCTTCCCTTCGAAGATCGAAGGTCGTCAGATGATCATGGTGCTCGCTCCTAAGAAGAAACAGTAGGCCTTCAAGTAATAATGCCGCGCAGCGCTTGCGTTGCGCGGATTTTTATTCGCCTATCTGATTCATTTTATTAACAATGCGAAGTGGATATTTGTAAAAATGCCAAAGATTAAAACTGTACGTGGCGCCGCTAAGCGCTTCAAGAAGACCGCTTCTGGTGGCTTCAAGCGTAAGCACGCAAACCTGCGTCATATTCTGACTAAAAAGTCTACTAAGCGTAAACGTCACCTGCGTCCGAAAGGCATGGTGTCTAAAGGCGATCTGGGTCTGGTTATTGCCTGCCTGCCGTACGCATAAGTAAACTTTTTATAAATTTGCCTGAAAACGTTGCGTAACGGCCATTGGCTTGCAGGGTATAAGGCGTCACAGAATATGATAAAGGAGAGCTCACATGGCTCGCGTTAAACGTGGTGTAATTGCTCGCGCACGTCACAAGAAAATCTTAAAACAAGCTAAAGGCTACTACGGTGCACGTTCACGTGTATACCGCGTTGCCTTCCAGGCTGTTATCAAAGCTGGTCAGTATGCTTACCGTGACCGTCGTCAACGTAAGCGTCAGTTCCGTCAACTGTGGATCGCGCGTATCAACGCTGCGGCTCGTCAGAACGGTATCTCTTACAGCCGCTTCATCAATGGCCTGAAAAAAGCCTCTATTGAAATCGACCGTAAGATTCTGGCTGACATCGCTGTATTCGACAAAGTGACATTTACTGCACTTGTTGAAAAAGCAAAATCAGCTCTGGCGTAAGTCAGTTGAAAAAGGGAGCTTGCTCCCTTTTTTATTACCCGCAACTCACGCAAAAGATTGACATTTTGGCCGCTGCGCATTTCAATAGTGCGGTTTCTAACATGACAAGGTAACGCAAGCATGAATGCTGCTATTTTCCGTTTCTTTTTTTACTTTAGCGCCTGAACATCAGGGGCTTTTGCGCATAAGAAAAGAAACGAAAAATCGCGCTGAAAGCCTCCCTCGTGGAGGCTTTTTTATTTCTGGCGACACTTAATCGGATCACACGATCCCAACGAGAACTGACCAGCCCGGCTGGAAGAAGAGGAAATCATGTCCCAACTCGCAGACCTGGTGGCCCGTGCCACGGCCGCCATCGACGAGGCGGCGGATATCGCTGCTCTGGACGCCGTGCGCGTCGAATTTTTGGGTAAGAAAGGGCACCTGACGCTGCAAATGACCACTCTGCGCGAATTGCCAGCGGAAGAGCGTCCAGCAGCCGGTGCGGTTATCAACGATGCCAAGCAGCAAGTGCAGGATCGCCTTACCGCGCGCAAAGAGACGCTGGAAAGCGCTGAGCTGAACGCGCGTCTGGCGGCAGAAACCATCGATGTGTCGCTGCCAGGTCGTCGCGTTGAGAATGGCGGTTTGCATCCGGTCACTCGTACCATCGATCGTATCGAAAACTTCTTCGGCGAGCTCGGTTTTGCGGTAGTGACCGGTCCGGAAATTGAAGATGATTACCATAACTTTGATGCGCTGAATATTCCGGGGCATCACCCGGCGCGTGCCGACCACGACACCTTCTGGTTTGATGCCACGCGTTTGCTGCGTACCCAAACTTCAGGCGTGCAGATTCGCACTATGAAAAATCAGCAGCCGCCAATCCGCATCATCGCGCCAGGCCGCGTTTATCGTAACGACTACGATCAGACGCACACACCGATGTTCCATCAGATGGAAGGTTTGATTGTCGATAAAGACATTAGCTTCACCAATCTGAAAGGCACGCTGCACGATTTCCTGAACAACTTCTTCGAAGAGAACCTGCAAATCCGCTTCCGTCCTTCTTACTTCCCGTTTACCGAACCGTCTGCGGAAGTAGATGTGATGGGTAAAAACGGCAAATGGCTGGAAGTACTGGGTTGCGGCATGGTGCACCCGAACGTACTGCGCAACGTGGGCATCGATCCGGAAGTGTATTCAGGCTTTGCCTTTGGCATGGGAATGGAGCGTCTCACCATGCTGCGCTACGGTGTGACCGATCTGCGCGCCTTCTTCGAAAATGATTTACGTTTCCTCAAACAATTTAAATAAGGGCAGGTTATCCAATGAAATTCAGTGAACTCTGGTTACGCGAATGGGTAAATCCAGCCCTGGACAGCGCTGCGCTGTCTGAGCAAATCACCATGGCCGGCCTCGAAGTGGATGGCGTCGATCCGGTTGCCGGTGCTTTCACCGGTGTTGTCGTGGGTGAAGTGGTTGAGTGCGGCCAGCATCCGAATGCCGACAAACTGCGCGTTACCAAAATCAACCTTGGCGGCGATCGCCTGCTGGATATCGTTTGCGGCGCGCCAAACTGCCGTCAGGGCCTGAAAGTGGCGGTGGCCACCGTGGGTGCGGTATTGCCGGGCGATTTCAAAATCAAAGCGGCAAAACTGCGCGGCGAGCCGTCTGAAGGCATGCTGTGCTCATTCTCAGAACTGGGCATTTCCGACGATCACAGCGGCATCATTGAGCTGCCTGCTGATGCGCCGATTGGTACCGATATCCGCAGCTATCTGCAGCTGGACGATAACACCATTGAAATCAGCGTCACGCCAAACCGCGCCGATTGCCTCGGCATCATCGGTATTGCGCGTGATGTGGCGGTACTAAACGGTTTACCGCTGACCGCGCCTGCCATTCAGCCGGTCAACGCGACGATTAGCGATACGTTCCCGATTCGCGTTGATGCAAGCGCAGCGTGCCCGCGCTACCTTGGCCGCGTAGTAAAAGGGGTGAATGTGAAAGCAGCCACGCCGTTGTGGATGCGTGAAAAATTGCGTCGCTGCGGTATTCGCTCAATCGATCCGGTCGTCGATATCACCAACTTTGTGCTGCTGGAGCTTGGCCAGCCAATGCACGCCTTTGATCTCGACCGCATCGACGGTGGCATTGTAGTGCGCATGGCGAAAGAGGGCGAAGTGCTCACGCTGCTGGATGGTACCGAAGCCAAACTGAGCAGTGATACGCTGGTGATCGCCGATCACCACAAAGCGCTGGCGATGGGCGGCATCTTTGGTGGCGAGCATTCGGGCGTAAATGAAGAGACGCAAAACATCCTGTTTGAGTGTGCCTATTTTGATCCGCTGGCGATTACCGGTCGTGCACGTCGTCAGGGCCTGCATACCGACGCATCGCATCGCTACGAGCGTGGTGTCGATCCCGCGCTGCAGCACAAGGCGATTGAGCGTGCTACGCAGCTGCTGCTGGATATCTGTGGCGGCGAAGCCGGCCCGGTTATCGATCAAACTGACGCAAATGCGTTGCCGCCGCGCGCCACCATCACGCTGCGTCGTGAAAAGCTTGACCGTTTAATTGGCCACGTCATTGCCGACGATCAGGTGACCGATATCCTGACGCGTCTCGGTTGCGAAGTGACGGTGGGTAGCGGTGAATGGCAAGCCGTAGCGCCAAGCTGGCGCTTCGATATGGCTATCGAAGAAGACCTGGTGGAAGAAGTGGCTCGCGTGTACGGCTACAACAACATCCCCGATGTGCCGGTAAAAGCCAGCCTGATCATGACGCAGCATCGCGAAGCCGATCTGTCGCTGAAACGCGCGAAAAATCTGTTGGTTGATAAAGGCTATCAGGAAGCGATTACTTATAGCTTCGTTGATCCAAAACTGCAGCAGCTGCTGCATCCAGGTGAAGAAGCCCTGATTCTGCCAAGCCCGATCTCAAGCGATATGTCGGCGATGCGCCTATCGTTGTGGACCGGTTTGCTGGGGGCGGTGGTGTACAACCAAAACCGTCAGCAGGGCCGCGTGCGCCTGTTTGAGAGTGGTTTGCGCTTTGTACCTGATACACAGGCCGATCTGGGCATTCGCCAGGATCTTATGCTGGCCGGTGTTTTAAGCGGTAATCGCTACGAAGAGCATTGGGATCTGGCGCGTCAGACGGTTGACTTCTATGATTTGAAAGGCGATTTAGAATCGCTGCTGGATTTGACCGGTAAACTCGATGAGATTTCCTTCCGTGCGGAAGCCAATCCGGCGCTGCACCCAGGACAAAGCGCCGCAATTTATTTACACGGTGAACGAATCGGATTTATCGGTGTGGTTCATCCAGAGCTGGAACGTAAGCTGGATCTTAATGGTCGCACCTTAGTGTTTGAACTGCTTTGGAATAAGGTCGCAGACCGCGTCCTGCCTGATGCGCGCGAGATTTCACGCTTCCCGGCAAACCGTCGCGATATCGCTGTGGTGGTGGCTGAAAACGTGCCAGCAGCAGATATCATTGCGGAGTGTAAGAAAGTTGGCGTAAATCAGGTAGTTGGCGTAAACTTGTTTGACGTGTACCGTGGTAAGGGCGTAAACGAAGGTGAAAAGAGCCTTGCGATTAGCCTGATTTTGCAGGATACCAGCCGGACACTCGAAGAAGAGGAGATTGCCGCGACCGTTGCCAAATGCGTTGCGGCATTAAAAGAGCGATTCCAGGCAACCTTGAGGGATTGAACCTATGGCGCTTACAAAAGCTGAAATGTCAGAGTACCTGTTTGAAAAACTCGGGTTGAGCAAACGTGATGCCAAAGAGTTGGTTGAACTTTTTTTTGAAGAGGTTCGCCGCGCGTTGGAAAACGGAGAACAGGTAAAACTGTCCGGATTTGGTAATTTTGATCTGCGTGACAAAAACCAGCGTCCGGGCCGTAACCCGAAGACGGGGGAAGATATTCCTATCACCGCGCGCCGAGTGGTGACATTCCGTCCGGGACAGAAGTTGAAAAGTCGCGTTGAGAACGCGACACCCAAGGATGCTGACTAATTTCAGTACGACAAAAAGGCCGCTTAGCGGCCTTTTTTTTTGCCTGAAAACTGGCCGTTCTGCACGATGTATTCACGATGTAAGGATTGCGTAAGCATCCGGAAAATAGGGTGAAAATCGGTCCGCGCCGATAGTGACTGCGGCAACGCTTTTGTTATAACAGCGCCATCACACAGCAACTGGTTTGAATAATGAAAAAGACCGCACTTTTATTAAGCATCCTGTTAGGCATGCCGCTGTTGGCTAGCGCCAATGTTTCCGTCAACATCAACACGCCAGGTGTTTCTATTCATATTGGCGATCAAGATAAGCGTGGCTACTATTGGGATGGGTACGACTGGCGTGCGCCAACCTGGTGGAAGCAGCATCATAACCAGCGTATTGGCACCAAAGGCCCGCACGGTTACTGGAACGGGAACGGCTGGCAGGCTCAGCATCCAGGCAATGGTGCGCACCGGGATAACCCACGTCAGCCACATCAGCAGCCGCAGCATCACGATCAGCGTGATAAGCAGCAGAAGCATGATAATCACGGCCAGCCGATTCCTCCGCATCAGTAATACACGTCCAGCGGCGCCTTCACAGCGCCGCTTTCTTTTTGCTGTAATCCCTCTACAATCAAATCTCTGTTTTCTCAGCCAATCTTATCTATGACTCTGCTGGATCAGCTTGCCCGTCAGGCAAATCGCCGCAGCCAGCGCTGGCTTATCGCACTCAGCGTGCTGTTAGTGCTGTTGATTGGACTTAGCCTGTGTGCCGGTGACAGCTGGATTTCCCCCACCCAATGGTTTTCGGCCAATGGCGATCTGTTCGTCTGGCAACTGCGCATGCCGCGTACGCTGGCAGTGGTGCTGGTTGGCGCGGCGCTGGCGGTATGTGGTGTGGTGATGCAGGCACTGTTCAACAATCCGCTAGCGGAACCGGGCTTGCTTGGCGTGTCTAATGGCGCTGGCATTGGTTTGGTGATGGGCGTGATGCTCGGTAACGGCTCGTTATGGAGCTTAGCGCTGGCGGCGATGGCTGGCGCACTACTGATTACGCTTCTTCTGCTGCATTTCGCGCGCCAACAGTTATCGGTGAGCCGTTTACTGCTAACCGGCGTAGCGCTGGGCATTATCTGTAGCGCGATCATGACGTGGGCGGTGTACTTTAGCACCAGCCTCGATCTGCGCCAGCTCATGTACTGGATGATGGGCGGTTTTAGCGGCATTGACTGGCGCTATGGCTGGATGATGCTGGCGCTGTTGCCGGTCACGCTGCTGCTAATTGCTACCGCGCGTACGCTTAACTTACTGGCGCTGGGTGAAATCTCAGCGCGTCAGCTGGGTTTGCCGCTGCTGCTGTGGCGCAATTTGCTGGTACTGGCTATGGGTTGGTTAGTCGGCGTTAGCGTGGCGATGGCCGGCGCAATTGGCTTTGTTGGCCTGGTCATTCCGCATCTATTACGCCTCAGTGGTTTAAGCGATCACCGCTATTTGCTTCCGGCGGCAGCGTTGGCGGGTGCGGCGGTACTGCTCGGCGCAGATATTATTGCTCGCCTGGTTTTAACCTCGGCCGAACTGCCGATCGGTGTGGTAACCGCCACGCTCGGCGCACCGCTGTTTATCGTGTTATTAGTGAAGTCTTCGCGCTAGCTTTGGCTGGCAACGTGTTATCAACAACAGGAATCGACTATGAGCATTTATCAAACTGAACTGGTCACGCTGGATGGAGAGAAAACCACGCTGGCAGCATATGAAGGAAAAGTATTGCTGGTGGTGAATGTGGCCTCAAAATGTGGCCTGACGGCGCAGTATGAGCAGCTGGAATCGTTGCAAAAAGCCTGGCAGGATAAAAATTTCAGCGTGCTCGGTTTCCCGTGCAATCAATTCCTCGAGCAAGAGCCGGGCAGTAACGAAGAGATCAAAACCTTCTGCAGCACCACTTACGGCGTTACCTTCCCCATGTTTGATAAAACCGATGTCAACGGTGAACAGCGTCATCCGCTGTATGCGCAGCTGACGGCGGCACAACCGGTTGCGCAGCGTCCGGAAGGCAGCGGGTTCCTCGAACGTATGGAGAGTAAAGGCCGTGCACCTAAAGCGCCGGGCGATATTCTGTGGAACTTCGAGAAATTCCTCATCAATAAGCAGGGCCAGGTGATTGCACGCTTCTCACCGGATATGACGCCGGATGACCCGATCATTCTGAAACGTGTTGAGCAGGCGCTGGCAGAGTAAATGGTGCTGCAGTGCCACGGAGCCAGCGTCTCAGGGCGACTGGCTCCGGTCGAACTTTGCGTCAACGCCGGTGAACTGGTGCACCTGGTTGGGCCGAACGGTGCCGGCAAAAGTACGCTGCTGGCGATGCTGTCAGGCTTGTTGCCGAGCCAGGGCAGCATGCTGATCGGCGGTACAGCGCTGGCGGCGCTTAGCGGGGCGGCGTTGGCGCAGCTGCGTGGCTGGCTGCCTCAGCAGCAGATGGCGCCGGGACAGATGCCGGTGTGGCACTATCTGCGTATGCACATCGCGCTGCTCACGGCTGAAACCGACGTTGTTTTCCAAGACGTACTGGCTCAACTGGGGCTACAAGACAAGCTGACCCGCAGTGTGACGCAGCTTTCCGGCGGAGAGTGGCAACGGGTGCGTCTGGCTGCCGTGGTGCTACAGGTCCATCCGGCGCTTAATCCACGCGGCAAGCTGCTGCTATTAGATGAACCAATGAGTGCGCTGGATGTGGCGCAGCAGCGGGCAGTCGATAAGCTGCTGGCTGAGCTGTGCCGTAGCGGTCTGGCAATCGTCGCCAGCGGCCACGACCTTAATCACAGCCTGCGCCATGCCGACCGCGTGTGGTTGATGCATCGGGGCGAGGTGGTTAAACAGGGCAGGGCCAGCGCGGTGTTAACTGCGGCACAATTAGCGCCACTCTATCAAACTCCGTTTGAACAAATCGATACCGCACAAGGTCCGCTGCTGTTTATTCCCTGACAGAGGATTGCGTGCCGTAGCGCTTTGCCGCTAAAGTGTCAGCCGGACAAGGAATGAAGGAAAACGCTGATGCGGCTGACGATTTTTATTTTGGCACTGTTGCTGGCCGGTTGTAGCCATCATGCACCGCCGCCCAATGGTCGTCTGTCCGATTCCATCACCGTAATTGCCCAGCTCAACGAGCAGCTTAGCCGCTGGCGTGGCACGCCCTATCGCTACGGCGGTTTAAGTCGGGGTGGTGTCGATTGCTCGGGTTTTGTCTATCTCACTTTCCGCGATAAATTCGACATGCAGCTACCGCGTTCGACTATCGATCAAACCGACATTGGTACCCGTATCAATAAAGACGATCTGCTGCCTGGCGATCTGGTGTTCTTCAAAACCGGTAGTGGAGAAAATGGTTTGCATGTGGGTATTTATGATACCGACAACACCTTTATTCACGCCTCTACCAGTCAGGGTGTGATTCGCTCCTCGCTGGACAATGTTTACTGGCGCAAAGTATTTTGGCAGGCGCGTCGCATCTAAACGTGGATCTGTTTGAGCAATAAAAGCGCGAAAAAATAAGGGTTATTCACCCTGAATTAAATCCGAATTGTGCCGATATTTAACTATCATTTAAAATGGCACTTTACCCGCCATTGATTTAATACTAAAAATAAAGCGTAATTTTATTTAATTGGTATGGACATTAACCCCGGCTTATTTGGCTTAAGTATTATTTGCGGCTTAAACCGACGTAATAAGACTGAAAACGGCATCTCTTCAAACGTTTGGTCCTATTGCCTGGTTGTTTTCGTTGATATACGATGCGCCAATTGCCATTGCTTCTGGCTTGTAAAATGAAAGTCCATCTGTCTGCCGACTATCAGTCGGAAACCTGGTTTTATCCAGTTTATTCTCTGACGGGCCAGCTGACTGCGGTCGAGCTGGTTACGCAATTTGTCCACGACAGCGCACCTATTACGCTGCCGCAGGATTTGCTGTTGCCGCAGCTGGATGATGCGCAGCAATTACGTCTGTTACAGAGCCAACTTTCATTGCTGGAAAAGTACCGCGACTTTTTTGAGCTCAATCAAATTATCGCTTTGGTTCGTATTGATGATTCTATGGCAAATACACTTTTAGCCAGCGAGTTTCTGTTAAGAAAATTCAAACAAATTCCTTTTATTGTTTTGGATATCAGCGAAACGTTTCCGCAATTGGCATTGGGTAAATCCCATCCTCTGTTAGCGGCGTTGCAACACGAATTTCGTTTATCGCTTTCACAATTTGGCGCAGGAAAAGCACCGGCAAATGCGGTGTACGATAATCTGTTTAGCGTCCTGAAACTGGATAAAGCCTTTATTCAGGGGTTGGCTAAGCGCGCTTCCTTTACGCCATTTATTCAAACGGTTATCGATACTTTCTCTGATTTTGCAGAGCAGATCATTATTTGCGGTGTCGACGATAATCAAATGATGGAAAAGATGAACACGCTTAGCGGTGCGCAGCTGCAGGGCAGCCTGTTCCCGGTGGTTAAGGCCGAACGCTTGAACGATCTGATTTATTCCGACCTTGATTTACCCACGCCTTCGCAGCAGTAATCCTTTCGCCTGTCTTCCGCGCCGCGTCGGCGTTACACTCTGCTTTATCTTAAAACTCAATGCTGGTGCCTTGTTAAAGTGCACCTTCAGGAGTATCGATGCAATTTACCAATAGCTGGCAGCAAGAATTACCCGGATTCTACACCGCGCTGCCGCCGACGCCGCTGGCGGGTGGACGGCTGTTTTATCACAATGCACCGCTGGCGCAAGAGATGGGGGTAGACGATGCGCTCTTTGCCGGCAACGGCCACGGCGTATGGTCAGGACGTGAGCTGCTGCCCGGCATGTCGCCGCTGGCACAGGTTTACAGCGGCCACCAGTTTGGCGTTTGGGCCGGACAGCTGGGCGACGGACGCGGCATTTTGCTCGGTGAACAGCAGCTGTCCAGGGGTGGCAAGCTGGACTGGCACCTGAAAGGAGCAGGATTAACGCCCTATTCGCGAATGGGCGATGGCCGCGCGGTGATCCGTTCCAGCGTGCGTGAATTCCTCGCTTCCGAAGCGCTGCACCATCTGGGAATTCCCACTACGCGCGCGCTGGCGTTAGCGATTGGTGATGAGCCGGTACTGCGCGAAACGCAGGAGCGCGGCGCGATGTTGATGCGCATTGCGGAAAGCCATCTGCGATTCGGCCATTTTGAACACGTCTATTATGCGGGTGAGCAAGACAAAGTGCGTATGCTGGCGGATTACGCTATTTGCCATCACTGGCCGCAACTGCAGGATGAAGCGGATCGTTATCAGCTGTGGTTCACCGATATCGTGAAACGAACCGCCAGCCTGATCGCGCATTGGCAAAGCGTTGGCTTTGCGCACGGCGTGATGAACACCGATAACATGTCGATTCTGGGATTGACGCTGGATTACGGTCCGTACGGTTTCCTTGACGACTATCAGCCGAACTATATCTGCAATCACAGTGATTATCAGGGGCGCTACGCCTTTGAAAATCAGCCGATGATTGGCCTGTGGAACCTGAATCGACTGGCACATGCCTTATCCGGTTTGCTGAGTACCGAACAGCTTAAGCAGGCGCTCGGCCAGTATGAAAATGAGTTGATGCGCGTTTGGGGTGAGAAGATGCGCGCTAAGCTTGGTTTGCTGACAGCAGATGCCAATGACAACACTATTCTCACCGGCTTGCTGTCACTGATGACCGCAGAACACAGCGATTACACGCTGACCTTCCGCATGCTAAGCGACACCCAACAGCAGGAAACCCGTTCGCCACTGCGTGATGAGTTTATCGATCGCGCCGCCTTTGATCGCTGGTACAGCGACTATCGCCAGCGCCTGTTACAAGACCAGGCCAACGATGAGCAGCGTCAGGCGGTAATGAAAGCAGCCAATCCGGCACTGGTGTTGCGCAACTATCTGGCACAGCAGGTGATTGAAGAGGTTGAGAAAGGCGAGACGACGGCGTTAGCCAGGCTGCATAACGCGTTACAGCAGCCGTTTAGCGATGCGGCCGTTAGCGCTGAGTTGCGCCAACGGCCGCCAGAGTGGGGCAAAACGCTGGAAGTCAGCTGCTCCAGCTAAGCGTTAGTTGAAACGGCTGTCGACTGCGGCAGCCAGTTTCGCCAGCACCTCGGCGCTGTCTTCCCAGCCGAGGCACGGATCGGTGATCGATTGGCCATAGGTTAACGCTTCACCGCTCACCACTTTTTGATTCCCTTCCTGCAGGAAACTCTCAATCATCACGCCGGCAACCGCACGTGAACCCGCGCGGATTTGTGCGGCCACATCATCGGCAACGTCACGCTGACGACCATGCTGCTTCAGGCAATTGCCGTGGCTAAAGTCGATCACCAATTGCTCAGGCAGATTGAAATCGCGCAAATTCGCTGCCGCCGCTGCCACATCTCCAGCGTGATAGTTGGGCTGACGGCCGCCGCGCAGGATCACATGACCATGCGGGTTGCCGCTGGTTTGATAAATGGTCATCTGACCGTTTTTATCGGGTGACAGGAACATATGGCTGGCACGCGCGGCGCGAATCGCATCTACCGCGATCTGTACGTTGCCGTCGGTGCCATTTTTAAAGCCCACCGGACAGGAGAGCGCCGAGGCCATTTCACGGTGAATTTGGCTTTCGGTGGTACGTGCGCCAATCGCCCCCCAGCTGATCAGGTCGGCAATAAATTGGCCGATCACCATATCAAGAAATTCGGTGGCGGTCGGCATGCCCAGCGCATTGATATCCAGCAGCAATTTGCGGGCAATAGCAATGCCGCGATTCACATCGTAACTGCCATCCAGATCGGGATCGGAAATCAGGCCTTTCCAGCCCACGACGGTGCGGGGTTTTTCGAAGTAGGCACGCATCACAATTTCCAGGCGATCCTGATGGCGCTCGCGCAGCACATTCAGACGCTGGGCATATTCCATCGCCGCTTTGGGATCGTGCAGTGAGCATGGGCCGATAATCACCAGCAGACGTGGATCTTCACCGTTTAGAATACGTGCAATGCGTTGGCGTGCCGCGGTGACGTTGGCGGCAATGTCCGCCGAAATGGGGTGTTCATGCGCGAGTGCAGCCGGAGTCAGCAGGCTACCGATGCGCGCGGTGCGCAGTTCATCAGTCTTGTTCATTGAGATTCTCAAAAATGGTTCTTCGCAGCGGTGAAATACCGGGAAGTGATGGTGGTCACAATAAACTAATAGTCTGCGAATTCAACCTGCTAAAAACAAAGGGCATAAAACAAGACGGAAGCCAGGCTTTACGCCCTAAATACAGGTGGATTCTCAGCCCATGAGGTCGCCAAAGTTGGCGACACAACAGAAGGCTGTTAATACATGCTGCGGCTCAGGCCCATGATATCGAGGATTTTGGTGGCGATCTCTTCCACCGAATAGTTGGTACTGTTGAGGTAACGAATCTGGTTAGTGCGGAACAGCGCTTCCACTTCGCCCACTTCCAGGCGGCATTGGCGCAGCGACGCATAGCGGGTATTTTCCGCGCGCTCCTGTCGAATCGCCGCCAGACGCTCCGGATCGATGGTCAGGCCGAACAGCTTATGCTGATGCGCACGCAGCGCCGGCGGCAGCTTCAGGTTATCCATGTCATCCGCGATGAAGGGATAGTTGGCGGCACGCACGCCAAATTGCATTGCCAGGTAGAGGCTGGTGGGGGTTTTACCGCAGCGCGATACGCCGAGCAAAATCACCTGCGCATCCTCCAGGCCACGTAACGAAATACCGTCATCATGTGCGAGGGTGTAATCGATCGCCGCAATACGCGCGTCGTATTTACCCAGATTGCTGGCGGTTAATCCGTGCGTTCGGTGCGCTACCGGCATCGATGCGACGCCCAGTTCGCTCTGCAACGGTGCCACCAGCGCCTGCACGATGTCCTGACAAAAGCCTTCGCTCTCCAGAATAATTTCGCGCACGTCGGGGGTGACAATGGAAAAAAACACCACTGGACGTAGGCCGCTCTGCTGATACAACGCGTTGATCTGTGCTTTAACCGCCTGCGCGCGCTGCACATTCTCCACAAACGGCAGCGTCACGCTATGGGTCATCACCGGGAACTGTGACAGCACCGCATGCCCGAGCACTTCGGCGGTAATGGCGGTACCATCAGAAATGTAAAAGACGCTGCGTTCAGTATTCATAGTGCGAATAATCCTCTTGCGTACCCATGACCAAATTAACAATGACAATATTTCATTTTAAATAATAGTAAAATGAAATATCCATATTGTCCGCTAATGCGCTCACAAAGATGAATAAGCGAATAATCAATTTTAGATGAAATGCTGTTTTGAAAAGCGCTATTTTCGCGCATTTTCCTTTTCGCGCATGAAATAAAGTGTGCAGGCGTTGCGCAACAAAAATCAATCGCTAACCCTCTGAAAAGGGGAAAAATATCGCCACAGCAATCAATTAACCTGAAATAGCCCGGTTGCGCAACTCTGTTAATTCTAAGTACTAATCCTATTTTACCGCTCTTTTCCTGCTTTAACGATTCAACACTTAGTCTTTATTAATCGGTTGTGCCAGGCTGTTTTGGCGAACAGCAAAATGTTCCATGTGTATTCACATCATTTAAAAGGATAATCTCAATGTCCAATCAAGACCAACAGTCGCTAGTGCTCTGGTACAACCAGCTTGGCATGCATGATGTTGATCGGGTGGGAGGTAAAAATGCCTCCCTCGGAGAAATGATTACTAATTTGTCGTCGCTGGGCGTTTCCGTGCCAAATGGCTACGCGACCACATCTTACGCGTTTAATCTGTTTCTCGATCAAAGCGGACTGAACCAGCGTATTTATGATTTGCTGGATAAAACGGATGTTGATGATGTTGCTGAACTCGCGCAAGCGGGTAAACAAATTCGTCAATGGGTGGTCGATACGCCATTCCAACCTGAGCTGGAGGCGGCGATTCGCAGCGCCTACGAACAACTCTCTGCGGATGATGCTGAGGCCTCCTTCGCGGTGCGCTCATCAGCCACCGCCGAGGATATGCCCGACGCCTCGTTTGCTGGCCAGCAAGAAACGTTCCTAAACGTGCAGGGCTATGACGCGGTGATTATCGCAGTCAAACACGTTTACGCTTCCTTATTTAACGATCGTGCCATCTCTTATCGTGTGCACCAGGGCTACGATCATCGTGGCGTCGCGCTGTCAGCCGGTATTCAGCGCATGGTGCGATCGGACCTCGCTTCGTCTGGCGTAATGTTCACCATTGATACCGAATCGGGCTTTGATCAGGTGGTGTTTATCACCTCGGCGTACGGTTTGGGTGAAATGGTGGTGCAGGGCGCGGTTAACCCCGATGAGTTCTACGTGCACAAACCGACGCTGGCAGCCAATCGCCCGGCGATTGTGCGCCGCACCATGGGCTCGAAAAAGCTGCGCATGGTGTATGCCGATTCGCAGGAGCATGGCGAGCAGGTGCGCATTGAAGATGTTGAGCAGGAGCAGCGCGATCGCTTCAGTTTAACCGATGACGAAGTGCAGGCGCTGGCGCGTCAGGCGGTGCTGATTGAGCAGCACTATAAGCGTCCGATGGACATTGAGTGGGCGAAAGATGGCCACACCGGCAAACTGTTTATCGTGCAGGCACGTCCGGAAACGGTACGCTCTAATGGCCAGGTCATGGAGCGCTATACGCTGCAGGGTAAAGGCAAGGTGGTGGTTGAAGGCCGCGCCATTGGTCATCGCATTGGCGCTGGCGAAGTGAAGGTCATTCACGATATTAGCGAGATGCACCGCATTGAAAAAGGCGATGTGCTGGTAACCGATATGACCGATCCCGATTGGGAACCGATCATGAAGAAAGCGTCGGCCATTGTCACCAATCGCGGCGGTCGTACCTGCCACGCGGCGATCATCGCGCGTGAACTGGGTATTCCCGCGGTGGTGGGCTGTGGTGATGCTACCGATCACCTCAAAGATGGTCATAAAGTCACGGTTTCCTGCGCCGAAGGCGATACCGGTTATGTGTATGGCGAGCTACTGGATTTTGAAGTGACCAGCTCGCAGGTCGATACCATGCCGGATCTGCCGCTGAAAATTATGATGAACATCGGTAACCCGGATCGGGCCTTTGACTTCGCCTGCTTGCCAAACGAAGGGGTGGGCCTGGCGCGTCTCGAATTCATCATTAACCGTATGATTGGCGTGCATCCGAAAGCGCTGCTGGAGTTTGATCAGCAAACGCCGGAGCTGCAACAGCAGATTCGTCAGATGATGAAAGGTTTTGACGACCCCATTGAGTTCTACATCGGCCGTCTGACCGAAGGGATTGCTACGCTGGGCGCGGCGTTTGCACCGAAGCGCGTGATCGTCCGCCTCTCTGATTTCAAAACTAACGAATACGCCAACCTGGTAGGCGGCGAGCGTTATGAGCCGGAGGAAGAGAACCCGATGCTCGGCTTCCGCGGTGCCGGTCGTTACGTGGCCGACAATTTCCGCGACTGCTTCAAGCTGGAGTGTGAAGCAGTGAAACGCGTACGTAACGAGATGGGCCTGACCAACGTCGAGATCATGATCCCGTTTGTGCGCACCGTCGATCAAGCCGAAGCGGTGGTGGCGGAATTAGCAAAAAATGGCCTGAAGCGCGGCGAGAACGGTCTCAAGGTGATCATGATGTGTGAGATTCCGTCAAATGCCTTGCTGGCGGAACAGTTCCTTGAGCACTTTGATGGCTTCTCTATCGGTTCTAACGATATGACGCAGCTGGCGCTGGGGCTCGATCGCGATTCCGGCGTGGTGTCGGCTCTGTTTGATGAGCGCAATGATGCGGTGAAAGCGCTACTGTCGATGGCCATCAAGGCAGCGAAAAAACAGGGTAAATACGTTGGTATTTGTGGGCAAGGACCGTCCGATCATCAGGACTTTGCCGCATGGCTGATGGAGCAGGGCATTGATAGCCTGTCGCTCAATCCGGATACCGTAGTGGAAACCTGGTTAGGTTTAGCTGAGCTGAACGCCGCGAAACATTAACCAAACGGTAATTTTGACGTATCGGGCATGAATCTGATGCGTTGAGGTTAAAATCATTAAGGTCAGCACTGCTGGCCTTATTTTTTGCATTAATAACAGACAAAAAAAAGCCCATCACAGGGGATGGGCAAAGACTACACACAGCAATTCTTCACTTTACTCAGGGGAATAAGGTTGTTTAAAAATCAGTAGCTTGATTCCAAACATAGGAAACATGTTATTGATCAGGCTCGCTGGCGTCTTTAAGAATCCTCTTATTAGTTTAAAGCTGATAACCTTTCATGGAGATTTTCTGAGGTTTTCGCGCCTGATTCAGTTTGAAAAATAATCATTCGATTAACGAATCCCGCCTAAAGCAGCGAAAACTGCGTTTTATCTTAAAAATCGCTTATGGAAAAAAATTATTGTTTCACTGAAATGAACGGGGGCATTAGGCGGGTTAAAGTAAGGCCAGTGTAAAACGGAGTATTGGCAGCGGAAAGTTTGGTGCGCACGGGGGCGCACCTGACAAAATTCATCTCAGCAACTCTGTCACCTTAAGGATGCTCGTCTTCGTGCTCGGCGAGGGCTTCAATGGCGGTTTGCATATCATCATCCGGTTCGGGCGCTTCATGCATCCACACCGAAACCAGTCGATAAGAGACGGCCAGTACCACCGGACCGATAAACAGACCGATCATACCAAAGGCAATTAAACCGCCAATGACGCCGGAGAGAATCAGGATCATCGGCAAATCTGCACCCATGCGAATCAGTACCGGGCGCAACACGCTATCCAGCGTACCTACCACACAACTCCACACCAGCAGCACCGTGCCCCAGGTGGTATCGCCGCTCCAGTAAAGCCAGATAATGGCCGGAACCAGCACCACCAGCGGACCGAGCTGCACCAGGCAGGTCAGAATCATCAGCACGGTCAGCAATGTGGCATAAGGAATGCCGGAAATCGCCAGCCCAATGCCGCCTAGCACGCCTTGCACTAGCGCGGTGACCACCACACCCAGCGCCACGGCCCGAATGGCTTGACCCGCTAACAGCACTGCGGCATCGCCGCGGCGTCCGCTCATGCGATAAGCAAAATGACGAATGCCGTGCCCAACCTGTTCGCCGCGCCAGTAGAGCAGCACGCTGAACAGCAGCATCACGATGAGATGCATCATAAAACGACCAAAGTGCCCGGCCTGCGCGACGAAGAAGCCTGTCGTCCGACCAATATAAGGCTGCACCTGGCTCAGTATCGCCGAGCCACCGCCATCGACTAACTTGTGATAGCTGGAGTAGAGTTTTCTGCCCGCATAAGGAATCTCGCGTAGCCAGGCGAAATCAGGCATCACCAGATGGCGCTGCGTCGCCCAGGTAATTACCGGCGCACTGTTATCAATCAGGCTGCTGACCAGCAGAGCAATAGGAATAATAAACAGCAGTAATAGCAAAATAGTCATGGCGATCACCGCCAGCGAGCGTCGTCCCCACAGCAGATGTTGCAGATGAATCATTAAAGGCCAGGTAGCAATCACCACCATGCTGGCCCAGGCGAAGCCCAGAATAAACGGCTGCACCACCCACAGACAGGCGATGATCATGATCAGAATGAACATCAGCGAAAACAGCATTTGCGGTAAGTCCATACCGCGTTGCAGGCTTTTCATCACAACGGTTAACCTCGATTGAATCCTTCAGAGTGGGGCTGAACAGCCCTGATTAATGATGATCTATTTCCCGAAAATTAAACAGGAAAAGCAGCGGAAGCGGCACGCATTCCTGAAAAAACAGCAGCCAGCAAAAAAATATGATAAAACCAAGGGCTGAAAAAAATGACGACGCAAACGTTTACAACATCTCGGTCACTCAATAATGATCCCACAGATTTCTCAGGCACCGGGCCTCGTTCAACTGGTGCTGACATTCCTGCAGTCCCTAAAAGAGCAAGGTTTTACCGGCGATACCGCCACCAGCTATGCCGATCGCCTCTCGCTCTCCACCGATAACAGCATTTATCAACTGCTGCCTGATGCGGCGCTGTTTCCACGCTCCACGGCCGATGTGGCGCTGATTGCGCGTCTGGCCGGTGAAGACCGCTTCACTAGCCTGGTGTTTACTCCCCGCGGCGGCGGTACCGGCACCAACGGGCAGTCGCTGAATCAGGGCATCGTGGTGGACATGTCGCGCTACATGAACCGCATCCTGGAGATCAATACCGAACAAGGTTGGGTGCGTGTTGAAGCGGGCGTGGTGAAGGATCAACTCAATGCGTGGCTGAAGCCGTATGGCTTTTTCTTCTCACCGGAACTCTCTACCAGTAATCGCGCCACCTTAGGCGGCATGATCAATACCGATGCTTCCGGACAGGGATCGTTGGTGTATGGCAAAACCTCCGATCACGTCGAAGGTCTGCGCGCGGTGCTGCTGGGCGGCGATATCCTTGATACGCGCGCCATGCCTACCGAACTGGCGGAACAGCTGGCGAGCACGCCTACCGCTGAAGGCCGCATCTATCAGCAGGTGTTAACCCGCTGCCGCGAACAGCGCGATCTGATTCTGGAAAAATTCCCCAAGCTCAATCGTTTCCTGACCGGTTACGACCTGCGCCACGTGTTCAGCGACGATTTGCAAACCTTCGATCTAACGCGTCTGCTGTGCGGTGCGGAGGGCACGTTGGCGTTTATCACCGAGGCGCGCCTTGATATCACGCCCATTCCTAAAGTGCGTCGTCTGGTAAACATCAAGTACGATTCGTTCGACTCAGCGCTGCGTAATGCGCCTTTTATGGTGGAAGCAAAAGCGCTGTCGGTAGAAACCGTCGATTCCAAAGTACTCAACCTGGCACGTGAAGATATTGTCTGGCACTCGGTTAACGAATTGATTACCGATGTACCCGATAAAGAGATGCTGGGCCTGAATATCGTCGAATTTGCCGGAGACGATGGCGAGCTGATTGAACAGCAGATCGCTATGTTGTGTCAGCGGCTGGATGAGCTGATGCGGCAGCAATCCGGCGGCGTCATCGGCTACCAGCTGTGTGACGATTTGAGCGGCATTGAGCGCATCTATAATATGCGCAAAAAAGCGGTGGGCCTGTTGGGGAACGCCAAAGGACGTGCCAAACCGATTCCGTTTGTCGAGGATACCGCGGTGCCACCTGAACATCTCGCCGATTACATCGTCGAGTTTCGCGCACTGCTGGACAGCCACGGCCTGAGCTATGGCATGTTTGGCCACGTCGATGCTGGCGTGCTGCACGTACGTCCCGCGCTGGATATGTGCGATCCGCAGCAGGAGCTGCTGATGAAGCAGATCTCTGATGAAGTAGTGGCGCTGACTGCGCGTTATGGCGGTCTGCTGTGGGGTGAACACGGTAAAGGCTTCCGCGCGCAGTACAGTCCTGAATTCTTTGGCGAAACGCTGTTCAATGAACTGCGGCGTATCAAAGCCGCCTTCGATCCCGATAATCGCCTGAATCCAGGCAAGATCTGTACACCATTAGGCAGTAACGAAGCGATGATGCAGGTCGATGCCGTGAAGCGCGGCACTTACGATCGACAGATTCCCGTCACGGTGCGTAATGAGTGGCGCGGTGCGATGGAGTGTAACGGTAACGGTTTATGCTTTAATTTCGACGCGCGCAGCCTGATGTGCCCATCGATGAAAATCACCCGTAGTCGCATTCACTCGCCGAAAGGGCGCGCTACCTTAACGCGTGAATGGCTGCGCTTGCTCTCCGAACAGGGTGTGGATCCCAACCAGCTGGAAAAGGCGCTTCCTCATCAGGGCGCTAGCCTGCGCAGCTTAATTCAGCGCACGCGTAACACCTGGCACGCGAAGCAGGGCGAATATGATTTTTCGCACGAAGTGAAAGAGGCCATGTCGGGCTGTCTGGCGTGTAAAGCCTGTTCGACACAATGCCCGATTAAGATTGATGTGCCGAATTTCCGTTCGCGCTTCCTGCAGCTGTATCACACCCGTTATCTACGCCCGATGAGCGATCATCTGGTGGCCAGCGTTGAGAGTTATGCACCGTTAATGGCCAAGGCGCCCAACGTGTTTAACTTCTTCCTGAAGCAGCCGTGGATGCGTGAACTCAGTCAAACTCACATCGGCATGGTCGATCTGCCGCTATTGTCGTCACCGAGCCTGAAGCAGCAGCTGAGCGGTCATCCGGCGATGAACCTGACGTTAGAACAGCTGGAGGCGCTCGACAGTACGCAACGTGAAAACTGCGTGCTGGTGGTGCAGGATCCCTTCACCAGCTATTACGAAGCGCAACTGGTTACTGATTTCGTCAAACTGATTGAGAAGCTCGGATATCGCCCGGTGCTGCTGCCGTTTTCGCCGAATGGCAAAGCGCAGCATGTGAAAGGTTTCCTGCAACGCTTTGCGCGCACTGCCAGCAAAACCGCAGACTTCCTGAATCGTGTGGCGAAGCTCGGCATGCCGATGGTCGGCGTTGATCCGGCAACCGTGCTCTGTTATCGCGATGAGTACCAGCAGGTGCTTGGTGAGCAGCGCGGAGAGTTTAACGTTCAGCTGGTGCACGAGTGGCTGCACAGTGCGCTGGCGGAGCGCGCGGTACAAACCGCCAGCGGTGAAGCCTGGTATCTGTTTGCGCACTGCACCGAAGTGACGGCACTGCCGTCCACGCCAAATCAGTGGCAGGGTATCTTTGCGCGCTTTGGCGCGAAGCTGGAGAATGTCAACGTGGGCTGTTGCGGCATGGCGGGCACTTACGGACATGAAAGTAAAAATCTGGAGAATTCGCTGGGGATTTACGAGCTGTCATGGCATCCGCAGCTGCAAAAGCTGCCGCGTCAGCGCTGCCTGGCAACCGGTTTTTCCTGTCGCAGCCAGGTTAAACGCGCCGAAGGCAATGGCATGCGCCATCCGCTGCAAGCACTATTGGAAATGATGTAAACAAATTGTAGGAGACGTCACAAAGCTGGATTAGAATATCCAGCCTGCGTGGCGGACGAAATCACTCTGCAGGCGGGTGGCTTGATCCCACTCGCCGCTGAGCGCCAGTTGATGACACAGACGTGTCAACGATAGGCGCGCCAGTTGATAAGCCTGGATGCGAAACAAACGGTCACGATCGGCGTTGCCCATCTCCTGCACTAAGCGGTGATGCAGCTTGCCCATGGCATGCAGAAAACTGTGATCGTCGCCATTCAGTTCGCAGATTTCTGCCATATCGAGACAGGTGTCGTTAAAGCGACGCAGTTGTTCGAGGGTGCAATCGGTGCGGTTGAGCTTTGCCTGAGCCATGTAGAAGTCAACGGTGATATCGCGTACCGAGAACTTATATTCGTCGATTTTATGTTGTAACCAGGCTGAGACGGTAAGCGTCATATCGCCACCTTAATTGGTTAATGATAATCATTATCATATTCAACCGCGTCAGGAATGCAATTCCCGCTGTGAAATTTTATTGATTCCTTCTGCCTGTTAGTAAAATCGGCAATAACAATTTATTTACATAGTAGAAAGGCGTAACCTATCAATCAGGAATGAAACGTAAAATTGATTTTGGAAATTTTACGCCAATTTAACGGGTTACGTAGACAGGGTGCGCACGGGAAGGCCGCCGTCAATCTGCCCGGAAGCGACTATGCTTAATAAAGCAGCAGTAAAAAATAGCACGAGATGATTATCCCTGCAAAACAAGAGGTTGAAGTGATATCTGATATCACTACCATAGGGGGATAGCCTGAAAAGGCCCAGACATACGAGGTAGCACAATGTCATCAGTAAATGCCGACTCTTTTTCACCCGAAGATTTCGTCTGGAAAGGGCTCACGCTGACCGAATCGGCAGCAAAACAGATTCTTAACCTGGTAGAACAAGACCCTGAAGTCAAGGGATTGAAACTGGGTGTGAAAACGTCCGGCTGTGCCGGTTTTGGGTACGTTATGGACCTGGTGAAAGATCCTGCCGATGACGACCTGCAGTTTGAGCAATTCGGCGCAAAACTGTTTGTGCCACTTCAGGCGATGCCGTTTGTTGACGGTACCGAGCTGGATTACGTCCGCGAAGGTCTGAACCAGATTTTTAAATTCAACAACCCTAAAGCTCAACACGCCTGTGGGTGTGGTGAAAGCTTTGGCGTCGAGTAAGTGAAATATGTCACGACACAGCGAAGCATCTGACGATGTACAAATGTGGGAAGGTAAGCTCAATTATAAAGAGGGCTTCTTTACCCAGTTACAAACCGACGAATTTGCCCACGGCATCAATGAAGATGTGGTGCGCGCGATTTCGGCTAAGCGTAACGAACCTGAATGGATGCTTGAATTCCGTCTGAAGGCGTTCCGCGCCTGGGAACAGATGGAAGAGCCGCACTGGCTGAAAGCGCACTACGAAAAACTGGATTATCAGGATTACAGCTACTACTCCGCGCCGTCCTGCGGCAACTGCGATGACAGCTGTGCTTCTGAACCCGGCGCTACCCAAACCTCAGGCAGCGTCGCGTCAAGCGATTACCTGACGCAGGAAGTGGAAGAGGCGTTTAATCAGTTAGGTGTTCCGGTGCGTGAAGGTCGTGAAGTTGCGGTGGATGCGATTTTCGACTCCGTCTCCGTTTCGACCACCTATCGCGACAAGCTGGCCAAGCAGGGCATCATTTTCTGCTCCTTCGGCGAAGCGATTCACGATCATCCCGAGCTGGTGCAGAAGTATCTCGGCACTGTGGTGCCGCCAAACGATAACTTCTTTGCCGCGCTGAACTCGGCAGTGGCTTCCGACGGTACCTTCGTTTACATCCCGAAAGGCGTACGTTGCCCGATGGAGCTGTCGACCTATTTCCGTATCAATGCGGCTAAAACCGGTCAGTTCGAGCGCACCATTTTGATCGCCGACGAAGACAGTTACGTTAGCTATATCGAAGGGTGCTCCGCGCCCGTGCGTGACACCTATCAGCTGCACGCAGCCGTGGTAGAAGTGATCATCCACAAAAACGCGGAAGTAAAATATTCCACCGTGCAGAACTGGTTCCCGGGCGGTGAAGGCGAGGGCGGTATCCTCAACTTCGTCACCAAGCGTGCGCTGTGCGAAGGCGATCACAGCAAGATGTCCTGGACGCAGTCCGAGACCGGCTCTGCGATCACCTGGAAATACCCAAGCTGCATTCTGCGTGGCGATTACTCGATTGGTGAGTTCTACTCTGTGGCGTTGACCGCAGGCCGTCAGCAGGCCGATACCGGCACCAAGATGATTCACATTGGTAAAAACACCAAGTCGACCATCATCTCGAAAGGTATCTCTGCGGGTAAGAGCCAGAACACCTATCGCGGTCTGGTGAAAATCATGCCAACCGCCACCAACGCGCGTAACTTCACCCAGTGTGATTCGATGCTGATTGGTGCCGAGTGCGGTGCGCACACCTTCCCGTATGTGGAAACGCGTAACAACACGGCGCATCTGGAGCACGAAGCTACCACTTCGCGCATCGGTGAAGATCAGATGTTCTACTGCCTGCAGCGTGGCATCAGCGAAGAAGATGCGATTTCAATGATCGTTAACGGCTTCTGCAAAGACGTTTTCTCCGAGCTGCCACTGGAATTCGCTGTAGAAGCGCAAAAATTGTTAGCTATCAGCCTTGAGCACAGTGTGGGCTGATGCCCGTTGCCGGAAGCAATGTGAAGGAAAGAGTATGTTAAGCATTAAAGATTTGCAGGTTAGCGTTGAAGACAAAGAGATTTTGCGCGGTCTGAACCTTGAAGTGAAGCCGGGCGAAGTCCACGCCATCATGGGACCGAACGGTTCAGGTAAAAGTACCCTGTCTGCAACGCTGGCGGGTCGTGAAGATTACGAAGTCACTGGCGGTTCGGTCACGTTTAAAGGTAAAGACCTGCTGGAACTTGAGCCTGAAGAGCGTGCCGGTGAAGGCATCTTCATGGCGTTCCAGTATCCGGTAGAGATCCCGGGCGTCAGCAACCAGTTCTTCCTGCAGACTTCAGTCAACGCAGTACGTAAATACCGTGAGCAGGATCCTCTGGATCGTTTCGACTTCCAGGACTTTATCGAAGATAAAATCCAGCTGCTGAAGATGCCGGAAGATCTGCTGACCCGTTCAGTCAACGTCGGTTTCTCTGGCGGTGAGAAGAAGCGTAATGACATCCTGCAGATGGCGGCGCTGGAACCTGAGCTGTGTATCCTCGACGAAACTGACTCCGGTCTGGATATCGATGCGCTGAAAATCGTGGCAGAAGGCGTTAACAGCCTGCGCGACGGTAAGCGTTCATTCATTATTGTTACGCATTACCAGCGCATTCTGGATTACATCAAGCCAGACCACGTGCACGTGCTGTATCAGGGCAAGATCGTTAAGTCTGGCGATTTCTCACTGGTGAAACAGTTGGAGGAGCAAGGCTATGGCTGGCTTACCGACCAAGAGTGATAACGCCCTGCAGCAGTGGCACCACCTGTTTGAATCGCGTGGTGACGTGCGTTCGTTACAGGCGCAGCAGCACTGGCAGCAACTGATGCGTGTCGGCTTGCCGACGCGTAAGCACGAGAACTGGAAATACACGCCGCTTGATGGTCTGCTGGCGCAGCAGTTTGTTCTGCCGCAGCCGCAGGAAGTGAGCGCTGAGCAGGTTGATGCGCTGGCATTGCCGATTGATGCAGTGCGCTTGGTGTTCGTTGATGGTCGCTTCCAGGCCGAGTTAAGCAGCCGCGATACTGGCCTGTTTGACATTCAACATGCGCAAGCTTCTGAGCGTCGTCCGCTGCCGGCACCGATTCAGCCGGAAGTGTTCCTGCATCTGACCGAAAGTTTGGCGGAAGAAGCCACAACCATTCGTCTGGCGCGTGGTAAATCAGCCGCTAAGCCACTTTACCTGCTGCACATTACCAGCGGGCAGGATGCAGGCACCAATACCGTGCATCATCGTCACCATCTGCAGCTGGAAGCCAGCGCAGAAGCGGAAGTGATTGAGCACTACGTGACGTTGAATGATGTGGCGCACTTTACTGGCGCACGCTTCACGTTCGACGTCGCGGATAATGCCAAACTGCAGCACATCAAACTGTCATTTGAGAGCGAAAAGTCATATCACTTTGCGCACAATGATGTGGTGATGGGCCGTGACGCAAATGTGAGCACCACCAGCTTCCTGTTGGGTGCTGGCTTATCGCGTCACAATACCAGTGCACAGCTGAATGGCGAAAATACCAATCTGGCGATCAACAGCCTGTCTTTACCGGTGAATCAGGAAGTGTGCGATACCCGCAGCTATCTTGAGCACAATAAAGGCCACTGCATTAGCCGTCAGATGCACAAAGTCATCGCGCGCGACAAAGGCCGTGCGGTGTTTAACGGTATGATCAAAGTGGCACCTCACGCGCTGAAAACCGACGGCCAAATGACCAACAACAACCTGTTGCTGGGCCGTTTGGCGGAAGTGGACACCAAGCCGCAGCTGGAAATCTATGCTGATGACGTTAAGTGCAGCCACGGTGCGACCATTGGTCGTATTGATGAAGAGCAGATGTTCTATCTGCGCTCGCGCGGCATCGATGAGACCGCCGCACAGCGTATGATCATCCATGCATTTGCCGCTGAACTCACCGAAACGCTGGAGAATCCGGTACTGCGTCAGGTGGTGCTGCAGCGCATTGCCGCGCGTATCCCGGGAGTTGAGTCATGAGTTTCGATCTCGAACGCATCAGAGCGGAATTTCCGATTCTGAAACGTGAGGTCAACGGACATCCGCTGGCCTACCTTGATAGCGCGGCCAGCGCACAGCGCCCGCTCGCGGTCATCAATGCGGAAAGTTATTTCTATCAGCACGGCTATGCAGCCGTGCACCGCGGTATCCATTCGTTGAGCGCCCAGGCGACCACCGACATGGAGAACGTGCGTCATCAAGCGGCGCGTTTTCTTAATGCGGCAACGCCTGAAGAGATCATCTTCGTCAAAGGCACCACTGAAGCCATCAATCTGGTGGCGAACAGCTGGGGTGGCAGTCAGCTGCAGCCGGGCGATAACATCATCGTCACCGAGATGGAGCATCACGCTAACATCGTGCCGTGGCAGATGGTGGCACAGCGTACCGGCGCAGAGATTCGCGTACTGCCGCTTAACGCGCAGGGTGAACTGGCGCTGGAGCAGCTCAGCGGCTTAATCGACAGTCGTACCCGTTTGCTGGCGGTGACCCACGTTTCTAACGTGCTCGGCACGGTCAACCCGGTGAAAGCGATCGTTGCGCAGGCCAAAGCGGCCGGCGTGGTTACGCTGGTGGACGGCGCGCAGGCGGTGATGCATCACGCGGTGGATGTGCAGGATATCGACTGCGACTTCTACGCGTTCTCCGGCCATAAAATCTACGGTCCGACCGGTATTGGTGTGCTGTACGCGCGTAAAGCGCTGCAGGAGATCATGCCACCGTGGGAAGGCGGCGGTTCGATGATTTCTGAAGTTGTGTTGCCAACCGGCACAACCTGGAACACCACGCCGTGGCGCTTTGAAGCGGGTACGCCAAACACTGGCGGCATTATTGGTCTCGGCGCGGCGCTGACGTGGATTACTGAGTTAGGTTTGGATGCGATTCATCAGCGCGAGTCAATGCTGATGCGTTATGCGCTGGATAAACTGGCGTCAGTCCCGGATCTGGTGATTTATGGTCCGGAAAGTCGCAGTGGTGTGGTGGCCTTTAATCTCGGCAAGCATCATGCGTTTGATGTCGGCAGTTTCCTTGATCAATACGGTATTGCGATCCGCACCGGCCATCATTGCGCGATGCCGCTGATGCGTCATTACGCGGTGCCAGCCATGTGTCGTGCCTCCTTCGCGCTCTACAACACCGAAGAAGAAGCCGATCGCCTGGCCGCAGGTTTGACCCGTATTCATCGTCTGCTGGGCGGTTGAGCAGATTTCAGGAGTGATCCATGGCGAATTTGCCAGATAAAGAGAGACTGGTACGTAACTTTAACCGTTGCGCTAACTGGGAAGAGAAGTACCTCTACATCATTGAGCTCGGTGGGAAATTACCAGAATCCTCCGAAAGCTTACAGCAGCCCGAACACGTGATTTCAGGTTGTCAAAGCCAGGTGTGGATACGCATGACCCCGCAGGCTGATGGCACCATCGCCTTAGAAGGTGACAGCGATGCCGCCATCGTTAAGGGGTTGATTGCAGTGGTATTTAGCCTGTATCAAGGGCTTAAGGCGCCAGAGATTCTCGATCTCGATGTGCGTCACTGGTTCGGCGAATTAGCGCTGACCTCACACCTCACTCCCTCGCGTTCGCAGGGGCTTGAAGCAATGATCCGCGCGATCCGGCATAACGCTCAGACCCTCAGCTAAGTTACACTCTGCAGACCCCGGCTTGACCGGGGTCTGTTCTATCCGACAAAGAGAAAATTGCATGAAACCTGCCTTACGTTTAGCCGGTGCATTGCTGTTGTCCTGTTGCGGACTGTCTGCACCTGCATTTGCCACAGAATATCCCCTGCCAGCCGATAACAGCCGTTTAATTGGTGAAAATACCCTGACCCTTGTGCCGGATGACAAACGGCCGCTAGAAAGCATTGCAGCGCGTTATAAGATAGGCATGCTTGGCATGCTGGAAGCGAATCCCGGTGTTGACCCGTGGCTACCGAAAGCAGGTACGCAATTAACCGTACCGCTGCAGATGCTGCTACCCGATGCGCCGCGTGAAGGCATCGTGATTAACCTTGCTGAACTGCGTCTCTACTACTATCCCAAAGATGAAGATCGTGTCGTTGTCTATCCGATAGGAATTGGCCAGTTAGGTGCAATGACACCCACCATGGTGACCAGCATCAGCCAGAAAATCCCTAATCCCACCTGGACGCCAACCACCAATATCCGCAAGCGTTATGCCAAAGAGGGCATTACGTTGCCGGGCGTAGTACCGGCAGGGCCAGATAACCCAATGGGGCTGTTCGCCATGCGTCTGGCACGCGGAACGGGCCAGTATTTGATTCATGGCACCAACGCCGATTTTGGTATCGGCATGCGCGTGAGCTCCGGCTGCATTCGCCTGCGTCCTGATGACATTGAAGCCCTGTTCAACAGCGTGCCGAAAGGTACTCGCGTGCAGGTGATCAATCAGCCAGTCAAATACGCGATTGAGCCGGACGGAAAGCGTTACGTTGAAGTGCATCAGCCATTGTCACGTAATGACAAAGACGATCCGCAAACCATGCCCATAGCGCAGTCTGCGCAGCTTAAAGCTTTCACTCACAGCGCTAAGAGCGATACGGCGTTGATTAAGGAGGCGATAGTACGACGTTCAGGCATGCCGGTGTTAGTGAGCAGCGGAGAACCGGTAACGGATGAGAGTACATTGCCAGCGGAGCAGGGGAAGCGTGCTGAGCAAGCCAGCATTGATGAAGTGAAAGGTGCGGAAGCTCAACCCTGAATTCGGACCAGTGCAACGCAGAATCAGGACAAAAAAAATGGTGCCACAAAGGCACCATTTTTCAAACCAGAACTCTTACTTACGGTAAGAGTGAGCCTGGTTGTCCAGACGCTGGTTAGCACGAGCTGCGTCATCTTTAGCAGCCTGAACGTCAGAACGGATTGCGTTCACGTCGTTGCTCAGCTGATCAACTTTAGCGTTCAGAGTCTGAACGTCTGAAGACAGTTGGTCAATTTTAGCGTTGCTTGAGCAACCAGCCAGCATAGTTGAAGCCAGGATTACCGCGCCCAGTACCAGTTTAGTACGATTCATTCTTTATACCCTCTAGATTGAGTTAATCTCCATGTAGCGTTACAAGTATTACACAAAGCTTTTTGAGTTGAGAATAAATTTTTGATGAGAACATGCTTAAATTTGATCGTTCGCTCAAAGAAACAGCATTTCGCAGAAGATGATGAAAATAATTAGCTAAAACAGAGAGATTTAATCGGACTAACCTTAATCATACGAGATTTTGAATAGTTAATTTCGATTGGAAATTTCCGATATTTGTATTACCCGATCAATAAAAAAAGCGCCAGGAAAAGGCGCTTTTTAAATAAAAATTCAGTTGCTAATCAGATGACATGTACGGATGCGGTATTTGTCGTTCCGCTTGGTACTAATGCACCTGAAACCATTACCACAACATCGCCTTTCTGCGCATATCCGCTTTCCAGCGCCATTTCTTTACCAATGCGGTAGAAATCATCAGTTGAAGCAATTTCTTTCACCAGATGGGTTTCGATACCTTTGCTCAGAATCAGCTGGCGTGCAGTGGTTTCGTTGGTAGTCAGTGCCAAAATGGTGGCATCCGGGAAATATTTACGGATGGCTTTAGCTGATTTACCGCCTTCGGTAGCTACAACAATCAGTGGTGCTTCCAGTTTTTCTGCAGTCTCTACCGCACCGCGGCACACAGCTTCAGTGATGCGCAGTTTACGGGAATCCTGCAGTGAATCGATGCGAGATTTCATCACGCGATCGGTACGCTCACAGATGGTCGCCATGATGGTGACCGACTCCAGTGGATAACGGCCTTTTGCACTCTCACCAGACAACATCACCGCATCGGTGCCATCAAGGATGGCGTTGGCTACGTCGCCGGCTTCTGCGCGGGTAGGGCGTGGGTTCTTGATCATGGAATCCAGCATCTGCGTAGCGGTGATAACTACTTTGCGTGCTTTATTACACTTCTTAATCATCATCTTCTGCGCGAAGATCACTTCTTCTACCGGGATCTCAACGCCGAGGTCACCACGAGCAACCATGATGCCGTCAGATGCTTCGAGAATTTCGTCGAAGTTGTTCAGGCCTTCCTGATTCTCGATTTTTGAGATGATCTGGATGTGCTCGCCGCCGTTTGCCTTCAAATGCTCACGAATTTCCAGCACGTCAGAACGCTTACGGATAAAGGAGGCCGCGACGAAATCAACATTTTGCTCGCAACCAAAGATCAGGTCACGCTTGTCTTTTTCTGCCAGAGCAGGCAGCTGAATGGAGACGCCTGGCAGGTTGACGCCTTTGTTCTCGCCCAGGTCGCCGTTGTTCAGCACGTTACATACTACGGTGTTTTCAGTCACTTCAGTGACCTGCATACCAATCAAACCATCGTCGACCAGTACGGTATTACCAATTTTCAAATCTTCAGTAAAACCGGCGTAGGTCACGGCAACGCGTTCGCTGTTACCAATCACGGATTGGTCGGTGGTGAACGTGAAGGTTTGTCCGGCTTTCAACGAAACATCGTTGCCGCCTTCCAGTTTCATGGTGCGAATTTCCGGACCTTTAGTGTCCAGCAGAATAGCGGCCTGACGACCGGTTTTTTCCATAACGGCACGCATATTCGTGATGCGTTGACCATGTTCAGCATAATCCCCGTGCGAGAAGTTCAGGCGCATTACGTTCATGCCTGCTTCCAACAGTTGGGTCAGCATCTCTTCAGATTCGGTTTTTGGACCGATAGTACAAACGATTTTGGTCTTTTTCATGTCAGGTTTTCTATAAGTTGTGATGGATGATAAAGGTCGGGATTCGATGCACAGGGCACCGAAGTGAGAATATTTATGGTGTTGGAACGGATTTCACAGAAATAAGAATAGGAGACGAAAGCAAAGCGTGCAGAGAAGTTATGCAGTACGCGAGGGAACTGACCGAGCAGTGTTGCGCAAATCATTGGAGTTGTTTGCATAGGCACGTTAGCGCTGAAACCTTTCAGGTGGAACAACGCGGCATAGTATAGTCGCTAAGTATGCGAAAACCAATATAAAAGCGGCGTAAGAAAGACGATGCAGATCAAGAAAAGGATGTTGCGCAAGGAGATAAAACAGAGTGGTGCGCTCTAATGGACTCGAACCATCGACCCCCACCATGTCAAGGTGGTGCTCTAACCAACTGAGCTAAGAGCGCATTCAGGAAATTCAATAATTGGTGCGTCCGAGTGGACTCGAACCACCGACCCCCACCATGTCAAGGTGGTGCTCTAACCAACTGAGCTACGGACGCACTTGGTGCGCTCTAATGGACTCGAACCATCGACCCCCACCATGTCAAGGTGGTGCTCTAACCAACTGAGCTAAGAGCGCAACATGCTGTCAGGGCGACAGCGGGGACGAATATTAACGGCAGGCCGTGAAGCTGGCAAGGGGAAAAAGTGTTTTTCCCCTACGACTGACCAGCAACTGTGCTATGCGTCGTTTTTTTAGCCGTTGCCTGCCAATTAATGTGCGTTCAGTCACTTAGCGCGCGGCGCGCGCCAGGATCACCTGAGCGGGTAAGCGCTGCAAGCGTCGGATACGCCAAATCATCATTACGGCCGCCGAGGTCAGGCCGATAATAAAGCCGCACCAGAAACCAGCGGGACCGAGCTTTGGCAGCACCCAATCGGTCATCGCCAGCACATAGCCCACCGGCAAACCCAATACCCAGTAGGCAATAAAGGTAATAAAGAAGATCGATCGCGTATCTTTATAGCCACGTAAAATACCGCTGCCAATCACCTGAATCGAATCCGAGAACTGATAGATCGCGGCCAGCAGCATCAGTTGCGCAGCCAGAGTTATCACTTCCGGATTAGCGGTATAGAGTCCGGCGATATCATGACGGAAAATCACGGTAAACAGCGCGGTGATCGCCGCCATACTGATGCCAACCCCTTGTCCAGTCCACGCGGCGACGCGCGCCTGTTCGGCCGAACCCTGGCCGAGTCGATAGCCAACGCGAATGGTGGTCGCCACACCAAGCGACAGCGGCAACACAAACATCAGAGAGCTAAAGTTGAGCGCAATCTGGTGTCCAGCCACCTTCACAATGCCGAGCGGTGATACCAGCAGTGCTACCACAGCAAACAGCGTAACCTCGAAGAACAGCGCTAAAGCCACCGGCAATCCCAGCGTGAACAGCCGGGATAAAATGGCGCGAGAGGGTGGGGACCAGCGAGTTTTCATGCGAATATCGCGCATGCTTGCCATGCGTTTCACCCAGAAGCGCATCACAAGGAACATCACCCAATAGACTGAAGCCGTTGCCACACCGCAGCCCACGCCGCCTAAAGCCGGCATACCAAAATGGCCGTAAATGAACACATAGTTGAGCGGAATGTTCACCATCAGGCCGAGGAAACCCAACAGCATCGCCGGTTTAGTTTTCGATAGCCCTTCACACTGGTTGCGCATCACCTGGAACAGCAGGTAACCCGGCGCGCCCCACAGCAACGCATGCAGATATCCTTCAGCTTTGGCGGCCAATTCAGGATCGATATCATGCATGGTGTTAATCAGATAACCGGCGTTCCACAGCACCACCATGATTAATAGCGCGACACCCATTGCCATCCAGTATCCCTGGCGCACTTGTTCCGCGATACGCTCGCGTCGTCCCGATCCGTTGAGTTGCGCAACGGTAGGCGTCAAAGCCAGTAGAAGACCATGACCAAACAGAATGGCGGGAAGCCAGATAGAGGTGCCGACAGCAACGGCGGCCATATCCGTGGCGCTTACCGCACCGGCCATAACAGTATCTACGAAACCCATCGCGGTCTGTGCCACCTGAGCAAGGATGACCGGGATCGCGAGGGCCAGCAATTGACGCGCTTCTGTAAAATACTTCTGCACGTAACACCTGCTTAATTAAAGAAGAGAGTGGGAGAAATCCCCATAGAATGCGCGGCATAGTGTAGCGGCAGCGTTGGCATCCGCCAAACGTTGATCGCATTTTGTTTAGCAATTTGTGTAAAGTTTGAACTCCGCCAAATTAAGCTGTGGCCGGTAAGCTGTGATAAACTGACGCAAACTTTGCAGAGGCTGAGATTATGTTTACTGGAATTGTGCAAGGCACGGCTGAAATTGTCGGCATTGAAGAAAAAGATCTGTTTCGTACGCATATTGTACGTTTGCCGGAAGAACTGTTACCCGGCCTGGCGTTGGGCGCATCGGTGGCGCACAACGGCTGCTGCCTGACGGTGACAGCGATTGATGGCGATCGTGTGAGTTTCGATCTGATCAAAGAAACGTTGCGCATTACCAACCTGGGCGAATTAAAGGTTGGTGACGTAGTCAATATTGAACGTGCGGCAAAGTTTAGTGATGAAATTGGCGGTCATTTAATGTCTGGTCATATTATGACCACGGCGGAAATCTGCAAAATTATTCAGTCAGAAAATAATCGCGAAATTTGGTTTAAATTACAGGACGCCACGCAGATCAAATATATTCTGCATAAAGGCTTTGTCGGCATCGATGGAATAAGTCTGACGGTGGGCGACGTCACTAAAAGCAAATTCTGTGTCCATCTGATTCCGGAAACGCTGGAGCGTACCACTCTGGGTGCGAAGAAGTTCGGTCAGAAGGTCAATATTGAAATTGATCCTCATACTCAGGCAATTGTGGAAACGGTTGAGCGTGTGCTGGCACAGCGTGAAGTGGCGGCTCTGGCGCAGGCTGATAACGCAGAATAGCGGTGATAAAAAAGGCGCCGAGCGGCGCCTTGATTGACTTAATAATCTTTATTAACGCGCAACGCGTAATCCGCCATCCTTGCCACGACTAAAGACTACCTGCCACAGCTGTATATCCCGCGCGCGAAACGCACCCGCGCAGGCATTGAGATAATAGTCGAACATCCGTTTGAAACGTTCGCCATAGTTCTCGGCTAACTGCGGCCATGCTGTCTGAAAACGTTCATACCAGGCCATTAACGTTGTATCGTAATCCGCGCCAAAATTATGCCAATCTTCCATAACAAAATGTGGCTCACTGGCATCGGCAATTTGCCGCACCGACGGCAGGCAACCATTCGGGAATATATATTTATCAATCCATGGATCGACGTTCATATCCGTGGTGAGGGCACCAATGGTGTGCAGTAAAAATATGCCGTCTGGCTTGAGATTGCGATCGGCAACATCAAAATAAGTGGCATAGTTTTTCGGCCCGACGTGTTCAAACATCCCGACGGAAACAATACGATCATATTGATTATTGAGGTCGCGATAATCCTGCAACAAGATAGTGACATCTAACCCTTCGCAGCGTTGTTGTGCCAGTTTTTGCTGCTCGGCGGATATAGTGACACCCTGCACGGTTACGCCGTAATGGCGTGCCGCATATTCTGCCAGACCACCCCAACCACAGCCGATATCCAACAACGTCATGCCTGGTTCAAGTTGCAACTTGCGACAAATCATATCCAGTTTTGCCTGCTGCGCGTTTTCCAGGGTGTCAGCCTCTTTCCAGTAGCCACATGAATATTGCATGTAGGGATCAAGCATCAATGTGAAGAGATCATTACCGAGATCGTAATGTTCTTTACCGACAATCCAGGCTCGTTTCTTTGACTGCAAATTAGTGAGACGCGCTGCTGCAATACGCAACGTATCTTTAAAATGCCGTGGTAATTGTTTATCCAGATGGTGTTTTAATACGCGGTGGAAGAACATATCGAGTTGTTCGCACTCCCACCAACCATCCATGTAACTTTCACCTAAACCGAGCGATCCTTCCTCAAGTACGCGTTTAAAAAAATCTGGATGCTTTACCTGAATATCCCAGGGACGAGTGCCATTAACTGCAATATCAGCGCGCTCTAGCAGTTCATTGACGATCCGAAACCAGTGGTTTTCTTCAAGGCTCACTTCTTCTATAACAGATGAACTCATAGCTTCTCCATCACCTTCCGATCTGAACCTGAGAAAAAGAATAGCCAATTTCCCAAGACCTGTGAGAGAACTCACGGAAAATCCGTGCGCCAGAAATCCGACGTTTTACAGAGGTATGAATTTGATGAGAAAACGTTGACGCAACACTGGAGTATCGTGCAGACGCCATCCCGCGACAGAGTCGCTAAAGGTATTACATTTATATTATTGATTTATAGCAGAAATACGGACCCACAGAGTATATGCTCACGTGGGTCAATATTCAACGGGTTATCGTTAGTTTGCTAACGATAATCGTTGCCTTACTGATTATCTTCGCAGGGACGGGAAGTGTGGGCAATATCACTTTGTGCGCTTATTGCGCGTTGGCAGATGAAGCCGACCCATGCCAAAACGACCGTTGCCACCATTACTAACGTGGTGTTGAACAGCGCCTTCTCCAGCCCGGCTGATACCAACAGGCTGGCGGCGAAGCATAAACCTAACTGGAAAAGATTCTGCAAACCCGCGGCTTTGCCGGTGGCGTGCGGGAAGGGCGCTAATGCGCTGGCGACAACAATCGGGTAGATGGCGCCATTGGCCAATGCCATACCGCAGAAGGGCATTAACAACACAAACAGCGGGGCTGATGGCATCAGGGCAATCACAAATAGGCTCAGGATGCTCAGGCTATACACCACCAGCAACCACGGCAGTAGTTGTGCCCCCTGATAACGATTTAACATCGCCCGGCAGCCAAAGCCACCGATAAGGAAAGCAATGGTTTGAGGGATGTAACTCAGGCCAATATCGCCCGGCGTTAAACCCGCAGCGGCGAGAATAAAGGGCGAACCTGTCAACCAGGCAAAGAAACTCGCTGAACAAGCGGAATAAATTAATACATTGCCGCTGTAAACGCGGGTGCCCAGCAAGGTTAACCAGCCAGGTTGTTGGCCACTGGTGACTTTTTCGCGTTTCACTGTCGTTAACTGCAGCGTACCAACCAGTAATAGCAGCGCGATCAGCGTAAGCGCGATGAAAATACTGCGCCAGTGGAAGTGGCTGATTAGCCACGCACCTAACAGCGGTGCCAGCGCTGGGGAGAGCGCAACCAGCGGCATAATGGTGGCAAAGACTTTGTTCGCTTTAGCTTTAGGATAGTGGTCCACCACCAGCGCTTGCCAGCTCACGGCTGCGGCGCAAACGCCAATCGCCTGTACAAAGCGCAGCGCCAGCATCAGGCGCACGTCAGTAACCCACAGCATCCCCAAACAACCGAGCGCGAAAATGGCCAGGCCGGCAAGAAGAATGGGCTTGCGGCCGTAACGATCCGACAACGGACCCCAAAAAACCTGCGCGCAAGCAAAGCCGCCGAGAAACAGGCTCAGGCTGGCGCTGATGGTGCCCGGTGCGGTAGCAAAATCACGCTGCATATCGCCAAAAGCAGGTAAATACATATCCGTGGCAAGAAAGCCGAGCATACTGAGCACGGCAAGGTAAGGCATAAATGCTTTAGACGACAACATGTTGATTCTCTTTTGGGCAGGGTGAACGGCGGGGAGTGTAAAAGGATGCAGCGCGCTTTGTGAAACGCTAATATTTGCACAGTGCTGTTAAAATTTTTGAAGGCAAAATTATGTGGTCAGAATATGCACTTGAAGTGGTCGATGCCGTGGCGCGCACCGGTAGTTTTAGCGCAGCGGCGCAGGAGCTCCATCGCGTGCCCTCTGCCGTCAGCTATACGGTACGTCAGCTTGAAACCTGGCTGGCGGTGCCGCTGTTCGAACGTCAACATCGCGAGGTGGTAATGACGCCGGCCGGCGAACATTTTGTGCGGGAGGGGCGGTCTGTTATCAAAAAAATGCTGGCAACGCGCAGGCAGTGCCAGCAGCTGGCCAATGGCTGGCGCGGTGAGTTAAGCATAGCCGTTGACTGCATTGTAAAACCGCAGCGCACGCGACAACTGGTAAAGGATTTCTATCGTCATTTTCCAGATATGGAGTTGATCATCAGCTTTGAGGTGTTCAATGGCGTGTGGGATGCCCTGGCTGACGGACGTGTTGATGTGGCGATTGGTGCCACTCAGGCGATCCCGGTCGGCGGGCGCTTTGCTTTTCAGGATATGGGCGCGCTTAACTGGCGCTGCGTGGTGAGCCCCGATCATCCTTTGGTCAACAGTGAACTGCTGGATGATGAAACGCTGCGTGTGTGGCCATCCCTGGTGCTGGAAGACACCTCGCGTGCGCTGCCGCGTCGTATGACATGGACGCTGGATAATCAGCGGCGGCTGGTGGTGCCGGATTGGGAAACCGGGCTGGAGTGCCTGCAGGCGGGATTGTGCATCGGAATGGTGCCGGGTCATCTGGCGCGGCCGCTGCTGAATAATCACCGGTTGGTAGAATTGCCGTTGCCGCAAGCCTTTCCGGATAGTCCGTGTTGCGTCAGCTGGGCTGAACAACGTGCGTCACCGGCACTGGAATGGTTACTGGTATATCTCGGGGATGCTGAAACGCTGAACCACGAATGGCTCAGCGAAGTCTCGGTTTAGCGGCGATAGTCGCGGAACGGGCCATCCGCCACTGAGCGACGCTCAATCAGCGTTGGCTGCACCTCGATGGTTTGCGGATCTTCGCGTTTGCTGGTGATGCGATCCAATAGCATTTCCAGCGCTTTTTCACCCAGTTCGGCTTTCGGCTGGTGCACGGTCGTCAGGGCTGGAGTGAAATAGCGCGCGTTGCGCACGTTGTCGTAACCAATTACCGAGATATCCTGTGGCACACGTAAACCCATCTCATCGGCGGCACAAATCGCGCCCATGGCCATGATGTCGCCCCCGCAGAATACGGCGGTTGGCCGCTGTTTCTGGTTTAAAATCTGCTGCATCGCCTGGTAACCTGATTCAGGTTCAAAATCGCCCTGAACCACCCATTCTGAACGTACCGCAATGCCCGCCTCGTTCATCGCCTGCAGGAAACCCGCGTGACGTCCGCCGCCGGTGTTGCGCTCCATCTGGCCGGGAATCGCGCCAATGTCGCGATGACCGCGTTCAATCAGATAACGCCCCGCGAGATAGCCACCCTGAAACGCGTTGTCCTGCACGGTATCGGTAAAATCACCGCGTGATGCGCCCCAATCCATCACCACCATCGGGATATTGCGGTTCTCTTCCAGCATTTGCAGCAGATCGTCCGGATACTCAGAACACATCACCAGCAAACCATCGACGCGTTTTTGCGCCATCATTGACAGATAAGCGCGCTGTTTCTGCAAATCGTTGTGCGCGTTGCCGAGAATCAGCGTATAGCCGCGATCGAAGCAGTGATTTTCTACCGCTTCAATAATTTCGGCAAAGTAGGGCGCTTCGCTCGACGTTGCCAATAGGCCCAGAGTTTTGGTGTGATTCACTTTCAGACTACGCGCCACGGCACTTGGCGAGTAGTGCAATTCTTTGATCGCTTCCCATACGGCGTTACGCGTCTCTTCCGCAACGAAACGCGTTTTGTTGATGACATGCGAAACCGTGGTGGTTGAAACACCGGCGCGCTTCGCGACATCTTTAATTGTTGCCATGAAAATGGTACTCCTGGGATTATCGCAACTTACTGATAAGTATATTGTTAAACGTTTGCGTCTGCTAATGCTTTTACAGCCCAAAAAGCGGGCGAAATGGGGGTGTTTAGCAGGCGAAATCACTTCATCATGCTGTAAATACAGCAGGCGCGAAATCTGTTGCGCAACGAAAGGCGGCGATTCTAGCAAGCTAGCGCGGATAACACGAGATTTTTGCCCACTGCTGTGCGAAAATCGCTTTAACCCTAAAGATTGTGTGACTAAGGAGGCGTGATGAATACTGATTTGAAGCTGGCGCTAATGACGACGGTTGGCGCACTGTTAATGATTATCGCATTCAGCTTTACCGCGATCATGCATTAACAAAAAAGCCGGAGCTGTTAACAGCATCCGGCTTTTTTATTGGCGTTGCGCAACCGCTAGCGAATGGTTTTTGGCGTCATCATACGACGCGCGCCTACATAGTGTTTCTGCCAGTAATCCTCACCTAATGCGCTAATCTGAATATCTTTACCCGTGCGCGGTGACTGAATGAATTTGCCATTGCCGAGATAAACACCGACATGATCGGCGGTGCCGCGATTGTTGATGCGGAAGAACACCAGATCCCCTTTCTCCAGCATTTCGCGCTTTATCGGTGCCGCATCGCGCAGGTGATACATTTCATTGGCGGTGCGTGGGAATTTGAACTTTACCAGGTCTTTATAGGCGTACCACACCAGGCCGCTGCAATCGAAGCCGGTATGAGGTGAGGTACCGCCCCACTGATAGGGTTTGCCAAGCTGGCCCATTAATTTGGTCATCGCCGTCTCACGCGCTTTTTGATAGCGCTGACGATGTGCTTTGCTCATTTTGATGCCGGTAAGCGCTAAGGCTTCATCATCAACTTCAATTGCAGATGACTTTTTCGCCAGGCGTTGATGACCGTATTTCTTACCGGAGAGTTTCAGCGAGGATTTTTTGCTGGTGGTTTTGTGCAGCGCGGTTTCTGTCGGTGTCTGTTTTTTGAGTTTGAATTTTTGGACGGCAGTCAGGCGCGATTTTTTAGTTGTGGTTTTCACCGGACGTCGTTTGCGGCGCTCGTCTTCACGTGCGCTCTTTTTCTCTGCTTTTAACGTACTGGCGTTAACGGGCGCATGCGGAGATGCAGCGGCCACATTAAAGAACAGTTGGGCTAAAGCCAGTATGAAAAGCGTAATCAGTAGACGCATAATCCGGTTACAGGTTAAGCAGGCTGAATGAAAACAGACTGCGGCAAAGTGAGAGAAATCTGATCAAGTGACCAGCGCCGAGGCAATTCTAATCCACTTTTTTTGCAAAAGGTAAGGCCTTTTTCCATTAATATGTTACCAGATTGATTCTGTAGCAAAAATGAGCTATTTCAGCTGCTTAACGCAGCGAAACTATTGCTAATTATTAATTTATTAATGCCAATTAATGATATGAAAATGTTATTTGTTATGCATGAACTTAACAAACATGGCGATTAACCCGCGCAAACACAAAATCCCGTTTTCAGTACGGGAGCGAAATCGCTACAATAAACAAACACGAAGTGAAGGATTAAGGAAGGCAATAATGAGTACTGTTGAAAAAATTCAGCGTCAGATCGCAGAAAACCCGATCTTGCTGTACATGAAAGGTTCTCCAAAGCTGCCAAGCTGCGGCTTCTCGGCGCAAGCGGTGCAGGCGCTGTCAGCCTGTGGCGAGCGTTTCGCGTACGTGGACATCCTGCAAAACCCCGATATCCGCGCTGAAATGCCAAAGTACGCTAACTGGCCGACCTTCCCGCAGTTGTGGGTTGACGGTGAACTGGTTGGCGGCTGCGACATCATCGTTGAGATGTTCCAGCGCGGCGAACTTCAGCCGCTGCTGAAAGAGACCGCAGAGAAGTATAAAGAAGCGGAATAATGCAGAAGGCCGACAACGTTGTCGGCCTTTTCTTTGACTATTCAGCAGACGCGTCGTCTGCAGATTCCTCACTGAAGGCCAGCGGCCAGCCGCCGAGACGCTTCCAGCGGTTTACCAGCTCACAGAACAGCGTGGCCGTCTGTTCGGTGTCATACAGCGCCGAATGCGCTTGCGTACTGTCAAAATCCATCCCCGCCGCTTTACACGCCTTCGCCAACACCGTTTGTCCCAGCACTAAGCCGCTTAATGCCGCGGTATCAAAAGTGGCAAAAGGGTGGAACGGATTGCGCTTCAGGCTGGCACGTTCAGCAGCCGCCATGACGAAGTTGAGATCGAAGGTGGCATTGTGCGCCACGATAATCGCGCGATTGCAGCCGCTGTCTTTAGTGCCTTTGCGCACCATTTTAAAAATTGCATGCAGGGCTTCATATTCGCTGACCGCGCCGCGCAGCGGATTGGTCGGATCGATCCCAGTAAACGCCAGTGCCGCAGGATTAAGAATGGCACCTTCAAACGGTTCTACGTGGAAATGCAGCGTTTCATCACGATGTAACCAGCCGTCTTCGTCCATTTTTAGCGTTGTGGCGGCAATCTCTAGCAAGGCATCGGTTTGCGCGTTAAAACCGGCTGTTTCGACGTCGATCACGACAGGATAAAAACCACGGAAGCGTTGGTGGAGAGCGTTTAAAGCGTTCGATTCAGACATCAGGATCTCATGGCAATAAATAGGGCAGCGCGCATTATGGCAAAAATTGCAGGAGGGTGCAGCAGGAGAGGGAAGTCAGCCCGCAAATAAGCAGGCTGACAATCGGCATTAGTTGCCGAGGCCGTGACCGGCATGTTTGTTTTCGATCAGTTCAATTTTGTAGCCGTCTGGATCTTCAACAAAAGCAATAATAGTGGAACCCCCTTTCACCGGGCCCGCTTCACGCGTGACGTTGCCGCCCGCGCTGCGGATGCGCTCGCAGGTGTCCGCTACATTGTCCACGCCCAGCGCGATATGACCGTAAGCATTGCCAAGATCGTATTTGTCCACGCCCCAGTTGTAGGTCAGCTCAATCACCGCGCCTTCACTCTCTTCGGTGTAGCCCACGAAAGCCAGGGTGTATTTGTATTCGGTGTTTTCGCTCTGACGCAGCACGCGCATGCCCAGCACACGGGTGTAAAAATCGATGGAACGTTGCAAATCGCCAACGCGTAACATGGTGTGAAGTAAACGCATAACATCCTCTTTTTCAAAACGTCATCAGGGAATGACAAGACCACTAAGTATATACCCTGATGAAAAAACACTGCCGGACATTCTGCCCGGCAGTCTCGGTCTTACAGGGTTGGATAATCGGTATAACCTTCCGCGCCGCCACCATAGAAGCTTTCCGGACGCTGCGGATTAAGTGGCGCATCTTGTTGCAGACGTGCCACCAGATCCGGGTTAGCGATAAAGTCGCGACCAAACGCCACGGCATCAATCAGGCCGCGCGCAATCAGATCGTCGGCCTTTTCGACGGTATAAGCGCCGGCGCCAACGATCACGCCAGGGAACAGCGCGCGCACTTTCTCACGGAAGGTATCGCTATAAGGCTGTCCACCCGCCCAGTCAGGCTCCGACAAGTGCAGATACGCCAGGCCACGTTTGCCCAATTCGGCGATATACCACAGCGCGGCTTTCTCTTCTTCCGGGCCATTTTCCAGATTCTGGAAGGCCCCGATTGGCGAAATGCGGATACCAATACGATCGGCAGACCAGTTGGCAATCGCCGCATCCACCACTTCGAGCGCGAAACGGCCACGCTTCTCAATCGAACCGCCGTACTCATCGCTACGCTGGTTTGATCCTGGCGCGAGGAACTGATGCATCAGATAACCGTGCGCGGAGTGCAGCTCAAGCAGGTCAAAGTCCGCTTCACGCGCATTGAAAGCCGCCTGACCGAAATCTTTCACAATCTGCTGGATTTCGGCCACTGACAGCTCGCGAGGCAGCGAGGTGTCTTCACGATAGACGCTACCGTCTGCCGCACGCAGAGACGTACGCGAGCCGGCGGCCAGCGCAGTTGGCGCCACCGGGGCTTTGCCTTCGGGCTGTACGCTGTTATGTGAAATACGGCCGGTATGCCACAGCTGCACGGCGCTATGACCGTTTGCGGCATGAATGCCTTCGTTAATCACTTTCCAGGCGGCAATTTGCTGCTGAGTGTGCAGACCCGGCGCACCGGCATAACCTTTCGCCTGGAAAGAGATTTGGGTGGCTTCGGTGATGATCAAACCGGCGCTGGCACGCTGCTGATAATACTCCGCCATCAGCGGAGTAGGGATATCACCCGGCTCAATGCTGCGCAGGCGAGTCAACGGGGCCATGAAAATGCGGTTAGGTACGGTAATCGCGCCCACTTTAAGGGGAGAGAATAACTTTTTGCTCGCCATGTAATTTGCTCCAGGAAGACCGGTCGTCTAGCGACTGCGGTTTAAAAAAATCAGTGATTTACAAGCCACTGTTCGATGGTTTCAAGCGCCAGACTGATTGGGCCAGGCTCTCGGGAAATCTTGCTCTGCAAACTGGCGCCTAACCACAGCAAATAACAGCGCTGCGCCAGCTGATGCGGCGTTTGATTGAACGGCAACGGCTGTTCAGCCGCGGCCTCGCTCAAGCAGCGTGTATAGGCTGCGATGATGGCATTGGCGCTGTGCTGCAAAGCTTCGCGCATGGGCTCAGAGAGATCGCACACTTCAGCCGACAGCTTGACGCCAAGGCAGCCAACAATATGACCTTGCTCGATAAACAGCGTTTCGCCATGGCGAAAATGCTGTAACAGACGTTCTCTCGGTGTTAGCCCGGGCTGGTTGAGCTGCTGCTCGATCTGCTGCAAGAAGTTGGCAAAGTAGCGCTCGATTAGCGCAACGCCAAATGCCTCTTTCGAACCGAAGTAGTGATAGAAAGAGCCTTTGGTGACTTCCGCCAGCGTCAGCATCTCATTCAGGCCCATGCCGGTAAAACCACGCTGCAAACAAACCTGCTCACCAATGGCGAGCAGATGTTCACGAGTATCATTGCGTTGCAGCGTCTTAGTCATGGGTCGCAGGTTATTAGACCAGTCAGTCTAACGCAACCCTTCAGCGGAGTTTTGGCACGATCTGATCATGTCCAACTGCGGCTGGTACGCTTGCGTCTGGATATTGAACATGCCCAAAACGGTATGGAAAAGATTGTCTTGCGAGACCTTATTATCGGCAGCTTGCTGGCGTAAACAGTTTTCATTGATGTGATTAGCTGCGGCGTAACCCGGCGACATCCACATCAGCAGTGGAATATGCGTTTGTTGCGAGGGGGCAAACAGATAGGGCGCCCCGTGCAGATACATACCGCGCTCGCCAAGCGATTCGCCATGGTCGGAGAGATAAACCAGCGCCACGTTAAAGCGATCGCTCAGACCTTTCAGCTTATCAATGGCACGGCTCAGCATATCGTCGGTATACAACAGCGAATTATCATAAGTATTTACCAGCGCCTGATGATCACAATCCTGGATCTGATTGCTATCACACGTTGGCGTAAAGCGGCGGAATTCAGCCGGATAGCGCTGATAGTAAGCGGGACCGTGGCTGCCCATCTGATGCAGCACGATAATGCCGTCGTTATGCAGACTCGCAACGTAGTTATCCAAACGATGCAGCAGCACATCATCCTGACAGAAACCATCGTGGCAATATTGCGGCAAATTCCACTGTGTCATATCGCTGTGCGGCACCCGGTCACAGGCACCTTTGCAGCCACCATCGTTCTCGCGCCACAGTACGCTCACGCCAGCATGGGCAAGGATGTCGAGCACGCCTTCCTGATGATGCGCCAGATTGGCGTCATAGTGTACGCGCGGCATATTCGAGAACATGCAGGGCACTGAAATAGCGGTTTCTGTGCCGCACGAGGTGGCATTGGGATAATAGATGACCTGCTGTTTTTTCAGCTCCGGGTTAGTTTCGCGCGTGTAACCGCCAAGGGAGAAATTCTCTGCGCGCGCGGTTTCACCCACCACCAGCACCACCAGCGTTTTCTTTTGGGCGGCGCTAATGAGCGGGCCTTTACGCGCATCCTGACCTATTTTGATTAACGTCTGATTACCCAGTAGATAGCGCTGATCGACATAGTGACCGCCGCCACTGAGGATATTGGCGGGCGTGACCATTTTTATCAGGCCTTTATTGTTGCGAATCAAGGAGGCGTAATCTTTATAAAACAGCACCGCCATCAGCAGGATCAACAAGATTGCGCCCAATGCACCGACCAGGCGCTGCACCAGATTCCACCACCAACGTTGTCCCTTACTAATCCGCACGATACACAGCAATGCTGCCGGAACCAGGCCCATGACCAACATCCATACTAAATAGTGAACGCTGATTAACGCCCCAGCCTCCTGCCGATCGGACTCAAACACGTTTTGCATCATATTGGTGTCAATCACCGTACCAAAACTGTGCATAAAGTAGTTGGCGGCAGCGCTGATGATCACCAGCACAATCAATAACGGCTTGCGGATATAAGGCCAGGCAACAAGGGAGAGGATCATATAGAAAGCCGCAGTCAGCACCAGCGGGATACTGGCGGCGAACAGATACGCATGCGGGCGATCGTAGACGATCATCTCCCAGGCGTGGAGCAGAAACAGGGCGTTCAAAACTAAGGCGAAGAACAGCGCAGCAATAAGATTAAATCCGCTGGTGCTGCACTGGAATATGTTCCTGAATTTCATGAAAACTCAACGGTAAGTTGTAATGTGACAATCGTATGAAGACATTATGAGGAAAACCTTAACCACAGCTAAACAGACTTATTTTAGACCTTTTGTAGGTTGGCTATTTGGTAAACAGCGGTTACCGGCTGCGGCTGGCGTATTGATTATGCGCAATTAGCGTTTACTCTTTGTACTATGTCATTAAGCTGTTATCACTGTGCTGCAAGTTGTTAATCCCGGAGTTGATGTGGCTGAGCAATTAGAGTTCTTCCCCGTTCCCAGCCCGTGTCGTGGCGTTTGCCAAAGTGACGCGCGTGGCTATTGTCGTGGCTGTTTGCGCAGCCGGGAAGAGCGCTTTAACTGGATGAAGTTCAGCGACGCACAAAAACGCGATGTGCTGCGGCTATGCCGACAACGCTGGTTACGATTGCAGCGTCAGCAGAAAGTGGATGAAGATCATGATCCGCAACAACCAGAGCTGTTTTAAGAAACCGATATTTTTCCTTTCCGTTATACTCCCGCCTTCGTCATCTGGATTCGTATTTGAGGGAGTTTAACCATGTTGAAACCGCAAGCTATTGCACCGCAGGGACCGTCCTTTTCACCGCTGATTGCGGGATACTGGCGCTTGATGGAGTGGGGCATGACGTCACAGCAGCTGGTGCAGTTTATTGAGCACCACCTTGCACTGGGCATCACCACCGTTGATCACGCCGACATTTACGGTGATTACCAATGCGAAGCCGCCTTCGGGGCCGCGCTGCGTCTTGCACCGGGATTACGCGAGAAGCTGCAAATTGTCACCAAATGCGGCATCGCGACGCGCGCTAAGCCAGAACATCACATCGGTCATTACAATACGGATGCCAGCCATATTTTGCACAGTGCGGAAAATTCGCTGCGCCATTTCAATACGGATTATCTCGATTTATTACTGATTCACCGCCCGGATCCGCTGATGGATGCCGATGAAGTTGCAGAAGCCTTTATCGCCCTGCATCAGAGTGGCAAAGTGCGCCATTTCGGCGTGTCCAACTTCACTGCCTCGCAGTTCACGCTGCTGCAATCGCGTTTACCGTTCAGTCTGGTCACCAACCAGCTGGAGATTTCACCGCTGGAACAAACGCCGCTGCTGGACGGTTCGCTCGATCAGTGTCAGCAGAATCGCATCCGACCGATGGCATGGTCTTGCCTCGGCGGCGGTCGACTGTTTAACGATCCCCATTATCAGCCGCTGCGCGATGAGCTGGAGCAGGTTAAGCAGGAAATTGGCGCCAGTAATATCGAGCAGGTGGTGTACGCGTGGGTGATGAAATTGCCAAGCCGTCCGTTACCGATTATTGGCTCAGGCAAAAGTGAACGCGTCAGCGAAGCGGTTGCGGCGTGGCAGCTGACGCTTGATCGTCAGCAGTGGTTCCGCATTCGTAAAGCCGCGATCGGTTATGATGTGCCCTAAAGCGTAAAGCTGCGTCAAATTACGGCAGCCTGGCTGAAAGCAGTCCAGGCTTACAGAGCATCTAACCGTAAGGAGACGTTATGAAGAAAACCCTCATTGTTATGCTGACCCTGGCCTGCGCCGCTGGCGCGCAGGCTGCTTCAGAAGACGTCACGCTGCATGAAACCACGGCGCAAGGTATTGGCGCAGCGATTGGCAAAGTCACCATTAGCGAAACACCGTATGGCCTGCAATTTACTCCGGCGTTAACCGGCCTCAAACCGGGTATTCATGGCTTTCATGTCCATGCTAAAGGCAGCTGTGAGCCGGGCGAATCCGATGGCAAAACGGTGGCGGCCGGTGCGGCTGGTGGTCATCTCGATCCGCAAAACACCGGCAAGCACCTCGGGCCCTATGCCGATGGTCATCTGGGCGACTTACCCGCGCTATTCGTAACGGAGGATGGCAAAGCGGATTATCCTGTCGTTGCTCCGCGTATTAAATCCCTCAGCGAAATCAAAGGTAAAGCCTTAATGGTGCACGTGGGCGGTGATAATCATGCCGACCATCCACAGCCGCTTGGTGGCGGTGGCGCACGTTTTGCCTGCGGCGTCATCTAACCTCACGGGCGGCAATGGATATGTTGTCGCCCTGATTGTTCCGTTTGTAAAAAGTTGACCCATTTTCCCGCTACACTCCGCGTTTTTTCCGTCCTATGATATTGATTCAGGAATAAAACGCTCAGGGGCAGGAATGAAAACGCGTGGGATGATGCTGTTATGTTTATTGTTGGTGGGATGTGATCAACCAAATGACACACAGCTGCGTCTGGAGGCCGGTCGGCAATTACAGTGGACGGTAGACACCAATCCACTTCGGGCCAGCTGTGAAGATATTGCCCGTGGTCGTGAATGGTTAACGCATCGCACACTTCAACGTCTGGAAGCCAAAGGGTGTCAGAATGTATTGCGCAGTGCCAGCGAGACCAATTTCATCAATACCGCCATTTATCGTCACGGCATAACAGTGGTATGCGGTGGTATCAGCGGCAAGAGTTTTACTGGCACGCTGTTAAATCGTCGTTTTATCTACTCTTCAGAAGAGAAGGCGTTGGTGCTGGAACCGAAGTTCGATCAGGATAAAACCCGGTTTGAAGGGCAAAAATCACTGCAACAACTGCAGGAAGATTTTGAGCGCCAAACCACGCAATATTGCCAGTAATTAATCAGGTACAGCCTGCGCCAGCTGGCCCAGCGAACAGCGTAATCGCCACAAAATGCCGGCTAAGGTATTTGCTTCGTTTTCCGGCTGCTGCTGCAGTTGATCAATCATGTTGTCCAGTTCATCTAACGTGGCCTGTAGCGCGGTGTGATGGACACCACGCAGGCTCATAATACGTTGTAAATCTTGCAGGCTGCTGTCGCGCATGTGCGCCAGGGTGTGCGATGTCGGCTGCCATTCGCGCAGTTGCCAGACAATATGCGAACAGTTGAGCAGCACCACGCCCCAGCGCAGCAGCCAAACGCGCGCCTTTTCATCACGGCTATTACTCAGCTGGCTAATGTGATGATAAATTTGCGATTCAAAATGGCTCTCACTTAGGCGCGGATGGCGACGTAGCTGATCGAGAAAGGCATGTCGCAAGGCACGAATATGGCGACGGCTGCGGCGGGCATCAGAACTGGGGCGCAATACCTGAAACGCCACCCAGGCCAGCAGCACGCCACATACCTTCGCTATATTGTCATTGAGAAAGCTTTGATAATCCCAGTCCGGGGGATTGGTGACGGCAATAAACGATCCCATAAAGACAATGAATTGACCCCACATACCCGCGCGCTTTTTCTGCTGCAATTTAAATAGCTGCAGGGTGATAAGCAGCGGGAACAGCACCAGTAAAAACTGCCAGAGCGCGCTGATTTGCACCATCAAGCCAAATTGCAGCACAAAACTAAACACCGACAGCCACAGTAAGGTTTTTAGCAGCAGCGATACGCTGCCGCTAGGTGAAGGTGCGGAAGAGTAAAGTACGCAGGCGATGGCGGTTAGCGTCAGGGCGGCGGCGCCGGAATCCCATTGCGTGGTGATCCAAAATGCGCAGCCCAACATGATAACGCTAAAGGTGCGCAGCGCGCTCCAGCCCGCTTCGGCGCTGTCGCTTTCACGCGCCAGTGAAGGCGCGTAGGGCGGCTGAAAACGCGTGTCTGCGTCGGCGCGCTCAATCAGACGAATCCAGCGATTAACATTGAGGTACACCCAGCAGAAATAGCGCAGGCGCTGAACAAACGCACGTTGGCGAAAATCACCACTCGCGGAAGGCGTGATTCCGCGCAGAATCAGGGCTAGCCGATATTTGTCACATTGTGGGTGTGCCAGCTCGTGCAGCAGTTGCGTTATGGCGTTGTAGAGTTCAGGCGGTGCATCCGGCCAGTTAAGCAGCATGCGGCGCAGGCTGGAGAGCACGCTGGTAAGGCGCAGCTGCTGATGCAGCACATAGTTCAACACGTTGTTCTGGCGGCGGAAGCGATAGTGGCTCCAGAATGCCTGAATGCGCAGCAGGTTCATGGTGAGAATCTGGCTGATGACGTTCTCATGTGCGGTGCGCACGTTATCGGTACTGCCCTGCTGTAGTAGTAGCACCGCATGATCCAGCAAGCGTGCGTGCATCTGACGAAGCGAGCTCATCAATGCATTGCCATCGGAGGTGCTGGGAAGAATCATCATCATTAATCCGGCGCACAGAATGCCGGAGATCACCTCGCAGACGCGCGCCTGGGCGATATCCCATAACTTAGTGACGTCGGTGATGTTCACGCTGCTAAACGCAATAATGGCGGCGGTGTAACCCGCCAGCGAGAATGCGTAAGCCACGTTGTTTTGATAGTGATTGGCGATTCCAGTGCAGAACGCCAGCCAACCGGCCATAAAAAAGGCGAACAGCCAGGGCTCATTCAGCGTATGTCCGGCAATTAGCAGCGCAGCGCTGGCACCGAGTAAACTACCCACAATACGGCCCAAACTTTTACTGATTGCGCCACCCACGGTGGGAAAACTGATCACCGCCGCCGACGTCATCGCCCAATAAGGTTCATCGAGTTGCAGCGCATAAGCGAGGGTTAATGCCAGACACATCGCGATGCCATTGCGCAGCGCATAGCGCCATTCGCCACCGGTTGCTTTTATCCACGGCAAATTTTGCCATGCCAGCCACTGAAAATTCATGGAGGCCTCAGTGGACGATAGAGATGGTGCAGGTGGTGCCCGCTACCAGCGGCACGCCATCCGGCAGTGCATCTAAGCGAATGCGCACCGGCACGCGCTGCGCCAGGCGTACCCAGGGAACGTTGGGTTTGATATCTGGCACCAGTCCGCCATCGCTGGTCACGCTTTGGTCGTAAATGGCACGCCCGATGCTCTCCACTTTGCCCTGCAATCTGGCGCCGTTGCTGTACAACACAATGTGCGCGACCGCGCCGGGCTGAATATGGCGCAGCTTGGTCTCTTCGAAATACCCCATCACGTAATAAGAGTGGCTATCCACCAGTGCAAACAGCGGCGTGCCGGCGGTAGCATAGTTGCCGGTGCGCAGCGTCAGGTTGCTGATCCATCCATCGGTCGGGGCGGTCACGCTGGTTTGATCAAGATTCCAGCGCGCCTGATCGAGGCTGGCCTGGGCCGCTTTTGCGGTCGCCGTGGCGGCATTAGCGGTTAAACGTGCAGCATCCATATCTTCGGCAGAAATGACATTACGCGGCAGGCTGGCACGGCGATTGGCTTCATGCTGGGCTTTGGCGAGATCGGCCTGCGCTTTGGCTAATTGCGCTTCAGCGTTGGCGACAGCAATTTGCCAGGGCACCGGATCAAGCTCGAGCAAGGTGTCACCTTTATGCACAAACTGATTGTCGCTGACGTTCAGCGCAATGATGCGTCCTGACACTTCCGGCGTAATATCGACCAGTTCGGCGCGTACTTTGCCGTCACGCGTCCAGGGCGATTGCATATAGTAATTCCACATCCACCATCCCGCGAGTAGGGCCAGAGCAAAGATCACTACGGTTGAAAAATACTTAAAAGGGTTGAATTTCATAGTGATTTATCCGAGGCTCAGTAACCACAATGCGCCAGCGACGCAAAGTACAAACAGGGAAAGATCCATTAACGTGGGATGCCAGACATCGCCGGAGTAGATCCAGCCGCGCAGCAGCGGGTGGATGAGTAGCCAAAAGAAGAAACCGAGCAGCACCGCTTTAAACAACGGTGGAAAAAACAGCGAGGCGCCGAATACCAGATCGGTAAGCGGTGCGCTGGGGGAAAAAGCGGTTAGGGACACGTGTCATCATCCTTTTTGACCGGGATTCATCTAAATAGAGTCTAGACAGCAAGCGAATGCGCTGGCCTGATATTTGTAATTTGCCAGGTAAACTCGCAGAATAGTGTAAAATCTGGCTTAATAGCTAGCAAGCTAATTATAAGGAGATGCAATGGATACGCCCTTGGGAACCGATCTGTCTCGCCTGGTGCGCATTTGGCGCGCTTTAATTGATCAACGTTTGAAACCGCTTGAGCTGACACAAACACACTGGGTGACGCTACACAACATTCATCAACTCCCGCCAGAGCAGTCACAGATTCAGCTGGCAAAGGCGATTGGCATTGAGCAGCCTTCATTGGTGCGCACGCTGGATCAGCTGGAAGAGAAGGGCTTAATCACCCGCGCTACCTGCGCTAACGATCGTCGTGCTAAGCGCATTAAGCTGACCAAGCAGGCTGAGCCGATTATTGAGCAGGTTGAAAATGTGATTGATGCTACGCGCGATGACATTCTATCCGGCATCAGCCTGGAAGAGATCAATCAGATGGTGACGCTGATTGCGCGACTGGAAAAAAACATTCTGGAGTTTCACAACCGCGAGAAATAAAAAAACCGACGCCCGGCGTCGGTTTTTTTTATCAGCATGCTTATCGCGGTGAAACGGTCACCTGGCTGCCGTTTGACGCCATGACGACGCGCTGGCCAACCGAGTAACGTGTGGCAGCTTGTTTCTGCACCACCATAATCGTGTTGCCATCATCCTTACGGATTTCCAGCTCTACACCATCAGACTTATTAACCGCACCCTGCACGCCCTGACCGGCTACGCCACCGAGCACGGCACCGCCAGCAGTGGCCAGGCTACGTCCGCTGCCGCCGCCAATGGTGTTACCGAGGAAACCACCCAGTACTGCACCACCAATCGCGCCAATCACGTTGTTTTCATCACCGCCCTGGATTTTAACCGGACGAACCGATACCAGCGTACCGTAAGAAACACTTTGTACTTGTTTAGCTTCGTTGGCGCTATAAACGTCACCGGAAAGGGTGCTGTCGTTGGCACAACCTGCCAGAGTTAAGCCGGTCAACGCCACGGCTACAAAACGCTTAATCATCAGAACGCTCCTTAATGCATAAAAACGCCATATATCTCATCCTGTACTGCAAACAGTATAAGACAGAAAACTGGCAATTGACTCAAAGTCCGTATAAAACGCGGCTGGGGCGAAGCATAGACCATTCCGCCTCAACAAAAATTCAATTACGTGACGAAAATATTTCTCAGCTGGAATGCACTGCGCAGCAGCGCTGAAAAGCGGAATTTTATCATAGAATTAGCCCCGGTAATTTGCCAGGCTTAAGCCAGATGATATTAAGGGAGTGAATCGCGATGAAATCAGGGCGCTATATAGGCGTGATGTCCGGCACCAGCCTTGACGGTGTAGATGTAGTGCTGGCGGCGATTGATGGACAGATGGTGGCGCAGCAGGCCAGCTATTGCCACCCGATCCCGCAGGAACTACGTCAGCAGGTGCTGGCGATCTGTCAGGGACAAACGCTAACTTTATCGCAGCTCGGTCAGCTGGATACGCGGCTGGGCAAGCTGTTTGCTGAAGCGGTATTAACCTTAATGCACCAGCAATCGCTGGAGGCCAGCGATATCATGGCGATTGGCTGTCACGGGCAAACGGTGTGGCACGAGCCACAAAGTGATGCGCCCAATACGCTACAAATTGGTGATAACAATCAGATTGCCGCCGCAACGGGCGTCACCGTTATCGGTGATTTTCGCCGCCGCGATATGGCGCTGGGCGGTCAGGGTGCGCCGCTGGTCCCCGCCTTCCATCAGGCGTTGCTAATGGACAGCGTCGAACGTCGCATGGTGCTCAACATCGGTGGCATCGCCAATTTGTCACTGCTGATACCGGGCCAGCCCGTGCGCGGCTTTGACACCGGCCCCGGCAATATGCTGATTGATGCCTGGATTTGGCGTAATAAAGCGTTGCCTTACGATAAAGATGCCGCCTGGGCACGCAGTGGCAACGTGGTGCCGGCGCTGCTGGAGTTGATGCTCAACGATCCCTGGTTTGCGCTGCCGCCACCGAAAAGTACCGGGCGTGAATACTTCAATCTCAGTTGGGTAGAACAACAGCTGCAGCGTTTCCCTGCGCTGGCACCGCAAGACGTTCAGGCCACGCTCAGCGAGCTGACGGCCTTGACGATAGCGCAGCAGGTACAGCTCAACGACGGTTGCGATCGACTGCTAGTGTGCGGCGGGGGCAGCCGCAATCCGCTACTGATGGCGCGCCTGGCGACCCATCTGCCGGGTACCGAAGTCGGCACCACCGACGCAGCCGGCATCAGTGGTGATGATATGGAAGCACTGGCCTTTGCCTGGCTGGCATTTCGCACCTTGAACGGTTTAGCGGGCAACTTGCCTGCAGTAACCGGTGCGCGAGAAATGAGTGTCCTGGGCGCCATTTATCCCGCCAATCCCCGCCCCCTTCGTTAAGAGGTAAACATGAAGAAAATCGTCATTCTGTTGAGTAGCGTCGCGCTATTAAGCGGTTGCGGCATGCTGCATAAACAGGAACAAACACCGCAGCAGCTGCATTATCAGTGCGGCACCTTACCGTTAACGGTTACGCAGGATAATGCGAAGCAGCAGGTGAGTTTTATTCTGGATGGCAAACCGCTGACGCTGACGCAAACCGTTTCGGCATCTGGCGCGCGCTATAGCGATGGTAATTACGTCTTCTGGTCAAAAGGCAATGGCGCTTTTGTTGAACGTAATAACAAAATCGTGATTAATGATTGTGAACTGCAGAGCGCGGATATCTCCGTCAAGTAAACGTTAGGGAACAAGAAACAGCATGAGCGACAGTGACAGCTTGCAAAACATTGCCCATTTGCGTCGTGAATACACCCGCGGCGGGCTACGGCGTAAAGATCTGCCAGATAATCCTCTGGCGCTGTTTGAACAGTGGTTGCAGCAGGCCTGCACCGCACAGTTGCCCGATCCCACGGCAATGACGGTAGCCACCGTTGATAGTAGCGGACAGCCGTATCAGCGCATCGTCTTGCTCAAGCATTACGACGAGCAAGGCATGGTGTTTTACACCAATCTTGGCAGCCGTAAAGCCCTGCAACTGGCCGAGAATCCGCGCATTTCACTGCACTTCCCGTGGCATTTTCTCGAGCGTCAGGTGATGGTGCTGGGTGAAGTTGAGAAGCTATCCCCGCTCGAAGTGCTGAAGTACTTTAGCAGCCGCCCGCGCGACAGCCAGATTGGAGCCTGGGTTTCAAAGCAGTCGAGTCGTATTTCTGCACGCGGTGTGCTGGAAGGTAAGTTCCTCGAGCTAAAGCAGAAGTTCCAGCAGGGTGAGGTGCCGCTGCCCAGTTTCTGGGGCGGTTACCGTGTTAAATTCCACAGCGTGGAGTTCTGGCAGGGTGGTGAACATCGCCTGCATGATCGCTTCCTCTACCAGCGCGCGGACAATGGCTGGACGATTGACCGTTTAGCCCCGTAAAACTGCGTTTTATCCCCTTTCAACGCTGGCGCAGTTGGCGCCAGCGCTTTATGCTATAGCCCTCTTTTTTTTCGTCTCCGCACGTCAGCGGAAAGCTGTGTACCAGCCTAGGTGCAGTCTGATCAATTTGGAGTCAGTGATGACCAGCAGTAACCTGATACAACAATTGCAAGAAAGGGGCTTAGTCGCCCAGGTAACGGATGAAGAAGCGTTAGCAGAGCGACTGGCGCAAGGGCCAATTGCACTCTATTGCGGCTTCGATCCTACCGCTGATAGCTTGCATTTGGGCCATCTGGTGCCGCTGCTCTGCCTGAAACGTTTTCAGGATGCCGGACACAAGCCGGTCGCGCTGGTGGGTGGTGCCACTGGTCTGATTGGCGATCCCAGCTTTAAAGCAGCAGAACGTAAACTTAACACCGCTGAAACCGTGGGCGAATGGGTCGACAAGATCCGCAACCAGGTCGCGCCATTCCTCAGCTTTGACTGTGGCGATAACAGCGCCATTGCTGCCAATAACTATGACTGGTTTGGCGGCATGAATGTGCTGACTTTCCTGCGCGACATCGGTAAGCACTTCTCGGTAAATCAGATGATCAACCGCGAAGCGGTGAAACAGCGTCTGAACCGTGAAGATCAGGGCATCTCATACACTGAGTTCTCCTACAACCTGCTGCAGGGTTATGACTTTGCCGAACTGAATAAGCGTCACGATGTGGTGCTGCAGATTGGCGGTTCCGATCAGTGGGGCAACATCACCTCAGGTATCGATCTGACGCGTCGTCTGCATCAGCAGCAGGCGTGGGGATTAACCGTACCGTTGATTACCAAATCAGACGGCACCAAATTCGGCAAAACCGAAGGTGGCGCGGTATGGCTCGATGCGAAGAAAACCAGTCCGTATAAGTTCTACCAGTTTTGGATCAATACGGCGGATGCGGACGTGTATCGCTTCCTGAAATTCTTTACCTTCATGAGCATTGAAGAGATCAATGCGCTGGAAGAAGAGGACAAAAACAGCGGCAAAGCGCCACGCGCGCAGTACGTGCTAGCTGAGCAGGTGACGCGTCTGGTGCACGGCGAGAGCGGCTTGACAGCAGCAAAACGCATCACCGAAAGTCTGTTCTCCGGCAGCCTGAGTGCCATGACCGAAGCTGACTTCGAGCAGCTGGCGCAGGATGGTATGCCAACCATTACGCTGACGGCAGCAGACGATCTGCAGCAGGCGCTGGTCGCTGCTGAACTGGTGCCATCGCGCGGCCAGGCACGCACCATGATCGGCTCTAACGCGGTAGCACTGAATGGTGAAAAGCAGTCAGACGCCGAGTACCGTTTTAGCGAAAGCGATAAACTGTTTGGACGCTTCACGTTGTTGCGTCGCGGTAAAAAACATTACTGCCTGATAAACTGGCAGTAAGCGTTCAGGGCCGGCATCCGGCCCTTTTTTATGGCAAGGCAGTACAGGGCAAAATGAAAAATATTCTCGCAATTCAATCTCACGTTGTTTACGGACACGCGGGTAACAGCGCCGCCGAATTCCCGATGCGCCGCATGGGCGCAAACGTTTGGCCGCTGAATACCGTGCAATTTTCAAATCATACACAGTACGGTCACTGGACCGGCACCGTGATGCCCGCCACGCATTTAACTGACATTGTTAAAGGTATTGCGGCGGTTGACCGCCTGAAGACCTGTGATGCGGTGCTGAGCGGCTATTTAGGTTCAGCGGAGCAGGGCGAACAGATTCTGGAGATCGTGCGTCTGGTTAAAGAAGCCAACCCGAATGCGTGGTTCTTCTGCGATCCGGTGATGGGCCACCCGGAAAAAGGCTGCATCGTGGCGCCGGGCGTGGCGGAGTTCCACTGCAAAATGGCGCTTCCCGCCAGTGACATCATCGCGCCGAATCTGCTGGAGCTGGAAATGCTCAGCGGGCATGAAGTTGCTAACGTCGAGCAGGCGGTAGTCGCGGCCCGTGAACTGATCGGCAAAGGGCCTAAAGTAGTGCTGGTGAAGCATCTGGCACGTGCCGGGCGCCGCAGCGATCGTTTCGAGATGCTGCTGGTGACCGCCGAAGAGTGCTGGCACATCAGTCGTCCGCTGGTGGACTTTGGCGTCCGTCAGCCGGTGGGCGTTGGCGATCTCACCAGCGGCCTGCTGCTGGTCGATCTGCTGCACGGTAAATCGCTGCAGGATGCGCTCGAGCACATCACCGCAGCGGTATATGAAGTGATGCTGAAGACCCACGAAATGGGCGAGTACGAATTACAGCTGGTAGCAGCGCAGGATGCGATTGCTAAACCTACGCAGCACTTCGCGGCTGAAAAGCTGTAACCCTCTTCAGGCCGGTTTTACACCGGCCTTACTCGGTTAAACCAAACCTTCCGCCTGCAACGCTGCCTGCACTGCCGGGCGCTCTGCGACGCGACTGAACCAGGCTTCCAGTGCATCCAGTCCAGCCAAATCCAGCTTGATGGCTTTAGCCCAGCGGGTCACCACAAACAGGTAAACGTCGGCGACGGTAAAGCGTAATCCCAGCAGCCACTGCTTATCCTGCAATGCCTCATTCACCGCCTGATACTTCTTCTCCAGCTGCGCGCGCACGATGGCTTTGTACTCTTCTGGTGTATCCGCACGGAACAGCGGGCTAAAGCTTTTATGCAATTCACTGCTCACGAAGCTAAGCCATTCCAGCGTGTGATAACGCGTCAGGCTGCCGGTGGGCGCCAGCAGATTACGATCCGGCTTGAGGTCGGCCAGATATTGCACAATTGCGACACCTTCGGTCAGGATGCTGCCGTCATCAAACTGCAACGCCGGAACTTGTCCTTTCGGGTTAATTTGCCAGTAATCCTCTCCCTGCTCGGTAACCTTCTTCTGCAGATCGACGTTCACCTGAGTGAAATCCAGTCCACATTCAAGCGCGACAATATGCGGCGACAGTGAACAGGCGCCGGGCTTGCAATAGAGTTTCATCATGGCTTCTCCTTGAGTGTTGTAGTGATCGAAGCAGCATAAATCTGCCAGTCATTTTTACCAGTGACAGCGATCAGGATTTGCGGTCACCCTTGAGGTTTTGTTCAGCAAAGCATGGCAGTAAAGGCAGTTTTTCGAGCGCAAAATTCCAAAATTGCCTCACCTTGGGTGTCATATTCTTTACGCGTTGCGTCACCAACTGTACGGGAAGCGGGGCCGGTTCCCATTCAGGGAGTAAACGCTGAAGTGTGCCACGGTGGATATCATCGATAACCTGATACGACAACAGGCGTCCAATTCCGTGAGCATTACGCAGCGCTTCCCGCTGGCTCTCCACGTCGTTGACGCGCAGGCGCGGGTTAATGCGGACACGCAGATCCTGCGCAAAACGCCATTCGCGCGTATGCAGCAAACTCGCCACTAACGCATGCTGAGCGAGTTCAGCGGGATGGGTGGGGATGCCGGCTAGCGTTAGATAATCGGGGCTGGCAACCAGCGTTGAGCGTACGCTACCAACCTGACGCGCCACCATGGAGGAGTCCTGCAATTCGCCAATGCGCAAGGCGATATCCAGGCCGTTTTCAATCAGGTCTTGATAGCTATCACTCAGCACCACTTCAATCTGCATCTCGGCATGCTGCTGTAAGAAGCTGCTCACCAGCGGCATAACATGATGGCGACCAAACTGCACCGGCGCAGTGATGCGCAATAGCCCATGCAGGCCACTATGGTGAGCGCTATCCAGCGCGCGCTGATAGTCGCTCAGCAGGCGTTGCGCCTGTTCAAACAGCTGCCAGCCTGCTTCAGTAGGCGCCAGCTGACGCGTAGTGCGTTCAATCAACGTGGTGGCCAGACGGGCTTCCAGCGTGTTAAGGGTGCGGGTGATCACCGGCGGCGAGCGCTGGAGCAGACGTGCGGCACCGGCCAGGCTACCTTGCTGAATCACCGCGACAAACACCTGTAGCTCATCGAACCTGTCCATGATTATTCCACTCTGATTAACAGTGACGGGTCATGATGAAGTTAAGTGAGCAAAAAGCGAAGTGTGTTAGACGGAAAAGCGTAAAGAAAAGAGCAAAGAGAGTGGAATAGCGAGGGCAAGAAAAAGCCGGGACTCGCCCGGCTATTCATTTACTGATTCGCGTTCGCGCGTTTCAGTTCAGTCTGCGTATCATCCTGCGTCATGCGGTTCAGCAGTGGGGCGGTGAACAACATCACCAGCGCAATCACGCCTGTTGCGATACCAATCTGCTGGAACACCTGGCTGTACACTGCCAGTGAAGCATGCGGATCGGTAACATCGCTGGGTACGGCCATTAGATTCGCCACTTTACCGGCAATCATTGCCGCACCGGCGGTGGTCAGGAACCATGATCCCATGATGAAGCCCATCAAGCGCTGCGGAACCAGCTGGGCAACCATCGCCAGACCCAAGCCAGAGATCATCAGCTCGCCGATACTCTGCAGCGCATAGCTAAGGATCAGCCAGTTAACCGAAACGATGCCGGCTTCGTTGGCAAATTTGGCACCAAACGGCAGCACCAGGAAGGCTGCAGAACACAGCACCATACCGAAGGCAAATTTGTGCGGCATCGGCATTTTGTCGCCGAGTTTGTTATACACCGCGGCCAGAATCGGGCTCGCCAGCATAATCCAGAACGGGTTCAACGCCTGGAACTGCTCCGGCTCAAAGGTGATGCCCAGAATCGCGTGCTCAACGTTACGAATAGCGAAGAAGTTAAGTGAAGTCGGCATCTGCATGTAGAGCACGAAGAACACAATCGCTTCGACCATCAGCAGGAAGGCAACAATCATCTTACGGCGCGCTGCGCCCTTCAATGCGAAGGCTTCTTTAGCAAAGATCAACACAATACCTGCCGCGATCACACCCAACGTCATACGCGCGATGCTTTGGTGATGCAGCAACCACGCCGCCAGCGCCACCAGCGCCACCACGCCAACCAGCGTCATCAGCAGTTTGCCGACCTGCAGCGGGGCGAAATCCGGCTTGGAGCCGTAGTTTTTCACCAGACGCTGGCAGAACATGAAGTTCAGTAGCGTAATGACCAGGCCCACCACCGACAGCGAGAACGCCGCGCCCCAGCCATATTTCGCAGCCAGCCACGGTGTCAGCATCATTGAGAACAGCGAACCAATATTGATCGACATGTAGAACATGGTGAAGGCACCGTCGAGGCGCGCGTCATCTTTCTCATAACAGGTCGAAAGCAGGGAAGAGGGGTTGGCTTTAAATAAGCCGCTACCGACGGCGATGGTCGCCATGCCGATATAGACCATTGAAGTATCGTGGCCAGAGAAGGCAATTAGCGCGTAACCCAGCGCCAGCACAATCACCCCAAGCACAATCACGCGTTTGGTACCCAGTACTTTATCGCCAAGCCAGCCGCCGATAGCGACTAAACCATAAACCAGGGCGCTAAACGAGGTGAACAGCGTAATGGAATCCGCTTCGGACATTCCCAGCTGTTTAACCAGGTAAACCGCCATGATGGCTTGCAGACCGTAGTAACCAAAACGTTCCCATAGCTCGATGGAGAAGATCAGATAGAACGCTTTCGGTTGCTTAAAAGCGTTGAGGCTTGGCGCCCCGTCAGTGTGTTTGTTTGCAGTTGACACTTGTACCTCAGTTTTAACATAGCCTGTTTTGTGACAGGAATTAAGTCTGCGTCGGGCTGGGTAATCCCGCGCAACATTGTTATTAGAAAGGAAAAACGGCGACTAATTTGGCTGAATCACGCCATCAGGGCAAGCATTTTTTGCACGCTGAAATACTTGTCATAGGTAGGGTTAATGCCGTTATATAAAGTTGTAAATCAGTGTTAAATCTTGCTGTGTGGCATTATATCAGGATAAAGATGCTAAATGCAGATCTGGAAGATCATTTTCCTGATATAAACTGCTCAGGCAGGCTTTATTAGAATATATCGCTGAAGGTTATGATTTATACAGATAATATTATTATCTCTGTTCATAATGTAAGCATAATAGCTTGATTGGTGAGCGTAATAAGCAGTCAAAAGATTCCAGAACGCTAATTTGTTGATCCTGCGCACAAAACCGCGAATTAATTAAAAGGGTAAAAGAAGTAAACGTTTGCCTGGCTGACAAGTGACGAATAATCGCGCGATTGATGCTGCGTTTTGCCAGATAAATAAGCAGTAATAAGTGCAATCGTCAGCAACGTTGTCAGCATAAATCGCCATTTTTGGCCCTTAGACAGCCCGGCCGCTTTGCTGTAACCTCGTTTTTTCCCTGAAAGGACGTAGTCATGACGAAGTCGATTCGTGTCGCCCTGATTGGCGATTATCGTGCCAGTGCCGTAGCGCATCAGGCGATTCCTCCTGCCGTACAACTCGCTGCAAACACCCTCTCCCTTGATGTCAGCGCCGACTGGATTGCCACGCCTGAGCTCGATCAGCACCATCTCGCCGATTACAAGGCGATCTGGCTGGTGCCGGGCAGCCCTTATTTGAATGATGAAGGCGTGTTTGCTGCGTTGCGCTGGGCGCGTGAAAGCGCTAAGCCGTTTTTGGGCTCGTGCGGCGGATTTCAGTACGCCATCGTTGAATACGCGCGCAATGTCTTGGGTTGGGAAGATGCCACCCATGCCGAAACCGATCCTGGCGGTCGTTGGGTGATTGCGCCGCTGGCCTGTTCGCTGGTGGAACAGCGCGGAACCGTCACCTTTGCGCCGGGATCGCGTATCGCCCAGGCTTACGGTGCCTTGCAGAGTGATGAAGGTTACCACTGTAACTTTGGCGTCAATGCCGAATTCAGTGAGGCGCTGGCAACGCAAAATCTGCGCATCACTTCGTGGGATTTGGCGGGCGACGTGCGCGGCATTGAACTGATCGATCATCCGTTCTTTGTCGCGACGCTGTTCCAGTCTGAGCGCGCAGCGCTGCAAAATCGGTTATCGCCGCTGGTGGTTGCCTGGCTGCAGGCGGCCGCAGGCTAAACCTGCACCTGACGACAATCGCGTAAAATACCCGTAGGGTCGCCATTCATGGCGACCGCTATTACAAGAGCTGCAACAACGGCTTACGATCCCGCCCTGATTGGTGATAGCAGTGGAGCGCCTCGCGCCACTGCTCCAGCGGGAAAATCGCTACCTCACCGCAATGACTGGTGCGTAACAGTGGCCAAAGCGTGCAAAACAGCTGTTGCCAATCCTGCTGCGCTAATCCTTCAAGCGTATGCCGCACGTGGAACCAGTGCAGCGCCGGGCGGGGCGCATTCACCCGCACCGGCTTGCCGCTCAGCACGCCGTAGGCAACAAATTGTGCCTCGGCGGGCAGGGCGTGCCAAATCAACTGACCGATCTCGCCACCTGCTGCATCAAACACCACATCGCACTGCTGTGCGACGGCGGCGATCGCTTCACGCTGGGTTTCGCGCAGTGATGTGATACCTAACGCCTGCAAACGCGAAGCATGTTGCGGCGCACGGTGCACCACGGTGATAGCGGCCGCGCCCCATTGGCGGGCCCACTGCGCAAGTAATAAAGCACAGGCGGAACCGCCCGCGGTGATCAGCACGCGTTTAGCCGTAGGCGGCCATTGCTGCAGCATCAACAGCGCCGCCAGCGGATTGATATAGGCACGCGCAGCCAACGCACTGTCGATGTCACAAGGTACCGGCACGGCCATGTGTGGGTCACAATCAATATAACATTGCCAGGTGCCGGTGCTACGCAGCGGCAGCACGCGCTGGCCGAGTAAAGAGGTGAAAGCTGCGGGCGCCTCAATGACTGTGCCCACGCCTTCATACCCGGCGACCTGCGGCGGTATAACGCGATGGCGATAAGCACCGGTAACCGGAATCAGGTCGGACGCATTGATGGGAGCAAATTGCATCGCGACGCGCAGCAGACCCGCAGCGCGAGGCGGTAAAGGGGCGGATTCAAGGGTGAGGACGCGGGCGGGATCGCCAAACTGCCGATAAACCAGCGCAAGATTGCCCGTGGTTATCGGCAGTGAGTCAGAGTTCGGTTTTGGCGTCGAACTCACACAAATCTTCAATCAGGCAGGAGCCGCAGCGCGGCTTGCGCGCCACGCAGGTGTAACGGCCATGCAGAATCAGCCAGTGATGGCAATCGACCTTGAACGCCGAGGGCACCACTTTCAGTAGCTTATCTTCCACTTCTTCCACATTTTTACCTGGCGCAAAACGGGTGCGATTACTGACGCGGAAAATATGGGTGTCGACGGCGATAGTCGGCCAGCCGAAAGCGGTGTTCAGCACCACGTTAGCGGTTTTGCGGCCCACGCCAGGCAGCGCTTCCAGTGCCGCACGATCTTCCGGCACTTCGCCACCGTGCTGTTCCAGCAGGATGCGGCAGGTCTTGATGACGTTTTCGGCTTTGCTATTAAACAGGCCGATGGTTTTGATGTACTCCTTTACGCCATCAACGCCCAGCGCCAGTATCGTTGCCGGCGTGTTTGCCACCGGATAGAGCTTCGCGGTGGCTTTATTAACGCTAACGTCTGTCGCCTGAGCCGATAGCAACACCGCAATCAGCAACTCAAACGGCGAGCTGAAGTGTAATTCCGTAGTGGGATGCGGATTTTCATCACGCAGGCGCGTGAGGATCTGCGCGCGTTTCTCTTTATTCACACCGCTTTCCCGGTTGCGCCTTGCGGCTCGGCTTCAGGAGCGGCGGCGCGAGTAGCGGCGCGCTGTTTCATCTTCTGGTCAATCAGGTATTTGGCCGCCAGCAGCATGCCGAGACCAATAAAGGCGCCCGGTGGCAACATCGCCAGCAGCATTGGCGAATCAAAGTGCACCACTTCAATGCGCAGCGCTTTGGCCCAAGGGCCAAGCAGCTGATCCGCGCCGTTGAACAGCGTGCCGCTGCCAATCAGTTCGCGAATCGAACCCAGCGTTACCATCGCGCAGGTCGCGCCCATGCCGATGGCAAAACCATCCAGCGCAGAGAGCGGAATGCTGCTCTTTGAGGCGACTGCCTCAGCGCGACCCACCACGATGCAGTTGGTGACGATCAGCGGAATAAAGATGCCGAGTGACTGGTACAACCCATAGGCATAGGCGTTGATCAGCATTTGCACACAGCTCACCACTGAGGCGATGATCATCACGTAAATCGGGATACGGATTTCCGCGGGCACCCAACGGCGCGAGGCGGAAATCGAGCTGTTGGTGATGGTGAGCACCAGCGTGGTCGCCAGGCCTAAACCGAGGGCGTTAGTGGCGGTAGAGGTGACCGCCAGCAGCGGACACAGGCCAAGCAGCTGGACCAGCGCGGAGTTATTTTTCCACAGGCCGCCGACCAGTAAATTCTTCGCTTCACTCATTTGCATCTCCACATTCAGGCAGCGAAGCGAGCTTCGCGGGCAGTGTTTCAATTAGCAGCGCGGTACGCTTAGTGGCATTTACCACGGCGCGCGGCGTAATGGTTGCGCCGGTAAATTGGTCGAATTCACCGCCGTCTTTTTTCACCGCAAAATTTTTGTCATCAGCGCCATGGATCACTTTGCCATTAAAGCTGTTGATCCAGTCTGAAATACGCAGTTCGATTTTATCGCCGAGGCCTGGCGTTTCATGATGCTCAACCACACGCACGCCCAACACTTTACCGTGGAAATCGGCCCCGACTAACATCTGAATCGCACCAGAATAGCCGTCTGGCGCGGTGGTCTCAAGCGCTGCAGCGACGGGCTGATCGCCTTTGCGCGCTAAATAGAGATGATGTGGCCGGTCATTCCCCAGCGCAGCGGCATCCGTTACCAGAAAACACTCCTGCTGAATGTGATTGTCGTACAGATCGGTTGGCACCACCTGATCTAACAGATTTTTCTGTTGCAGCGCAGTTTGATGCTCCACCGTGGGCTTGGTGACATAGTTGACCACCGCCGTTACCCCGGTGGTGATCACCGCGAAGGCTGCCAGCGTTACCGCATTTTTACGAATAGCGTCGATCATCTTCAATCCTTGCGATGGCCGTAAACGCGCGGCTGGGTGTAGTAATCAATCAGCGGCACACAAATGTTCGCCAGCAGCACCGCGAAGGCGACGCCATCCGGATAGCCGCCAAAGCTACGAATCAGCCACACCAGTAAACCAATCAGCGCGCCGTAAATCAGACGTCCACGATTGGTGGTAGAGGCGGTTACCGGATCGGTGGCAATAAAGAACGCACCGAGCATGGTGGCACCGGAGAACAGGTGAATCAGTGGTGAATTCAGCGACTCCGGCGAGAACAGCCAGCCTAGCGTGGCGCAGAATGCCAGCGAGACGAGGAAACTGACCGGAATGTGCCAGCGAATGGCATTTTTCGCCAGCAGCACTACGCCGCCCAGCAGATAACCGAGGTTAACCCATTGCCAACCCAACCCGGCTAACACGCCGCTGTAAATCGGCTCAGCCAGCAACTGATCTGCGCTGTGTCCGGCGCGCAGACCGGTTTTAAAGGTATCCAGCGGCGTCGCCTGGCTGACGCCATCCACGCCAAGCTGCAGCTGCTGCATGGTTTCCCCCGCCAGGGTGTGGTGGGTAAAGATCATGCTGAGCGAATCCATCAGGCCGGGTTTAATCGCCTGCAAGCTATCAGGCGGCAGCCAGCTGGTCATCTGCACCGGGAAGGAGATCAGCAGTACCACGTAACCCACCATCGCCGGGTTAAACGGGTTTTGCCCCAAACCGCCGTACAGCTGCTTGGCAATCACGATGGCGAAAATCGTCCCCAACACCACCAACCACCAGGGCGCGAGCGGCGGCAGACTAATGCCGAGCAGCAGCGCGGTGAGCAGGGCGGAATTATCAGACAGCGTTGGCACCACCGGCGTTTTGCGCAGGCGCAGTATGGCGCCTTCGGTTGCCCATGCGGTCGCCGTTGCCAGCAACACCTGAATCAGAAAGCCGACGCCAAAGAAATACCACTGTGCGGCCATGCCCGGCAACGCCGCCAGCACCACCAACAGCATGATATTGCCGGTACTGCGGCGGTTGTGGGTATAGGGAGAACTTGCAATACGAAAAGCCATTTATTCCTCAGTCGTCGAAGGCTGCTGCTGCGCTTTACGCGCTTTGGCACGGGCGACCGCAGCGGCAATTGCCGCTTTGCGTGGGTCGGCGGAGTCAGGAGAGGCAGCAGCCTCCACTTCAGGAGAAGATGTTTCAGTCTGCTGCGCGGCGGCAGCGGCGGCTTTTTTCGCTTTTGCACGCGCAATCGCTGCTTCAACGGCGGCTTTACGCGGATCAACCTCAGCGGCAGGCGCAGCGGCTTCTGGCTCAGCAGGCGCAGTGTCAGCAGCTGGCGCGGCAGCGGCGGCTTTTTTGGCTTTTGCACGCGCAATTGCTGCTTCCACGGCGGCTTTACGCGGATCGACCTCAGCGGCAGGCACAGCGGCTTCGGGCTCAGCCGGCGCAGTGTCAGCAGCAGGCGCGGCAGCGGCGGCTTTTTTGGCTTTCGCACGTGCAATTGCTGCTTCAACGGCGGCTTTGCGCGGATCGACCTCAGCGGCAGGCGCAGCGCTTTCCGGTGCAGCCGGCGTGGTTTCAGCCGCGGGTGCGGCAGCTTTCTTCGCCTTAGCGCGAGCAATCGCCGCTTCCACCGCCGCTTTACGCGGATCGCCTGACTGGCGGCTCAGCGCCTGGGTTTCAGCTTGTTTCTCGGCCTGCTGCGCCAGAGCTTGTGCGTGACGCGCTGCGCGCTCTGCCGTTGCTTGCTCGGGTGTTTTTTCCTGACGCGCTTTCACACGCGCCACGGCGGCATCACGTTCACCCTGATCGCTACGCGCCACGCGCTGCTTGGCCTGTTCATGACGCGCTTCACGCGCCTGTTTTTCACGCTCTAAACGTGCCAGACGGGCTTCAAAGCGGGCTTTAGCTTCGGCGGTACGTTGCGCTTCAAGGTCGATGGCGCGCAGTTCGGCCTTCTCCTGGCGATAATATTGCACCAGCGGAATATTGCTGGGGCAGACATAGGCGCAGGCGCCGCACTCAATACAGTCATCGATATTATGCGCGCGTGCTTTGTCGTGATCGCCGCCCTGGCTGTACCAGAACAGCTGCTGCGGCAGCAGCTTCGCCGGGCAGGCATCCGCACAGGCGCTGCAGCGAATGCAGGATTGTTCTTCCTGATCGTTGCCCATCTCGCTGGCGGAAGGCGCCAGAATGCAGTTGGATATTTTCACCAGCGGAACATTCAGCGATGGCAGGGTAAAGCCCATCAGCGGACCGCCCATGATCACCATTTGGCGTGAACCCGGAGTGAAACCGGCATGTTGTAGCAGATGGCTCACCGGCGTGCCGAGACGTCCCCAGACGTTGCGCGGGCGGGCCAGCGCTTCACCGGTCAGCGTCACTACGCGTTCGGTAATCGGTTCACCGTCAACGATGGCGCGTTTCACCGCCCACGCGGTGCCGACGTTTTGCATCAGCACGCCAATATCGGTGGATCGTCCACCGTGTGGCACTTCAAGGCCGGTGAGAATCTGAGTGAGCTGTTTGGCCCCGCCAGAAGGATACTTGGTAGGGATAACGCGAATCTGCAACTCACGATCGCCGCCCAGCGCCTGCTTAAGTGCGGCAATCGCTTCAGGCTTGTTATCTTCAATGCCAATCAACACGCGTTCGGCCTGTAGCACCCACGCCAGAATGCGGCAGCCTTCCAGCACTTCGGCGGCGCAATCCTGCATTAAGCGGTCATCGGCGGTGATATAAGGCTCGCACTCGGCAGCATTAATGATCAGCGTTTTAACGCCGCGCAGGCCGCCGCGCAATTTGGTGGCGGTCGGAAATCCTGCGCCGCCTAAACCGGCGATGCCGGCATTGTGGATGCGTTTAACGGCATCTTCACGGGAGAGCGCGCGGTAATCGGGCTGTGGATCAAGCGTGGTCCAGCGATCTTCACCGTCGGCACGCAGAAAAATGCACAGCTCAGATAAACCAGAAGGGTGCGCCGTCATGTGCGGCGCAATCTCTTCAATGGTACCGGAGGTGGGCGCGTGCACCGGCAGCATGCGTCCGCCGCCAAACGTCAGCGGCTGACCGCGCAGCACCTTGTCACCGGGTGCAACACAAATCTCGCCTTCATGACCGATGTGCTGTTTTAACGGAATGATGAAGCGATCGGGCAGCGGTAGCTGACTGAGCGGCGTACCGTTTGACTGGGTTTTCATTTCCGGCGGATGAATGCCGCCCTGAAAATCCCACAGCTTCTCTTTGCGGAACAGGTTTAACAAATTAAGCATGGGTTTCTACCGGGATCACCCGTACAGGAATGGTGTCGAGATTCCACTTCCAGTTCGCCGTAGTGGTGGCCACTGGGCGCATCTCAATACAGTCGGTTGGGCAAGGCGCAACACAGAGATCGCAGCCGGTGCAAACGTCGCTCAGCACGGTATGCATGGCGCGCGTGGCACCCACAATCGCATCAACCGGACAGGCCTGAATACATTTGGTGCAGCCGATGCAGTTGGCTTCATCGATCCAGGCAACAGTACGAATCGGTTCCAATACGTCTGCGCCGCCGTCCAGCGGTTGCGGTTCAACGTTGAGCAGCGATGCCAGCTTGAGCATGGTTTGCTCGCCGCCCGGCGCGCATTTATTGATCGCTTCACCGTTGTTACCCACCGCATCCGCGTAAGGACGGCAGCCGGGATAGCCGCATTGTCCACATTGGCTCTGCGGTAAAATGGCATCGATTTGCTCAACAATCGGGTCTTCTTCCACCTCGAAGCGACGCGAGGCGTAACCGAGCAGGGCGCCAAACACCAGGCTCAGCGCAGCGAGTACCGCAATAGCAATCCAAATCGCAGTCATTAGAATTTCACCAGCCCGGTGAAGCCCATGAATGCCAGCGCCATCAGACCTGCGGTAATCAGTGCGATCGAGTTGCCTTTAAAGGGCGCGGGCACATTAGCCAGCACCAGACGTTCGCGCATGCCGGCGAACAGCACCATCACCAGCGAGAAGCCGAGTGAAGCACTGAAGCCATACAGCGCAGCTTGCAGGAACGTGTGATTCAGGTTGACGCTCAGCAACGGCACGCCCAGCACCGCACAGTTGGTGGTGATCAGCGGCAGGAAGATGCCGAGCAGGCGATACAGTGACGGACTGGTTTTGCGCACCACCATTTCGGTGAACTGAACCACGACTGCGATCACCAGGATGTAGGCCATGGTGCGCAGATAAACCAGATCGAGCGGCACCAGAATCAGGTGATTGACCAGCCAGGCGCAGATCGCCGCCAGCGTAATCACGAAAGTGGTGGCAAGTCCCATGCCAATGGCCGTTTCCAATTTTTTTGACACGCCCATAAAGGGGCAGAGGCCGAGGAATTTGACCAACACGAAGTTGTTCACCAGCACGGTGCCAATAAAGAGAAGTAAGTAATCGGTCATTTTTTAACCTGGGAAGCCGAAAGGCGTCTATTATCCGGAATTGAGAGCTGCATCTCAACCTTCACGCGGTTTGTGTGGGGGTTGAGAGCACTCAGAATTAAATTGCTGACGAAACTCCCGCCATTACGACTGGATAAACGTCTGTTTAACCCGCTGTGAGCGTTTGAAATAGGGGACAAACACCGCAGCGGCCAGCAGTGACAGCAGTAACGTCTGAATCGCTTTACCATCCGCAACCGGGGTGAAAGCGAAGGTTTTTAGCGCCAGCAAAACCGTCATCAACAGCCACAGGATGTAGTGGCGCGGTAAACGGCGTGAGCGTTTACAGAAAATCCAGCAAACCCAAATACTGTAGGCCCAAACGACGGCGGCGGTGAGCAGCGACACTGACCATTGCGTCAGCAGCGTGCCGTGTGAAAACAGCGTGGGGCGCAATTCGGGGTTGAACAACGGGCTCAGATACATTGCTACCACAAGGGCACTGGTTAACATCGTCATAATCAGCCACGCCAGCGGCAGCAACAGCCAGCCAGCGATACGTGGCGGGAAAACCTGTTCGGTCATCGAGAAGATCCTGTTTACAGAAAAGAGGGCGATGCAGAGCGTATCATGTCCAAACGGGGCACGCCCGACCTGGACAACGCAAAAGCGCAGATAAAGCGGGGATAAATCAATTAGATCACGTAACGCCAGACAGTTTTTGGCACCCGGCCAAGATCGTACAGACGTCCGCCGGAGACCAATTCAGCACGTCGATGGTCGGCAGCGCGATACATATTGATGATCTCGTTATCATCAGTCAGGGAATAATTAAGATGGTCGTAGAGTTTTTCCAGACTATCGAGATTATTCACTTTACGAAATTTCATCAGGTAATCTAACGCAGTCATGATTGCCATTTAAAAATAAAGTACTCGGAAGTGCCCAAGTATAGGGAGCACGCAGCCAGAGTCCATACGCTGGACTTAAAAAAATACAAAATTCAGACAACATGCGCTAATTCGCTCATGAAACGACACTTTTTTGGCTTTTTAGTCATTTAAACGCGCATTTAAAGGGCAATTTAAGCCACTTTTAGGCCCGTCAGCGGTGGGGTTGTTAGAAAATCTCACAGCGTTTATGCGTTATTAATATGGCCGCTGTTTATCCGTCTCTATAATAGTATTTCACGACCGTAATGCGGCTGAATCCATTATTTATTCCTGACTGGTCAGCAAATTTATGTACACGCCATGAAACACCAAATCACAATGTGTGCGAATAATCACAAAACTAATAATTGTTGTTGTGCTCAGGCAGTAACCATTCTTTACGCATCTGCTGTAATCGTTTCCAATGGTGTGATGCATAAGCGATTCTGTTTATTACATTTATTTAACCACCTCCGCTTTGATCTGCAGGCATTTTGTCCATAAGCCTGCTGCCACCTATGCATTGCTCGTTGCCGTAACTCCTTTAATTCACTCTGATTTGTGAAGTATGTCGCGCTTGTTTACGCGCTTTTCAGCCAGGCTTAATTCGCGTTTTGTACCCCTACAACACACTCCCTTCAGAGGAATGAAATCATGTGGAAACGTTTACTCTTGACTGCCATGGTGAGCTCGGCACTCAGTACATCGGTGCTGGCTGCGGATATGACCGTGGGCTTCTCACAGGTTGGCTCGGAATCTGGCTGGCGTTCAGCGGAAACCAACGTGGCGAAAAGTGAAGCGCAGAAGCGCGGTATTACCCTGAAAATCGCCGATGGTCAGCAGAAACAGGAGAACCAAATCAAAGCGGTACGCTCCTTCATTGCGCAGGGCGTTGACGCAATCTTCATTGCGCCAGTGGTGCAAACGGGTTGGGAACCGGTGCTGGAAGAAGCCAAAGACGCCAAAATCCCGGTGTTCCTGTTAGACCGTGCCATCGTGGTAAAAGATAAATCCCTGTACATGGCGGTGGTCACCGCGGACAACGTGCTGGAAGGCAAGTTGATTGGTGACTGGCTGGTGAAAACCGTCGCGGACAAAAAATGTAACGTGGTAGAGCTGCAAGGCACGGTTGGCGCCAGCGTGGCGATTGATCGTAAGAAAGGCTTCGCCGAGGCCATCGCCGGCCACGACAACATCAAAGTGATTCGCTCGCAGTCCGGTGACTTTACCCGCAGTAAAGGTAAAGAGGTGATGGAGAGCTTTATCAAGGCGGAAAACAATGGCAAGAACATCTGCATGGTTTACGCGCACAACGATGATATGGCGATCGGTGCCATCCAGGCGATTAAGGAAGCTGGCCTCAAGCCAGGCAAAGATATCCTCACCGGTTCGATTGACGGTGTACCGGATATCTACAAAGCGATGCTGGCCGGTGAAGCCAATGCCAACGTGGAGCTAACGCCAAACATGGCCGGTCCAGCCTTCGACGCGTTGGAGAAATTCAAAAAAGACGGCACGCTGCCGCCAAAAATCATCAAAACAGAATCGAAACTGTATCTGCCAGATTCCGCGCAGGCGCAGCTCGATACCAAAAAAGGCATGGGTTACTGATCCCCGCGACCGCCCTTCGGGGCGGTTTTTGATGACGTAAGGCGAGGTAGAACCTGATGAGCACCTCCGATGAAGCCGCACTGCTGACTATTAGCGGCGTCAGCAAAGGTTTTCCTGGCGTAAAGGCGCTGGATAATGTCTCGTTCAGCATCCGCAAGGGCGAGATTATGGCGCTGCTGGGCGAAAACGGCGCGGGTAAATCCACGCTGATCAAAGTGCTGACCGGCGTTTACACCCGGGATGCCGGCACAGTTACGCTGAATGGCAAGGCGATTACGCCACACAATACCGCTGATGCGCAGGAGATGGGCATTGGCACGGTTTATCAGGAAGTGAATCTGCTGCCGAACATGTCGGTGGCGGATAATTTGTACATTGGCCGCGAACCGCGGCGCTTCGGCATGATTGATCGTAAACGCATGGTGCGCGATGCCGACCTCTTGATGCGTAATTACGGCTTTGTGCTGGATGTGACGCGCCCGCTTGGTCACTTCTCGGTGGCCATGCAGCAGATTATTGCGATTTGCCGCGCGGTGGATCTCTCGGCGCAGGTGCTGATTCTGGATGAACCGACTGCCAGCCTCGATGCCAACGAAGTCGAGATGCTGTTTACCCTGATGGCGCAGTTAAAAGCCAAAGGGATGAGCCTGATTTTTGTCACCCATTTTCTCGACCAGGTTTATCGCATTACCGATCGTATAACCGTGCTGCGCAACGGCCAATTTATTGCCACGCGCGATACCGCCACGCTGCCGCAGATTGAATTGATCAAACTGATGCTGGGGCGTGAGCTGCTGGAAACCGCCTTACAGCGGCAGGGCAGCACGCTACGCAGCAATCAGCCGGTGGTGTCGTTTGAGGATTACGGTAAAAAGGGCACCATTGAGCCGTTCAACCTACAGGTGCGACCGGGCGAAGTGGTGGGTCTGGCGGGCTTGCTGGGATCTGGCCGGACGGAAACCGCTGAAGTGCTGTTTGGCATTCGCCGCGCCGATCGCGGCACCGCGACCATTAAAGGCAAGGTGCAAAACATTCGCACACCGGCGAAAGCATCGCGCCTCGGCATGGGCTTCTGTCCGGAAGATCGTAAAACTGACGGCATTATCGGCGCTGCTTCGGTACGCGAAAACATCATTCTGGCGTTGCAGGCGCAGCGCGGCTGGCTGCGACCGATTAAGCGCCGTGAGCAGCAGGAGATTGCTGAACGCTTTATCAAAAGTCTCGGTATTCGCACGCCGCATGCCGATCAACCGGTCGAGCTGTTGTCCGGCGGTAATCAGCAGAAGGTGCTGCTATCGCGCTGGCTGGTGACCAAACCCCAATTCCTGATCCTCGACGAGCCGACGCGCGGCATTGATGTGGGCGCGCACGCTGAGATCATTCGCTTAATTGAGACCTTATGCGCCGACGGACTGGCGCTGCTGGTTATCTCCTCTGAACTCGAAGAGCTGGTGGGCTACGCCGATCGCGTATTGATCATGCGCGATTTGAAGCAGGTGGCGGAAATCCCGCTGGAGCAGCTGTCGGTGGCTTCAATCGTCAACGCCATCGCCGATGGAGGAGCACAACATGCTTGAATCGCCTATGACACATGATAAACCCGAACGGCGTAAGCCGAAGCTGCCGCCCGGTATGCCGCAAATTGTGGCGCTGATTCTGGTGCTGCTGGTAGATAGCCTGGTGGCGAATAACTTTTTCGCCATTCACATTCAGGATGGGCGCCTGTTCGGCAGCCCGATTGATATCCTAAATCGTGCTGCGCCGGTCGCTCTCCTGGCCATCGGCATGACGCTGGTGATTGCCACCGGCGGCATCGACCTGTCAGTGGGCGCGGTAATGGCGATTGCCGGCGCCACGGCCGCCACCTTAACCGTAGCCGGACATAGCTTGCCGTTCATTATTCTGGTGACGCTCGGCACCGGCCTGGCCTGCGGTTTGTGGAATGGCGTGCTGGTGGCGCTGTTAAAAATTCAGCCATTTGTCGCCACCTTAATCCTGATGGTCGCCGGGCGCGGTGTGGCGCAGCTCATTACCCAGGGACAGATCGTCACCTTCAATAGCGACAGCCTGGCGTGGTTTGGCAGTGGTTCACTGTGGCTGCTGCCGGTGCCGGTGTGGATTACGCTGCTGGTGGCGTTAGTGGTGTGGCTATTGACGCGCAAAACCGCCCTCGGGCTGTTTATCGAAGCGGTGGGCATTAATCTGCGCGCGGCGCGTAATGCCGGCGTTAACGGTTGGCTGGTGGTGATGTCGACCTATGTGATCAGCGGCATGTGTGCGGCGGTGGCGGGCATGATCGTCGCGGCGGACATTCGCGGTGCCGATGCCAATAACGCCGGTTTGTGGTTAGAGCTGGATGCGATTCTGGCTGTGGTGATTGGCGGCGCCTCGCTGATGGGCGGACGTTTCAATCTGGTGCTGTCACTGATTGGCGCGCTGATTATTCAGTCGATGAATACCGGTATTTTGCTGTCCGGCTTCCAGCCTGAACTCAATCAGGTGGTGAAAGCGGTGGTGGTGATGTGCGTACTGCTGCTGCAGTCGCCTCGCTTTATTGCCATGTTGAAACGGAGACGCCCGAAATGATTAAACGTCATCTGCCCTTGATGATTACGCTGCTGGTGTTTGTGGCGGGTTATCTATTTTGCCTGAGTCAGTTTCCCGGCTTCGCTTCAACGCGCGTGATCTGCAATATTCTGACCGATAATGCCTTCCTTGGGATTATCGCCGTGGGGATGACCTTCGTGATTTTGTCCGGCGGCATTGATCTGTCGGTGGGTGCGGTGATTGCCTTTAGCGGGGTGTTCCTGGCGCGGGTGATTGGTGATTATCACCTCGATCCGCTGCTGGCATTTGCACTGGTATTAGCGATGGGCGCGCTGTTTGGCGCGATGATGGGCTGGCTGATCGATGCGCTGAAAATCCCAGCCTTTATCATTACGCTGGCGGGGATGTTTTTCCTGCGCGGCTGTAGCTATCTGGTGTCAGAGAATTCGATTCCCATCGACCATCCGCTCTATAGCACGCTGTCGAGCCTGGCGTGGAAGATACCGGGCGGTGGTCGCCTCAGTTTACTGGCGGTTATTATGCTGGTGGTGGTGATCGGCGGCATTATTCTGGCGCATCGCACGCGCTTTGGTAATCAGGTGTACGCAATTGGCGGCAGCCTGGCCTCGGCGCAGCTGATGGGCATTTCAACCCGCGCGACCACCATCAAGATTTATATGTTATCGACCACGCTGGCGACGCTGGCAGGCATTGTGTTTTCGATTTACACCTCGGCGGGCTATGCGTTAGCGGGATTGGGCGTAGAGCTGGATGCCATTGCCTCAGTGGTGATCGGCGGCACCTTGCTGTCTGGCGGCGTGGGCACGGTCCTGGGCACGCTGTTCGGTGTGTTAATTCAGGGATTGATTCAAACCTGGATTAATTTCGACGGCACCCTGAGTTCGTGGTGGACCAAGATCGCCATCGGGATTCTGCTGTTTGCCTTTATCGCGCTGCAACGCCTGCTGACCGTGATGTGGGATCGCCAGCAGAACGCGCCGGTTAAGCGTTTAACCTCGTAATTTCTTCTCCCTGAGATTGAAAGTGCATCGGGTGGCCATTTATGGCCACCTGGTTTGCCTTGTGGCTGCGGGATTGGGTGCTCCGGCCAGGAAAGGCCAGCCCGATCGCAAAGAAACCCTGCATCCATGCAGATCGGCCTCGCCCTCCTGGCTCGGACGCTTTGCTCTTCGGGCTGGCCTTTCCTGACCTCGTGGATAATTTCATCGCTGCTTAATAAAGCGGCTACCTACTTCCATTAAGGAGGAAATGGTGGGAGTGGAGTAAAGCGTCCGCCGCAAGGATGCGGCGGCCGAGGCTACAGGGATGTATTTACGCCGTCTTTACGCAACTCCCACCTTTTCCGACTGATCAGCACTAATTCCTTCAGCCAACAAAAAGGCCGCGAATCATCGCGGCCTTGGTTAACCCCTGCAACTTCAACGCGCTAAGCGGTAATAGGCTTCATTCCAGCGCAGCGCATCTTTAAATGCCGGTAAGCGCGTCTCCTCATCAATCACCAGCACTTCAATGCCATTTAGCTCGCCGTAAAGATACATATCATCTAAATCCAGCGCCTGGCTGAACACCGTATGGTGCGCACCGCCGGCCAGAATCCAGGCTTCAGAGGCGGTGGCCAGCGACGGCTGCGCACGCCACAGCGCACGCGCCACCGGCAGTTTTGGCAACGGTTTTGGCTGCTCGATGGCATCCACCACATTCACCAGCAGACGGAAACGATCGCCAAGGTCAATCACGCTGGCATTCACCGCGCGTCCAGCAGGCGTGGAGAAGATCATGCGCGCCGGATCGGCTTTATCACCAATGCCGAGGAACTGCACATCAATCAGCGGCTTCTCCTCTTTGGCGATGGACGGGCACACTTCCAGCATGTGCGAGCCCAACACCAAATCGTTGCCGGGTGAGAAGTGATAGGTGTAATCCTCCATAAATGAGGTCCCGCCCGCCCGTGCGCCCGCTTGTACCTTGAGGATGTGCAGCAGCGCGGCAGTTTTCCAGTCACCTTCACCGGCGAAGCCGTAACCCTGGCCCATCAAGCGCTGCACCGCCAAACCAGGCAGCTGCGTCATGCCGTGTAAGGTCTGGAAGTTGGTCGTGAAAGCTTTGCATCCTTCGGCTTCAAGGAAGCGCTTCAGCCCCAGTTCGATACGCGCCGCATCCAGCACGTTTTGCCGCTTGTCACCGTTTACCGCGGCAGCATCGGTAAAGCGATATTGGCTCTCATATTCGTCGATTAGCGCGTTGACGTCGCCGTCGCTGACGCTATTAACCACCTCGACCAAATCACCGACGCCCCAGCCGTTCACCGAATAGCCGAACTGAATCTGCGCCGCCACTTTATCGCCTTCGGTCACCGCCACTTCACGCATATTGTCGCCGAAGCGGGCCACTTTCAGCTGCTGGCTAGCCTGTTTGGCCAATGCCGCATTGATCCAGCGACCAATGCGCTGCTGGCTGGTTTTATCCTGCCAGTGGCCGGTCACCACACTGTGTTGCAGTCCCATGCGCGCGCCAATAAAGCCGAATTCGCGGCCGCCGTGCGCGGTTTGGTTAAGGTTCATAAAGTCCATATCCATACTGTCCCACGGAATCTCCGCGTTGAACTGGGTATGGAATTGCAGCAGCGGTTTATTCAGGATGCTCAACCCGCCGATCCACATCTTGGCCGGAGAAAAGGTGTGTAGCCAGGTAATGATGCCGACGCACTGATTGTCGTGGTTGGCGTCACGGCACAAGGCCAGCGCTTCGTCCGGTGACTTAACGAGCGGTTTTAGCACCAGTTGCGTCGGCAAGGTCCCGGCCTGGTTCAATCCGTCCATCACCTGGCGAGCGTGCTGCTCCACCTGACGCAAGGTTTCCGCGCCGTAAAGGTGCTGCGTGCCAATAACAAACCACACCTGTTGTGCGTTGTGCTGTCCCATAAAATCTCTCCTTTACTGAGCGGATGCGGTGCGTGCGGCATACTGCGGTTCAGCGGCCTGGCACCAGTGTTGATAACGTTGATAAAGCTGCTGATAAACCACAACGCGCTCGGCGTTGGGTTGCAGCGTCACATCAATCGGACTTGCCATCACCTGCTGAGCGTCAGGCACGTCGGCATACACGCCCGCCGCTACGGCGGCAAAAATGGCGGCACCCAGCGCGCAACATTCGTCAGAGGCGACGATATCCAGCGGACGGTTCATTACATCGCAGCAAGCTTGCATGATGGCGGGGGATTTGCGTGCAATGCCGCCGAGCGTCAGGATGCTCTGCACCGGAATCTGCTGCTGCTCGAAACACTCCATAATGGCGCGCGCGCCAAAGGCGGTGGCGGCGATGAGGCCACCAAACAGCGCAGGCGCATCGGTACCGAGATTGAGGTCGGTAATCACCCCTTTTAAGCGCTGATTAGCATCCGGCGTGCGGCGGCCGTTGAACCAGTCCAGCACCACCGGTAGATGATCAAGCTGTGGATTGGCGGCCCAGGCTTCAGTGAGATTGCGGATCAGATCTTTTTGCAGCGCGGCCAGCTGCGGCTTGAGTTCAGGATGCTGCTGCGCGGCCTGTTGCAACGGCCAGCCCAGCAGGCGGCTGAACCAGGCATAAATATCACCAAACGCCGATTGTCCAGCTTCACAGCCGATCGCGCCCGGCACCACGCTGCCATCAACCTGGCCGCAAATGCCTTTAATGGCGCGGTCGCCGACGGTGTCGCTGTCGGCAATCAAGATGTCGCAGGTTGAGGTACCAATCACCTTCACCAGCGTATAAGGCTGTGCGCCAGCACCAACGGCACCCATATGGCAGTCAAAGGCGCCGCCCGACAAGACCACCTGTTCGGATAAGCCGAGGCGCTGCGCCCACTCGCTGCTCAGCGTGCCGACCGGGATATCGGCGGTCCAGGTTTCAGTAAAGAGTGGGGAGTCGAGCTTTTCGCTCAGGATCGGATCGAGCGCGTTGAAGAAGTCAGCCGGCGGCAGGCCTTGCCATTCCGGATGCCACAATGATTTATGTCCGGCAGCGCAGCGCCCACGGCGCAGTTGCGCGGGGGCGGTGGTGCCGCTGAGTAACGCCGGCACCCAATCGCACAGTTCCACCCAAGACACTGCCGCGTCACGTACCGCAGCATCTGCGCGTGACACGTGCAGTATCTTGGCCCAGAACCACTCCGACGAATACACGCCGCCAATATAGCGGGTGTAATCGTTGAAACGACCGCTACGACACAGCTGATTGATCTCTTCGGCTTCCTCAATCGCGGTGTGATCTTTCCACAGCACAAACATCGCATTCGGATTGCTGGCGAACTCAGGACGTAGCGCCAGCACGTTGCCATCGCGATCGATAGGCGCCGGTGTGGATCCGGTGGAATCGACGCCGATGCCGACAACGGCAGCGCGCTGCTCCGGTGTTAACGCATTCACCACCGCCACAATCGCCTGTTCCAGCGCATCAATGTAGTCCTGCGGATGATGGCGAAAGCGGTTGCTATGGGGATCGCAGAATTCCCCATTGGCCCAGCGCGCGTAGTTCACCACCGCTTTTTCCAGCTCTTTACCACTGTGGCAGTCCACGGCCAGCGCGCGCACCGAGTCACTGCCAAAATCCAGCCCAATTGTTATGGTGCCAGCACCCATTGGGATTCTCCTGTGTGAGTTATCTGGCTCTATCCTGGAAGGGTGGCGCATAAGCGGTTAGTCATCAGCGGCTGAGAATATGCACTTTTCTGCCATCGGCGACGTTGTGTGATCCATAGCAAAAGTTAATGGCCGGTTAAATTCGCTGTATATATGGAGAAATTTGTCATCGTTTTAGGATGTGATACCGCTCTACATTTTTCCCCGTCATTCCCGCTACAACTAGCCCAGCGTTTGCACAGCCTTTGCACAACCGCTGCGCTAACGCACTGATTTTCAGCCTTACCCTATGAATAAATTTGATTGGTAGCGTTTACACCGATTGGTTAATAACAGCCAAAAACATCATTGTGCCGGAGAGCATCATGCATAAATTCACTAAAGCGCTGGCGGCGGTTAGTCTCGCCGCGGTTATGTCACAATCCGCTATCGCCGAGACCATGAAACTCGGTTTCCTCGTTAAACAACCGGAGGAGCCCTGGTTCCAGACAGAATGGAAATTCGCGGATAAAGCGGGCAAGGATCTCGGTTTTGAAGTGATCAAAATTGCGGTACCTGACGGCGAGAAAACCCTTAATGCCATCGATAGCCTGGCCGCCAGCGGCGCCAAAGGTTTCGTCATCTGTACACCGGATCCCAAGCTCGGTTCGGCGATTGTCGCCAAAGCGCGCGGCTACGGTCTGAAAGTAATCGCGGTAGATGACCAATTCGTTACTGCCAAAGGCAAGCCGATGGATACCGTGCCCCTGGTGATGATGGCGGCGACCAAAATTGGTGAGCGTCAGGGACAAGAGCTCTATAAAGAGATGCAGAAACGCGGCTGGGATGCGAAAGAGACCGGCGTAATGGCGATCACGGCTAACGAGCTCGACACCGCACGTCGTCGTACCAGCGGTTCAATGGACGCCCTGAAAGCGGCCGGATTCCCGGAGAAACAGATCTACCAGGTGCCGACCAAATCCAACGATATCCCTGGCGCATTTGACGCCGGTAACTCGCTGCTGGTGCAGCATCCGGAAGTGAAACACTGGCTGATTCTTGGCATGAACGATAACACCGTGCTGGGCGGCGTGCGCGCCACCGAAGGCCAGGGCTTTAAAGCACCGGACGTCATCGGTATCGGCATCAACGGCGTGGATGCGGTGAGTGAGCTGTCGAAAGGTTCCGCTACCGGTTTCTACGGCTCGCTGCTGCCAAGTCCGGATGTGCACGGTTATAAGAGCAGCGAGATGCTCTACAACTGGGTCACTAAAGATCAGGAACCGCCGAAGTTCACCGAAGTCACCGATGTGGTGCTAATCACCCGCGATAACTTCAAAGCCGAACTGGATAAGAAAGGGCTGAAGTAATCCCATCTCTCCCAAAACAAGACTAACAGGTAGCCAAAATAATTCGCGTTGCAGCAAGGCGGCAAGCGCGCTCAGCCCCAGGAGCTTACCGAGGTAAGTGACTGGGGTGAGTGGGCGCAGCCAACGCTGCTGCGGCGCGAAGTATGAAGGCTTAGAGGAGTTACCATGAACACTGATCAAGCCTTTCTGTCGTTTCATGGCATTAGCAAGACCTTCCCTGGCGTGAAAGCGCTGCAGGACATCTCATTCAGCTGCCGTGCCGGTGAAGTTCATGCGCTGATGGGGGAAAACGGTGCCGGTAAATCGACACTGTTGAAGATCCTCAGCGGCAGCTATCAGCCGAGCGGCGGTGAGATTCGCATCAAAGGCCAGCCGAAGAGCTTCAACAATACGGTGGACGCGCTGGATGCCGGCGTGGCCATCATTTATCAGGAGCTGCATCTGGTGCCGGAAATGAGCGTGGCTGAGAACATCTATCTCGGCCAGCTGCCGCACAAGCGTGGGCTGGTGAATCGCAAACTGCTGCGCTACGAGGCAGGTTTACAGCTGCAAAATCTGGGGATGAATATCGATCCGGATATGCCGCTGAAATATCTGTCGCTGGGCCAGTGGCAGATGGTGGAGATCGCCAAAGCGCTGGCGCGTAATGCGCGCATTATCGCCTTTGATGAACCCACCAGTTCGCTCTCGGCGCGCGAGATCGACCATCTGTTCCGCGTTATTCGCCAGCTGCGCGAGCAGGGCCGCACCGTGCTGTACGTGTCGCATCGCATGGAGGAAATTTTTGCGCTCAGTGATGCCATTACCGTGTTCAAAGATGGCCGCTATGTGCGCACCTTCACCGACATGAAAAACACCCATCATGACGATTTAGTGCAGGCGATGGTGGGGCGCAATCTGGGGGATATTTACGGTTACGCGCCACGTGAATTGGGCCCGGTGCGTCTGCAGCTGGACGCGGTGGAAGCGAAAGGCGTGCGAATGCCGATTTCACTGACGGTGCGTGCCGGTGAGATCGTCGGCCTGTTTGGGCTGGTCGGCGCGGGGCGCAGCGAACTGATGAAAGGGCTGTTCGGTGCCACCAAACTGCGTGGCGGCACCGTGACGCTGGATGGCAAAAAGCTCAACATTCGCCAGCCGATTGATGCGATTCGCGCTGGCATCATGCTGTGTCCGGAAGATCGTAAATCCGAGGGCATCATTCCGGTGCATTCGGTGCGCGATAACATCAACATCAGCGCGCGCCGTCACAATCTCACCGCGGGTTGCCTGATTAAACCGAGCTGGGAGGCGAAAAACGCGGATATCCATATTCGTTCGCTCAACATCAAAACGCCCGGTCCGCAGCAGCTGATCATGAACCTGTCGGGTGGCAACCAGCAGAAAGCGATTCTCGGTCGCTGGCTGTCGGAAGAGATGAACGTGATTCTGCTGGATGAGCCAACGCGTGGCATTGACGTCGGCGCCAAACATGAAATCTACAACCTGATTTACCAGCTGGCGAAGAAGGGAATTGCGGTGCTGTTTGCCTCCAGCGATCTACCGGAAGTGATGGGTTTAGCCGACCGCATTCTGGTGATGCGCGAAGGTGAGATCGCCGGTGAACTGCCCCACGATACGGCCACAGAGCAGCTGACGCTCAGCCTGGCGATGCCAAAAACCACTCAAGCGGCCGCCGTGGCCTGATGTAAAGGAGATCCATAATGGCTTCATCTACCACTTCCAACACGCCACCGGCGCAGCGCAATGGGCTGCAGCTGGGGCGGATTTGGGACAACTTCGGCATGCTGGTGGTGTTCGCGCTGCTGTTTATCGTCTGTGCCATTTTCGTGCCGAACTTTGGTTCGATCATCAACATGAAAGGTCTCGGCCTGGCGATGTCGATGTCCGGCATGGTGGCGTGCGGCATGCTGTTCTGCCTGGCTTCCGGTGATTTTGACCTCTCGGTAGCCTCGGTGATTGCCTGCGCCGGCGTCGTGACCGCGGTGGTGATCAACATGACCGAAAGCCTGTGGATTGGCGTGGCAGCAGGTTTGCTGCTCGGCATGGCCACCGGCTTTATAAACGGTTTTGTTATCGCCCGACTGAAAATCAACGCCTTGATCACCACGCTGGCGACCATGCAGATTGTGCGCGGCCTGGCTTACATCTTCTCCGACGGTAAAGCGGTGGGCATTGAAGACGAGCGCTTCTTTACCCTCGGTTACGCCAACTGGCTGGGCGTGCCTGCGCCTATCTGGCTGACCATTGCGACCATGGTGCTGTTCGGTTTCCTGCTGAACAAAACCACCTTTGGCCGCAACACGCTGGCGATTGGTGGCAATGAAGAAGCCGCGCGCCTCGCCGGCGTGCCGGTGGTGCGCACCCGTATCATCATCTTTATCTTGTCCGGTTTAGTCTCAGCGGCGGCAGGCATTATTCTGGCTTCGCGCATGACCAGCGGCCAGCCGATGACCTCACTCGGTTACGAGCTGATTGTGATTTCGGCTTGCGTGCTGGGTGGCGTCTCACTCAAAGGCGGCATCGGCAAAATCTCCTACGTGGTGGCGGGGGTGTTGATTCTCGGTACGGTTGAGAATGCGATGAATTTATTGAATATCTCGCCGTTCTCACAGTATGTGGTGCGCGGTTTGATACTGTTAGCGGCGGTGATTTTTGACCGCTACAAACAGAAAAATAAAGCCGCCTGATAACCCCGGCTGAGCGCGCCTGATCAAGGGCGCGCTCAGCGCATTTCACGCGAAAAGTGAGGGCACTATGTACCACCGTGAACCCCCGAGTGAGCAGCAGAACCCCTTATTGCCGGGTTATCCCTTTAACGCCTGGCTGGTGGCGGGGTTGACGCCGATTAACGCCAACGACGCGCTGGATTTCTTTATTGACCGCCCGCACGGCATGAAAGGCTACATCCTCAATTTGACCATTAAAGGTCAGGGGCGCGTGTTTGATGGCGAATCTGCCTTCGACTGCGAGCCGGGCGATTTGCTGCTGTTTCAACCGAAAACTCCGCACTATTATGGCCGCGCGCCCGATAGCCCGTGCTGGTTCCACCGCTGGGTCTATTTCCGTCCGCGTGCCTACTGGACCGACTGGTTGCAGTGGCAGGATGAAAGCCAGGGCGTTGGCCGTTTGCGCCTCACCGAAGCGCAGCGTGCCGAGTTTGATCGCCTGTTCGCCAGCATTGAGCAAACGCATAATTCCGGACGCCGTTTCGCCGAAGAGCTGGCGATGAACCTGTTGGAACGTCTGCTGTTGCGCGCAGTGGAAGAAGATCCGCGTAGCCATCAGCAGATTCGCGATCCGCGCGTAATTGAAGCCTGCCAGTACGTCACCAATCATCTGGCGGGTGAAGTGAAGATTGAAGAGGTGGCGCGCCATGTTTGTTTGTCGCCGTCTCGCCTGGCGCATCTGTTCCGCGAGCAGATGGGCATAAATCTGCTGCGCTGGCGGGAAGACCAGCGGGTGATCCGTGCCAAACTGCTGCTGCAAACCACTCAGGAACCGATCGCGTCGGTTGGCCGCGAAGTGGGTTACGATGACCAGCTCTATTTCTCGCGCGTGTTCCGCAAGCGGGTGGGCGTAAGCCCCAGCGACTTCCGCCGCCGCAGCCAGGATGCGCAGGATGCCTTGGTGGCGCATGAGAGCTGGCAATCCGCACGGAGTGCTATTTCCTGAGTTTTCAGGTGATTCCGCCTTGTTCTTACAGACCGATTCGTCTTAAATCAGTCAGGTAACGAACAAGAGGAATGAGAATGAGCGATAAACTACGTGTCGGCCTAATCGGCTACGGTTTTGCCAGCAAAACCTTCCATGCACCCTTGATCGCCGGTACGCCGGATGTTGAGCTGGCGGCGATCTCAAGCAGCGATGCCAGCAAAGTCCATGCTGACTGGCCGTCAGTGCAGGTGGTTTCCGATCCACAAGCGCTGCTGGACGACCCGACACTGCAACTGATTGTTATTCCGACCCCGAATGACACCCATTTCCCCTTAGCCAAAGCGGCACTGAACGCCGGTAAACACGTGGTGGTTGATAAACCGTTTACCGTGACGTTGTCACAAGCGCGTGAGCTGGATGCATTGGCAAAAGCCAAAGGTTTGCTGCTGTCGGTGTTCCATAACCGTCGCTGGGACAGTGATTTCCTGACGCTGAAAAATCTGCTCAACGAAGGAACGCTGGGCGAAGTACGCTACTTTGAATCGCACTTTGATCGCTTCCGTCCGGAAGTGCGCCAGCGCTGGCGTGAGATGAAAGGCGCGGGCAGCGGTATCTGGTTCGATCTTGGACCGCACGTGCTGGACCAGGCGCTGCAGCTGTTTGGCACGCCAGTCGCCATCAACGTGGATATGGCCGAACTGCGTCCGGGCGCGCAAACCACCGATTACTTCCATGCGGTGCTGACCTATCCAACGCGTCGCGTGGTGCTGCATGCCAGCATGCTGGTGGCGGCGGAATCAGCACGCTTTGTGGTGCACGGCACCCGCGGCAGCTACGTCAAATACGGTCTGGATCCGCAGGAAGATCGGCTGAAAGCGGGTGAGCGTCCACCACAGGAAGATTGGGGCTATGACATGCGCAACGGCACGCTGACGCTGGCGGAAGGCGATGTGATGGTGGAGAAAGAGTTGCTGACATTGCCGGGTAATTATCCGGCGTACTATGCCGGCATTCGCGATGCCATTGCCGGTACGGGTGCGAATCCGGTACACGCGGAAGAGGCGATTCAGGTGATGGAGTTGATCGAGCTGGGCTTGCAGTCCGCCGAAAAACGCCAGACGATGTCGTTGCGGTAATCGCTTACTACCTTTCCGTTGGGAGCGCTGATACTCGCTTTACTCCCTCTCCCGCATGCGGGAGAGGGAATGTTTTAGCCCGCTACGCGTGCGCGCAGCGCTGCTTTCTCTGCATCATTCAGAAACGCGATGGTCACGCCATTATCCTGTGCCTGACGCATCTCTTCAGCGCTCAATCCCGCCTGTGGCGCCGCCACTTCGTATTCATGAGCCAGTTCAACGCCCTGAACCGCCGGATCGTCAGTGTTGATGGTCGCCAGAATGCCGTGTTGCAGGAAGGTTTTCAGTGGATGATTGCTCAGCGACGACACGGTGCTGGTCTGAATATTCGAGGTCAGGCAAGATTCAATCCCTATACGCTGCTCGGCGAGGAAATCCATGAGCGCGCGATCTTCAATCGCCTTGACGCCGTGACCGATACGCTCAGCGCCCAGTTCACGAATCGCTTGCCAGATACTTTCCGGACCCGCCGCTTCACCGGCGTGGACGGTAATGCGGAAGCCCGCATCGCGTGCACGATTAAAGTGGCTCAGGAATTCGCTGCCCGGGAAGCCTAACTCATCGCCGGCCAGATCGACCGCAGTGATGCCATCGCGATGCGCCAGTAAGCCTTCCAGCTCACGCAGGCAGGCTTCCTCGCCAAAAGTACGGCTCATGATGCCCGTCAGGCGAACATCGACGCCGTATTGCGCAATACCGGCACGCACGCCGTCAATCACCGCTTCAACCACGCCAGCAATCGGCAGGTTGTGGGTCATCGCCATATAACCTGGTGAGAAGCGCAACTCCGCATAATGGATACCGGCACGCGCCGCATCCTCGACGTTTTCCAGCGCAATGCGACGGCAGGCATCAAGATCGCCCAGCACTTTCACGCCCCAATCCAGTTTCTGCAGGAAGCTCACCAGATCCGGCTCGTTGGCGGTGACCTGCACATGCGGACGCAATGCATCGAGCGAATCGGCGGGCAGCGCGAGATTATATTGGCGACCTAAATCGAGAATGGTTTGTGCGCGAATATTGCCATCAAGGTGGCGGTGGATATCGGTGAGGGGGAGTTTAAGATCAATCATGGCGCACTCGCTTCAGTTTCATAAAGTGCAGAGGATTATAAAAACATCTTGCGCAACAGCGCCAGCGATTTGCGCAAACAGTAAAACGGATGCTGAATTAATCAGCATCCGTCGCATTTTAGAACGATTTTAACCCGGCGATCAGACGATCCAGCCCGTCATCCAGTTTGCTACGCGGGCAACCGGCGTTGAGACGCAGATAACCCCGACTCGCCGCACCGTAGGTTGAACCGGGCATGATCGCCACTTTGTATTGATGTATCAGACGCTGTTGTAGCGCCTGTTCGTCCATGCCAAGTGGATTGAGATCGATCCACGCCAGATAGGTGGCGGCCGGTGGCTGCCAGTTGAGCGGCGGACACGCGGCATTCAGGCGCTGCGCGATGTGCTGCATATTGCCGCGCAGATAATGACGCAATGCATCCAGCCACGGCGCGCCATCGCGATAAGCGGCAATGGTCGCGGCAACCGCCATAACCGCCGGTGAGGACAAGCCATCCTGCTGCTTCAAGGCGCGGAACCACGCCTGACGATCGCGCTCGTCAGGAATGATGCCCCAGGCACCGGTTAGCGCCGGAATGTTGAAGCTCTTGGAGGCCGAGGTAAATAGCACCCAATCAGATGCGGCAACCTTGCTCCACGGCGTATGACGCACATCATCCAGCACCATATCCATATGAATTTCATCGCTGATAACCTTGACGCCGTGCCGCTCGCACAGCATCGCCATCTGCTGCAACTCCTGCAATTGCCACACTTTTCCTGTTGGGTTATGTGGACTGCAAAGCAGCATCACTTTGCAGCGCGGCCGTGCCAGTAACGTCTCCAGCTTTGCCATATCACAAACCCATTCGTTACCGTGACGCTGCAGCGGCAGCTCCAGTACGCTACGTTGATTGCCATTGATGGTGTGGTAGAACGCATCGTAGGCGGGCGTGTGGATCAGCACTTCATCGTCAGGCTGCGTCCAGTGGCGCAACAGCTGCGCCACCATATAAATCACTGACGGGCCATAAACCAATGATTCTGCCGGGACTTCAGTATTAAATCGGCTGCGCATCCAGTGCTGCAGTGCGGCGAGAAAATCATCATGCTGCCAGCGGCTGTAACCGAAAACACCGTGGTCGAGTCGCTGCTGTAGCGCCTCGATGATGCAAGGCGCGGTGGCGAAATCCATATCGGAGATGGTGAAGGGCAGTAAGTCCGCCACGCCGAAGCGGTCGGCGACAAAATCCCACTGCGTGCACCAGCTGCCGTGGCGATCGACCACGCGATTGAAAGCGAAATCCTGCATCATTACACCGTTGCGCTCATCAGGTGCGCCATCTCATCTTTCACCGACTGTACCTGCGGCCCCATCACCACTTGCAGATTGGTGGCATTGACATGGACTACGCCAATCGCGCCGTTGGCTTTCAGTGTAGCATCATCCACCTTGCTCATATCGACCACGGTAATACGCAGACGCGTCAGGCAGTTATCCAGCGAAGCGATGTTTTCAACGCCGCCCAGTGCCGACAGAATTGCTGGCGTATTAAAGCCTGATTTCCCCACGCTGGCACGGCTGACCTGCTGAGCCACGCTGTTGGTCTCGATTTCGCGGCCCGGCGTTTTGATATTGAAGTGACTGATAGCAAAGCGGAAGATGGCGTAATAGCCCACGAACCACACTGCAGCAATCACCGGCACCCAGTACCATTTGGTCGAGAGGCCGTGCAGTACGCCGAACACGAAGAAGTCGATGACGTTGCCGTCGGTGTTACCGATGGTCACGCCAAGCATCGCCATCACGGTAAAGCCTAAACCGGTCAACAGCGCGTGGATGAGATACAGCACCGGCGCGACGAACAGGAACAGGAACTCCAGCGGTTCAGTGGTGCCGCCTACTACGCAGGCCACCACGCCAGAAATCAGCAGCCCTTTAATTTTATGACGATTTTCCGGACGGGCGCAGTGATACATGGCTAAAGCCGCACCGGGCAAACCACCGAGGAAGGCCGGCATTTTACCCTGCGACAGGAAACGCGTGGCGCTCTCGGCAAAGCCGTGCGTATCCGCACAGGCCAGCTGCGCCTGGAAAATGGTTAACGCGCCGCTGACGCTTTTCCCGCACACATCCAGCGTGCCGCCAGCATCGGTAAAGCGAATGATCGCCACCAGAATGTGCTGTAAACCAAACGGCAGCAGCAAACGTTCACCGGTACCGAAGATCATCGGGCCAAATTCACCGGCGCTGTTGATTACCCAGCCAAGACCGGTAATCGCGCGGGCGAAGAAAGGCCAAATCAGCGGAACCACTAAGCCCAGCACGCCCATTGCCATTGCCGTGACGATCGGCACAAAACGCGTACCGCCGAAGAAGGCCAGCGCATCCGGTAGGCGAATGTTGTGGAAACGCTCGTGCAGCCAGAACACCACGACGCCGACGATCACCGCGCCGAGAATCCCGGTGTCAATCGATTGAATGCCGAGGATATTTTGCACGTTGTTGGCTTTCAGCATCGCCGCATCGGTGGTCGGCAGAATGCCATTGATATTGAGCCAGAAGTTAATACTCAGGTTCAGCACCGCATAACCGACAAAACCGGCAAACGCCGCTACGCCTTTATTCTCGCGCGCCATACCGAGTGGAATGGCAATCGCAAACATTACCGGTAGATAGCTGAAAGCAAATGACCCGATTTTCGCCAGCCAGATAAACAGGTATTGCAGGAAAGGCTGATCGAGCAGAGGAATCAGCGTCAGAACGTCGTGGCTGCTGAGCGAACTGCCGATCCCCAGCAAAATGCCGCAAAACGACAGCAGCGCAACGGGCAACATAAAGGTTTTACCCAGACTTTGGAAAAACTCCCAAAGTGACATTTTCGGGCGGGTGGCGGACATAGGATCTCCTGGCAAAAAAGTGAAAGGCTTCAATGGGGTCAAGGATGATAAAACGTTTTACCACTTATTTTTGTGGCTATAATCACAAAGAGTGACTAATCGCAGACTTTATTTTTGATGAAATCAGTGTAACGTTTTATCTCTTTGTTTTTGCTCGTCGGTAACGGAACACTATGTCCCAGCAGAAAACCACTATTCATGATGTGGCATTGGTCGCCGGGGTTTCGGTCTCTACCGTGTCGTTGGTGTTATCAGGAAAAGGGCGCATCTCGCCCGCCACCGCCACACGCGTCAATCAAGCGATTGAGCAGCTTGGCTATGTACGAAATCGCTCTGCATCCATCTTGCGCGGCGGAGAAAGTGGCGTCATCGGCTTGATTGTGCGCGATCTTAGCCAGCCCTTTTATGCCGCAATGACCGCCGGACTTAGCGAAATACTGGAGCAGCAGGGCAAAGTGCTGGTGCTGACACAAAGCGGTCAGCATGGACAGCATCTTAAACGCTGTTTTGACACGCTGGTGGCGCAGGGCGCGGAGGGCATTGTGCTGGGCGGCGCGGTGGCGCAGGCGGAAACGCTGGTACCGCTAGCACAAGAGCAGAACATTGCCTTGGTCTGCGCCGCGCGCGCCAGCAGTTTGGACAATGTCGATTCGTTACGTCCCGACAACAGCCAGGCGGCACGCATCGCCACCGAATATCTGATTCGCCAGGGTCATCAGCGTATCGCCTGGATGGGCGGATTAGGATCGTCACTGACGCGAGCGGAGCGGATTGGCGGCTATTGCGCTACCTTGCTGCAATATGGCTTGCCGTTTCGATCCGACTGGATCATTGAGTGCGACGATCGCCAGCAAAGCGTGTCGGCGTTGACGCTGGCATTGCTGCGCCAGCATCCCGGCATCACCGCAATTCTGGCGCATAACGGCAGCACCGCGCTCGGCTGTTACTTCGGGGCGTTACGCTGTGGGCGAACCTTTGGCGAAGGCGCGGTAGACAGTTATTACACCCAGCAGCTGGCGCTGGTGGGCTTCAACGACGATCCGCAGCGCGAATTACACGATCCCACCATGACTTTTGTCAGTAGCGAAGCGCGGGATGTGGGGCGTCGTGCAGCGGAGAGAATGTTGCAAAGGCTGCTGCAGCCAGAGGCGGAAATTCAGAGTTTGATCGTACCGCCGCAATTGATGCGCGGGGAAGCGTAAGGGCGGCCAGGCGGCCGCCCACAAGAGATTACTCCGGCATACCTTCGCTGGTTGGCGCACCCAGCATATAGCGTGACAAGAACTGCTCCAGCGTCATCTTGTCGCCATTCATTGTGACCTGACCGTTGCCGTACTGCAGACTGGTGACGATGTTGTCATCCTGCTGCTGTGTCAGACGGAACATCTGACCCATCGCGGCTAAGCCTTTCACCTGCTGATCCGCCAGCTTCTGCGCATCATCGCCCTGATATCCCTCCGCCAGACCGACATGACGCATGGTTTCCGTGGCCATCGGCATATTGATGGTCAGTTTACCGTCGAGGTTTTTCAACACGCGATCTACCGCGGCACCCAAACTCTGCGCTTCACCGGTCACGGTGGCCGGATCGTTAAAGCCCAGGTTCAGATTGAAGCTGCTCTCGCCCTTGTCATTTTTCCAGCTCAGCGGCGCAATGCTTAAGGTTGGCGAGCCTTTTAACAGCGTTGGCAGGTTGTTACGCAGGATGGTTTGCACGCTGGCCTGATAGCGAATCGGATCTTCCGCTACACCCGGCTGGCTTAGCAGATCTTGCATCTGGGCGTTGTAGGTATCGGAGAAGGCTTTCACTGCCTGCGCATCGAATTGCGCGAAGGTCATCGCCAGTTTGGCTTCACCAAATGGCTGCTTCTGCAGGGTGATTTTGTCAACGTTCACGTCCAGCTTGCCGCCAATCTTGCCCTCTTTATTATCAAAGGAAGAGGTGGTTTTCAGCTTCTCCAGCGAGAGACCTTCCTGGCCGTTGATGCTGGCATTCAGCTTATCCAGAGAGATGGATTGATCGCCAACGCGCACGCCTTCCGGGCTGAGATGCGTATCGCCGCTGAGTTTCAGGCCATTCAAGGTGAACAGCACCGGCATGTCGACTTGATTTTTACTGGTCACCGCGATGCTGGAGAAGTCGCCGTCCAGACTAACCTTATCGCCTTTGCTATCGGCGCTGATATTCAGCGAACCGCCGTTGGTCGCCAGACGATCGCCCGTTTGCGCATTGTTGTAATCCACCGCCAGCAGCGTGAGATCGGTATCGGTCGCGCCACTGTAGCCCACGCGCGTATCGGCATTAACCAGCGATTTACCGTTGGTCAATTCAAACAGTTTCTTCACCGCATCGGTGTTTTCCAGTTCGGTATGCACTGATGCCATACTTGGGATCAGGCTGCCACGTTTGAGCTGGGCGAACGGGAAAGGACCGTGATCGATGGTCTCGTTCAGCACGATGCTTTGACCAGGCTTCAACAGCGGATTGTCATTGGTTTGTGAGCTGGCCTGCACCACCAGTTTGGTCTTGCTGCTGAACACGCCACGCTGATAATCCTGATAGCTCAGCGTCAAACGGCTATTGGGCGCGTAAGCATTCAGCTGCGCATTGGCATTCTGCAACATCTCATCCATGTGGCTTTCCAGTTGTTTACCGGTAAACCATGAAGCACCAGTCCAAATCACGCCGAGCGCCACAATCACACCTACGGCAACCTTGGTCTTTTTCATCGCTGTGTCGTCCTTATCCTTGCGTCCGCACGCCGCTGGTCGGTGCGCGACGGGTGAAGAAAAACGCCCGCAGGCGTTTTAAATTAATAGTTTGAAAGAATAGCAGTTAATGCTGCAAGCGTCAGCCGGATCAGTCCAGCGTATTAAACACGCGCGCCAGTCGTCCGGTACCTGCTGCGCTCACCGGTGACTCGTCGGCGGCGACAAAACAGGATTCACCCGGCTTCAGCACCAGCTGTTGACCAGACTTCTCAATCACCGCCTGGCCTTCGATACAGAACAGCAGGGCAGCACTGTTTTGCGCCAGGGCCTGCGGCGCAGCTGACAGCGCATGGATAGCGAAGGCAAAATCCTCCACTGGAATCGGGAAGTTCAGCGTTTCGCCGTCGCGCTGCGGTTGCGTCAGCAGCGTCGCCGCCGGTTTTGCGTGGAATTTCAGGTTAGCCAGCAGTTCCGGGATATCAATAAACTTCGGCGTCAGACCGGCGCGTAGCACGTTATCGGAGTTCGCCATCACTTCCAGCGCCACGCCTTTTAAATAGGCGTGTGGCGTTTCGGCGAACAGGAACATCGCTTCGCCCGGCTGCAGCGTGATCACATTCAGCAGCAGCGGGGAAAACAGGCCGCTATCATCGGGATAATCGGCGGCAATGGATTTGATGGTTTGCCACGGTTCGCCTTCACGGGAATTGAGCGCCGATTTCAACACGCCAATGGCGCGTGATTTAGCCTCATCTTTCAACGACAGCAGGGTGGCGAACAGTTTTGCCAGATTGGCTTCGTTGGCATTCTCCAGGAAGTGGGCGATTTGCGGATGCGCGCCAGCGACCGGTTCCAGCAGCGAGACAGTCTCATGCAGCTCGCGGAAACCGTTCATCGCCTGGAAGGGCGTCAATGCATACACCAGCTCCGGCTTATGATTGGCATCTTTATAGTTACGTTCGGCGGCGCTCAGTGGAATGCCGGCGGCATTTTCTCGCGCAAAGCCCTGCTCGGCGGCGGCTTTACTTGGATGCACCTGAATCGACAGCGGCTGATCGGCGCACAGCACTTTAAACAGGAACGGCAGCTCGCCAAAACGTTCAGCGACGGCTTTGCCCAGCGTGGCCACTTTATCCGCATCGATCACATCGCGCAGCGAACGCGCTTCACCGTTTACGTCAACGGTGGAAGGACTTTTTGGGTGCGCGCCCATCCACAGCTCGGCCATTGGCAACCCCTGCGGATTTTCGATGCCGTAAAGTTCGGTCAGCGCAGTTTTGCTGCCCCAGGCGTAATTTTGCAGCGAATTGTTCAATTTTTGCATCGTTTACCCTTAATAACCGTAAGTAAATAAGCGTATTAAAGCAGAAAGTGCCATAGAAAATACACGAACAAGTGCAATAAACGCGATAGGCTCGCATAATGTTAAATTCTTGTATGTGACAATCTTGCTCGCTCAACGGCGTCGCGGGAAGGCGTTTAGAGCGGAAACCTCAAAATCTGAGCTAAGGAGACGTAGTCATGGCAGCCAATCGCATTGAAAAAGACTCAATGGGACCGATCGAAGTACCGGCAGATAAGTTGTGGGGCGCACAAACCCAGCGTTCGCTGGAACATTTCAAAATCTCAACCGAGAAAATGCCGGTGGCATTGGTGCACGCGCTGGCGCTGACCAAGCGCGCCGCCGCGCAGGTTAACCAGGATCTCGGCTTGCTACCGGCCGATCGTGCTCAGGCGATTCTCAAAGCCGCCGACGAAGTGCTGGCTGATAAGCACAGCGACGAATTCCCGCTGGCGATTTGGCAGACCGGCTCCGGCACGCAAACCAACATGAACATGAACGAAGTGCTGGCCAACCGTGCCAGTGAAATTCTCGGCGGCGAGCGTGGCATGTCGCGTCTGGTGCATCCGAATGATGACGTGAATAAAAGCCAAAGCTCCAATGATGTGTTCCCCACCGCCATGCACGTGGCCGCGGTCATTGCCGTGCGGGAGCAGCTGATTCCGCAGATTCACGTGTTGAAAAAGACGCTGAGTGAGAAATCCGACGCGTTCAAAGATATTGTCAAGATTGGTCGTACCCATCTGCAGGATGCGACACCGTTAACGCTCGGTCAGGAGATCTCCGGCTGGGTAGCGATGCTGGAGCACAATCTTAAGCACATCGAAAACAGCATTCCGCACGTGGCGGAGCTGGCGCTGGGCGGTACCGCGGTCGGCACCGGCCTGAACACCCATCCGGAGTACGCGGTGCGCGTGGCAAAAGCGCTGGCCGATCTGACCAAACAGCCGTTTGTAACCGCACCAAACAAGTTTGAAGCGCTGGCAACCTGCGATGCACTGGTGCATGCGCACGGCGCGCTAAAAGGCCTGGCGGCTTCGCTGATGAAAATTGCCAATGACGTGCGCTGGCTGGCCTCTGGTCCACGTTGCGGCATTGGTGAACTGGCGATCCCGGAAAACGAGCCAGGCAGCTCGATCATGCCCGGCAAAGTGAACCCGACGCAGTGCGAAGCGCTCACCATGCTGTGTTGCCAGGTGATGGGTAACGATGTGGCGGTGAACATTGGCGGTGCGTCCGGCAACTTTGAGCTCAACGTGTTCCGTCCGATGGTGATCCACAACTTCCTGCAATCGGTGCGCCTGCTGGCCGACGGTATGGACAGCTTCAATCACCACTGCGCGATTGGTATTGAGCCGGTGCGCGAGCGTATCGATCAGTTGCTGAACGAGTCGCTGATGCTGGTTACCGCGCTCAACACCCATATCGGTTACGACAAAGCGGCGGAAATCGCCAAGAAAGCCCATAAAGAGGGCCTGACGCTGAAAGGCTCGGCGCTGAAATTGGGTTATCTCACTGAAGAGCAGTTCGACGAGTGGGTACGTCCGGAGGAGATGGTTGGCAGCATGAAGCAGTAATCTGCCGCTAACTGTTATGAAGGCCGTTCATCTGAACGGCCTTTTTTATGCTATAGCTGCCCGCTGTACAACACCGGACCGGTTGGCTGGCCAGTTGGCGAGCCACCGCGCGGCTCAAGGCTGATGGCAATCATGTCGGAACGCACGAGATTGCGATTTTTCAGCGCGATCTCCGTGGCATTTTGGCTATCCAGCAAACCTAGCGAAATCGGCGCTTTACCGGCCGGAATCAACCACAGTTCGAGGCTGTTACTGGCGGTTAGAGTGGCCGGATGTAACGGCGTCAGGCTCAGCTGTGCCAGCTTACTGTCGGCGCTGACTACCCACTGTTCACGGTGCTGCGCGTCGCTTAACACGGTTAACGGCTTTAATGTCGGTGGCTGCAGCAAGAGGGTAGCAATCAGGGCGATAGCCGCGATGCTGGCGACCAACATCCAGCCCACATAGCGGCGTTGAGGTGGCTGCTCCCTTTTCTCTGGCAAGCTGAGCGCAATCTTTATCCACACTTTTTCCGGCGGTGTGATGGGCCCAAGCTGGCTATCCAACCCCGCCAGCATGGCTTGCCAGCGCGCGACGTTAGCCGCGAGTGTTGGCTCAGCGCGCAGCCGGGTTGCAAAGCGTAAACGTGCAAGGCCGCTTAAGGTACCCAGCGCATATTCCGCCGATAACGCGTCATCGCGTTGTTGTTGATTGTTCATAGGCCCACACACTCCCGCAGATGCTCCAGCGCGCGGCGAATCCAGCTTTTTACCGAGCCCACCGGCTGTTGTAGCCAGGCGGCAATATCACTGTGGGACATCCCCTGATAGTAAGCCAGCGAGATACTTTGCCGCTGTTCGCTGCTCAGGTGGTCAATGCAGTGTCGCAGGCGATCGGCTTGTGCCGCATCGTGCCAGTTATTGTCATCGTGTTCAGCGTTTGCCAGCAGCCGATCGTCAAACGTTTCAGCATCCTGCATCATGCGTGCTTGTCCGCTGCGTAATCCGTCAATGCAGCGATTACGTACAATGTGCGTCATCCATGTCATCGGCGCGCTAAGAGTTGCGTCGTAGGCGTTTGCCCGGTTCCAGATGGTGAGATAACAATCGTGCAGCACCTCTTCCGCCCAGCCTTGCTGATGTAACATGCGCAGGGCCAAGGCGAAAAGGTGCGGCGAAGTGAGTCGATACAGTTGCTCAAAAGCACGGCGATCGCCATTGGCGACCGCCTGCAACAATCTAACTTGCTGTTCTGTCAGCCTGTTATCCATGGAGTTCTCGCCAAACTGTAATCCTAAAGCGAGTATAGACAATTACTTAGGCATCAAGACGGTATCAACTACATCAATCACCCCATTTTTCTGATTGACGTCATAGGTGCTGATATTCGCCACATTGCCTTGACCATCTTTCAGCTGAATGTTGTGCGGACCATTGTTCATGATCCACAGCGGCTGGCCGTTTACGGTTTTCAGTTCGGCATGTCCACCACCTTGCTTAATTTTCTTCTCCAGCGCTTTCATGTCGAATTTGCCCGCCACCACATGGTAGGTGAGGATACTGGTCAGCTTGGCTTTGTTTTCCGGTTTCAACAGATTATCAACGGTGCCCGCCGGCAGTTTGGCGAAGGCGGCATTGGTGGGCGCGAATACGGTAAACGGGCCTTTGCCCTCAAGGGTTTCTACCAGGCCAGCGGCTTTTACCGCAGCGACCAGGGTGGTGTGATCTTTTGAGTTCAGCGCATTTTCCACGATGTTTTTTTGTGGATACATCGCTGCGCCGCCAACCATCACAGCGTCATTGTCCATGGCGGCGTAGGCGCCTGCGGTAAACAGTAACGTGCCGGATACGACTGCAATGCTCATAAGCTTTTTCATCATAAATCCTCGTAGTAGGGAGCGAAGGAGTTGCTCACACTCGGATATACGAGGGTTGATGGCGAATTGGATGCAGCGATTTGAAAATAAATTTACGCCAGTCGATCGCTCCACAAATGCAGGCGTGGAATGATCAAATGCAGCGGTTCGGCCAGCGGTTTGTGGCGATACGCGACGTTATCTGCATCATAATTCAGCAGCTCGCCCAAAATGGGTACCTGCGTCTTATCGCGGCACAGCACCAGCAGCGGGGAAGGGCAGGCAAGTTGTACCTGCTTCTTCTCGCTGGCGCGCCACACGCGGGCAATCGGTTGTACCTTCACCGGACGTTTGATTTTCAGCTTCGCTCCCGCAGGCAGCGCGAGAATCGCTTCCAGCTCCTGCTGCACTTTTTCCGCCCACTGCTCACGCGTCCACGGCGCCTGAGCGCGATTGGCTTTCAGACTGCGCTCCAGCTGCTCAACCACCGCATCACGCGTCACGTTTTTGATGATGTTTTTATTTGCCCAGCCAAAACGCAAACTGTCTGGCGAATTAAGCAGCGTCACGCTGCGGTAGGCGTTTAGGGTGATTAAGCCGCGCAGATGCTGGTGGACAAACTCAAAGCGCGCCTCGCTCGGCAAGCCCGACTCCACGGTAATGAGCTGTTCCAGCCGCTGCTTCAACGTGTTGATCTCGGCCACCTGCTGCGTGATTTGCGCATGCATTTCCCCCTCAGCCTGGATGCAGATCGCGCCCGGCAATCGCACCGCAGCTTTAGTGCTGAGCTTTTCCGATTGATGCTGCATAAACAGGCGGCAGTAGTGCGCCAATGCCATTTCGCGCGCGGTTTTACCGAGATGCTGCGTTACGGCGATGCGTTCAATTTCATCGTGCTCACGCCCTTTTTCAATTTCCGGCAGGCTGAAAACCCGTGCAATCAGCAGTGGTTGCTGTTCAATCTGCTGACGTAAGGCACTCAACGCCGCTTCCAGCGCGTTCACGCATTCATGTAGATCGGCAACCAAATCATAACGGGCCATAAAATGCCTCCATAGTTACAACATACTTTTAGTGTACTGACTCGGGTGCTAATCTGCCAGCGCAGCGCAAGGATTTCGCTAAGCAGGGGAAGAGAGGATTTTTCCTGCTGGATTAACGTGTTATAACAATGCTTTGCCTGCTAATGGATAATTGTCGTGCAGCCTCTGCCAAAGCCACCTGTTCCCGCCATTATTACGCTTGGATTAGTGCAAATCCTCTCATGGGGCGGATCGTTCTATTTAATGGCGGTGATGGCCAATCCGATCGTGGCGGAAACCGGCTGGTCGCAGCAGTGGGTGTATGGCGCGCTGTCGCTCGGTATGTTGATTTCGGGTTTGCTGGCCCCGCTAAGCGGCCGACTGATTTCTCGCTCTTATGGTCGCGTATTGCTGGCAGCGAGCGGGGCGGTGATGGCGATCGGTCTGGTGATCATGGGCCTCAGCCATCATCTGCTGCTGTTTCTGTTTGCCTGGCTGATTATCGGCATTGGCATGGCGATGGGCTTATACGATGCGCTGTTCGCCACGCTCGGCACGCTGTACGGCGGGCAGGCGCGCGGCGCGATTACCGGCATCACGCTGATCTCCGGTTTTTGTACCACCCTGGTTTGGCCGGGCACCGCGCTGCTGATCCACTGGCTGGAGTGGCGCGGCGCCTGTTTTGCCATCGCCGGAGTATTGTGTCTTTCCGTGTTGCCCGCCTACCTTTACGCACTGCCTGCGCCCGCAGCGAAAATCGCTACCAGCAAGCCGACATCAGCCGCGCACGGCGATAAACTTGCCCCGGCGCTGTTCTGGTTGCTGTGCAGTATTTTCACCCTCGCATCGGTGATCATGACGGCGATTTCGGTGCAACTGATTACCTTGCTGCAAGCCAGCGGGCATACGCTGGCGTCGGCTTTAGCGATCAGCGCCATTCTTGGTCCCTGTCAGGTGGGCTCGCGCATTGTCGACATCGCCTTCAAGCGCGGACATCCCATCTGGACCACTTTCTTCTCGGTGGGATTGGTGGCGCTGGGCCTGCTGCTGCTGGCGTGTTATCCGCAGTTTGCCGTGCTGAGCATGGTGCTGTACGGCGCCGGAAATGGGCTGCGGGCGATAGTGCGGGGAACTTTACCGCTGGTAATGGTCAAACCAGAGGCTTACGCGATTGTGGTTGGGCGCATGGCGCGTCCCGCGTTGATTGGCCAGGCATTAACGCCGCTGGTTGGCGGCTATGTCTTTGAGCACCTTGGCGCCAATGCCACGCTGTGGCTATTGTGTCTGTTGGCGTTTATCAACGTGCTGCTGGTGATGGTGTTGAAGCAGAAATTGCCACACGCCAGCCCACAGTCGGAAAGGGGAGCGATAAATTAAGCAGCCTGTGCGCTTCTACCCGCTTAAATGGGGAATACGTGCCTGGATCACGGGCGCTGGCTTCTAAAAAGCAACAGTGTTTGTTATATTTATTGCTCATTGATTACTCACTGTCGCGGCATAAAAACAACAAGATAACCGCAACTCAGGATATTGAAATGCTTGATTACCGCTTCCCGACAGCTTTGCAGATGGTTTTGAGCGTAGCGATGGCGGAGCAACTGGGCAAACGCTCGACCAGTGCCATATTGGCGTATGGTCTTGAAGCGAACCCCAGTTTCATTCGAAAACTCATGGTTCCGCTCACGCGCGACGGCATCATCGTCTCGACGCTTGGCCGCACCGGCTCAATTCACCTGGGTCGTCCGGCTGCTGAGATCACGCTGCGCGACATCTACACTTCGGTGATTGAAGATAAAAAGCTCTGGGCTTCGCGTCCGGATGTCGCTCCGCGTTGTCTGGTCAGTGCTAACCTGTGTTGGTACTTTAAATCGATTGCGGAAGAGGCTGAAGAAGCGTCGCTGAAAGTGCTGGAAACCCGCACCGTGGCAGATGCGCTGGCCGAGCTGAAGCATAACGACACCAGCAACTGTGAAGAGCTGCCTGATGTCGAACTCGCCGACCTGTGTAAGAAAGGCCGCTAAAACCGCACCCATCCCGTAGGGTCGCCATTCATGGTGACCTTTTTTTATTGCTCCGAGCGCCACACATAAAAAAATCCGGGCACATCGGCCCGGATTGTTCATCACACATTTAACTGTTACGCGGTCTGCACTTCCGCTTGCGGCTGCTTGCGTGTCACCAGCTTACGCAGCGTCACATAAAACACTGGCGTCAGGAACAGCCCAAACAGCGTCACGCCCAGCATCCCCGAGAACACGGTAATCCCGGTCACGCCGCGCACTTCCGCACCTGCACCTTCACCCAGAATCAGCGGAATGGTACCGGCGATAAAGGCAATCGAGGTCATGACGATGGGACGCAGACGCAGACGACAGGCTTCCAGCGCCGCATCGACAATGCTCTTGCCCTGCATCTCCAGCTCGCGCGCAAACTCAACGATCAGAATCGCGTTCTTACACGCCAGCCCCATCAATACCACCAACCCAACCTGCACAAACACGTTGTTATCGCCGCCGGTTAGCCACACGCCAACCAGGGCAGACAGCATGGTCACCGGTACAATCAGGATCACCGCCAGCGGCAGCGTCCAGCTTTCATACAAGGCCGCCAGCACCAGGAACGCCAGCAGAACGGCCACCGGGAACACAATCAGCGCAGTGTTGCCTTGCGTGGATTGCTGATAGCTCAGATCGGTCCATTCAATGTTCATGCCGTTCGGCAGCACCTGAGTGGACATCGCTTCCAGCTTCTGCATTGCCTGCGCCGACGAGAGCACGCGCGGATCGGCATCACCAATCAGGTCCGCCGCCGGATAGCCGTTGTAGCGAATCACCGGATCGGGGCCGTACGTAGTGGTGATATTGACCATGCTGCCAATCGGCACCATTTCGCCGCGATCGTTGCGGGTGCGCAAATTGCCGATATCCTGCACGCTATCGCGGAAATCACCGTCTGCCTGCGCCATCACGCGCCAGGTGCGACCAAACTTATTGAAATCGTTAACGTACGACGATCCCAGATAGGTTTGCAGCGTGCTAAACAGCTCGGTCAACGACACGCCTTGCGCTTTGGCCTTGTCGCGGTCGACCTGCACATCCAGCTGTGGCACGTTGGCCTGGTAGGATGAAATCGGGAACATCATGCCCGGCGTCTGCAGCACTGCACCGGTCAGGGTATTGATGGCGTTCTGCAGCGCACCGTAACCCAAACCTGCACGATCCTGCACATACAGCGAATAACCAGAGCCTTGTCCCAGACCCAAAATCGGCGGTGGCATAATCGAGAAGCCAAAGCCTTGCTGGATTTTGGATATCTTGGCGTTGATCTCAGCATTAATTTCCGCCGCGCTGCGCGTCCGTTCGCTGAACGGCTTCAGGCCAAAGAACACCGTGCCGGTATTTGGCGTGTTGGTGAACTGCAACGCATTAAGCCCGGGGAACGCGACCGAATAGGCCACGCCTTCGGTGTTCATCCCGATTTCGCTCATCTTGCGAATCACTTCATCGGTGCGCGCCAGCGATGAACCTTCTGGCATTTTTACGCCGCCGATCAGATACAACTTATCCTGGGTCGGAATAAAGCCGCCTGGCACGGTATGGAACATAAAGCCCGCGCCCGCCAGCAGCAGCACATAGACGCCGAACACCGCGCCACGTCGACGCAGCGTTTTCCCTACCAGCGATTCGTAGCCATCCGAGCTGCGCTGGAAGAAGCGGTTGAACGGGCGGAACAGCCAGCCGAGCAGGCGATCGATAATGCGCGTCGGCATATCTTTCGCCGCGTTGTGCGGTTTCAGCAGCAGCGCCGCCAGCGCCGGAGAGAGCGTCAGCGAGTTGATAGCCGAGATCACCGTGGAGATGGCAATCGTCACGGCAAACTGCTTATAGAACTGACCGGTCACGCCCGATAGGAAGGCCATCGGTACGAACACCGCACACAGCACCAGCGCGATAGCGATAATCGGTCCTGATACTTCGCGCATCGCCTGATGCGCCGCCGCGGTGGGTGACAAACCCTGTTCGATATTACGCTCAACGTTCTCCACCACCACGATGGCGTCATCCACCACGATACCGATCGCCAATACCAGGCCAAACAAACTCAAGGTATTGAGCGAGAAGCCCAGCAGGTAGAGGATGCTGAAGGTACCGACCACCGAAACCGGCACCGCCAGCAGCGGAATGATTGAGGCGCGCCAGGTTTGCAGGAACAGAATCACCACCAGCACCACCAGTACAATCGCTTCAAACAGCGTTTGCACCACGGCACGAATCGAATCACGCACAAACACGGTCGGATCGTAAGGCGCGGCCCACTGCACATCGTCCGGGAAGCGGGTGGCCAGCTCGGCCATTTTATCGCGCACCGCATTGGAGAGATCGATGGCGTTGGCGCCCGGTGCCTGGAAGATACCAATCCCGACCGCATCTTTGTTGTTCAGCTGCGAACGTAACGCATAGCTGCCGGAACCCATCTCGATACGCGCCACGTCACGCAGGCGCACCAGCGTGCCGTCGTCGGCGGTTTTCAGGATGATATTGCCAAACTGCTCTTCGCTTTCCAGCCGGCCCTGCGTGTTAATCGACAGCAGGAAGTCACTCTGTTTCTTCAGCGGTTCCGCACCAAGCTGCCCGGCAGAAACCTGCACGTTCTGCTCCTGCATGGCGCTAACCACATCGGAAGCGGTCAAGCCACGCGCCGCCACCTTATTGGGGTCGAGCCAGACGCGCATCGCGTACTCACCGGCACCGAAGATCTGAATCTGTCCGACGCCCGGCAGGCGTGCCAGCTCATCTTTCACCTTCAGCGTGGCGTAGTTACGCAAATAGAGTGAATCGTACTTGCCGTGCGGCGAGAACATATGCACCACCAGCGTCAGCGTCGGCGACATCTTCTGCGTGGTGAGGCCCAGTTGTCGCACCTCTTCCGGTAGACGCGCTTCGGCCTGCGCCACGCGGTTCTGCACCTGCACCTGCGCCTGATCCGGATCGGTGCCTGGACGGAAGGTCACGGTGGTCACCAGCACGCCATCGGAACCGGCCACCGACTTCATGTACATCATGTTTTCCACCCCGTTGATGGCTTCTTCCAGCGGCGTCGCCACGGAATCAGCAATCACTTTGGGGTTGGCGCCTGGGTACTCGGCGCGCACCTGCACGCTGGGTGGCACCACGTTGGGATATTCACTGATCGGCAGCAGCGGAATGGCGATCAGTCCGGTGGTAAAGATCAAAATCGACAGCACCGCGGCGAATATCGGGCGGTCGATAAAAAAGCGGGAGAAATCCATAAAAGGCAGTCTCGAAGGTTATTGAGCGGAGCGCATCGCCACCGGTTGGGCGGTCACCGGCATGCCAGGCATAAAGACTTTCTGTAAGCCATTGACGATCACTTTGTCGCCGGGCTTCAGACCCTGCTGCACAATGCGCAGGCCATCGGCTAACTCACCGGCCTGAATATCGCGGCGCTGAGCTTTGCCCTGGGCATCGACCACGTAAACGTACTTGCGATCCTGATCGGTCAGCACCGCTTTATCGTCAATTAACAACGCGGTGAAATCAGCACTACCTGGCAGGCGCACGCGCGCAAACAAGCCCGGCGTGAACTGGCGCTGCTGGTTATCCAGTGAGGCGCGCATGCGGATGGTACCGGTGCTGGCGGTCAGCTGGTTATCGAGAAAATCGACGGTGCCGCGATGCGGGAAACCCTCTTCGCCGGTCAGCGCCACTTCCACCGGCAGCGATCCGCGATTTTCGCCTTTACGCGCCATTGCCTGATAGTGCAGATAGGTGGCTTCATCCACGTCGAAGTAGACGTACATGCGATCCTGCGACACTAAGGTTGTCAGCACGCTGGCGCTGTCGCCGGCGGTCACCAGGTTGCCGGTGGTGATCATCGCGCGGCTGGCGCGACCTTCAATCGGCGCGGTCACGCGGGTGAAATCAAGATTCAACTGCGCCATATCCACCGCTGCCTGCGCTGACAGCACGCTGGCCTGCGCCTGATTGGCCGCCGAGCGACGCTGTTCCCACTCTTCACGTGACACGACATTGGTGCCGATCAGCTTATCGGTACGCGCCGATTCACTGCGCGCTAGCGTGGCCTGGCTACGTGCGTTGGCGAGTTCCGCCTGCGCCTGCTCTAGCGTGGCGCGATAGGTGCGGTCATCGATGGTGAACAGCACCTGACCTTTTTTCACTTCATCGCCTTCGCGATAATTCACCTGATCGATATAGCCAGAGACGCGTGGGCGCAGCTGCACGCTCTGCACCGCTTCGAAGCGGCCGTTGAAGCTATCCCATTGGCTGACTTTCTGCTCAACCACCTGCGCGACACTCACTTCGGGCGGCGGCGGCGGGGCGTTTTGCGCCACACCGCGATCGCAACCGGCCAGCAGGCTTCCCAGCAACATCACTCCTGACAGGCTTACTGCCCGACGAACCCCATATGTTTGCAGATGCATTGTTGTTATTCCGCTTAGGTGAAAAAGAAAGGAGACGTACGAAAAATCTGCAACTTTGAAGATTGCATTAAAACGCGATGAGTGTAGGCTTGTGCAAACTGCAACTGCAAGAATATCTGATACACTTTATGTGCGGTTTTGATCATTGCGTTGCAAAGTGATCAAAGCCCCTACGCGCTGTGCGGCATTTAATGCAATAATAAAACTTGCATTAAATGGCATCATCAGTCACCCTTAAAGTGTAATTGCAACTGATACTGATACTGTTCGCAGAGGCGACGGGAGAGAATGGGATGATGAGCGACGCATTTATTCACGATCTGATCGACTGGATTGATAACAACATTGAAGCACGTCTGGATCTGGACACCGTAGCGGGGCGCGCCGGTTATTCGAAGTGGCACCTGCAGCGTATGTTCAAAGAGCACACCGGCTATCCGCTGGGTGAATACATTCGTAACAAAAAATTGAAAAAATCGGCTGATCGACTGACCACCAGCAATGAGCCGATTCTCAATGTGGCGATCTCACTCGGTTTCGACTCGCAGCAGTCGTTTAACCGCAGCTTCAAACGTCAATATGGCGTAGCGCCGGGAGCATGGCGTCGTCACGCCGCGCCAACCGCCAGCGCGATGCAGTAACACCCCGCCAGGGCCAGCCTTGCTGGCCCGCGTTACTCTCCGTTATAAATTCTGCGTTTTAAATCTGCTACTATTGTCGTCCTGTCTTTCAGGATGTCACCATGTCAAAAAAACTCTGGATTGCCTTAATTCTGATCCTCGCCGCGCTGTGGCTTGGGTTAAAACCGCATTTGTCCGACAAATGGGCCAACAGCCACCCCGATATTTCGCAGCTCACCGATGCCAACACCGTGGCGCGCTGGGTGCAGCAGCACCAGCGATTGCCCGATCTCTATCTCACTAAAAACGAGGCGCGTCGTCAGGGCTGGAACCCGAGCAAAGGCAATTTATGTGAGGTGTTACCGGGTCGCGCGATTGGCGGCGATCGCTTCAGCAACCGTGAAAGAAGGCTGCCGATGCAGGCGGGCAGGCAGTGGTATGAAGCCGATGTGAATTACGATTGCGGTCACCGCGATGCCGATCGTCTGCTTTACTCATCCGATGGCCTGATTTTCCTCACCACCGATCACTATCGCAGCTTTAAACAGGTGCCTTAACCATGTTGACGCTCCATTTTGACTTTCAAAGCTTGCCGGATCGCCAGGCGTTTTACCGCGCGCTGGTGCAGCAAAGCGCCTGCCCGATGGATTTCGGCAACAACCTTGATGCGCTGTGGGATTGGCTGACCGGCGGCATGGCGCTGCCGGCGACCCTCTATTTAACGCATGCCGATCACGCCAGCCACAGCGCCGAATTCGCGCCGTTGCTGGCGCTACTGGAAGAGGCGCAGCAGCAGTTAGCGGGCGAGCTGCACCTGATACGTGAGGCGTAGATTACGCATGCAGCGGCAGCAGCAAAATTGCCAGCATCTGTCGCGCATTCGCCGGCAGATCGCCGCCGCCGGTATAACCGTTGTTCTCGACAATCACCGAATTTAACCCCACCAGCCAGTCATAGATGTAGTAAGCCGTATGATTAGCAGGGGCGGCTGACAGCCGCGTTAAACGCTGTCCCGGCGAGAAGCTGACGCTCGGTGCCGGCGGACGGGCGAAAATTGTCTGACCGCGATTGACGCGACTCTCCGGACGCTCACTCTCTGGACGCTGCAAAAAGCCCAGCCAGGCGACAAAATCACCCAGCACCGTCATGGCGCGTGAAACCTGACGATCGGTACGCGCTTCGTGCGCGCTGGCCTGCGCATCGGGTTCATTGAGCGCCGTTTGCAGCTTGCTGAGCATTTTCAGACGGAAGCTGGCGGTGATCAGCTCCTCTATCAGCATCTCCAGCGTGGGTTTATCGACGTTGAGCAGCGCCAGCAGGCTGCGGCTCTCCGGCAGCTGACGCAAATGCTCCAGCCACAAAGCAAATACCTGCTGTGGGAACTGCTGATCGCGCTGGCCACCCGCACTGCGCGGCTCAGCGGCGGCGACCGGTTCATCTTTGAACAGATCAAACTCGAAGCCGATACCAAAATAGCTCTGCTCGGCGGCAGCAGTTTTGCTGCTGTGCTGGCTAACGTTGCTGCTGCTCTGGCTCAGCCACAGCTGACGCACCGCTTCGCGTGACGGCTGCAAACGCTCCAGCAGTTCGCCGTGTAAACCGGTGCGATGTTGCAAACATTTCAGCAGCGTATCGGAGATCGCCTGCTTGCGTGCCGCCTGTTCCGGCGTAGCGCTGGATTCGGTCCACGGCTGTAAACGCTCCACCAGCTTCTGCTGCAGGGCGCTAAGCTGCTGAGCCAGGCGATCGCGGCGCGCCTCCGGCTGCATCTCATCCTGCAGCCAGCTGCCCATGCGATCGACACCGGCACGATCCAGCGCCAGCATTGAGCCCCAGCTCTGTCCCGGCTGACCAATCTGCCGTTGTACCGCTTCATCCACGTTAATCTGCTGCTGCTGATAACGCGCGTCATGCGGCGTGATCGCCCAAATCAGACGCGGTTTCTCGCCGCTGGCCGCGACGGTTTGATGCATGTGCCACTCGCGCAGCGCGCTGGCGGCGAGATCGGTGTCCTGACGCTGGCTGGCTGCGGTACAAATCAGCATAAGATCGATGCCCTGACGCGCGGCGTACAGGCCTGGCAGCAGCGCGCGTTTCTGTTCCAGCAGGGCGGCGCGCAGCGGATCGCGCTGGCGCAGCTGCGCCAGCTCTTCCTGCTGGGCACGGTCGGCTGGCGTGCCCGGCGCGGGCAGCTCCAGCATATCGGCGTCATCGTACAGCGCCTGGCGCGGCGTGGAGCTGAGCGGCAGAGTGATTTCCAATGTCAACAGCGCGAGTAAACCTAACGGCACCTGCTGCGCTTTACCCACGCGATTGGCGACCATCGGGCACACTTCGATCATCTCTTGCCCATCGGCATCATGACTGATCAGTTTCTCTGCCGGTAGCGCGGCGTCATCGACCAGCAGGCTGAGCGGCGCTAACACGCGCGGCGCGTGACGCAGTTGATGACGCAAATGCATCAGGCTGCGCAGGCTTTCATTCAGGGCGTTTTGGCCTGGCCACAGCAACGCAAACAGCTGCACGCGGTCGTCAACGTTGAGCCACGGCGCCAGCGCCACGGCCTGCGGCCAGAAGTGACGATCGAGTATTTCAGCATGACGATGGTGGCGACGGCTCCACGCCCACAGCGTAATCAGCGCATCACTGTCCAGACCGGGCTGCGCCTCATCCTGACGATGGCGCTGCAAACGCTGCAGCGCGGCGTCGATGTGCGCGCTATCAGGTTGATCTTCCGTTTTGGCGCTGGCCAGCATCAAACGAATCAGCTCCACTTCGCTCAGCAGCGTCATCTCCAGCGGCCAGGCGTTGGATTGCGTTTCACGCTGGTGGCTGAAGCGGGTGGCAATGGCGAAATCGAGATTGCCCGGATTAATGTGCTGGAAATAGTTCAGGACTTTATCGCCGAGGCGCGCAATCAACTGACCCTGCGCATCGCCAACCATTTCACTCAGCAGCCAGGCTTTGCCCGCCTGCGATTGGCCAAACAGCGCCAGCGTGACCGGGCGCGCCAGTTGACGCGCCAGCGCATGGCTTTCCACACGTGCGCGGCGCAGTTGCAGCGTCAGCGTCTCGGCTTCCATCGCCAGTCGTGGCGCATGCGCCTGATGGGTTTCCACCCAATTCAGCGCACCGTCCAGCGTTTCCTGCATCAGGCTGAGACGTTTGGCGGGCGTAACCGGCGTAGCTTTTTTGGCAGTTCTCATCGTTTACAGACGCTCCCGCTGTCGATCCAATATTGCGCATTTGCGTTACCGGTGGCCGAAAGCGTATTCAGTTTCAGACTCAGCTGTTCCAGCGGCACGCGCGTGCCGTCATCCATCCGCGCATCGCTTAGCACTAAGCGTTCCGGCCCCAGATTATCTGGGCCAGGCTGCACCGCCAGCTTAATGCGCAGCACGCTTTCCCCGGCCACCTGACGCGCCAGCGTCGGGTCGACAATGCTCAGGCTGTAGAGCGGCGAGGCCGGCCAGCGATCGTTCTCCAGCTGGCGAAAGCCGAGGCAGACGTTGCCGCGGATGCGGAAGCTGCTCTTGCGATCCAGCGCAAAACTGCTGCTGTCGAGATCGATTTCGCTGTAGCACAGGTTGTCGTCGCTCAGCGCAGTGGTTTCATCCAGCACGCCGAGATAGCGGATGGTGGAGTAAGGTTCGAAATCACCGGCGCGGAACCAGAAGCTGCTCAGGCGCAGATCGAGCGCCAGCAGGCATAACATTGCACCGACGGCGGCGGTCGATTTCGGGTTATCAATGCGGCCCTGTTTATTAAACGGATACCAATCGCTGGTGTGATAGCCCTCCAGCGACAAAATACGGCTGCCCGGCAGCGGTTGCAGATGGCGCACCAGCGCCTGAATGCCCGGGAAGCGTGACGGACGACCAGTCAGCAGCAGCACATCGCACTGGTACAGCGACACCACTTCGCACATTGCGCGCAGCGCCGGAATGATCGCCATACGGTGCTGCAGGAACTCGCCGTGCAGCTGCGTCATGCTTACCACCAGCGGCACCTCCAGCAGATCGAAACGGCTGTCGCCGCCGAGGGTGCGCTGAATTTCTCCATTCACAAACGCCAGCACGCTGCTGGCCGGTTTTTGCGGCACCAGCTCGCCGAACAACGCATTGATTTCGCTGTGGCTGTCGAGCGGATCCCAGTTCTCGTACTGCTCCAGCACCGCCTGCGCCAGCGGGATAAACAGCTGCAGCGTCACCTGCTGACGCAGCGTGGCCTGACCGTCCATGCGGCTGTCGTGGCCGAACAGCTTGTTCATCAGCGGCTCAGCCAGGGTCAAACCGGCTTTCTGCAAACTGTGCTGCAGTGCAGGCAGAATCCACAGCTGAATCACATCCAGCAGGATGTCGTCGCCCGCCACTTTAAAACCTTCACGGAATAGTAAGCGCGGAGTGATTTTGACGTTGTTGCCCTGGCCGTCATCAAGACGATATTGGGTAATGGCGAGATCGGTGGTGCCGCCGCCGATATCAATCGACGCGATACGCAGGCTCTTGCCCGGGACTTCATCGGCTTCACGCGGGCGATCCGGACGCGCCATGCTGCTGAAGAAATCCTCCGCGCGACCGGCAAAGTTGACCTGGGTTTCGTTGAACAGCCAAACCATTTGACCGCAGGTGGCTTCGTCCCACTCCATCTGTACATCCGGCACCGGGCGCAGGCTTTTTGCCTGGCTGGCGGCCGAGAAATCCTCCTCTGCCGGATGCCAGCCTTCGGCCTTCCATACCAGCGCGATGGCTTCCTGCATGCGGCGGCGGAAAATTTCCCGCTCCGGCTTCGGCATGGCGGATGGCAGCGTCAAAATCACGTGACGCAGCTGGCGCGGCGCCTGGCTTTGCGGCATGCGCTGACGCTGCGCCACGCTGTTCATCTGCATCATCGCCTGCGCCAACAACTCGCACAGCATAAAGGTCATCAATGAACTGCGGCTGTAGCTGGCCGAGAATACCGGCAGACGTTCGTCTTCCGCCAGCGCGTGCAGCGGCTGGCCTTCATCATTGATCAACAGGGTAAACGGCAGCGCGGTGGCCTGCGGCTCATCGCTGCTGCCGTTAGCGTTGAAGCGCCAACCGGGCTGATAGCGCGCTTCATCCCATAGATAGCGGCGCGGGCTGGATAAGCCGGTGCTGCCTTCGGTACCGGCACGCAGCAGCGCCAGTCGGCTGGCTTCACGTCCGACGCGCGTCAGTGACGGCCACATAAAAGCGTTTTCACGGCCGCTCTCCAGTGAGAAGTTGGCCTTGCCGAAACGGGTTTCAGCAAACTCCAGGCGGCTGTCGAACAGTTCGTTGTAAACCTGATGCGGTTCGGAGAGATCGCGCAGCTGCAGCTCATAGGTCTGGCGCAGGCCGCTGCTCTCTTCGGCATGATCTTCCACCAGAATGCCGCAGGTGTGCGAGTTGCCCACATCAAGAATGATGTCGACGTTAACCGCCGGAGTTTGGTGGGACGCCGCCTGAATGGTGATTTCGGCCAGATCGAGCTGTTCGCCCAGCAGCTCCAGCAGATTGAGGTAGTGCGCCTGATATTCGAATTCGCGCAGCGCCTGATTCAGCTCCTGCTCGCGGCGTGACTCCAGCGCATGCACCTGCTGACTAAAGGTCTCACGCAGCCAGCCATCAACCCAGGTATGATCGAGAAATTCACCCAGTTCATAATTGTGCCAGGCGAGGGCGAAACTGACGCCGTTCTGCGCATCGGCCTTGCTTAAACCGTGCTGCTCGCCGCCATCCTGTTCGGAAACAATGCGGGTATCGAAGGCGAGGGTGATGCGATGGGTGTTGCCGGCCGCATCGGGTTGGCTCAGCGCGGCCAGATGCAGACGCGCCCAGTTGTCTGGGCCGCCAATAAAACGGCGTCCGCTGGTGCAGCGCAGCACCGGCAGCGGCAGCCACTGCTGGGCCAGCAGTTTCAGTGAGTCGGCCAGCGCAATATCCGACTCCGGACGCACCACTTCTGCCGCGCCGCCATCTTCCGGATAAAGCAGGAACTTACCGCTGTTGCCATCGACATTCAGGCGCAGCAGCGGGCCATTAGCCGTCTGACGCACGAACTGACGGCGCGCCTGTAACGCAGGCAAACGCAAACCGAAATCAAGAAACTGTACACCGCTATCTTCAATCAGCGTGATTTTCTGTTTGTCATCGATGAGGGGAGCCAACATGTTTACTTACTCTCACGCTTAATCGTCAACGGGAACACCTGATCTGCGCCATATTGCGCAGTACAGCTGGCAATGCCATCACCGGCTTTACACACCAATTCCGGCATGCGGTAACGCGATTTATCGCTGCAGCTGGCAGTATAGCGGCTGCGTACTTCCATGATGCCGGAGGTGGTCATCGCGGCGGTGACATCGGCTTTGCAGCGGATGTTATCGCCCTGGGTAATGGTGGCGGTGCCTTTGCCATTGCGGATCTGATAGCGCAGGCTCGGCGGCTTGCCGGTTGGCAGATTGGTCTGACGCAAGGTGACGCGCCAGGTGCCATTGATAAACTTCACGGAGCCGACGCGCGCATCTTCGGTGGTCATCACCAGATCGTCGGCTTTTGCCGGTTCGGTATGTTCTGCTACCACTTCAGGCGCTGCGGCAGGGGCCACGACCGGCGCAGCGGCGATCACGCTGGCCGCAGTTTGCGGCAGCGTGGCGGCGAGTTTTTCGGCTTTCACTATCACCGCAGGCGTCTTCATGACCGGCACTGGAGCATCAGCAACGCTGGCCGCTGCCGGTTTGGCTGGCTCAGGCGCGCTGTGCAGCCAGAAGGCGACACCCGCGGCGACCACCGCCGCAACGGGTAACAGCAGCATTAGCGGACGCACGGCAAAGGCGCGACGTGGTGGCGCGACAGGTTCGGGTGCGGGTTCAGGTGCTGGCTCAGGAATGACTTCAGCCGGCGGTGGTTCGATTTCAGGTTCAGGCGCGAGCACCGGTTCGGCAGCAGCAGGCGGTACGTCGATCAGCGGCGCAATCACCGGTGCCACCACCAGCGGTGCGGCAGGCGGTTCCGGCAACAGCGGCGGCAACGCTTCTTCCAGCGTCTCGCGCAGGCAGGCCAGCGCGTCATCACGCGAACGCGCCTGCGGATCGACAAAGCCCCAGAAGGTGATCACCGGTTTGCCATCCACCAGATAAACGTACTGCTGGTCCGGGAACTGCAGGGTTTTGCTCAGCAACGCACCAAACAGCCGCATGGCAGGATTATCCGCATCGCGCGCGCGCAGGCTCAGTGCCTGGAGATCCTGCTGGTTCAAGGTCAGCAGCTCCAGCGCCTGACGGCGTTCGTGGTCGCTGGCGCCAAGCCAGGATTTCACTTTGCCATTAAACGGGGCGTACCAGTCGAGGCGATCACCGCGCTCATTGGCCTGCGGAATCGCCAGGCAGTTGGCCAGCGTAGTTTGGCGGCGCAGACGCAAGGTTTCGCGGATTTGCAAGGCGGAACTCCAGACCGGCTGGCCGTTTTCACCCAGTGCCAGTACCGTGTCCAGATTGCCGCTGCGCAGAAAAGTTTTTGCCACTCGTTGGGCCCTTATCGGTGGTTGTCTGAGGCAGAACAGTGTGTGTTGATGGCGATGGTAGTGATCTTAAGCCAAATACCGGCAAATCAAACGGCTGATAAAGGGGGAAAAACAGGGCGTTTTTCCCGGCTGCGGGGTCAGGTTGGTGAAATTTTAAGCGCGGCTGCGTGGGGACAGAATCAAAAACGTCAGCATGCCGCCGAGCAAGCCCCAAAACGCGGAGCCAATGCCCAGCAGCGAAATGCCGCTGGCGGTGATCAGAAACGCCACGATGGCGCTATCGCGCTGCGCCGGTTCTGCCAGCGCGCGTTGCAAACTGCCCGCAAGCGTGCCAAGCAGCGCCAGGCCGGCCAGCGTAGCGATAAATACCGGCGGCAGCGCGCTCAGCAGCACGGCAATCAATCCGCCGGTAAAGCCGGTCAGGAGATAGAATACGCCCGCCAGCGCAGAGGCCATCCAGCGTCGCGCCGGATTGGCATCAACCTCCTCACCCATACAGATGGCGGCGGTAATCGCGGCAATGCACACCGAAAATCCGCCAAACGGCGACAGTATCAGGGCGATAAATCCGGTCCAGCCGGTCAGCGCGGAAATCGGTGGTTGATAGCCATGCGCCTGTAGAGTCGCGATACCGGGCGCGTTTTGTGAAGCCATCGTCACCAGAAAATAGGGTAAACCGACGCCAATCATCGCGGCCAGATTGAATTGCGGCATGATAAATTCTGGCCGACTGATGGCCAGCGCATGTGGCGGTAAATGAAGGGTTTGCTGGTAGAACGCTACCAGCACGCCTGCGATGAGCGCCAGAATGATGGCGTAGCGCGGCAGCCAGCGGCGGCTAATCAGCCATACCAGACACATGCTGCCGCACAGGGCGAAATGGCTTTGCAAACCGCTAAAGGTGCCGATACCAAACCGCAGCAGAATGCCGGCCAGCATCGCCGCCGCCAGCGACTGGGGAATGTGATTCATCAGTCTGGCAAACAGACCGGTGACGCCGCAAAGCACAATCAACAGGTTGGTGGCGACAAACACGCCGACCACTTCATTGAGCGTTAATCCCTGCACGCTGGTGGCGAGCAACGCGGCGCCGGGCGTGGACCATGCTGCAAGGATGGGCATACGTGTCCACAGCGACAGACCCAATGATGCCAGCCCCATACCGATGCCCAGCATGGAAAGCCAGCCGCCAATCTGCTCCGGCGATGCGCCCGCCGCTTGTGCCGCCTGAAAGATCAGTGCCGCTGAGCTGCTGTAGCCGATCAGCACGGCGACAAAGCCCGATATCAGCATGGGAAAAGAGAAAGCGCTGCGCGTGGTGGCGGTCATCATCTGGTCACATCCCGTTGTGCGTTATAGCGCACATTGTTGCATGGGACGCTATAGCGCACAAGTGCTACACTGCGCGCGAGCTTTCGGGAGAACACATGGAAAATCTGCATCAACATTTGAGCCTGGCGCTGAAGCAATTGCGGCAGGCCAACGGCTGGAGTTTGACGCTGGCGGCGGAACGCACCGGCGTGAGCAAAGCGATGCTTGGCCAGATCGAGCGCGGCGAATCGAGCCCAACAGTGGCGACGCTGTGGAAAATCGCTACCGGCTTTAACGTGCCATTTTCCTTCTTTGTGCAGGGCAGCGATCACCCGCCGGGCAGCGTGGCGACTTTCAGCCAGCCGAACGCGCAGATGCAGGTCAAACCGCTGCTGCCATACGATGCCAGGCTGCGGTTTGATCTGCTGGAGGTGACGTTGGCGGGCGGCGCGCAGAGCGACTCATCCGCACATGAAAGCGGGGTGATTGAGCAAGTGGTGGTGCTGGACGGTGAATTACTGTTGGGCGTGGAAGGGACCTGGCGGCGCTTGCTGCAGGGCGAGGCCAGCCAGTTCGCCGCCGATACACCGCACAGTTACCGCAATCCCCTCAGCAAGCCGCTGCGCTTTCATAGCTTGATTCATTATTTGCAGCGGGATTAGCTGACAATTACAAAATGATACGAAGGTAAACTACACAGTTTGCCTTCGTATTTATATACTCGCGGCTCATCAGTAAGGGAGACGGTGCCATGAGCGATCTCAACAGCGCGGCGGCGATACTGCGCAGTATCAATGGCAAACTGGCGCGTCGCTTGCGCGAATCAGCGCCACCGGGCGATCTCACCTGGTCGCAGGTCTCGGTGCTGGGTTATCTGGTGCGGAATGGCGCGATGACGGTCACCGAACTCGCTGCGCGGGAAGCGGTGCGCACCCAATCGATGGGCGCCACGATTGCCAGCTTACAGGCGCTGGGCATGGTAAAGGGCGAGGCCGATCCGCTGGATGGCCGTAAAACCCGCTATCATCCCACTGATGCCTGCCTGCACCTGATTGCCGCTAACCGCGCGCAGCGTGATGACTGGCTCGTCAACAGCATCGCCACGCAATTGAGTTTGCAGGAACAGCAAACGCTGCTGGCGGCTATTCCCTTACTGCAACGACTTGCCGACCAATAATCCTGAGAGGACACAACATGGCTTTAACTACCCTTGACGACAACACCGCGCTGATTGTGATTGACCTGCAGAACGGCATTGTCGCGCTGCCTGTGGCACCGTTAGAGGCTAACGAGGTAATTGAGCGCTCAGCGCGTTTGGCCGATGCCTTCCGTGGCCAAAAGCGCCCGGTGGTGCTGGTTAATGTGGCTGGTGGCGCACCGGGCCGCAATGAGCAGCCTAAGCACGGCGGCGATCTGCCTGCCGATTGGGCGACGTTAGTGCCGGATCTGGCGCAGCAGCGTGGCGACATCGCCATCACTAAGAAAACCTGGGGCGCATTCCACAATACTGACCTGCATGAACAACTGCAGCAGCGCGGCATCACTCAGGTGGTCATCTGTGGCATCGCCACCAGCATTGGCGTGGAATCGACGGCGCGTCAGGCGTATGAGTTAGGTTACAACGTGACGCTGGCCACCGATGCCATGACCTGTCTGAATGCCGAAACGCACAAAAACAGCGTTGAACGCATCTTCCCGCGCCTGGGTGAAACCGGCACAACGGAAGACGTGCTGGCGTTGTTGAAGTAAGTATTATTGTCAGGTGCCTGTTTGTGTGCACCTGGCACCTTACAATGCCCGCCACGGATTCAGCAGCATTACGCCGGTAGTCTCAAAATCCCGTACATTTCGCGTAACCAGAATGAGATCGTGATAAAGCGCTGTCGCAGCGATTAACGCATCGGTATGTGGGCGTTCATCAGGAATGTGCAGTTGGGCACAAAGACGGGCCACACCACTATCAACAGAGAGTGTACGCCAGGCAAATTCAGTCAGAACCTGCTCTTGATACCAGCGCTGTAAATGGTGGGCTTGCTGAGGATCTTTACGGGCGAATTTGAGGATGCCTTTTTCAATTTCCATCAACGTCAATGCTGAAATAAACATCTCTTCCGCATCAATGGATTTCGCCCAGGCTATCACCTGAGGATGAGCTTTAGGCGTCCCTGCCTTGCGTAATTCTGAAATAACATTGGTATCCAGCAAATAGCGCATTAGAACTCCACATCCCTGTTGATAATGGTTGCACGTTCAGGCTCAAAATCGATGTCAACGCCTTCCGGCATGGCCAGAGAGTCTACGATGCTTCGGTTTGACCCCGTTAATTTCTTATACGCCTCAAACGTCAGTAAAACATGTGCAGGATTGCCACGGTCAGTAATATATACCGGGCCTTCTTCTGCGGCTTTCTTAGCCCGTGATACTTCCTGATTAAAGGCTCGACTGCTTATTCTGGTCACTGTCATCACGACCTCCATAATATGTAGAGATGTTGCTACATCACTATAAGGCATGATGCCGTAATGGACAATATTTATCCAATAAAAAGCCCTGCAATTGTCTTGCAGGGCTTTTACATCATCTTCTACAACGCGTTTATTTACTGAAACGCATAACTCACCGTCAGACCCACGCTGTAGTTGCGGCCCGGCGCCGGTTCGTAATAACGACCGTTGCTTTCGTTGACGATCACCGAGCCGATGTAGTTACGGTCAAACAGGTTATCGACGCGGCCAAACAGATCCAGCGTCCAGTTCTGCACCAGCCACTTATAACCGCTGTTGACGCCAACCACGGTGTAAGAGGGCGCTTTCACATCGTTCTCATCATCCGCGGCGATATCGCTCAGGTAACGCACATCGGTTCCGGCATACCAGCCCTGATCGGGCGCGTAGGCCAGACCGGCATAAGCCATATTGCGGGCAATGCCGGGAATACGGTTGCCGTCGCAGCTTTCGGTGCCGCAGGCGTTAGAGCGATAGCGCGCATCCAGCAGGGTCCATGCGGCTTTGAAACGCCAGCTTTCACCAAACTGCTGATCGAGACCCAGCTCTAAACCGCGACGACGCGTTTCACCGGCGTTTTTGTAACTGGAGCGGCCTTCAAAGCTGCTGTCGGAAACGATCTCGTTTTTGGTATCTGTCTGGAACACGGCAGCAGTCAGGAGTCCATTGCCGATACGTTTTTTGCTGCCCAGTTCCACCGTCTCGCTGGTGGCGGGTTGCAGATTCAGGTTAAGACCGGCCTGATCGGCTGAGCGATATGACAACTCATTCAGCGTTGGCGTTTCGAAACCGCGACCGGCAGAAACGTAGGCGTTCCAGCTGTTATCAATCGCGTAGTTCAGTGCCGCCGCCGGCAGCCAGCGATGGTAGCGACGGTTGCCGCTATCATCTGGATCGCTGGCGGTCACGTAGTAGTCGTTGGAGTCGAAATTCACCGTGCTAAAACGCACGCCGGCATCCAGCGACAGTTTGTCGGTTAGCTGCCACGCGGTTTGCAGATAGGGATCGAGATTCCACATCAGATTGCGTTCGTTACGACGCATATCGCCCTGCACGCCCAACTCGTTGGCGGTAAAGTTTTGATAACCCTTACGCTTCTCGGTCATGGTTTCATAGTCGAGGCCACCGGTGAAAGTTACCGGAATGGTGAACAGTGCGTCGCGGTGCGTCCAGCGCGTATCAATGCCCTGATAATGACGCGACAGCGAAATCACGCCGCCGGGATAACCGGGATTTAATTGGGTGGCTCTCGGAATCGATTGATACTGGGTGGTTTCACGTTCACCGGCGTACATCATCACGCTCAGGTCGTCGTTTTCACTCATCTGGCGCTGATAGTGCAGGCCGGCCTGCGTCTGGTCGACGGTTTTACGCGCATCGTACAGCGTGACGTTGTTGGCCACCTGGCGCGGATTATCTTTCCACTGTGTGGCGGTCAACCCGCCCGGATCCTGCGCTTCAACGTGCACGCTGTTAAACAGCAGCGTCAGGGTGCTGACATCATCAATACGCACGCCGAGTTTGGCATTACCCAGATTCTTCTGCGCCGAGCTGTGATCGCGATAGCCGTGTGTGGTAAAGCGTGAAGCGGAAACCGTGTAGTTGACGTCACCGGCCTGAGTGCCGTCGCCGGTTGCGCCGCTGGCTTTCACGCTGTTGCGCCAGCTGCCGTAACTGCCGTACCAGCTGCTGGCTTCCAGCGTGGTTGGCTGCTGGCCGGTTTCGGTTTCAACGTTAATCACGCCGCCGGATGAGTTGCCATACAGCGCCGAGAACGGGCCGCGCAGCACGTCGATATGGTCAATCGATCCGATATCAATATTAGAGGTTTGTCCCTGACCATCAGGCATGGTCGCTGGGATCCCGTCGACATACAGGCGGATGCCGCGCAGGCCGAACGTGGAGCGCGAACCAAAGCCGCGCACCGAAATCTGCAAATCCTGCGCATAGTTCTGCCTATTTTGAATCTGCAAACCGGGCACGCTGGCGAGATTTTCTGACAAATTCACGCGCGGTGCCGCGTGACGCATATCGTCGCCGGAGACCACGCTGACCGCCGCTGGCGTATCCAGTTCGGAAAGGCCGGACGCGGACGGCGCGGCACTCACCACCATGGTATTGCTGGCAGCGCCTGCCGCCAGCGCCGAGACCGGTAACATCGCAGGCAGCATCAACAGCGAAGCCTGGCGCAGTAAAGCTATTTTCATTATGAAAGACCGTAAAAAGGGCGTGGAATGAACCGATTGGAACATTAATGGCGCGTATGTTAATCGTTTTTTCATTTGTTTGAAAAGCGTTAATAGTATGACGGATTATTACTGTTTGCGGTGTTGAAAATGTTTTTTCATCGCATCTCTCGCCTGGCTGCGTGGGGAAAATTCTGTCAGTCTGGCGGTTTTGTCTGAAGGCACAAAAGAGAGGGAATATGAGTCAACAACCTGTGGTAGCGGTACTGGGATTGGGTGCAATGGGCCATGCGTTTGCCGCCAACCTGCTGAAAAAAGGCTTCAGGGTACGCGGCTGGAACCGCACGCGTGCCAAAGGCGAAGATCTGCTGAGCGCAGGCATCCACCTGAGCGACAGCGCGGCGCAAGCCGTTGAGGGCGCGGACGTAGTGATCGCTATGTTGGCGGATGGCGCCACCACGCGTCAGGCGCTGAACGACGCCAGCAGCGCGCTCAAGCAGGGCGCAACCCTTTGCCAGATGGGCACCATCGGTGTGGAAGCCACCGATCAACTGATCGCCGAATTCAAACGCGCGCGTCCGGATGTGGTGTTTATCGACGCGCCGGTTTCCGGTACTAAAGCGCCGGCAGAAAATGCACAAATCCTGGTGATGGCGAGCGGCGACCAAAGTAAAGCCCAGGCCGCCGAGCAGGTGTTTGCCGCGATTGGTAAAGGCACGCAGTGGCTGGGTGCAGCGGGTGCCAGTTCGCGCATGAAGCTGGTGGTGAATAGCTGGTTGATTGGTTTGATGCAGAGCCTGGCGGAAAGTACCCGTTTGGCGGAAGCGTTCGGTTTTAGCACCGACGATCTGTGGAAAGTGCTGGATGGCGGTCCACTGGCTGCACCCTATGCCAAAATGAAGCTGGGCATGATTGCCAGCGGCGATTTCACCCCGCAGATGCATCTGGTGTGGGCGTTGAAAGACGCCAAACTGGCGCTGGACGCGGCGGGCGACAGCAAACTGCCCGCGCTGGAAAACATTGTGGATGTCTGGCAGCAAGCGGTGGACGCCGGTTACGGTGAGCAGGATCTGGCGGCGGTTTATCAGTATCTGAAACGCTAATATGAGCGCGCGGCTCAACTTCGATTTTGCCCATCGTCCGCTGGTGCCGTATGCGCACGATTACGCGCATGGTGACGCCGAGCCGTGGCATTACCACGATTGCGCACAGCTGATCCACACGCTGAGTGGCGTGGTGAAAGTCGAAACCCAGCAGGGCAGCTGGATTGTGCCGCCCAGCCGCGGCGTCTGGCTGCCTGCCGGAACGCGCCACGCATTACATATCGTTGGTGCGGTGGCGGCGCGTACGCTGTTTGTTGATCCGCTGGCGCGCGCCGATCTGCCTGCCAGTTGTCAGGTGGTGCAGATTTCGCCGCTGCTGCGCGAGTTGATCGTCAGCGCGCTGGCGTTGCCAGAGCAGTACGGCTCCGGCAGCCGCGCAGAGCGCATTTATGAGCTGATATTGGATGAAATCCGCGTGATGGATGTGCTGCCGTTTGGCCTGCCGCTGCCGGAAAGCGAGCGGCTGCTGAGTTTATGTCAGCACATTCAGCACGCGCCGGGTGAAAACTGGACGCTGGCCCGTGCCGCCGCTGAGCTTTGCGTGGCCGAGCGCACGCTGGCGCGCCATTTCAGTCGCGAAACCGGTTTGCAGTTTAGCGACTGGGTACGACGCGCGCGGCTCAGCGTGGCGCTCACTCGTTTAGCGCAGGGCGAAAGCGTGTTAACGGTGGCACTCGATCTCGGTTACGACAGCCCGAGCGCTTTCAGCGCCATGTTCCGCCGCGTGCTCGGCGTTACGCCAGCGAACTACTTTCCTGCGGCAGAAAAGCGTGCGCTGCGTTAAGCAGAGCCTGCAGTGAGGCGCGCGCCACATCGTTATCAATTCCCACTCCCCACGCACGTTCACCGCGGGCATTAACGCAGCTGATGTAGGTCACGGAGCGGCTGTCGCTACGTTTTCCCAGCGTATGTTCATGATAATCCTCGATGGTGATGGCTAAATCGTAGCGCTGACGCAGCGCTGCAACCGCGGCAGACAGTAATCCGTTGCCTCTGGCCTCCAGCGTCACCTGCTGCACACCTTGTTGTAATCGCGCTTTGAAACGCGTTTCGCCTTTGTCATCGCTGTGGCTTTCCGCTTCCAGCAAACGCCGCGCCGGCTGAGTTAAGCCGTAATGCTGACAGAACAACTGCCACAGCGCGTGGTGCGTCATCTCCTGACCATGTTGATCCGTTTGCTGCTGCACGAGGCGGCTGAAATCCTGCTGCAAACCGCGCGGCAGCTGCAGGCCGTGATTTTGCTCGAGCAGCCACGCTGCACCGCCTTTACCGGATTGGCTATTGACGCGGATCACCGCTTCATAGCTGCAGCCAATATCCAGCGGGTCGAGCGACAGATACGGCATTTGCCAAATCGCTTCTTCACGTTCGGCACGCTCGGCAAAGCCTTTGCGAATCGCATCCTGATGTGAACCGGAGAACGCGGTAAACACCAGCTCGCCGGCGTAAGGATGGCGGGGATGCACCGGCAGCTGATTGCAGCGCGTCACGACTTCCAGCACCTGCTGGATATCGCTGAAATCGAGCTGTGGCGCCACGCCCTGGGTGTAGAGATTGAGCGCCAGCGTGATGAGATCCACGTTGCCGGTGCGTTCACCGTTACCAAACAAACAGCCTTCCACGCGATCGGCGCCCGCCAGCATCGCCAGCTCGGCACAGGCAATGCCGGTACCGCGATCGTTATGCGGATGCACGCTGATCGCCACGTGCGATCGCTGACTGAAGTGGCGACAGAAATACTCAATCTGATCGGCATACACGTTTGGCGTGTTCACCTCAACGGTAGCCGGCAGGTTGATGATCATCGGGCGCGTGGGGCCCGGTTGCCAAATCGCCGCCACCGCTTCGCAAATTTCCAGCGCAAACTCGGGCTCGGTAAAGCAGAAGGTTTCCGGGGAATATTCGAAGGTCCACGCGGTATCGGTTTGTTCCGCACAGCGGGTGCGAATCTGGCGCGCACCCGCGCAGGCCAGCTCAATAATTTCAGCTTTGCTCTGACGGAACACGCGCTCGCGGAACAGCGGCGCGGTGGCGTTGTACATGTGGATGATCGCCTTCGGTGCGCCACGCAGCGCCTCAAAGGTACGATCGATCAGATCGCTGCGCGCCTGGGTGAGCACCTGGATCGCCACGTCATCAGGAATGTGGTGCTGCTCGATTAACAGGCGCACAAAATCAAAGTCGGTTTGCGAGGCCGCCGGAAAGGCCACCTCAATCTCTTTAAAGCCGCAGCGCAGCAGCAGTTGCCAGAACTCCAGCTTGCGCGCGCTGTCCATCGGCGTGGCCAAGGCCTGATTACCGTCGCGCAGGTCGGTGGAGAGCCAGCGCGGCGCCTGTGTCAGCTGACGCGATGGCCACTGGCGGTCGGGTAAATCAATCACCGGAAACGCACGGTATTTTGTCGCGGGTTGAGTGAGCATAACCATCTCCTTGTTGTGTTGGGTGTAGTCTCGCCTGGCAGCGCGTGCCTCGGCTCGCCCATTGCTGACAACCACACGCGCATAACTGACAACCTATATGCGCCAGGCGGCATTTCACATGCGAAATCGGCATCGGTCATTTGACGCGCGCGGGTTAGGCTGGGGTTTTGCACGACGAGATAAAACACAATGAAAAGAGCAGCTTTGGCACTATTGATCGTGGCAGCCAGCGGGGCGGCAACGGCTGAAACCGTAACGCTGCGTATTGCCGATCAAAAGGGAAATATGCACGCCGAAATGGAAGCGGCACAGCAGTTAAACCACCTCAATTATAAAATCGAGTGGGCCGAGTTCCCGGCGGCGGCGCCGCTGGCGGAAGCGCTGAATGCCGGTGCGGTAGATGCCGGTATTATCGGCGATGCGCCGCTGCTGTTCTCGCTGGCGGCCGGTTCGCAGGTGAAAGCGGTGGCGGTGAGTAAGTCGGTGCCTGAAGGATTGGCGGTGCTGGTCAGCCCGGATTCAGCGATCAAAACGGTTGCCGAACTCAAGGGCAAAAACATCGCCACCGGACGCGGATCGATTGGTCATTTTGAAGCGCTGAAAGCGCTGGAGCAGGCGGGTATCAGCGATAAAGATGTCAAATGGCGCTTCTTAACTCCGGCGGATGCACGCATCGCGCTGGCCAACGGCTCGGTGGATGCCTGGGCAACCTGGGATCCTTACACCGCGCTGGCGGAAGTGACCGACACCGGTCGCGTGCTGGTCAATGGCGTAGGGCTGTCCAGCGGCAACAGTTTCCTCGCCGCCACCGATGCGGCGCTGCAAGACGATGGCAAACGTGCTGCGCTGCAGGATTACGTCAATCGTTTAGCCGCGGCCGATCGTTGGGCCAACAGCCATGTTAATGAGTATTCCGCCACGCTGGCGAAGATCATCGGCTTCCCGCAAGAGGCCGCAGCGAAATCGTTCTCCCGCCGGAAATCACATTGGCAGAGCATTGATGACGCCACCATCGCCCAGCAGCAGGAGACCGCCGATTTCTACCAAAAATACGGTTTAATCCAGCAGCATCTTGATGTGAAACCGACGTTTTATCATGGCTTAAAGGTTGCGCAGAACTAACCCTTTGTGCGCCCGCATTTGGCGAAACAGTAGCGCGCGCGTAGCATGGCGGCATGTTGTTTCGTCAAAGATCTCCCCATGCTAAAAACCTTCGACGGTCATAATGACCTACTGCTTAATCTGTGGCTGCATCATCGCGATGATCCCGCCCAAGCCTTTTTCCATGGCATTGAAAAGGGCCATCTCGATTTTCCTCGTATGCAGCAGGGCGGTTTTGCCGGTGGTCTGTTCGCCCTGTTTGTGCCGCCGCCGCGCTATGTACAAGAGGTCGCCCCGCAGCGCGCGCAGGAAAATCTGCAGCCGCTGGAGATTCTCTGGCAGCAGCTCGATATTCTGAAAGCGCTGGCGGCGCAATCCGCCGGGCGCGCGCGTTTGTGCCTCAGCGCCGCGGATATTGCCGCTTGCCGCGCCGAGGATGTGCTGGCGCTGGTGGCGCATATCGAAGGGGCGGACGGATTTGATGCCGACGGCGCAGCGCTCGACGCTTTTTATCAGGCCGGCGTGCGCAGCATCGGCCCGTTCTGGAATCTGCCTAATCGCTTTGGCGAGGGCGTCAGCGGTGCGTTTCCCCATTCGCCGGACACCGGGCCAGGCTTAACCGCCGCCGGCGAGCAGCTGATTGCCGCAGCCAATCACCATCGTATGCTGATTGACCTGTCGCACATGAACGAGAAAGCTTTTTGGGACACCGCGCGTCTGTCAACCGCGCCGCTGGTGGCGACGCACTCCAACGCCCACGCGCTGTGCGCACAGCCGCGCAATCTCACCGACGATCAATTGCGCGCCATTCGCGACAGCGGCGGCGTGGTGGGTGTGAATTTTGGTAACGCGTTTTTACGCAGCGATGGCAAACGCGATAACGACACGCCATTGATCGAAATTGTTAAACATGTTGAGCACTTGATCGCGATAATGGGCAGCGATCATGTGGCGCTGGGGTCCGATTTTGATGGCATCAGCGTGCCCGAAGCGTTGAAAGATGTCTCAGGATTGCCGCGCCTGTATGCGTTGTTGCGCTCACTGGGCTACGATCAAACGGCACTCGAGCAGCTCGCCTGGGGCAACTGGCAGCGCGTGTTGCACCAGATTTGGCGGGATTAGCACAATTCCCTTACCTAATCAGGGTTGATCTGCTCGCTACATTGGCGCAACATCTGCGCGCGTCATGATTGCAATGTGATCTACGTCACAGCTGCAATTATCTCCAGCAGAGAGTTCTCTGCATTTTGACTGAAGAAGAGGAAGAAAATTATGTGGAAAAAACCTGCGTTTATTGACCTGCGTCTGGGCCTGGAAGTGACTCTGTACATCTCCAACCGCTAAGACTTCTGCCCGCCGTTCGTGCGGGCATTTTGTTTTCTCTCTCTGGTCAACATTCATGTTTATTAAAGTCCTCGGTTCAGCGGCTGGCGGCGGCTTCCCGCAGTGGAACTGTAACTGCGCCAACTGCAGCGGCCTGCGTAACGGCACTATTCAGGCGCAGGCGCGCACGCAATCCTCCATCATTGTCAGCGACAACGGTGAAGATTGGGTGCTGTGTAATGCCTCGCCGGACATCAGCCAGCAAATTGCCCACACCCCAGAATTGATAAAAAAGGGCGTGCTGCGCGGCACCGCCATTGGCAGCATTATTCTCACCGACAGCCAAATCGATCACACCACCGGCTTGCTCAGCCTGCGTGAAGGTTGCCCGCATCAGGTATGGTGCACGCCAGAAGTGCATGCCGATCTCACCAGCGGCTTCCCGATTTTCACCATGTTGCAGCACTGGAACGGCGGTTTGCAGCATCATGCGTTAACGCCGCTGGAGCCGTTCCGCGTTGATGTGTGCCACAGCCTGCAATTCACCGCCATTCCTATCCTCAGCAACGCGCCGCCCTATTCGCCGTATCGCGATCGCCCGCTACCGGGACACAACGTGGCGCTGTTTATTGAAAACACCGCCAACGGCCAAACGCTGCTGTACGCCCCGGGACTCGGTGAGCCCGATGCGGTGATCATGCCGTGGCTGCAAAAAGCCGATTGCCTGCTGATTGACGGTACGGTGTGGCAGGACGATGAGCTGCTGACCACCGGCGTCGGCAAAAATACCGGCAAGGCGATGGGGCATTTAGCGCTGGCCGAAGAACAAGGTTTGATGGCGTTGCTGGCTTCGATGCCGGCCAAACGCAAAATTTTGATTCACATTAACAACACCAATCCGATCCTTAACGAGCAGTCGCCGCAGCGTGAATTTTTGACGCAGCAGGGCATTGAAGTGAGTTGGGATGGCATGGCGATTCATCTGCAGGAGTTTGCATCGTGATCATTACCGAAGCACTCGCGCCCGCCGCCTTTGAGCAGGCGCTGCGCGACAAAGGCGCGTTCTACCACATTCATCATCCGTACCACATTGCAATGCACAATGGTGCCGCGACGCGCGAGCAGATTCAGGGCTGGGTGGCGAACCGCTTCTATTATCAGACCAATATTCCGCTGAAAGACGCGGCGATCATGGCCAACTGCCCGGATGCGGCGACGCGTCGTAAGTGGGTGCAGCGCATTCTCGATCACGACGGCAGCAACGGCCATGAAGGCGGTATTGAAGCCTGGCTGCAGCTGGGGGAAGCGGTGGGTTTGGATCGCGACGTGTTGCTGTCAGAGAAGCTGGTGCTGCCGGGTGTGCGCTTTGCAGTGGATGCCTACGTTAACTTTGCCCGTCGGGCCAACTGGCAGGAAGCGGCGTGCAGTTCGCTGACCGAGCTGTTCGCGCCGCAGATTCACCAGTCGCGCCTCGATAGTTGGCCGCAGCACTATCCATGGATCAAAGAGGAAGGTTATTTCTACTTCCGCAGCCGCCTGAGCCAGGCGAATCGCGATGTGGAACACGGCCTGGCGCTGGCGCTTGAGGTGTTCACCACCGCCGAGCAGCAGAACCGCATGCTGGAGATTCTACAGTTTAAGCTCGATATTCTCTGGACCATGCTGGATGCCATGACCATGGCGTATGCACTGCAGCGTCCGCCTTATCATACGGTCACCGATCAGGTGTCCTGGCACAGTACAAGATTGGTATAAAAATATGAAAGATAATGTGATTCCTGCTTTCCGTCGCGGTTACCGCATGCAGTGGGAAGCGGCGCAGGAGAGCCACGTCGTGCTCTATCCGGAAGGCATGGCCAAGCTAAACGAAACCGCCACGGCGATCCTCGAACTGGTGGATGGCAAACAGGATGTGGCCGCGATCACCGCTACGCTGGATGCGCGTTTCCCGGAAGCGGGCGGCGTGGGCGATGACGTAAAAGAGTTTCTGCAATCTGCCATCGAACAAAAATGGATACTCTGTCGTGAACCCGAGTAAAGCCGTTACGCCGCCGCTGTGGCTGCTGGCAGAACTGACCTATCGCTGCCCGCTGCAGTGCCCGTATTGCTCTAATCCGCTGGATTTCTCCCAGCAGGAGAAAGAGCTGACCACCGAACAGTGGATTGAGGTGTTCCGCCAGGCGCGCGCCATGGGCAGCGTGCAGCTCGGTTTTTCCGGCGGCGAACCGCTAACGCGTAAAGATTTGCCAGAGCTGATCCGCGCCGCGCGCGATCTCGGTTTCTACACCAACCTGATCACGTCGGGCATCGGCCTGACGGCGAAAAAACTCGACGCCTTTGCTGATGCCGGGCTCGATCACATCCAGATCAGCTTCCAGGCCAGCGATGAAACGTTAAACGCTGCACTGGCGGGTTCGAAAAAGGCTTTCCAGCAGAAGCTGGAGATGGCGAAAGCGGTGAAAGCGCACGGCTATCCGATGGTGCTGAACTTTGTGCTGCATCGCCACAATATCGACCAGATCGACAAAATCATCGATCTCTGTATCGAGCTGGAGGCCGATGATGTCGAACTGGCAACCTGTCAATTCTATGGCTGGGCGCAGCTTAACCGTGAAGGATTACTGCCGACGCGCGAACAGATCGCCAATGCCGAAGCAGTGGTGGCCGATTATCGTCAGCGCATGAGCGCCAGCGGCAATCTGACCAATCTGCTGTTCGTCACGCCGGATTACTATGAAGAGCGGCCAAAACCCTGCATGGGCGGTTGGGGATCGATCTTCCTTAGCGTCACGCCCGACGGCACCGCGCTGCCGTGCCACAGTGCGCGTCAGCTGCCGGTCGAGTTCCCGTCGGTGCTGGAACGCACGCTGGATGACATCTGGTACAACTCGTTTGGCTTTAACCGCTATCGTGGTTTTGACTGGATGCCGGAACCGTGCCGCTCCTGCGATGAGAAAGAGAAGGACTTTGGCGGCTGTCGCTGCCAGGCGTTTATGCTGACCGGCGATGCGGACAATACCGATCCGGTGTGCAGCAAGTCGCCGCATCACGGTAAAATCCTCGAAGCGCGGCGTCAGGCTAATTGCAGTGATATCAAAATCCAGCAGCTGCAGTTCCGCAATCGTAGCAACTCCGAACTGATCTTTAAGCTGCGCGTCACCTGATGAACGCGCGCCAGATCACGCTCGCCAACGGCCTGCGCTGTTATCTGCACCATCAACCCGGCGCACGCGATGCGGCGGCGTTAATGCGCGTGCAGGCGGGCAGCCTGGATGAGCCGGATCGTTGGCCAGGCCTGGCGCATTTGCTTGAGCATCTGCTGTTTTGCGGCAGTGAAAACTTCAGCGACGACAACCGCCTGATGCCGTGGGTGCAGCAGCAGGGTGGCCAGGTGAATGCCACCACGCAGCTGAGCCGCAGCGCCTTTTTCTGCCAGCTGCCGGCAGCGGCGTTATCAGCCGGCGTGCAGCGGCTGTGCGATATGCTCGCGGCACCGCTGCTCACCTCGCAGGCTATCCAGCACGAAGTGGCGGTGATTGATGCTGAGTATCAGCTGCTGCAAAGCCATGCTGAGACGTTGAGTGAAGCGGCGCTGCTTGATGCGCTGCAAGGCCGTTTTCAACGCTTTCGCGTGGGCAGTCGCGCGGCATTTGGTGACAACGTCACTGATTTGCGTGCAGCGTTACAGGCATTTCATCAGCATTGGTATCACGCTGAAAACATGCAGCTTTGGCTGCAAGGTCCGCAATCGCTCGATGAACTGGCGCAGCTGGCGTCGCAGTTTGGCAGCAGATTATTAACGGGTGGTGCAACCCCAGCGGCAATCGAACCTCTACTGTTGCCAGGTGATGGTTTGCTGCAACTGGCGGGTGAAGAGAGCTTCTGGCTGGCGCTGCTGATTGACGGCGATGAGCCCACCATTCGTGACAATGTCACCTTGCTAAATACCTTTTGGCAAGACGAAGCACCCGGCAGCTTAATGGCGCTACTGCGCCGTGAAGGGCTATGTCAGTCCTTTAACGCCCAGTGGTTGTGGCAGGATACGCAACACGCGTTGCTGGCGCTGCGTTTTAGCGCTGTGCAGCTTGCTCCTGCGCAGGCGCAACGTATTGAACACTACTTCTGGCAGCATCTCACCGCGTTAAGAGGGGCGCATGCGCGGCAGCATCAGCACTACGCGCAGCTTGCCCAGCAGGATTTCGCCGCCGCGTCCGCGCTGGAGCAGCTACGCGGCAGGGCGCTCGGCTTCGCGCCTGGCTTAACCGTTCCCGCTAATTTGACGGACTTTGCCTCTGCGTTGCCTCATTGCCCACGCAGGCGTTTGCTCACGCAGCAACAGCTGAAGGGTATACCGCAGCAGAAACAGGGATTTACGCTGCCACTGGCTGAATGGTTGACCCAACCGTGGGTCGCCATCGAACCTGCGACGTTTCACTTTTATCCGGCGTCAGCACAGCTAAGTTTGCCTCGCTTACCGCCAGTGGCGCAGCCGCTGCCGGTGATTGCGCCCGTGCAATCGGTTGAGACGCTGCTGCTGCGCCCGGCCTTTTATCAGCTGTTGCGCGATGAGGAAGCGCAGGCGCGGCAACGCTTATTGCGTCCGGTGCTGGCTGAGTTGCGTCACGCCGGTGGCAACGGCAGCTGGCAGCAAAAACAGGGTAGCTGGCAGCTGGTGCTTAATTTGCCTGCTTGCGCCGATCGCGCTTTGCTTTGCGTGCATCAGGCATTACATGCGCTCAACGCACCGGCGCAGGATCAACGCGTCACGACAACGCACTCTATCGTTATTCGTCAGCTGCTGGCCGCTTTGCCTGGCAAGCTGATCCCGCCGCAGGCAACACCACCATGGTTGGTCGCGTGGTGCGGCACAGAAGGTGCGTTAAGCCAGCGCGTGGCTCATCTGCTCAGCGATTTCTCCCCCGAACTGGCGCGCGATGCGCCACCTGCCATGCTGCATCGCGGCGTGATGCCGGTTGCCTGTGACGGGAGCGATCAGGCGCTGTTACTGTTTATGCCGCTGCCGCACGCAGATAACGCCAGCCTCGCGGCGTTACGCACGCTGGCGCTGATGCTGGAAACGCGTTTCTTCCAGCAGCTGCGGGTGGAGAAGCAAATTGGCTATGTGGTGTCGGCGCGCTATCAGCGAGTTGCGGATGTCGATGGTTTACTGTTGGCGCTGCAGTCGCCGAATATCCCGTGGCGCACGCTGCTTGGCCACTGCAAACGCTTTATGCGGGACATGCTCGCTGAAATCGCCGCTATTCCTGCAGCCAATCTCGCGGCCTGGCAGGCCAACTTAGCGATGCAGTGCGTAAACCAGGACAACAGCGAGCGTGCGCAAGAAGCGCTGCGCCAGCAGTTTGGCTTACCCATTCTTAACCGCGCCGCCATCCAGTCGCTGACGCTACAGCAGCTACAGCACCTTCACTATCGCCTGCTGCGTGAAAGGCATCGCTGGTTGATTTTGTTCGCAAATAAAATGGAATGAAACCTTCGCAGTCTGTAATTGTTTCCATTTGATATTTTTGAATATATTTGACAGTCACCAGCAAATCTCTTCACTGGTTAGTTAGCGGGTAAAGGGCGACACTCACTGCATTATCCCGATCTAAAAGGAACTGCGAGTGAAAAACGTTACCCGTCTTGCGCTGCCACTGTTGGCGGCGGCTACGCTTTATGCCCCCTTGTCACAGGCTGCAGCGATGCACTATGCCCTCGATCCGGCGCACACCTCGGTCATCGTGACCTGGACGCACTTTGGTTTCTCTCACCCGACGGCCGATATCCCGAATAGCAAAGGGTCAATCGTATTTGATAAGGATCAGCCGCAGCAGTCGCGCGTTGATGTCACGCTGCCGATTACGCAAATTGATACCCACGTACCTGCATTGACCAAAGAGTTTCTCGGTGCTGAGTATTTCGATACCGCAAAATATCCTTCAGCGGTATTCCACAGCACTAAAGTGGAAGCCAAGGGTGATAACAAATTCGACGTGGAAGGTAACCTGACGTTGAAAGGGATTACCAAGCCGGTCACCTTGCATGCCACGCTGAATCAGCAGGGCATGCATCCGATGGTGAAAAAAGAGGCGATTGGTTTTGATGCCACTGGCGTGATTAAGCGTTCGGATTTCAAGCTGGATAAGTATGTGCCAGCGGTAGGCGATGACGTGACGTTGACCATCTCAACCGAAGCATACGCGAAATAATCGCATCGATGTTTGCTGAGTCATAATCGCTAAGGATGCACCTTGATGGTGACCAGGTGCGCATGAATGCGCACCCTACGAAATCCCGCTAAATAACCGTAGGGTCGCCATTTATGGCGTAATGCCGATCAGCTAAGCGCTGAGCGGCTTTCGTTCGCCATCGGCTGAGGCAGTTTCAGCTATGCCGTGCGGCGACCGAGCAGAGGACGCCTGGCCGCGCCCTCTGCACTCCCGGGCCCTGCGCCAGCCCATCCCGCCGCTTCGCGGTGCCTTCACTCCCTCACGATTCCTGACGGACCGGCGGCGATTCGCTCCTGCTCAGCGCCGCCTCTCGCCGCATCCCTGCGGCTCGCCCTGGAATCCCTCACTCGCTCAGCGGGCTGGGATGTCGCCTCCACACCCGCGCTGTAGCATCAATGCCTATTCCTGAATCATCATTGCTGTAACGCCTGTAGGGTCGCCATTCATGGCGACCAGGTAGCCCTAAATCTTCAGCCAGCAAAATTTCAAATCAGATACGGTAATGACAGGCGATGGTGTTGAGCGCTATCCGCAGCGCCGAGCGCAGAGTGACGGCCAGGATGAGCCGACACGACGTCGGCGAAAGCGCGGCATGAGCCAGGGATGGCGAATCCGCGCGGTCCGTCAGGCCGGAGTGATAAGCGAGGGAACAGCGAGGACGGCGCAGGCGCGGATTGCTAAGGTCCGCGCCTTCGGACCTTAGCCCGGCCGCCTGCTTCACACATTCTGAAACTGCCATACGCTTAGCGGACGGAACCCCCGCGGAGCCAGTGCGCTGCTTAACTGACGAGCATTACGCCATTTATGGCGACCTGGCTGCTGAAGCTACATTTATCGCCAAAACTTCTTCTTACTGGTTTTGCCAATCCCCGGATTGCAGCTATTGGTAGGATCGAGCTGCTTCCAGTGCTCCACGTGCTCGCATGAAGCCTCATACAGATGTCCGACATTGTGCTCGGCGGGATATTTAGCCCCGCGCTGCTCCAGATACCGCTTCACCTCTTCCTTAAACACTTTGGCGTCGTAGCCCGGTTTCAGCACGTAATCCTGGTGATTCACAAAACAGAAGAAGTGCCCACAGCATGAATCGACCTGCACCTGCATCGCCAGGTGATCCGGCAGCGTCAGGCGCCACGCATCATCATTTCGCCGTAGCGCCACGTCGAAGGCCACCAGCCGCTCGTTGGGGTTGTAGCCTAGCGCATCACAGTAGGAGATGGTGCAGCCGCCCACGCCAAAACGCACCAGAAACGCATCCGCCGCTTCACGCGCATCGCAGTGGAAAAAGCCGCCCGCGTGTTCTGCAAAGAATGACTGCAACAGCGCTTGCAGTTCAGCGGTTTGCTGCGACTCGACTTTAATCATCAAATGGTGTTGATACTCGCTGCGGTAAGCCATGATGCGCGGCGCGATAAAGCTCGGCGTCAGTTGGTTAAAGCATTGCAGCATCCGATCAACAAAATTACGTGGCAGGAACTTCAGGTGACTGACGCGCACATCCCATTTGGCTTTCTTTGCCATCATCTGTGGAATCGCCTGCGGACCGAGTTTGCGGATCGCCAGATACATATGCTTGGCGTAGCGCACCGTCAAATCAAAGGCGTTGCGATGGATATATTCCGCCTGCAGAGGTAACTCGCTCATGCGGGTTAACAGATAACGCCGCAGTTCAACCAGCACGCTTTCATCATCGGTGCCGATATAAAAGGTATCGCTGCCGGCACTGGCTTCGAAGGTGGGCAAGCGCACGGCAAACACCACCACTTTTCCTGCACTGCCGGCGCTGTCGTGCAGGTAGCGCAGGTCACCGTTAAAGCGTGCCGGAGAGTCTGCCGCGACGTCACGCAGGCGATCGGCGTAATCATCAGCCCAGATTTTCCCCTGCCAGTCGGGCTGCTCGCCGGTTTGATAGCGCTGCTGCATCAGCGCGTCCAGCATTGCCTCCGGCGTCTCGCCCAATGCAATACCCAGGTGATTGACCAGCTCTAATCGGCCATCGTCATGAATTCGCGCGAACAGCGACTTCTCGGTAAAGGCCGGGCCGCGGCGAATCAGCGAACCGCCGGAATTATTACAGATGCCGCCCACCACTGACGCGCCGATGCAGGACGAGCCAATCACCGAATGCGGCTCGCGGCCCAGTGGCTGCAAGGTGTGCTCCAGTTCGGTGAGGGTGGTACCGGGAAACGCAATCACCTGACGCGCCTGATCGATCACCTGCACACCTTGAAGCTGGCGGGTGCTGATGATCACCACATCGCGATCGTAATCGTTGCCGTCGGGCGTGGAGCCACCGGTGACGCCGGTATTCGAGGCCTGCATCAGTACGATGACGTCGTGCGTCACACACACCTGTAACGTTTGCCACAGCTGCAATAAGCTTTGCGGTAACACCACCGCCAGCGCTTCGCCACGTCCGACGCGGAATCCTTTTATATACCAGGCTTTATCATCAGCATGGGTTAATAACTGCTTGTCACCCACCACGTCAGCCAACTCACGCAACATTTCCTTCTGCATGCTCATCTTCTCTCTTATTTATTCTTTATCCGCCACGGTATTGGACAAGCGCAGCCGCATTGAGTCAATCATTGACTGGCACTGACAGGGAAATAACGCACGCAATCATTATCCCTTTATCTTTTACGGAATAAACGTCAGGGAACGATAAAAATGCGCGGGAAATCACAAAATAGATCGAAAGAAAACGAGCGTTAGCGGCGTTAATTATACCGGTAAGTTTAGCTGCCTGATTTAAATATAACAGTATGATTTTGGTAGATATTGTTATCAAAAGCCTGAAATGTGGATGTGATTTAAATCACAAAATTAAGTCATCAATAAGCGCTGTCAACGATCTCAACATGGAAATTCATGGCAAAAGTGTGACATCCGTTGCAAATAACAAGTCGGTTAATCGGAAGAATGAATATCAGACGCACAGCATGAAGGGTGATGACAATGAGAATTGGCATGGTGATCAGCGGTGGCGATGTCACCGGGATTAATAACTTTGTGTACCAAATATCGCGCTTAACGCAGGCGGAAATGGTGTTATTTAATGGCGGTATACCGGGTCTGCTGGAAAATAATCACCAGGAAATATCCCAGCGCGATTTAGTGGATTATGCCATTGCCGCTATTCCGGTAATGCAGTCGGGACGCACCAGCAAAAAATTAATTCGGCCCGAATATGAAAGCATTGCTAAACATCTTAAGTCGCTGCGTATTGATGTGTTAATTATGGCCGGCGGCGATGGTTCATTGCAATTCCTGCATACGCTAAGCGAATTTGGCGTCAACTGTTTCGGCGTTGGCATGACCATCGATAATGACGTATTTGGTAGTGATTACAGTATTGGATTCTCCACCGCCTGCGAGCAGGTATTAAAAGAGGTGGCGAAATTACGCAATACCGGGCGTGCGTTAACCGGTCGCGTATTTATGGTGGAGCTGCTCGGTGGCTATTGCGGCGAATTAACCCTGCAGTCGGCGATCAAGTCTAATGCGGATTTCGCGCTGATCCCCGAATGCCAGATTGCGCCGCAGGAGCTGGCTGAGCGTATCACGCAGCGGCTGGCCGCGCAGAACAGCGTGATTATTTTGTGCTCGGAAGGCTATACCCGTGAATATTCACCGGGCTTCCAGGGTGCTATCGACACCTTAATTAAACAAATTGAACCGTTAATCGGTGTCCGTATTCGTAAAACCATTATCGGTTACGGCCTGCGTAATGGCGACCCTACCTGTGAAGAGATTTACCAGGGCACCATTATGGCCAGTGAAGTCGCGCGTTGTATTCAGTCGGGAATGCGCAATAAAGCGGTGATTATTAATGGCAGTAATCGACCGATTCCGATTGATTTAATAAGCATGAAAAAACGCCTGGTCGATACTGAAGGGCATCATTATAAACTCGCTAAACAACTGCAAATTCTGTGAGGAAATAGCCATGCTGAAAATATTATGTGTCTGTGGATGTGGTCTGGGTTCTAGCTTTGCGATTGAGATGAGCGCCAAGTCGGTATTAAAGAAACTCGAAATCGATGCTGATATCGATCACACCACCATTTCTGAAGCCAACGCCTTTAAATCCGACATGATTTTAACCCAGAAAGCCTTCGCTGATGTGTTAAATGCCGATGCCAGCCCGGAACAAATTAAGCGGGTGATTATTCTCAATAAGCTCACTGATAAAGCGGAAATTGAAGAAAAAATCGTGGCATTTATGAAAGAACGTAACTTAAAGGTTGCTAATCATGAATAGTGTGATCGACTTCCTGGTAAAAGATCTATTAGGGCAGGCATCAATATTGATCGCCTTTATTGCCCTGATTGGTCTGCTACTGCAAAAAAAATCGGCGGGAAAGGTGGTGGAAGGCACCTTTAAAACCCTGCTCGGTTTCTTAATTATGATGGCCGGTATCAACATTATTGTTGGCACGCTGACCTTCCTCAACACCATTTTTACCCACGGTTTTGGCATGCAGGGTTATATCACCGACGTTGCCGCCATCGCCGGGTTAGCGAACCGCGAGCTGGGTTCAGAAGTGGCGCTGACGCTGTTGGTGATCTTTATCGTCAATATCATCATTGCGCGTCTGACACCGTTCAAATACATCTTCCTGACCGGTCAGGCGCTGCTGTGGATGGCGACAATCGGTGCGGTGATTGGCTATAAAGCGGGGCTGACAGGTTTACCTCTGATCCTTACCGGCGGCATCTTCGGCGGCATTATGGCGGTGGTGATGCCCGCGCTGGCACAACCGGTGGTGCGCCGCATTACGGACTCCGATGACGTGGCGCTCGGCCACTTCTGCACCATCGGCTACCTGCTGACGGCGGCGGTAGCGAAGGTGGTGGGCAAAGGCTCGCGTTCTACTGAAGATCTCAAACTGCCCGACAACTTTAAATTCCTGCAGGACACCTATCTGTCGATGGCGGTGGTGATGGTACCGATGTACCTGATTCCCGCTGTGGCAGCCGGTCCGGAATTTATCGGCCAGTACAGCAACGGCATGAACTATTTGATGTATGCCTTTATGCAGTCAATTCAGTTCGTGTGCGGCGTGTTCGTGCTGTACAGCGGCGTGCGCCTACTGCTGAACGAATTGGTGCCAGCCTTCCGCGGTATTGCCATGCGTCTGGTGCCCGATGCTAAACCGGCGCTCGACTGCCCGGTGATGTTCCCCTATGCCCCGAACGCGGTGATTGTCGGCTTCCTCGCCACCACCCTGGGTTCGGTAGTCGGCATGCTGGTGTTCCCGATGTTTGGTCTGGCGATGATTCTGCCTGGCCTGCTGACCAACTTCTTTGCCGGTGGTACCGCAGGCGTATTTGGTAATGCGCTCGGCGGACGTCGCGGTGCGATGATCGGTGGGTTCGTTCACGGTCTGTTCATCACCTTCCTGCCGGCGATTCTGGTGCCGATGCTGGAAAGCTACGGTTTTACCGGCGTCACCTTCAGTGATTCGGATGTGATCAGTACCGGTCTGGTGCTCGGCCACGCATTCCAGAATAACTGGCTATTCGTTGCGCTGTTTATTGCCTTTATTACCCTTATCGCCTGGTTTGTTAACGGAAAATCCACCAAGTCTAAATCCCATGAGGAAAAGCTCCATGAAACTTTATAACTTTACCGATCTGTTACAGGTGGCTAAAGAACGTGATTTTAAAGCGCTGGGTTCCTTTAATTTGCACTGCCTGGAGATGTTGCCGGCCTTTTTTAGCGCGGCAGAAAAAACCAATAGTCCATTAATGATTCAGATATCTACCGGCACCGCGAAATATCTGGGACATAAATTATTGGTGGATGCCATTCGTTCATTATCAGAGAGCCGCAATGTCCCAACCTGCTTGCATCTCGATCACTGTTCCGATTTAGCCGCGATTCAAACCGCCCTGGATGCCGGCTTCAGTTCGATTATGTACGACGGCTCACATTTACCGATTGAAGAGAACATTGCCAATACGCGTCGGGTTATTGATATGGCACGTCCGCTGGATGTCTCAGTGGAAGCGGAACTTGGCGCCATTGGCGGCTCTGAAGATGGCAAAGTGGTGGCGATGAGCGAAACGGCTTTCACCACGGTAGACGATGCCAAACGCTTCGTGGAGGAGACCGGCGTCGACATGTTAGCCATCTCCATCGGCACGGTACACGGCTTGTACACCGGCAAAGCGCACATTCAGCATCAGCGCCTGGCGGATATCACTGACGCCACGCATACGCCGCTGGTGTTGCACGGTGGCACCGGCGTCAGCGATGAAGATATGCGTCTTGCGGTGCGCAGCGGCATCGAGAAAGTGAATGTCGGCACTGAGATGAATGTGCAGTGGGTAGCCAACTGTAAGCAGACGTTTGAAAAGGGCAAGGTCAACGATAGCGTGCGCAATTTCCTCGTGCCAGCTAACGACGCGGTGACCAATGTTCTGGTAGAAAAGATTCAGCTGTTCCGCTAATTCCGACTCACTCATGACGTAATAACCTGAGGTGCCCGGCGCCATTCGGGGCAGGAGACGCTATGTTTGGATTCTTGAAAAAGGGCTCGGATAATAAGAGCCAGGATTCACAGGAAATAGATCTTCAGGCTGAAACCATCAGCGATAAAATAAGCCAGCTAGAGCAACAGCTGGCAAATAATCCGCAGGCGACAGATACGCAAAAACAATTAATGCTAGAGTATAATCGTGCATTAAATATCTTTGCTAAAAGCCGTCGTTTTCGTCAGGAAATTGATCCGCTGTTTGTCAAAATTGATGAACTGCGCAACACCATTCGCAAATCAATTTAGGAGGCAGTATGAGTATTAAACAGCTGCTGCAGGAGGCAAGTGCGATTCAGGTGGGGATCAGCGCCAGGGATTGGCGCGAGGTGATTGCGCTGGCTGCGCTTCCACTGGTTAACGGCGGTTACATCAAAGCCAGCTATCCGGAAGCGGTGATCGCCAATACGCTGGAACATGGCGCGTACTACGTGTTTGAAGAGGGCATTGCCATCCCTCACGCCCGGCCAGAAGCCGGCGTGCTGAAAGATTGTTTTAGCATGATTGTGCTGGATGAGCCGATTTCGTTCGACGGCAGCGACAAAGCCGACATCGTGATTATGTTCGGCGCGCGTGATAGCAATGCCCACATTGAAGAGGGCATTCGCGCAATTGTGACGCTGCTGGAAGATGAAGAGACGCTGGTGCGACTGCGCAACGCCAGCAGTGCCGCGGAGGTGATAGACATCCTATGACAACCGACACTGAAGAGAAGGTGGTGGTGCTGGTGAATGGCATTCCGGCGTCGGGCAAAAGCACCCTGACGCGCGCGCTGGCCGAGCAGTTCGGCTTGCCGGTGCTGACGCTGGATAGCCTGAAAGAGCCGTTTATGGCCAGCTTTGCGCCGGTGGATCGCCAGCGCAATCGACAACTGGGCTGTGCTGCTTATCAGGCGATCTGGAAAGTGGTGGCGCAAGCCCCGGCGCGCTGCACCTATGTGATCGATGCCTGGTTTGGCTTTCAACCGCGCGAAGTATTGCAGCAGGGATTGCAGCACGCCGGCGTGACGCGGGTGCTGGAGCTGTGGCTGGCGATTTCGCCCGATGATGCGGTGGCACGCTATCAGTCGCGATTGACGGATCGTATGCCCGGTCATCCCGGCGCCGAGTATTTGCCGGAGCTGCGCAAGCTGGCCGAAAGCGCGCAGCCGATGGCGCTGGGTCCGGTGTTGCAACTGGATGCACGCAATCCAGACCAGGCGGCCGCCTTTGCCTGGTTGCAGCGTCAGTTGCGACGGCCAATCGCTGCCCGGCCGGCGTTATCCGCTTCTGGTTGAAAAACGCGTGCGCTGAGGAAGTCGATCAGCGCGCGCACTTTCGGCGACGGATGTTTACTGGCGGGCCACAACAGGTGAAACACGTTGCGATGGCAGGCGAAGTCACCTAATACCTCGCGTAGCGTACCTTGTGCCAGTGCTTCGCGAATCGAGAAATCAGGTAGCATGGCGATTCCTAATCCACGCAGCGCAAAGCAGACGCGTGTCTCAATGTTGTTACAGATCATGGTGGTGGGCAGCGTCAGCTCCTGTTCATCCTCGTAGCCGCGCAGCACCCAGCGCTCCAGCTTACCGGTGGTGTTAAAGCGATAGTGCAGACAAGCGTGCTGCGTCAACGCTTCGGGTGTTTTAGGTTCACCATAACGGGCCAGATAGTCTGGCGAGGCCACCGCGATGGAGTAGGCATAACCCAGCTTGCGCGCCGAGAGGCGTGAATCCGTCGGCGGTCCAGCGCGCATCACCACGTCATATCCTTCGGCAATGACATCGACAACGCGATCGCTAAAGTCGAGATCGAGCTGAATGTCCGGATAGGCCTGCATAAAGTCGCCTAACACCGGCAAGATCAGCGAACCCACAATCGGCAGGCTCAGTTTCAAACGCCCGGCGGGACGGCCTGCTGCCTGCGACAGCTCGCTTTCGGCAGCTTCAATTTCGGCCAGAATACGGCGGCAGCGCTGCAGAAACAGCGCGCCTTCGGCGGTCAGCGTGATGCTGCGCGTGCTGCGGTGAAATAGCCGCACGCCAAGTTTATCCTCCAGCCGGGCAATGCTTTTGCCCACCGCAGAGGCGGAAAGCCCTAAATGCCGCCCTGCAGCCACAAAGCTGCGGGTTTCCGCCACCTGCACGAACACCACAATACTGTTCAGACTGTCCATGTTGCCTCGCGATTGCGGACATAAATGTCCGTTAAGTCGAGAAATATACCCCGCTTTTTCCGCAATTGAGAAGTGACTACTGTGAAGCTATTAATTATTCACGAGAGAAAAGCATGCAGGATTTACTTCAGGCGGTGATGCCGCAGGCGCTGGATGAGCCGCAGGGAATGCGGGAGGCGTTATGAGCGATCGTTTACCTTTGATTCCGCTGCTGGCATTAAGCCTGGCAGCGTTTGTCACCATCGTTACCGAGGCGCTTCCCGCCGGATTGCTGACGCCGATGGCGCAGGAGTTATCCATTTCAGTGGCGGCAGCCGGGCAGAGCGTTACGGTGTATGCGGTGGGCTCCTTCCTGGCGGCGATCCCGTTGATGACGCTATTGCAAGGCGTGCGGCGCCGTCGTTTGTTGCTATTCACCCTGGCCGGTTTTACCGCAGCAAATCTGATCACCGCCATGGCTAATGACTACCTTTTACTACTAATCGCGCGCGGTGTCGCGGGTGCTGCTGCTGGCGTCTTGTGGGCGTTGCTGGCCGGTTATGCCGCGTCGATGGCGCCAGTGGAAAAAAAAGGCAAAGCGATTGCGATAGCGATGGCAGGCACGCCGCTGGCGCTATCGATTGGCGTGCCGCTCGGGACCTTTGTGGGTAACGCCATCGGCTGGCGCCTGAGTTTTATGGCGTTAAGTGGGCTGTCACTGCTGCTGATGCTGGTGCTGCGTCTCACTGCCCCAGAACAGCCCGGGCAAGCGGCACGGCAGCGTTTGTCTCTGGCCACCGTTGCGCGCTTGCCCGGCGTGCGTAGCGTGCTGGCGCTGGTGCTGTGTTTCGTGCTGGCGCATAACATTCTCTACACCTATATCTCACCGTTCCTGCAGCCGGCTGGGTTAATGGCGCGTACCGACGCGATCCTGCTGCTGTTTGGCAGCGGCTCGCTGGTCAGTATCGTCATCACCGGCGTATTAGTGGACCGATATCTCCAGCCGCTAACGCTTAGTTGCATCGGCCTTTTCATCGCTGCAGCGCTGCTGCTGCAACTGAATGTGTCCAGTGCGCTGCTGGTATGGCTGGCGGTGGGATTGTGGGGATTGGCCTTTGGTGGTGCGGCAACGCTGTTTCAAACCGCGATGGTGCAGCGGGCGAGTTCCGCGACTGATGTCGCACAATCGATGTTGGTAACAGTATGGAATCTGGCGATTGCGGGTGGCGGCATGCTGGGCGGCATGTTATTGCAGAGTTTCGGTATCGCCAGTTTCACGCCGGTGTTGCTGCTGTTGTTGATTGTGGCTTTTGCAGTGGCATGGCGGACGGGACAACGTGCCGTTCGGGCCGCCGTTAATCCCTCGTCGTGATAATAACCGCATGATTTGTCAATGCATATTTGGCGGCATCAACCAGGCTTTTGTGATAACGATCGCATAGGAGAGTTCCATGAACATCGATTTACACGGAAAAACAGCACTGGTTACCGCGTCAACCGGCGGCATTGGTTTTGCTATTGCGCAGGGCTTAGCCGCCAGCGGGGCGGAAGTGGTGTTGAATGGGCGCAGCGAAGCCTCGGTCAGTCGCGCGCGTGAAAAGCTAAACGGTTTGGTGGCGGGGGCAAAAATCCACACCTTCATCGCCGACCTTGGCAGTGCGCAGGGCGTCAAACAGCTGCTCAACGGCTTGCCGCCCATCGATATTCTGGTCAATAACGCCGGGATTTACGGCCCGCAGGACTTTTATGAAGTGGACGATGAAACCTGGGAAGCCTATTGGCAAACCAACGTGATGTCTGGCGTGCGCCTGTCGCGGGCACTGTTGCCGGAGATGGTGAAGCGTGGCTGGGGGCGAGTGGTATTTATCTCCTCGGAGTCGGCGCTGAACATTCCTGCCGAAATGCTGCACTACGGCGTCAGTAAAACCGCGCAACTGTCGCTGGCGCGCGGACTGGCGAAGGTGGTGGCGGGCAGTGGTGTGACGGTCAACAGCGTGCTGCCGGGCCCTACGCTTTCCGATGGCTTTGCCGCGATGATGGAAGATGAAGTGAAACGCACCGGCAAGCCGCTGGAAGAGTTAGCGAAAGCGTTTGTGATGGCCCATCGGCCAAGCTCCATCATTCAGCGTGCCGCTACGGTGGAAGAGGTGGCGAATATGGTGGTGTATGTCTGTTCCAAACAGGCATCAGCCACGTCGGGCGCCGCGCTGCGCGTTGATGGCGGCGTCGTAGATGATATTGTTTAGCCGCATGCCGTGATTGACCTGGTCGCCATGCATGTGAGTTCTGAAGCAGCATATGGCTGCGTCTCCTTCCCCCGCTTGCGGGGGAAGGCCGGGATGGGGGACAGCAAGCACCTTTAACTACAGCGAGCAAACTGTTCCCCATCAGCCCGGTTGGTACCCTTATGCCACCGGCTCAAAGTAAGCTCCGCACAACAAAGACAAAAGTTTACACTGCAAAGCTTGGTGTTTCTGCTGTCGATGCTTAAAATGCCCGCACTTTTCTCTGAGGCTGCGGCATGACGATATCGCTATCACGCGCAAAATGGATTCTGGCACTGGTTTGTCTGGTGCTGGCGTTTTGTCTCGTCCAGCGCAGCTTCAATTTGCCATCTGCGCCGCTGGCGCAAGTCAGCGCGTCCACGCAGGTAAACGGTAATGACGATGCCAGCGGCAGCGAAAAGCCCTGTGCCCTGAGCGCGAAATCGTTGAGTGCCGCCGCGCCGATCCTGGATACCGCACTGCCTTTCCTGCTGTTGCTGCTGGCGTTGATTGCCACCTTTACGCAACGCTCTACCTCCTTCTGCTATCGCCGGACACCGCTGTTTACGCCACTGCGACGGCGGCATCTGACCCTCTGCGTCTTCCGGGAATAACACTTACGCGTTGCATCGCGTAAACCCTGTTATTCACTGGAGAATCACCATGTCTATATTTATCAGGAGCCTGCTGCTCCTGCTGGCGAGCTGTGCGATCACCGCGCAGGCGGCAGATACTGGCTGGCTGCGCAATGCGCAAAACAGTCACGCGGAAGTGCGTCTACGTAGCGCCAGCCACAATAATGATCAGCAACTGCTGCTGGATATCCGCTTGCAACCTGGCTGGAAAACCTACTGGCGCACGCCGGGTGAAGGCGGCGTAGCACCGGAAATTCGTTGGCAAACGCCAGAGGTTAATGCGCAATGGTTTTGGCCAGCGCCCGCGCGTTTTGACGTCAGCGGTTTGACCACGCAAGGCTACAAAGGCGATATCACGCTGCCAATCACACTGGCAAAACTGTCGAGCCAGCGGCTGGCAGGTACGCTGACGCTCTCGACCTGTAGCGACGTCTGCATTCTTACCGACTTCCCGTTCAGCCTCGACCTGACGCAGCCCGCTGACGCCGATTTTCCGCGCGATTTCGCCGAGGCGATGGGAAAAATTCCGGCGGCAAGCGGCTTAACCGATCAACTCGCCGCCAGCTTCATCAACGGTGAGCTGCAAATCCGTGCCGAGCGTCAGGGTGGCTGGCAAAAGCCAGAGCTGTTCTTCGACTATCCGCCGGGCAGCATGCTGGCGGCACCGCACATCAATGTTAATGGCGATACGCTCAGCGCGCGCGTGGCGGTAACCGATGAGTGGGGGGAAGCGGCACCGGATCTGCGCGGCAAAACGCTGTCGCTGGTGGTGGCCGATGCGGGCATCGCGCAGCAAAGTTCGTTAACCATCGGCGCGGAAACGCTGGTGTCGGGCGAGGCAGCGCAGACCTTCTGGTCCGTGCTGCTGCTGGCGCTGCTGGGCGGTTTAATCCTCAATCTGATGCCCTGCGTGTTGCCGGTGCTGGCGATCAAGCTCAGCAGTTTGGTGCAGCAGCAGGGGCAAACCCAGCGTCAAACGCGCAAGCAGTTCCTGGCTTCCAGCGCCGGCATTATCTTCTCCTTCCTGCTGCTGGCGCTGCTGATGACGGGGCTGCGACTGAGCGGCCAGGCGCTGGGCTGGGGCATCCAGTTCCAGAGTAGCGGTTTCCTGCTGGTGATGGTGCTGGTGATGTTCCTGTTCAGCGCCAGCCTGTTTGATCTGCTGCACTTCCGCTTGCCGTCGGGCCTGAATACTAAACTGGCGACCCAGGGCGGTGAGGGTCTGCTCGGACACTTCGGACAGGGCGCATTTGCCACCTTGCTGGCCACGCCGTGCAGCGCACCGTTTCTTGGTACCGCCGTGGCTTACGCGCTGACGGCGCCGCTGCCGCAGCTGTGGCTGCTGTTTGTCGCGCTGGGTGTGGGCATGAGCCTGCCGTGGCTGCTGGTTGCGGCGTTGCCGGGTATGGCGCGTTGCTTGCCGCGTCCCGGTCGCTGGATGGTGCATCTGCGCACTGTGCTCGGTTTGTTGATGCTGCTTGCCACCTTCTGGCTGGTGACGCTGCTGGTACCGCATTGGGGCAGCACGGTTGCGCTAGTGCTGGCGGTGGCGCTGCTGCTGGTGCTGTGTGTCTGGCTGATTAAACGCCGTGCGCTGCAACAGGCGGGCCTGGTGTTTATCACGCTGACGCTGGCCGGTGCGTTACTGCTTATGACGCGCATCGAGCCGGAAGAGGATGCGCTGCACTGGCAGCCGCTGACCGAAGCCGCTATCCATCAGGCGCTCGAGCAGGACAAACGGGTGTTTGTTGATGTCACCGCAGACTGGTGCATTACCTGCAAAGTGAATAAATCCCGCGTGCTTAATCAGCCGGATGTGCGTGCTGCGCTGAAGGCCGATGATGTGGTGCTGCTGCGCGGCGACTGGACGCAACCCGATCCCGCTATCGGTGAGTTCCTGCGTCGCCGCGATCGCGTAGCGATTCCTTTTAACCAAATTTATGGCCCGGCACTGCCGCAAGGCCAGATTTTGTCACCGCTGCTGAGTCGTGAAGCGGTGATCTCCACTCTCTCTGAGGCGAAAAAATAATGAAGAAATCCCTGTTACTGCCATTGATGTTCCTTGCTATGCCTGCACTTGCGGCTGCGCCTTTTACTCCTGAGCAGGAAGTGCGCATTAAGGAGCTGATTCGTGAAACATTAGTCCAGAACCCAGCGATTTTGGCGGAAGCGGCTGATGCATTCGATAAAGAAGCGGCACAGCAGCAGCAAAATGTGGTCGCGCAGATGGTGAAGAAAAACCATGATGTGCTGTTCAACGATGCCGGTTCACCGCGCATCGGTGCTGAGAAGCCCGCGCTGACGCTGGTTTACTTCACCGATTACAACTGCGTGTTCTGTAAAAAGTTTGAAGCAGACATAGAAAAGCTGATGAAAGCCTATCCGCAGGTGGCGGTGGTGATTAAGCCGCTGCCGTATCGCGCGGAAACCTCGCTGACCTCGGCACGTCTGGCGCTTACCGTCTGGGAGCAGCAGCCAAAGAACTTCCTCAAGCTGCATGAGCGTTTAATGGCGAAGAAGGGCAATCACGATGAAGCCAGTATCGATGCGGCGCTAGAGAAAACCGGCATTACGCTGAAACAGCCAAGCAAAGCCAGCCTCGATACCATCAACAGTAATCTGACGCTGGCGCAGCAGTTGGGTGTGCAGGGCACGCCAGCCACGCTGGTGGGCGATCAGATGATCAGCGGTGCGGTGCCGTATGAACAGCTGGAAGCCGCAGTGAAAGGCGCGCTGCAGGCGAAGCAATGAGTCGCGTGAAGCGCGGGTTACGTGAGGCGCTTTTTCTGGTGTTGATTGTCGCTGCGGCGCTGTGGGGCATGGATTGGCTGCGCGCGCCGCAGCTGCCCGTTGATTTGGCGCAACAGCCGCTAACCGCGCTGCAGGGCGAGGTTAATCTTGCCGAACTCAGTCAGCATCAGCCGCTGCTGGTCTACGTGTGGGCCACGTGGTGCGGCGTATGCAAGCTCACCACACCCACCGTGGCATCGTTAAGCCAGCAAGGCGTAAAAGTGGTGAGCGTGGCGCTGCGTTCCGGCAATGATGCGCGGGTTGCGACCTGGCTGGAGAAGAAAGGGCTGCAAGGTGTGGCGATCAATGATGAAAGCGGGGCGATCGGCCAGCGCTGGGATATCAACGCTACACCGACCTTTATCGTGCTGCATCAAGGTAAAGTCATCAGCACCAGCAGCGGCTGGACCAGCGGGTGGGGCCTCAAGCTGCGCTTGTGGTGGGCCGCCCGCTGATTTCACTGGCGGCGCGTTACGGTGCCGCCAGAAAATCCTCACGCTGGGGCGTAAAGGTATCCAGCAGCACGCCGGCCTCCAGGCAAACGCAGCCGTGGACAATATTGGGCGCTTTATACAGCGTATCCCCCGCGCCGACCTCCTGTGTCTTACCATCAATGGTAAAGGCAAAACGTCCCGACAACACGTAGGTAAGCTGCTCATGCGCATGATGATGCAGCGGACCAACGGCACCCTGCGCAAAGGTCACTTCCACCGCCATCATACTGCCGCCGTGCGCCAGCACCCTGCGGGTGACGCCGTTGCCGAGATCCTCTAATTGCGTGGTGTTTTTATAGATAAACATGTTTTCTCCTTGCCGGTTGCATGGTGAATGTGTGACATAACTCACAGTCAAAAAGGCATTTAAAGGCTGCATTTTACCGTTCTTTGATTAAAATGAAACGGTGTTTCAATTTAATCTGAGGATGGATCATGAAAATCGCTTTGATGATGGAAAACAGCCAGGCTGCGAAGAACGCAACGGTGTTGAAAGAGCTTCAGTCCGTGGCGCAACCGCTCGGACATCAGGTGTTTAACGTCGGTATGAGCGACGAGCAAGATCATCATCTGACCTACATTCACCTCGGCATCATGGCCAACGTGCTGCTGAACAGCCAAGCCGTGGATTTCGTGGTAGCCGGCTGCGGCACCGGACAGGGCGCCTTAATGTCGCTTAACCTGCATCCCGGCGTGGTGTGCGGTTACTGCATCGATCCCGCCGATGCCTACCTGTTTGCGCAAATCAATAACGGCAATGCGCTGTCGCTGCCGTTCGCCAAAGGCTTCGGCTGGGGCGCGGAATTGAACCTGCGCTTTATCTTCGAAAAAGCCTTCACCGGCGAGAAAGGGCACGGCTATCCGCCAGAGCGTAAAGAGCCGCAGGTGCGCAATGCCGGATTGCTTAATCAGGTGAAAGCGGCATTGCTGAAAGAGAACTACCTCGATTCACTGCGCGCCATCGACCCTGAACTGGTCAAAACCGCGTTGAGCGGCCCACGTCTGCAGCATGCACTGTTTGAGCATGGTCAGAGTGAGGAAATTGCGCGCTTTGTGCGTGAACTGACGCAGTAATTTGTTCGTAGGGTGCGCATTGATGCGCACCTGGTCACCATCAATGGCGAACCTACGCCAAAACCCCATTATCCTGCCGGCTCGCATCGACCAGCATCTGTGTATAGGCCACTTGCGCGCGGTTGTTTACCAGCGCATCGACATCCAGTGTCTCCAGCACTTTGCCATGCTGCATGACCGCCACGCGATGGCACAGATGCGCTACCACGCCGAGATCGTGCGTGACCATCAAATAGGTCAGCTTCTCCTGCTGCTGCAAGTCGCTGAGCAGGTTGAGGATCTCCGCCTGCACCGATACATCCAGCGCCGACGTCGGTTCATCCAGCAGCAATACGCGCGGCTCAAGGATCAGCGCACGAGCAATGGCGACGCGCTGTCGCTGACCGCCGGAGAGCTGATGCGGATAGCGCGTTTGCCACGCGCGATTGAGGCCCACTTTTTCCAGCATCGCGATCACCCGTTGCTGGCGCTGTCCGATACCGTGAATCTGCAGCGGCTCCTCAAGAATATCGCCGATAGTGTGGCGCGGATGGAGCGATCCGTAAGGATCCTGAAACACCATCTGCACGCTGCGGCAACGCTCGCGGGCGATACGATGCTCCAGCGCGACGCCGTCAATCGCCAGCTCGCCCTGCCAGTGGGTAAACAGCCCGGCCAGGCATTTCAGCACCGTGGTTTTGCCCGATCCCGACTCGCCGACCAAACCAAAAATCTCGCCCTGGCGAATCGATAAATTGACGTCAAACAGTACCTGATTACAGCGCTCCTCCTCGCCAAAACTGAGGTTGAGATTACTGACGCGGATCATCTCGTTCATCGTTGCTCCTTAAGGTTGCAGCCAGCTGGCCTGACGTTGCAGCACCGGCAGCCGTGCGCGACGCTGATCCATATCCGGCAGCGCGGCCAGTAAGCCTTGCGTATAGGGATGCTGTGCGCGATCGAGTTCGCTGGCGGCCAGCGACTCCACCACGCGCCCGGCATACATCACCAGCACGCGATCGCAGAAGCGCCGCACCAGATTGATGTCGTGGCTGATAAAGATCAGCCCCAGCCCGCGCTGTTTCACCAAATCATCCAGCAGCGCCAGCACCTGCAGGCGCACTGAAACGTCCAGCGCCGAGGTGGGTTCATCGGCAATCAGCAACTCGGGATCGGTAATCAGCATCATGGCGATCATCACGCGCTGGCCCTGACCGCCAGAAATTTCGTGCGGATAACACTGATAAATACGCCCGGGATCGCGCACCTGCACCACCTCAAGCATCTCCATCGCTCGCTGACGCGCCACTTCGCGCTGTCCAGGATGATGGCTGCGCCAGGCTTCGGCTATCTGCTCACCAACCCGCACCACCGGATTTAGCGAGTATTTCGGATCCTGCATAATCATTGAAATGCGTTTACCGCGAATGGCGCGCATCTGCGCGGGCGTGGCGCGCAGCAGATCAATCTCGCCAAACTGCATACGCTGTGCGGTGACTTGTGCGCTGCGCGGATGCAGTTGCAGTAGCGCACGACCTACGGTGGATTTGCCGGAGCCGGATTCGCCGACAATCGCCAGTTTCTCTTTGCCTAACTGGAAGGAGATGCCGCGCACCGCGGGTGTGACGAGGCGACCATTGACGAAATTGACCTGTAAATCCTGTACGTCGAGCAACGGTGCAGCGCTATTCGCTGCGGGGATCGAGGATGTCACGTAAGCCATCTCCTAAGAAGTTGAACGCTAAGCTGTTGATCAGAATTGCCAGACCCGGCACCGTCACCACCCACCAACACTCGAGCATATAGGTACGGCCGCTGGCGATCATCGCGCCCCATTCAGGATCCGGCGGCTGCGCGCCCAATCCGAGAAAACCCAGTCCGGCCGCAGTGAGAATGATGCCGGCCATATTCATGGTGATGCGGATAATCACCGACGGCAGGCACAGCGGCACGATGTGTTTCCACAAAATGCGCAGTGAAGAGGCGCCCTGTAAGCGCACCGCCGAAACAAAATCGGCCTGGCGCAGCGACAGCGCTTCAGCACGCGCCAGACGGGCAATCGGCGGCCAGGCGGTGAGCGTGATGGCAATCACCACATGCTCCAGTCCCGGACCGAGCGCGGCGACAAACGCCAGCGCCAGCACCAGACTCGGAAAGGAGATGAAGATGTCGGTGACGCGCATTAATACGCTATCAACTTTGCCGCCGAAATAACCGGCGGTGACGCCGAGCAGCAGGCCCAGCGGGCCAACGGTGATTGACACCAGCAGCACGATATACAGCGTGATGCGCGCGCCCCAGACGAGGCGACTGAAAATATCGCGACCAAACTCATCGGTACCAAACCAGTGCTGCGCATTCGGCGGCGTCAGCGCATTGTTGAGGTCCTGAATCAGCGGGTGATAGGGCGCAATCCACGGTGCAAACAGCGCCACCACCAGCAGCAGCAGAATAATCCCGCCGCCAATCGCGGTTAACGGGTTGCGCGCCATTTGCCAGAGAAAATGGCCAATGCGCGCGCCGGTGCGGCGACAGCGCGCCAGCCGTTCGCGCGTCTGGCTGGCTAACGGCGTATCGAGAGAAATCGTCATACTTTGGTCCTCGGATCGAACACCTGATAAAGCAGGTCAGAGAGCAGGTTAAGCAGCACGAAAATCAGGCCGACTACCAATACGCAGCCCATCACCGCATTCATATCGCCGAGCATCAGGCTGCCGGTGAGATAAGAACCAAAACCGGGCCACGAGAAGACGGTTTCGATTAGCACCGCGCCTTCCAGTAGCGAGCCGTAGGCCAGCGCCACCACCGTCAGCAACTGCACCAGAATATTGCGGAATGCGTGCTGCCAAATCACTTGCCACTCGCTAAGGCCTTTTACCCGCGCCGTCAGAATGAACTCCTGCGACAGCTGCGCCAGCATGAAGCTGCGCGTCATGCGGCTGATGTAAGCCAGCGAGTGAAAGCCGAGCAGGAAAGCGGGCAGAATCAAGTGGTTAAGCGCATTACTGAACACCGTGAAGTTGCCTACCAGCAACGCATCAATCAGCAGGAAACCGGTGCGGCGCGGCACAATGCCATCAAGGCTGAAGTCAACGCGACCCGCGCCACCCACCCAGCCGAGATGGGCATAAAACAGCAGCAGGCCGACCATGCCGACCCAGAAGATGGGGGTGGAATAGCCCGCCAGACTGATGATGCGCACCAGATAATCAATCAGGCTGTTGCGACGGGCGGCAGCCCACACGCCGAGCGGAACGCCGAGCCCGGTGCCAATCACAATCGCCAGCGTCGCCAGTTCCACCGTGGCCGGGAAGACGCGCAGGATATCGTGAATGACCGGTTGTCCGGTGAGCAGCGCCAGCCCGAGATTGCCGTGCAGCAAGCCCTGCAGATAGATGCCAAACTGCACCCACAGCGGTTTATCAAAGCCCAGCTGATGATAAACCTGCTGGTAGGTATTGTGGTCAGCATCCGGCCCGACAATCGCCAGCACCGGGTCGAGCGGCATCACGCGACCAATAAAGAAGGTCAGCAGCAGCAGGCCAAACAGGGTGATCGCCACCTGCAACGTGCGGCTGCGCAGACGACGCCAGTGACTTTTGCTTAGCTTCATTGCGTACCTCCTGCCTGGCTATCTGGCGTTTTCCACACGTCGCGCAGGAAAGTGGTAGCCGACGGATGCGGCACGTAATCCTGCACCCGATGGTTCACCACCACCGAATCGGTCATTTGCGAAATCGGCATCAGCGCCGGAATCAGCTGGTCGTAACGTTGCTGGATGGCAAAGTAATCCTGCTGCTGCTGTTTGGCATCGCGCTCCAGCAGCGCTTTGTCGATCATGCTGTTCAGCTGCGCATCATAAAAGCCAGTGCGCCAGCCCTGAAAATTGGTGAGACGCGCGCTGTCGGCATTGTTGGGGTTGTAAACCAGCGCGCGCAGGCTGGAGTGCGGATGGGGCTCCACGCCGCTGCCGCCGCGTCCCACCAGCAAATTGAACTGGCGATCGCGCATCGCACCATAAATCTGGTTGCCGGTGCCGGTAATAATTTTGGCGCGAATGCCGCCCTGCATCAGCGTGGATTGAATGGCGATGGCGACATTGAGGAACGGCTGATCGGCCAGCACGCGCAGTGTGGTATCAAAACCGTTGGGATAACCCGCAGCCGCCAGCAGCGCTTTGGCACGCGGCACATCGAGCTTGTAACCCGGATCGGGCAGCGTCGCCGGCATGCCGGATTGAATCGGACGCTGGTGCAGCGTGCCGTAACCGGCCATTAGCGTTTTGTTGATGCCCTGATAATCCACCAGATAGCGTAACGCTTCGCGCACCTGCGGATTGGCGAAGTGATCGTCCTTCATGCTCATCGCCAGGTAATAAATCGTGCCTTTTTGCACGGCATCAATGGAGAGGTCGGGATCGTGACGCAATGCCTTCACATCGGGAATCGCCATGTTGCTGGCGATATCAAGGTCGCCTTTCTCCATCATCAGGCGCAGAGTTTGCGACTCCTGCAGATGACGGAACACTACGCGCTGCAGCTTGGGTGCACCGCGCCAGTAGTGGGGATCGCGGCTGATGCGCAGCACATCTTTGGCTTGCCACACGTCCAGACGAAACGGTCCTGACCCTGCTTCATGGGTGGTGAGCCAGCGATTGCCCCAATCGTTATTTACCGCCTGCGCCTGCACGGTTTTGCTGTCAAGCACCACCATGCTGCCGAGCGCCGCCAGCGAATAGAGCACCAGTTTGGGATCGTTAGGCTTAGGCAAGCGAATCACTACCGTGCGCGCATCCGGCGCGCTGATCATCTGGTCGACGTTCTCTTTGCTGAAGCCGTAAGATTTCCACACCGACGCCTGCGCCAGATTGAGGTGTAGCACGCGGCGCATCGACCAAATCACATCGGCGCTGCTCAACGCATTGCCGGAGTGGAAGGTGACATTGTCACGCAAATGGAAGGTGAGCTGACGATTGTCGGGGCTGATCTCCCAACGTTCCGCCAGCGCCGGGCGCACGTTGGTGAGCTGTTGCGGATCTAACTCAACCAAACCGTCATAGAGATTGACCACAATGCCGACCACTTCGTTGCCGGTCATGGCTGCGGGATCGAGAGTGAGGAGATTGTTCATGTTCATGCCCACAATCAGCTGGTCGTCTGGCGTGGCGGCCAGCAGCGACGGGCTACAGGTGAGCAGCAGCAGCGCGGCGCACCACGCTCTGCATCGGTTCACTACGTTCATAAGCAAAGTCCAGCAGGTCAGAGGTTTATAGTTTTTTGCCGTACTGCTTGTGTCAGGCGCTTACCAGCGATTTAGCGTGTGTGTCTCAATCCACGAGAAATTGATGTCCTCACCGAGTCCCGGTCGCGTGGGCAGATGCACGAAACCGTCGGCATCCATCGGATCGACCAGCGCGTTGAGATAGGCCGGCGGCTGTTCATAATCGAGGAATGGGTGCAACAGGCCGCGCTCGTACCAGCGACAGTTGCGGATGGCACCGACCACCGCGATGCTGGCCGCGCCATTACCGTGCACTTCGCAATCCATGCCGAAGGCTTCGGCCAGGCTAGCGACCTTCATAGTGGCCGAAATACCGCCGACGCCGTTGGCACCGGCGCGCAGAATGTCGCAGGCGCCGGCGCGTACCCAATCGGCGCGGCTATGGTGTTTGCCGCCGAGGCTTTCCGGGCCCAGTACGTCGATGCTGAGGTTTTCCGCCAGCCAGGCATAAGACGCCATGCTCTCCTCTTCCATCGGCTCTTCGAACCAGGCGAAGTTGAGTTTTTCCAGCGCTTTACCAATGGTGAGCGCATCGCTGCGGCTGTACCAGTGATAGCCGTCAAGCATCAGCGCGATGTCCGGGCCGACCGCTTCACGTACCGCGGCGCAGGCTTTAATGTCCATTTGTGGGCTGGGGGCGAACGAGACGGGTGGCATCCAGGTGTGCAGTTTGATGGCCTGATAACCGCGCGCCACCAGCTTTTCGGCAAACTGGGCATATTCGTCGGGCGTCGATAAACCGCCTTCCAGCTCATCGCCACACATGGTGCTGCCGTAGGCCGGGATCTTCTCGCGATAGCCGCCAAGCAATTTGTGCACCGGCTGCTTGAGCTTGCGACCAATCAAATCCCATAGCGCCTGTTCCACGGCGGATAACGCACGTTCGGTGAGCTGGTGGGCGCTACCGCGCTGCCAGTGCACCAGATCCTGCCACAGCCGTTCGCGATCAAAGGCGTTTTGCCCAATCAGCACCTTGCGGAAGAAGGCGTTTACCACGTGTGGACGAATCACCTCAGCCGGTGCGAAGGCATAACCGCAATCCCCATCCTCGCTGGTCAGGGTCAGCAGCGCCATTTGCGCATCGGTCTCGGCGCCGGGATGCGAGTGCCCGGCGCTGTCCGAGACGCGGCGGGTTGGGTAGCTAAACAGGGTCACATCAATGGCACTGATCTTCACGGTTACTCCTCCGTTCATGCTTGGCGCTCCCACGATGGGCATTAACATAAAAAATAAAACGCCGTTTCATTTTGTAATTTAGCGTTCACATTTTGTTTACGCATTAGCCAAAGCGCAGGAAACAACGGCGATAAATTGGGCATTTGCATAGTTCGCTGTGAGCGTTTTCACGAATGACTGGCGTTTTGTGAGCGATTGCACAGTGAAAAGCGCTGGGCGGAATGTAAAAAAATGTGTTGCTGGGGGCTTTTTATTTCCCGTCAGCCAGGTAATAGTGACGCCGCGAAAATTAAATAATAATCATTATCATTCTGGGTAGGTAACATGAAAGCATGGCTGTTTGCACTGGGGTTACTGGCGGTAACGCATCACGCTGCCGCAAAAATCATTACGGATGTCGCTGGACGTCAGGTCGAGGTCAAAGAGGAGTCCAAACGCATCATTTTGGGCGAAGGGCGTCAGATGTATCTGCTGGCCGCTTTTGATACCGCCGCGCCGTTCCAGCGCGTGGTCGGCTGGCGCGATGATTTCCATAAAGCGGATTACGACGGCTACATGGCGTATGAGAAGAAATATCCGCAGATTAAAACGTTGCCGACCTTTGGCGGCGCGAAGGATGGCACCTTCAACGTTGAGCAGGCGCTGACGCTGAAGCCCGATTTAGTGCTGATGAACCTTGAATCCAAAGCGGCCACCGATGAAGGCAAGCTGATTGAGAAGTTACAGGCAGTGGGCGTGCCGGTGGTGTTTATCGATTTCCGTGAGAAGCCGATGGAACACGCTGAGCAAAGCATCCGCATCATGGGCGAGCTGGTGAATAATCCGCAGCGTGCCGAAGAGATTGTGACGTTCCGCCGGGCACAAATTGAAAAGGTGACCGATCGCCTGAAGAATTTTAGCGGCACGCGCCCAAAAGTGATGATTGACCGCGCTGGCGGCTACAGCGATGAGTGCTGCATGTCGTTTGGCAACGAGAACTTTGGTCAGATGGTGGAAATTGCGGGCGGCCGCAATATCGCCAAGGATCTGATTCCAGGCACCTTTGGCACGCTCAACCCAGAACAGATCATCGCCAGCCGTCCGGATGTGGTGGTGGTGACTGGTGCCAACTGGAAAAACTACAATACCGTCGGCAAATGGGTGGGTGTCGGTCCCGGTGCGGATGTGAAAGAAGCCACTGCGCGGCTGCAACTGCTGATGATGCGCGATGCCTTCAAAACCCTGCCGGTAGCCCATAACGGCAAGGCGCATGCAATCTGGCATCAGTTCTACGATAGCCCGTACCAGTTTGTGGCGATTCAGGCGCTGGCGAAGTGGCTGCATCCCGAATTGTTTGCCGATCTCGATCCGGACGCCACTTTCCGCGAGTTCCACCAGAAGTTTCTGCCATTGCCTTATCAGCCGGGATATTGGGTAACCCTGCCGGCAGATAAGTCATAAGTTTGAGCAAGTTAGATAAGTGTTAAACGTTACTGTTTATCTTTACTAATATTTCACAGGTGGTGGCACGTTGTTGCAAAAAGCGCAACGCGTGCGCCATCTGATGATAATTCGGTAAAAGGGAGAGAGTAATGTTTCATACCTCAGGAAGATCGGTGTTCGGCGTGACGTTGTATACGCTGCTGGAACCGCTGCCGCTGGGCTTTTTTGTCGCCGCCTGGTTTTTCGATATCCTCTATCTGCAAACCTTCGTCATCATGTGGACCAAATCGGCCAGTTGGCTGATTACCCTTGGTCTGGTGCTGGCCATCCTGCCACGTTTAATTAGCCTGGTTTATTTATTTCGCGGTGCCCGGCCAAATGAGAAAACCCACTTCTGGCTGTCGCTACTGGCAATGGTGCTGGCGGTGGTGAACGCCTTTATTCACAGCCGCGATGCCTACGCGGTGGTGCCCATGGGCGTGACGCTCTCGACGCTGGTAGTGGCGCTGCTGCTGATTGCCAACGTACAGCTGGTGCTGCGCGAACGTCGCACACAGGGAGGTCGCGTATGAAACACCTACTTAGTGCGGTAGCGATCGCCATGCTGCTCAGTGCCTGTGACGACGGGGCGCTGATCGATCCGCAAAAGCAAATCGGTCCCAATCCTGAGCTGCCGCAGGCGCAGAACTTCTTTATGCCACCGATGCAAGTACCGGAAGGCACGCCGTGGAAAACCGGGGAAATGCCGAAAGTGGCGGAGGGTTTAAAGATCGAAAAGATCGCCGAAAACCTGCAGCATCCACGTCAGGTATTGGTGTTGCCTAATAATGATGTGCTGGTGGCGGAATCCAATGGCATGCCGAAACCGACCACCGCGCCGAAGCAGCTGATTATGGGCATTGTGCAGAAAGCCTCAGGCAAAGGCGGTGAGGGCGGCAATCGCATCACGCTGCTGCGCAACGTTAACGGCAAATGGGAGCAGCATCGCTTTATCGATAACCTGACGGCGCCGTTTGGCATGCAGCTGGTGGGGAATACCTTATATGTGGCGAACGCCGATAGCCTGGTGAAGTTCCCTTACGAAACCGGGCAAACCGAGATTCGTACGCCGCCGGTGGAAGTCACCGAGTTGCCGGGCGGTCCGATTAACCATCACTGGACTAAATCACTGCTCGCCAGCCCGGATGGCAGCAAGCTGTATGTTGGGGTGGGATCCAACAGTAACGTAACGGAAAACGGCATTGGCGAAGAGTATCGCCGCGCGGCGGTGCTGGAAGTGGATGCGGCGAGCGGTGCCAGCCGGATCTATGCCAGCGGCCTGCGCAATCCTACCGGCTTACAGTGGGAGCCACAGAGCGGCAAGCTGTGGGCTATCGTCAATGAGCGTGACGAGATTGGTTCCGATCTGGTTCCGGATTACATGACCTCGGTGCAGGACAAAGGCTTCTACGGCTGGCCGTATAGCTATTATGGTCAGCACGTGGATGAGCGTGCCCAGCCACAAAGGCCGGATTTGGTGGAGAAGGCCATCAAGCCTGATTACGCACTGAGCTCGCATGTCGCACCGCTCGGCCTGTTGTTCTATGGCGCGGATAACATGCCGCAGTATCGTGGCGGGGCGTTTATCAGCGAGCATGGTAGCTGGAACCGTACGCCGCTGAATGGCTATCAGGTGGTGTGGGTGAAATTCGAGAACGGTAAACCGGTGGGGCAGCCGCAGCCGGTGGTGACGGGCTTCCTCACCGACGATCAGAAGCAGGTGCGTGGTTTACCGGTCGGTTTAGCTACCGATCGCCAGGGCGGCGTGTTGATTGCCGATGATGCGGGTAATACTATCTGGCGCATCAGTTCCGCGCGGTAATTAAACGCCGGCAATAAAAAAGGATTTGGCAGTAAAGCCAAATCCTTTTTTTTATGCTCGCTAATCGGCTGGTAACCGCGCCGCGAACGGGGTGCTCAGCACTCCTCACACCCGCGATAATAAAATGTGCGGCGAGATATTTCAAGTTTTGCCATAATACTGTATGGTTATACAGGCGTTGAGTGACGGGCGAAGCCTCATTGTTTTGCTGATGACTCCAGGGGCGCGGATAGTCAAATCCCGGCAGGTTTCAGGTGGTGCTGGCCTGTGGCTTCCACAATGAGAGCCGCTCAGCACTCCTCACAATTGTGCTTAGGCGGTCGGCGGGTGGAGTCAAAGCCTCGGCAGCTGAACGGCGCGCTCCTCTCAGAGGAGAAGGAAAGTGATGGAAATTGTTCGATTGCTGCTGGACATCGTCCGCATCATTCTTCAAATCATCGTTGCCCTTATGCAACTGACCGGTCAGGCGCACTGACCGGAACTTGAAACAAGGCGGAGCTCACCCCTCCGCCTTTTTTCGTGCTGTGTCAAAACGCCCTGCGGTGAAAGACGCTACTATCCTCAACACATTATGCAATGTGAGGAGGTTAACGATGGCGATCGCGCTTGGCTGCGTCACCGAGCCAGTGAAGTTCACTGGGGTGGAAGCAGTCGTTCTCTCTGATGAGACCCTGCTGGAACGAAAACACACCTTGTTGAACGCAATGAAACAGCACGGTTTTGACACGCTGGTCATCTACGCGGACAAGGAACACGGCAGCAATTTCGAATATCTCACCGGATTTATACCGCGTTTCGAAGAGGGGCTACTGCTGCTGGACAAGTCCGGGCATGCCACGTTGGTGCTGGGTAACGAAAACCTGAAAATGGCACGTTTCTCGCGCATTGAGGCCACGCTGGCTCACTCGCCGTACTTCTCGCTGCCTAATCAGCCGATGGATAATGAAGTGCCGCTGGAAACGCTTTTCAAGGACGCGGGCCTGGACAGCAGCAATAAAGTCGGTCTGATTGGCTGGAAAATGTTCACGCCAGCCGCCGGCAATGGGCGCGCGATGTTCGATTTACCCTACTTTATTGTCGACGCGATTAAGCGCACGCTCAAAGATGACGCGCTGTTAGAAAATGCTATCCCTTTGTTAATTGGTGATAACGGCGCACGTACCCGCTGCAATGCCAATGAAATCGCGCATTACGAATATGGTGCCAATCTCGCCTCCAACTGCATGCTGGACGCGCTCAATGCGATTGAGGTTGGCGTGCGTGAAACCGAGTTGGGCGCGTTACTCACCGCTGAAGGGCAGTACAACACCGTGGTGACCATCGCGGCCACCGGCACGCGTTTCGAAAACGCGAATCTTTATCCCAGCGCGAAAACCGTGCGGCGCGGCGATCCGCTTTCCCTGACCACCGCCTACAAAGGTGGCCTTTCCAGCCGCAGCGGTTTCGTGATTGCCAGTGAAAGTGAGTTGCCAGCAACCCAGCAGGATTATCTCGATCGCATCGCCAAACCCTATTTCTCGGCGGTGGTGAGCTGGCTGGAAACGATTCACGTCGGCATGCGCGGCGGCGCGCTTTACCAACTGATTGAACAGGTTTTGCCTAAAGCGCGTTTTGGCTGGCACCTGAATCCCGGCCATCTGGTGGCGGATGAAGAGTGGATGTCGTCGCCGATTTATCACGGTTCCACTGAGCTCCTGAAAAGCGGCATGATGCTACAAATTGATATCATCCCGTCCGTGCCGGGCTACAACGGTGCCAGCGCCGAAGAGTGCGTGGTGCTGGCCGATGCGGCACTGCAGGCGACGATTCGCCACGCCTATCCGGCGCTGTGGCAGCGTATCGAAACGCGTCGTGAGTATCTGCGCGCGGAGATCGGTATCCAGCTAAGCGATGACGTTTTGCCACTGTCAAATACCGTGGCTTATTTAAGGCCGTTCTTCCTGGCCAGGCAGCTTGCGCTGAAAATTGAACGTTAATCATCCACGATCGAAGCCATTATCCCCGGTATTTAATGGCTTCGATCAGTTTCTCAAACGCAGCGGTATGTTGTTTGCGGCTGGGATAATAGAGGTAATATCCGCTGAACGGTTCACACCAGTCAGCCAGAATGGCTTGCAGGTCGCCGTTGGCAATATGCTGTTTGACGGTGTCTTCGGGCACATAGGCAATACCCATGCCGGAAAGCACCGCATCAATACGGGATGCCAGATTATTAAATATCAGCTGACCTTCAACTTTGACGCGAATATCTTTGCCGTCCTTACTGAACTCCCAGCTGTATAATCCGCCGAGTGTGGGAAGGCGCATGTTAATACAGTTATGATTTTGCAATTCATAAGGCGTCTGCGGGATGCCGTGTTTTTGCAGGTATTCAGGTGCTGCAACCGCAACCATTTTCCAGTCCGGGCCAATCCGCACCGCTACCATATCTTTTTCAATACTTTCGCCCAGTCGTACACCTGCATCGAAACGCCCGCTGACAATATCGGTTAAGGTATTGTCGACAGAGAGTTCGACGTTCACGTCAGGATAGGTTTGCAGAAAGGGCTTCAGCAGCGGCCACAGCGTGGATGACAACGCATGTTCCCCGGCGGTGATACGAATGTTCCCCGACGGTTTGCCCTGATTATCGGCCAGCTGTAGCAGGGCTTTTTCCATATCCGCCATCATTGGCGCAACGCTTTTAATCAGATTTTCACCGGCTTCGGTCGGCGCCACGCTGCGCGTGGTGCGCGTCAATAATCGGGTATTTAAACGCTCTTCCAGACCGCGTATTGAATGACTCAATGCCGATTGTGATACGCCTAATTTGGCGGCGGCGCGCGTGAAGCTACATTCGCGTGCCACCATCACTAAATAGATCAGGTCGTTGAAATTTTCCCGAAGCATGCGGTTGACCCTTTTCTATAACGGCATCAATTATTAGGATTGCTGGCGACATACAGCGGCCAGGATTCGAACAGGTAACCATCAAAATCAATATCATCGACGTCAGAGAATTCCAGCAGGCGTTGTTTCACATTCTCAAGGTGCTGCCACATCGCCTGTTTGGCAGCGCGCGCGTCTTTTTTGATCAGCGTGGCGAGAATTTTCTTGTGATCGTCGAGCCACTGTTTGCGGTAATCGTTGTTGACCAGATGGCGATGCAGCTGGCTCCACATCACGTTGTCTTCACGCCACTGCCAGGATTGCTTAAACAGCTCAACCAGCATGCTGTTGTGCGTGGCTTCGGCAATCGCCAGATGGAAGTTGCGATCGCCATTTTCACTTTGGTTGACCGCGCCTGAGGCGAGCTCTTTCTCCTCCAGCTCCAGCGCCTGACGCATTTTCATGATGTCTTCACGCGTCGCCTGCAGTGCGGCAAATTCAGCGATGTTGCTCTCCAGCAGCTGACGCGCCTGCAGCATCTCAAACGGTCCGGCATCATTGCTGGCTTTGTGCTGCGGAGCCGGTGGCTGCGGCGAGTCGTGAATCACGTAGATTCCCGCGCCACGACGCACCTCGATTAAGCCTTCCAGCTCCAGCATGATCAGCGCTTCACGCACCAGCGTACGCGTCACATTCAGCAGCGCCGCGAGCTCACGCTCCGGTGGTAGCCGCTGGCCCACCGCATACTGTTTTTGCGAGATCATCTGACGGAGCATTTCCCCGACTTCCTGATAGGGACGCTGTGCTGAAGTTTGCGTTTTCATCGTGTTAGTTATCTTTGCGTTAAGGGATGCATAACCTCTGCTACTGCCAGGTCAGAGACGCGCACTATAGCATAGCGATTAAGAATCGGCCTGGTCATGGCGTGCAATGACCAGGCTGCCATCACGTCACATTAAGGGCAAAATAGCGCTCGGCATTGTTGAAGCAGATATCGCGCACCATGCTCCCCAGCAGCGGCTCATCAGCAGGCACAATGCCGTCTTTAACCCATTGCGCCAGCAGATTGCACAGAATGCGGCGAAAGTATTCGTGGCGCGTGTAGGAGAGGAAGCTGCGCGAATCGGTCAGCATGCCGACAAACTGGCTGAGCAGGCCGATTTGCGACAGCTGTTCCAGCTGACGCAGCATGCCGTCACGCTGATCGTTAAACCACCAGCCTGAACCGAACTGCACTTTGCCGGCAATGCTCGCGCCCTGGAAGTTGCCCGCCATGGTGGCCAGCACTTCGTTATCGCGCGGATTCAGGCAGTAGAGGATGGTTTTCGGCAGTTGATCGTTGATGTCCATCGCATCCAGCAGGCGCGCTAGCGGCCAGGCAATATTGTTATCACCAATCGAATCAAAACCACTATCCGGCCCGAGCTGACGGAACATGCGCGTGCTGTTATTGCGGATGGCGCCAATGTGCAGCTGCATCACCCAGCCGCGTCGTGCATATTCACTGCCGAGCCACACCAGCACCGCGCTGCTGAATTGGGCGATTTCAGTTTCATCCAGCAGATCGCCACGGCGACGTTTCGCCAAAATAGTATCAAGCACGCTGTCGTCCGGCACCGGCGCAAAGCGCAGGGTTTCGATGCCATGATCTGATGCGCGGCAGCCGTGGGCGGAGAAGTGATCAAGGCGACGCAGCAGCGCCCGGCGCAATGCATCAAAGCTGTCGATAGCCACATCGGCGGCGGCTTCCAGGCGAGCCAGATACGCAACAAAACCCTCCAGCTCGATCTTAAACACCTTGTCAGGACGCCAGCTCGGCGCAACCTCAATATCAAAGCTGGCGTCATCGGCGATCTGGCGATGGTAGCGCAGTGAATCGACCGGATCGTCGGTGGTGCCGACCATGCGCACCTTCATCTGGCGCATGATGCCGCGCGCAGAGAATTCAGGCTGCGCCAGCTTTTCGGCACAGCGGTGCCAAATGTCCGGCGCGGTGGCCGGGCCAAATAGCGTATCAGTGATGCCAAACGGACGACGCAGTTCCAGGTGCGTCCAGTGATAGAGCGGGTTGCCAAGGGTTTTTGGCACCGTTTCGGCCCAGGCGAGATACTTATCGTAATCACTGCGTGCGCTGCCGGTGATCAAAGATTCATCCACGCCCGCGGCACGCATCGCACGCCATTTATAGTGATCGCCTTCGAGCCAAATCTGGCCGAGATTGGCAAACTGGCGATCCTGCGCAATCTCCTGCGGATTCAGATGGCAGTGATAGTCGTAGATGGGCATATCTGCGGCGAAATCATGATATAAACGCCGCGCGGTATCGCTTTGCAGCAGAAAATTTTCGTCCATAAAGCGCATTACTCGGCTCCCTGAGTTGGCTCGCTAAAATAGGCGCGGTGGATCGCCAGCTCAACGCCGCGAATTTCAGCCAGCCCTTTCAGTCGACCAATCGCCGAGTAGCCAGGATTGGTTTTTTTCTTCAGGTCATCCAGCATTTGGTGGCCGTGATCGGGACGCATCGGAATTAAATCTTGCTGGCCTGCGGCTTTACGCCGCTGCTCCTCTGCGGCAATCGCCTTAATCACCGCAAACATATCGACATCGCCAGCTAAATGCGCGGCTTCGTGGAAGCTGTTGGGATTCGCTTCACGTTTGGTAGAGCGCAGATGTGCGAAGTAGATACGCGGGCCAAAGCGTTGCACCATGCCGGCCAGATCATTCTCTGCCAGCACCCCGTACGAACCGGTACACAGGGTAAAACCGTTGGCCGGGCTGCTGACGGTATCAATCATCCACTGCAGATCGTCAGCGTTAGAGACGATGCGCGGCAAGCCGAGAATCGGGCGCGGTGGATCGTCCGGATGTACCGCCATGCGCACGCCCACCTCTTCGGCAACCGCAATAATCGCGCGCAGGAAGGTGGCAAAATTCTCCCGTAGCTCGGCCTTACCGATGCCGTCATAACGCGCCAGCTGGGCGCGGAATTGGTCGAGGGTATAACCCTCTTCGGCGCCGGGTAAGCCGGCAATAATGTTGCGCACCAGGCGGTCACGATGTTCTCGACTCATCTGGCTAAAACGCTCGGCAGCCTCAGCAATCTCTTCGGCACTGTAGTCCTGCTCCGCGCCTGCGCGTTGCAGAATGTGCAGTTCAAACACCGCGAACTCAATCTGATCGAAGCGCAGCGCTTTGGCCCCATCGGGCAGCAGATACTCAAGGTCGGTGCGCGTCCAGTCGAGAATCGGCATGAAGTTGTAGCACACGGTGGTGATGCCGCACTGCGCCAGATTACGCAGCGACTGCTGATAATTGCTGATCCAGTGCTGGCAGCGGCCACTGCCGGTTTTGATCTCTTCGTGAATCGGCACGCTTTCCACCACCGACCAGACCAATCCAGCGGCTTCCACCAGCGCCTTACGCTGCATGATTTCGTCAACTGTCCACACTTCACCATTGGGAATGTGATGGAGCGCCGTGACGATGCCGGTGGCGCCCGCCTGGCGCGCATCGGCCAGAGAGACAGGATCGTTCGGGCCATACCAGCGCCAGGTCTGCTTCATGTTGTTACCTCACTCATTATTGGTTGACCAATATTATCTTTAGCGCGTTTCATTATGACGTTATCACGCCACTTGCACGTAAAACTCTGCTCTTTGTCGGGTTAAGTCAACCTGGTCGATGATTTTGGTTAACCAGATCACAAATGATGCATCAAGCTGGCGACCACTTTTCGCAACTGTGTTTCACTCCTGGCGGATAGTTAGCAATGACTGATAAATGGAGAAGCCGATGAACCGCAGTTTGAATCCAGGGATAACCGCCGCAGGCAGCAAACGCACCTTGCGTAATTTGCGCTGGTGGGTGTTGGTGCTGTTCTTAGCGGGCGTTACGGTTAACTACATCACCCGTAACTCGCTAGGCCTGCTGGCACCGGAACTCAAAACCAGCCTCAATATCACCACCGAACAATATTCATGGATCGTCGGCGCGTTCCAGCTGGCGTATACCTTCTTTCAACCGATTTGCGGCTGGTTGATCGATGTCATCGGCCTGAAGGTTGGCTTCCTGGTCTGCGCCACGATTTGGGCTGTCGCCTGTTTGTTCCACGCCGGCGCGGCAAGTTGGGTGCACCTGGCAATTCTGCGCTTTGTCATGGGCGGCGCCGAAGCCGCTGCCACACCGGCTAACGCCAAGGTGATTGGCGAATGGTTCCCGAAAAAAGAGCGTCCGATTGCTGCCGGATGGGCCGGTGTGGGTTTCTCCCTGGGCGCGATGCTGGCCCCGCCGATTATCTACTTCGCACATGCCTCGTTTGGCTGGCAGGGTGCGTTCCTGTTCACCGGCTGCCTGGCGCTCGGATGGGTGGTGCTGTGGTGGCTGTTGTATCGCGATCCAGAGCAGCATCCCAATCTGCAGCCGTCTGAACTGGAATTTATTCGTCAGGACAACGAGCCACCGGCGGTAAAACTGCCGTTCTTTACCGCGCTGAAAACCGTGTCAAAAAACAAGCGTTTCTACGGCATCGCCATTCCCGCCTTTATGGCCGAGCCTGCGTGGGGGGTGCTGAGCTTCTGGGTACCGCTCTATCTGGCAAAAGAGCTGGGCATGGACCTGAAACAGATCGCCATGTTCGCCTGGCTGCCATTCCTCGCGGCAGATTTAGGCAGCGCCGCCAGCGGTTATCTGACGCGCCTTTACACCAAAATTTTTGGCTTTACCCAGGTTAACTCGGTGGTAGCGAGTTCGGTAACCGGCGCATTCCTGATGCTGTCGCTGGCGATGGTGGCGGTCACCAAAGATCCTTACGTGGCCATTGCGCTGATCTCAATTGGCGGTTTCGGTCACCAAATCATCTCCTGCATGCTGAGCGCGCTGGTGGTAGAGAAGTTTGATAAAGGGCAAATGGCGACGGTCAACGGCATGCGCGGCTCATTCGCCTGGATCTCCAGCTTCCTGTTTTCGCTGCTGATCGGCGTCACCGCCGACACCATTGGTTTCAATCCCTTGTTCGTCGCCATGGGCTTCTTTGACCTGATTGGCGCGGTATTCCTGATTGCTTTTATTGCTGAACGTCGCGCACAGCGCGCCTGAAAAAGTAGGTAACGATGAAAACGTTAAAAAATTGGTCTTTAGCGGCGTCCGATGCCCACCACGTGGCGTTAACCGTCGACGGCAAACACATGCTGTGCCTGTATGTGCTGGAATCGGGTCTGTTCCGCGTGGCGATTAAACCTCAGGGCGCCTATACCCTCGACAGAACCTGGAGCATAGCGCCGCAGAGTGATGTGCCGTGGGAAGGGCGTCAGCGTGACAGTCTGGCGGGCTTCTCGTTGCCGGGCTTTACGCTTGAGGAGGAGGGCAGCACGTTGGTGATCGCCACCGATAAGCTACGGGTAATCGTGCATCAGCCGCTGGCGCTGGAGTGGCAATATTGCGACAGCGCCGGCGCGTGGCAACTGCTGACCTGCGATCGCCCGACCAGCGCCTATCAAATCAATGCGCACGGCGATGGCGTGGCGCACTATCAGCGCCGCATGCACGATGACCGTTATTATGGTCTGGGTGAGAAGAGCGGTGATCTGCAGCGCAACGGCAAGCGCTATGAGATGCGCAACCTTGATGCCATGGGTTACAACGCGGCCTCCACCGACCCGCTGTACAAACACGTGCCGTTCACCATTACGCGCCGCAACAACGTTAGCTTTGGCCTCTATTACGATAACCTCAGCAGCAGCTGGTTTGATCTCGGCAATGAGCTCGACAACTATCATCAGCCGTATCGCCGCTGGCAGGCTGAGAGCGGCGATATCGACTATTACCTGTTTGTCGGCGACAAGGTGCTGGATATCACCAAAGCCTTTGTGCGTCTGACCGGTAAAACCCTGTTCGGCCCGAAATGGAGCCTCGGCTACAGCGGCTCAACCATGCATTACACCGACGCACCAGACGCACAGCATCAGCTAATGAACTTCATTCGCCTGTGCGAAGAGCACGATATTCCGTGTGATTCCTTTCAGCTCTCCTCCGGCTATACCTCGATCAACAACAAGCGTTACGTATTTAACTGGAATTACGACAAAGTGCCGCAGCCTGAAGTGATGAGTCAGGCGTTTCACGACGCCGGCTTGCGCCTCGCCGCCAATATCAAACCGTGTTTGTTGCAGGATCATCCGCGCTACCACGAGGTGGCGGAACAAGGGTTGTTTATTCGCGACTCCGAAGAGGATGCGCCGGAGCGTTCGGTGTTCTGGGATGATGAAGGTTCGCATCTCGATTTCACTCATCCGCAAGCCGTGGCGTGGTGGCAGGAAAACGTCACCAAACAGTTGCTGGAGAAGGGCATCGATTCCACCTGGAACGACAACAACGAATACGAAGTGTGGGATGGCGAAGCGCGCTGTCACGGTTTTGGCACGCCGATAGCGATTAAACATATCCGTCCGGTCATGCCGCTGCTGATGATGCGTGCCTCAATGGAAGCGCAGCAGCGCTTTGCACCGGACAAGCGTCCATTCCTGATCTCCCGTTCGGGCTGCGCCGGGATGCAGCGCTATGTGCAGACCTGGAGCGGCGACAACCGCACCAACTGGAACACGCTGCGCTACAACATCCGCATGGGATTAGGCATGAGCTTGTCCGGGTTGTACAACGTGGGACATGATGTCGGCGGTTTTTCCGGCGATAAGCCGGACGCAGAACTGTTTGTGCGCTGGGTACAAAATGGCGTGCTGCATCCGCGTTTTACCATCCACTCCTGGAATGATGATCACACGGTTAACGAACCCTGGATGTATCCGGCGGCGACGCCTGCGATCCGTGCGGCCATTGCGCTGCGCTATCGTCTGCTGCCGTATCTCTACACCCTGCTGTGGCAGGCACATGCGGACGAGGAGCCGATGCTGCGTCCAACCTTCCTCGATCACGAGCAGGATGCGCAGACGTTTGCCGAGTGCGATGAGTTTATGCTGGGACGCGATCTGCTGGTGGCCAGCGTGGTCGAACCCGGCCAGCGTCAACGTCGTCTATGGTTGCCCGACAACCAATCTGGCTGGTATGACTTTGCCAGCCAGCAATGGTACAGCGGCGGTCAGTGGATCACCCTGGATGCGCCGCTGGAAACTCAGCCGATGCTGGTGCGTGCCGGTGCCGCTTTGCCGCTGAGTGAACGTCTGCGCCACGTTGATGCCCAGGCGGACGATTGCCGCACGCTGCAGCTGTTCCCGCTGCAAGGCAAAGGGATAACAACCGGCGTGCTGTTTGAGGATGATGGCGAATCCTGGGGCTATCAGCAGGGCGATGCGCTGTGGCTTAACTGGGAAATGCGCAGCGACGCTGAGGCGATTCACCTTAACTTCACCCGCAAAGGCAGTTTCCTGCCGGGATGGAAAACGCTGAAAGTGGCATTGCCGGTGGGTGAAAAGCGCAAGCTGTATATTGATGGCGTGGCAGTTGATGGCACCCAGGCTGAAGCGGTATTGGCGAGTATGACAGCGGCGTAACAGTGCTAAGGCACGTGCGAACATTAACTCTCGCACGTGCCGTAGCGGCGCGATTTATCGCGCATTTCTAATGCTGGTAATTTGGTCATCCGGTTATGACTGCGCAATAAATTGCGCCGCTACACAATATGCCGTTTATGACATCAATCGATTAACTTTTTTGCCCGTGCCAGCAGAAACGCAGTCACCGATGTTGCATCGCTGATCTTGCCGGCCAGAATTAATTCAAGAAACGCATCGATTTTGATTTTTCTGGCGGTTAATCCCACTTCTTCGGCATCAAGGTTTTGCCCTTGGTACGTCAAATCGCGTGCCAGGTAAATGTGATAACCCTGGGCGGAGTAGCCTTGCGCTAACTTTTGATAACCCACGTAATCAAGCTGTCCGGCAAGTAACCCGGTTTCTTCTAACAGCTCCCCGGCAGCCAGATCTTCGGGAGAGGCATCCGGCGCAAGCTCCCAACTGCCCTGAGGCAGCTCAACGGTGCGCTCACCGAGCGGATAGCGATACTGTTCAACCACATAAATGTGGTCATCTTCCACCGGCAACACCACCACAAAATCACTCTTCTCAATCACCGAATAGATGCCTTCGCTGCCATCGGCGCGCTGAATTTTATCCTCTTTCAGCGTTAACCAGCGATTGCGGTAGATTTCAGTTGACGCGAGCGTATGGATTTCAGGTTTCACTGTCGGCCTCCATGATGTTGATGAGTGAATAACTATACCCATGATAAGCCTGCGCATTATCCGAATTATTGCGCGGCCGCCTGCATCGCCTGTTTCAGGGCGTGCAGAAACACCGTCACCCGTGTCGGTAAATGGCGGGTGGTGGGAAACAGCGCCCAGACGCCCAGAATCTGCGGTTGTGCATCGCGCAGGGCAATTTCGACCAGCTCACCGCTCGCTAACTCCTCCTGCACATCCCACGCCGAGAGCTGTGCGATGCCGCTCCCGGCGACACACAAGGTGCGCACGCCCTCGACGTTGCTGCCGCTAAAACGCCCTTCGACGCTCAATGTGGAAATATGGTCATCAACCATAAAGCTCCACTGCAGCACGCCAGATAAGCGCAGGCAGTTATGTTGATGCAGGTCGGCCAGCGTCTGCGGTGTGCCGCAGCGGGTTAAATAGTCCGGTGAAGCACACAATACGCGCGGATTATCCGCCAGCCGCTGCGCCACTAAGCGGGAATCGCGCAGCGGCGCAATGCGGATCGCCACATCGTAGCCGAGCCCGACAATATCCGTGACGTTATCGCTGAGCTGAAACTCAATCCGCAGCTCGGGATTCTCCGCCATCAGCGCGGGCAGCAACGGGATAATGGTGCGGCGGCCAAAGCCAGAAGGGGCAGTAATGCGCAGCTGGCCGGTGGCACCTTGCTTATCCGGCGAGAACAAATTGCGCGCGCTTTGCTCGGTCTCTGCCAGCGTTTTAGCGTAGGGCAGAAACTCTTCACCTTCATCGGTCAACGCAATGGCGCGCGTGGTGCGATGCAGCAGGCGTACGCCGAGATCCTCCTCCAGCGAAGCGAGCCGGCGCGATACGGTCATCGGGGTGGTATTCAGTCGCCGCGCCGCCTGCGTCAGACTGCGCGTCTGCGACACCATCAGGAAAACCTCAACATCTTTTGAGTTCATTGTAACGATTTCCGTTATACAGACGTATCATCATCGGCCATTTTTGTCATTATGGCCATCCACTATACTGCGCTCTGTAGATAATTCTCCTGCGAGCGCAATATGAGTGATAAACATCTTTTCCAGAGCGGGACGCTGAATCGCCTGGTGCTGAAAAATCGCATCATGGTGGCGCCCATGACGCGCATCTCTGCAAGCGTCGACGGCGTGCCGGGCGAACGTATGCGGCACTATTATCAACGCTTCGTGCGCGGTGGCTTTGGCGCCATCATCACCGAAGGCATGTACATCGATGAAGCCTGGTCGCAGACCTATGCGTTTCAGGCCGGCCTGGTGAATGCCAGACAGAGTGCGGGATGGCGCGCCATCACCGATCAAGTGCATCAGCGCGGCGGCAAAATCATTGCGCAGCTGATGCATGCCGGTGCGATTTCCCAGGGCAATATTTATCGCTCAAACACCCTTGCACCATCAGCGCTAGCGCCGCGTGGCGAGCAACTGAGCTTTTACCACGGACATGGCGCGTATCCGTTGCCAGACGCAATCGATGAAGCGCAGATCCAGCAGGTGATCGACAGTTTTGCGCAAGCTGCCGCGCGGGCCATCGGCGAGGCGGGTTTTGATGGCATCGAGATTCACGCGGCCAACGGCTATCTGCTCGACCAGTTCTTTACCGACTACACCAACCAGCGCAGCGATCGCTGGGGCGGCAACATCGCGCAACGTCTGTCGCTGACGCTGGCGGTGATTGCGGCAGTGCGGCAGCGCGTTGGCAACGACGCCACCCTTGGCGTGCGTATTTCGCAGGGCAAAGTGAATGATTTCCACCACAAATGGCGGGAGGGCGAAGCGGGTGCGCGCCAGGTGTTTGCCTTGCTGGCGGAGGCGGGCGTGGATTATCTGCATCTCACCGAATATGACGCGCTGCAGCCGGCATTTGCAGATTCAGCCTACTCGCTGGTGCAGCTGGCGCGTCAGGCCGCGCCTAATCTGACTATCGTTGCCAATGGTTCGTTAGGTGATGCCAGCCGCGCCGCGCAGGCATTGGAGCAGGGGGCAGATTATGTCTCAATCGGTAAAAGTGCGCTGGCCAATCCTGACTGGCCGATGCGGATTCGTGATGGCGCAGAGCTGCGTGAGTTTGACAAAAATCTGCTGGCGCCATCTGCAGATGTGAAAAACTGCGAACTGGTATAAACCTGTTAGTCGGCGCCCGACCCGCGCCTGATCTCTTTCCCTGCGGTGGAAGTTGTCCAACATTGTCCAACTTCCACCGATGCGCATGAGTATGATTCGCGTTTTCAACTACGACTCTATTCGATCATGCGCACAGCGACTTTTACCCTAAAACCCCTCTCTTTAGCCTTTCTGATGGTGCTGACGCCGACAGCGGCTTTCGCGCTCGACGATGACAGTCGTGCCGACACGCTGGTGGTGACCGCTGCCGGATTTGAACAGCGGCTGGAAGATGCGCCAGCCTCGGTCACGGTGATCAATGGCGACGATCTGCGTAAGCGATCGATCAACAATCTGGCTGATGCGGTACGCGATGTTGAAGGCGTCGCGGTGATTGGCGGCGCCAATGAAAGTGATATCTCCATTCGCGGCATGCCGGGGGATTACACCCTGATTCTGGTGGATGGCATCCGTCAAAGCGGGCGCGATTCGCGCGTAAACGGTAATGGGGGCTACGAACAGAGCTTCATTCCGCCGGCGTCGGCGATCGAGCGCATCGAAGTGATCCGTGGGCCGATGTCATCGCTGTATGGCTCGGATGCCATCGGCGGCGTGATCAACATTATTACCCGCAAAGTCACCCAGCAGTGGAATGGCTCACTTTCATGGGATTATGCCGTCCGCCAGCATAAGGATCAGGGCAACGCCAGCAATAACCAGTTTTACCTGAACGGTCCGCTGATTGCCGAACGGCTCGGTTTACAGCTGTGGGGCCGTTATCTCAGTCGTCAGGGCGACGACAATGTGCAGACCACCAACGGCTATACCCAGGCCGATCACCGTGATATTACCGCTCGCCTTGCGTTTACGCCGAATGCACAGCATGACATTACGCTGGAAGGGGGCGTGAGCCGGTTAAAGAACGGGGAAGGTGAGAGCGCTAACTGGGCGACGCGTGAACAGAAGAACAATCGCGACCACTGGTCACTGGCACATGAAGGGCGCTGGGGCTGGGCGACCTCAACGCTGGCCTTTTCCCAGGAAGAAACCAGCCGCGAAGGGCTTGCCAGCCCTGCGCAAGCCGATGTCTATGGCCGCAAACCGACCATCAAAAACAGCGTGTTTGATGCGAAGTTGGTGATGCCAACCGCCTATCACACCACCACAGCCGGTGCCCAGTGGCAGCAAAATGCGCTCACTGATTGGAATCAGGGCGACGGTACCCGCGTGGACCATCGCTACAGCGTATTGCAGCGCGCGCTGTTCCTCGAAGATGAGTGGCGCATGCTGGAATTCTTCTCGCTTACGGGTGGCTTACGTCTCGATAATCATGAGCAATACGGCAACCATTACAGTCCACGTATTTATGGCATCTGGTATATCAGTGACGAATGGACCTTGAAAGGTGGCGTGGCGCGCGGTTTCAAAGCACCAGAAATTCGAGCGGTGATTGAGGATTATGCGGTGCTACGCCGTAATACCTATGCGATGTTGGGCAATCCTAATCTGAAGCCGGAAACCAGCACCAACTATGAGCTATCGGCGATGTGGTCAAATCGCGACGATCTCTCGGCCAGCGCAACCTTTTTCTACAACGATTTCAAAGACAAACTTTCGACGGTCACCACCGACCAGCGTTGGAACGGCTATATCGTCATGGATCGCGTCAATATCGATAAAGCGGTCATCCGCGGTGTGGAGTTGACCGGCAGCTGGAAAATCACGCCTGAGCTGTCGCTGAAAGGCAACTATACCTGGCTCGACTCCGAGCAGAAAAGTGGCAGCAACCGTGGCGCGCCGCTGGCGTTGACGCCGAAGCACAAAGCGAGTCTGCGCAGTGAATGGCGTGTCAGCGCCGCTACTCAGCTGTGGGCGGCCGGAAATTACTATGGCAAAGAGTATGGCACTAGCGTTACGGCGGAAGCGGCACCGGATTACATCACGGCTGATGTGGGTGTGTCGCATCAGTTAACGCACAACCTGACGTTAAACGGCGCCATTTATAATCTTGGCGACAAGCGTCTGGACGACGAAACCTATGGCACGGTTAACTATGGCCGTACTTTCTGGGGGGGCGTGACGCTCAGCTTCTGACACCGTCTGGCAGCATGACGGTGGCACATAAACCGGCCGGGGGACGATTCGCCAGAATCAGTTCCCCGCCGTGCGCGTGAATGTTTGATTGGGCGATGGCTAATCCCAGGCCCAAACCGCCGCCTGCAGTGTTATCGGCACGTGCGGTTTCGCTGAAGCGCACGAAGGGTTCACAGGCCTGTGCCAACTGTTCAGTGGGTAACCCCGCGCCCTGATCCAGCACTTCAATCCACACCCATCCGGGGTGATGAATGAGCGTCACTTCAGCTTCGCCGCCATACAACAGCGCGTTTTCGATCAGGTTGCTCAGCGCGCGCTTAATCGCCAGCGGGCGACACATCAATTCACTGTGCGGCTCGCCTTGCCAGCGCACGCGTTTCCCCAGCGAGAGATAACGGCGCGTCAACTCCTCCAGCATCTGGCTGAGGTTGCAACGCTGCGGTAGCTCCTGCTGCACGTCGCCGCGAATGAAATGCAGGGTTTCACTCACCATGGCGCGCAGCTCGTTCAGGCTCTCCAGCATATCGTCACGCGCGTCACCGTCGGGCATCAATTCCACCTGCAAACGCAGTTCCGTCATCGGCGTGTTGAGATCGTGACTCATGGCGGCCAGCATGCGCGTGCGGCTATCAAGATGGCGCGCCAGCCGAAGCTGCATCAGGTTGAAAGCCTGGGTTAACTCCCGCGACTCCTGCGGTCCGCTGAGCGGCAGCGTGCTGCTCCCTTCGCCGCGGCTGATTGCCTCTGCGGCAGTTGCCAGGCGACGAATCGGCCTGACAACGCGATAGATAAAATAGAGGCTGAGCAACAGCAGCGGCACGCTGACAATCGGCAGAGAAAATGACAAGAGTTGCGTCCACTCGTAGGCGGGCATCACCGATTGCACGCTATTAAAGAAACGGCCATCGGGCAGGGCAAGGGTCGCGCGCAGGCGCAGCGGCTGGTGGCGCGCGGCGCTGAAGATGTGTCTGCGCGCCAGGCCGCCATCGGCACTTTCGAGCTGCAGGGTTACGCTTGCAGGATGGCTTAATGCCAGCTGGCTCATTAGCGAGTCGCGCAGGCGTTGCTCCTCCTCGCGCATACTAAAGCCCAACACTTCCGGATGCGCTGCCAGCCAAAAGCGCGCCCCATCGGCGCGTGTTAACGAGAAGTTCTCTCCGCCGCTCAGACTTTCGTGATAGGCCAGCACCAGGCGCTCGACGGCAATGTTGCGCATTGCAGGCGAGAGCAAATTGCCCAAAAATTGTGTTGCGGTCACGGCGGCGAGGTTGGCAAACAGCAACGCGAGAATCATCAGGCAGGCGAGCTGGCTCATCATGCGCGTCGGCAGCAGCGTACGCAGTTTCTGCATCATGTTGTCAGCTGCACCTCAGCGGTAAAGCGATAACCCTCGCCCCACACGGTATCCAGCAGCACGCTGCCAGGCAGAACCTGTTCCAGTTTGATGCGCAGACGGCTCACCTGGCGATCGATAGCGCGATCAAAGACTTCATTACCTGGCGCTACGCAGTGATCCATCAGCGCTTCGCGACTTAACACCTGATAAGGATGCGCGAGAAAGGCCGTCAGCAGTTTGGATTCCATCGTGCTGAGGCGCACGGCTTGCTGCTGTGGGTTGCTAATCACCCGTGAGGCGGGATTGAATATCAGATCGGAAAAGTGCACCGCGTGCACCACAGGCTGTGGCTTTGCGCGCGGCGTGCTGGGCTGGCGTTCGGCACGTCGCAGCACCGTATGAATGCGTGCCAGTAACTCGCGCGGTTCAAAAGGTTTCACCACATAATCATCGGCACCGCGTTCAAGCCCGGCAACGCGATCGTCCAGGGCATCACGCGCGGTTAACAGGATCACCGGCGTTCGGTAGTGACGTTGAATCTGCTGGCAAAGCTGCATGCCGTCGCCGTCGGGTAACATCACGTCCAACACAATCAGATCAAAGCGTGTGGTGCGCAACAAGGTCCAAAGTGAGGCAGCATCTTCGGCGGTGACCACCGCAAAGTGCTGGCGCCGCAGATAGGTGGCAAGGGGCTCGCGGATTTTACGGTGATCGTCAACCACCAGAATTTTCATCGGTGCTGGCGTAGCGTGCATGGCGGGTGTTCCAGAGAAAAGCGTGCCCAGGCGGCAAAGAGCCGTAGCTTAATTGAGAATGCTTTTCATCTGCAACTACAACTGCGCGCAAAGGCGGAGAGAACCTCCGCCAGGCAAGAAATTAGTGGGCGAAGGCCCAGCTCAATTTGCCGTTATCCGCGGTCAGCTTATCCAATTTCTTTTGATGCACTTTGTTGCGCGCACCAAGACGCTCTGCCGTCAGCGGGCCGCTATCGCTCTGCGCAATTACCGTCTCTTTCGGCACGCGGGTGATCTTCTCAGCGATGATTTCCACGGCTTTGGCATAGCCGTTGCGATTGCTGAGATCAAAGTTCTTCAGCGGTAGCTGAGTTTCCAGCCATTGGCCCCAGAAGAATTCGAGGAACGGCGGCGGATTCTGCTCTTTCTCAAAGCCAATATCGCGCACGAAGTAGACCAGCGAGCGATATTCATCATTCTGCATGTGCTGGCGACCGAGCTCTTTCGGCAGCGCATCCGGGTTAATTTTACCGGATGGCGTATCCAGCCACACCAGATGAGCTGCCGCCATTTTTTGCCAGAACGCCGGCATGGTTTTCAGGCTGCGGAAGTCATCAGTAATGCGCACCTGCACCGGCGTGTTGAGGCCGGCGATATCGGCGAAATTGCTGAAAGTGTGATGACCATCGGTAAGGTACAGCACGTTATCCGGCGCGATTACCGCGGTTTTCATCGGACCCGGATCGCTACCAACCGGCGCTTTACAGCTGAAGCTGCTGGGATGCGAGAGGCGTGATTGCGCATCAAATTTATCCACGCCTTTCTGACCCATGCTTTCGCAATAATCATCAAACAGCTTTTTCGGTTCGGCTTCATAACGATGCTGCTTGTAATCCAGTTGACGATAACCAATCGCCGCCTGCGTGGGATGCAGCTGCGCCAGCTGCACTTGCACAATGTCTCCGGCTTTGATGTCGGCGGGCAGCGCGGCGGATGCCTGTCCGGCTGACCATAACAACGCCAGAATTGACCATGGTGATCTTCTCATTCCCTCTCCTCAAATCGCCTGTCACAGACGCGCACAATAGCATTAGTGTCATCTTGTCGCTGTAGTGTTGTGGCTCGCGGTTGCCCCGCTGCAACCTGTTATCCAGACATCTGACCACGACGGAGCATTGATTATGGCACTCGCTGCTGTGCAACCGGCAAAATTGCAACATACCGTTATCGATCCTAGCGTGCGTATGCGCGAAACCCACATTGGTGAGCAGTGTGAAGTGCTGGCAGAGAGTTATCTTGAGTACAGCGAATTGGGGGATTTCTCCTATCTGGGCGAACACTGCTGCATCGCCGATACCCAGATTGGGCGCTTTACCGCTATTGCCAATCACGTGCGACTGGGCGCGCCCAATCACCCGATGGATCGCGCCTCACAGCATCGATTCACCTATTGCCCGGAATATTATGATGCGCAGGCAGAGCGCGATAATGGCTTCTTCGCCGATCGCCGTGCCGATCGCGTGATTGTGGGTAACGATGTATGGATTGGTCATGGCGTGATTGTGCTGCCAGGCGTGACCATCGGCGATGGTGCGGTGCTGGCGGCGGGCGCGGTGGTCACCAAAGATGTGCCGCCGTATACGATTGTTGGTGGCGTACCCGCCAAAGTGATTCGAATGCGTGTTGCTGCGGACATTGCCGCCCAGCTGCAGGCGATTGCCTGGTGGAACTGGCCGCTGGAGAAGCTCATGGCGAATCTGGCAGATTTTCAGTCATCCGACCTTGCCGCGTTCTGCCAGCGGCATGGCAAGTAACTATCGCGCAAGCGTCATTTGGCGTTGCCGATAATCTCAAGCAATCTCAAAATACCCCCTTTTTGCGATTGCTTGCGAAGTGAATCACACCAGCGGTGGATGGATTACCATCGAGGTTAGCACGGCTTCCTGCGGCAATCCGACGTGCAGCAAGATCTGCTGACGGTAATGCTCATCATCGTTGCGTGGGGCGTCGCTGAGTAGCACGCCGACTTCATTGACGTTTTTACCCGCTACCTGCACTTTGTCGCGCGCGGCACTGCGCATCCACTCGTACTCGATATCGATATGGCCGGTATCAATACAGCGGATGCCGTGCTGGCTGAGGTCGTAAGCCAGCACCGTGGCGGTGGGGCCAAGGGACATCAGCACCATATCGTAGTCACGCGCGTGCGCCAGTACGCTGGTGTAGAGATCGTTGTAAACCGAGAAGGCGTTACGATTAAGTGTAGTGATGCGTTTAATATCGCGGGCGCCGTTGAGTAAATCATTGCCAATTCCCAGCCGCGTGCCGCTCCCTTCAACGATTAAGATCTTTTTATCGCTGAACAGCTGCTTAAACTTGCTGAAGACGCGAGCGGCCTGCTGCTTATCCGTATAATCATGATAGGGGCGGGTAACAGAGGTGTTGCCGTAGCAATAATTTTTCTTTAATAAGCCTTCATAATGACGAAAATAAAACGCTTTATGAAAAAACCAGAATAGGGCCGAACCAAACCGCATATTGCCGGTGCCGCGAAACGCATCCGGCATACATAATAAGCAGGTATTATTTGCCTGACTGCCACGGCGCAGAATATCTTTTAGACGAATAGAGAGACGTTCATCAAAAGATTGAAAACCGATATTTTTGAATAGGGTCATTTCCAGTTCTCCATCGCCGTAGCGGCTTACGGACAGGGCGTCGTTGCTGAGCAGCAGGTCAATGGTTTGCTCGGGCGACATCACCTGATATTGTCTGGCGTGTGCATTGGCAACCGGAAATTTAATAGCAGCATGTGTGAGTTTAAAAGGAAAACGTAATTTTCGAAAAAGGGAATCTGCGCTGATCATCATAACCTTCTTTTTATAAGCGGCATTGCCGCAGAGCAGTTACGTGATTTATATCACGCTGAATCAGGCGTGACAGGCTGAGGAAACTCCCAAAATAACGTTATATAGCGCGGGCTAATCAATTTAAATCGGAATTAAGTCGGGGCCTTAAATAAAATATCAATAAATACGCGCTTATTCGCGCCTTTGCGAACAATCCTGCCAGGACTAATCGCAGAGGCGGCGTCGCTATTAATTAAATTATTTCAATTGATGACTAAGTGTGAAAGCGATTTGCCGGTTTTACTAAACCTAAACGATCGCGTAGCGTGCCCGGTTGATATTCGCTCCGGAATACGCCGGCGTGCTGCAGGCGCGGCACCACCTGTTCCAGAAAGCGATCTTCCCTTTCATCAATATAGGTCGGCAGAATGACGAAACCGTCGCAGGCCTGGTGCTGATACCAGTCAATCATCTGTTTGGCGATGGTATCGGCGGTGCCGGTCGGTGCCGGGAAAGAGAGGCTTTCGGCATAGCGTTTTGCCATCTCTCCCAACGTCAGATTTTGCTCAATGGCGCTGGCAATCACATACTGGAAGCGGCCTTTGCTGCCGGTGATCTGCTCGCGTAAATCGGGAACCGGACCGTCGATAGGATACTGCGACAGGTCGATATTCATGCTGGCCGAGACAAAGCTCAGCCCGGACTCCACGGTGATCAGCGATTTCAAGTATTCAGCGCGCTCCTCGGCATCACGTTGCGTGTTGCCAACAATCGGTACCATGCCGGGCAGAATGCGCAGCTGGTCCGGCTGACGCTGATACTGCAGCGCGCGCTGTTTCAGGGTGTGGTAGAACTGCTGCGCACGTTCCCGCGTCGGTTGCACCACAAACAGCATCTCCGCCTGCTGTGCCGCCAAATCAATAAAGGCATCCGACACGCCGGCCTGAATCACCACCGGATGGCCTTGCGGCGGGCGCGGCAGGTTCAGCGGCCCCTGCACATCGAAGGATTCGCCCTGATGATCGAGCCGATGGAAGCGCGCGGGATCGGCAAAGCGCGCCTGCGCTTTATCCATAATCAGCGCATCTTCCTCAAAGCTGTCCCACAGCGCCTTCATGACCTCAATAAATTCGGCGGCGCGGCGATAGCGTGCTTCATGGCTGAAGTGCTCACTGCGACCAAAGTTGCGCGCTTCGGCGTGGCTTAGCGAGGTCACCACGTTCCACGCCGCGCGTCCGCCGCTGATATGATCAATGTTCGCCAGCTGGCGCGCGGTGGTGTAAGGCACCGAATAGGACGAAGAAACGGTTCCGCCGAGGCCGATATCATCGGTCACGGCTGCCAGCGCGGCCAGTAACGTTAGCGGTTCAGACCAGCCAACCTGGCGTTGCTGCACGGTTTGCGCCAGATGGCCGCCGTACACATCATCAATCGCCAGCTTGTCGGCAACAAAAATCAGATCCAGCTTGGCCGCTTCGGCGCGCTGCGCAATCCTGCGGTATAGCGGCCAGTTGCTGCCGCCGGTGGCCGCTGCATCAGGATGGCGCCAGCCGCCCTGATGGATGCCAGAGTCGAGGTAGAGCGCCAGATTCATCATGGTTTGGCGGCTCCCTGAGTATTAAAAAACGACGCATCCACCAGTTTGTCTGCTTTTAGGCCGGGTTTGATCAGACCGCCGCGCGTGAAGGTATCGATCGCCAGCTGCTGGCGTTTTTCTACCAACGCGTAATCTTCCACCGGCGCGTTGTTTTCGCGCTGCACCTTACTCAGCGCCACCGCTTCCGGCAGACGCAGCAGTTTGGCGATCTCGCTGGCGTACGCTTGTGGATGTGCCACGCCCCAGGCGCGTGCACGAATCAGGCGCTGACGGAAGTCCGCAAGCTGCTCACGCTTGTTGGCAATGGCGCTATCGGTCGCCACCAGATAATTTGAAACCGGCGAGTTTTTGCCATCAATGGCAATACGATCGCCGGATTGCGCTACGGCAAACGACACATAGGGTTCCCAGGTCGCCACCGCATCGACCGCGCCATTGTCCAGCGCCAGCGTGGCTTCCGACGGCGTAGTAAAGACAAAACTCACGCTGTTGTCCGGCAGGCCCGCTTCATGCAGCGCGTTTAGCACCATATTTTGTCCGGCTGAACCTTTGACCGTTGCCACTTTCTTTCCTTTTAGATCGGCGATGGTGTGCAGAGCGCTAGCGTTTTTCACCACGATGGCATTCCCCAGATACTGCGAGGCTTGAATGGCACGGATCTGCGCACCCGCAGCCACCGCAAAGGAGAGCGGGCCATCGCCGACTAAACCGGCATCCAGATGCTGGGAATTGAGCGATTCCAGCAGCGGGGCGGCATTGGGGAACTCATACCATTTGATTTCATAAGGCACATTGTTAAGTTCACCGGCGGCGGACATCACCGCGCGGGCATTGCCTTTTTGATCGCCCACCACCAGCGAGTTGCTGGCCGCGTGTGAAGAGAGAGCGAGGAGGATTAATGAGCTGGCTAATAATGTGAATTTCATAACGTTTCCCGGGTAAAAAGAAAACAGCGTAAGTTTTCTCTTACGACGGGCGTAGTAACAAATCCGCACAAGGTTATGTCCGCGACGCAAAAGCCATCCTGTCGCGCCGTTTCATGGTTTTCCGTTATCAAAAAATGCGAATTTTCTCGCCTAATGATTAATTCTCTCAACGAAAATGAAACGTGATTTCAGTCACACATTGAGCGAGGCGGCAGCTAGCAGCCATTAGCCGAACTACATTCATTAGCGGAGCTAACGACACACCTCGCAACGGGTTTTTACTAAACGGTAACGTAAGTTAAAATTCTGTTGATTTTATGTGGGGTTATTTTTGAGGTTTTTTTGATGAAAATGGTTGAGGGATTAGCATGGTTAACAAACTAACCAGTATCGTGCTCGCGATTCTGGCGATTGCCTTGCTTTACATGGGCGGCAAGCTGTTAATGCTGGGCGGCAGTGCTTTCTATGCGCTGATGGCGGTGGGATTACTGATCACCGCGATTTTACTGTTCCGCAACCAGCGCAGTGCGCTGGCGCTGTATGCGGTGCTGATGTGGATTACGCTGGCCTGGATTATCTGGGAAGTGGGCTTTGATAAGTGGCAGTGGATCCCGCGCGGTGACCTATTCGGCGTGATCGGCCTGTGGCTGGCCATGCCGTGGGTGGTGAAGCCGCTGTATCGCGGTGAGCGCCGTTTCCATGGCTTCCTTGGCGGCACGGTGATTATCATGATTGTGGTGGTGATTGGGCTGTGCTTCTACGATCCGGTTCCGCAACAAGGCACCATCAGCAATGCGCGCGAGCAGAACAGCGAGCAGGGCGCGTCTAACGACTGGACCGCTTATGGCGGATCATCCGATGGCCTGCGTTTCTCCGCGCTGAACCAGATCAGCAAAGAGAACGTCAAAAACCTTGAAGTGGCATGGACCTATCATACTGGCGATCTGCGTCAGGATGCCGATGCGACTGAATACACCTTTGAAGCGACGCCGCTGAAAGCCAACGGCATGCTGTACTTCTGTACGCCGCATAACGAGGTGCACGCGCTCGATCCAGAAACCGGCGCGGTGAAGTGGAAGTTTACGCCGAATAAAGATCGCTCTTACCTGCAGCAGCACCAAACCTGTCGCGGCGTAAGCTATTACGAAGAAGCCCCGGTAGCCGCGCAGGATAGCGCTGCGAATCCGGCCATCTGCCGTAAGCGTATCTTCAATGCGACTACTGATGCTCAACTGATTGCGCTGGATGCGGATACCGGTAAACCGTGCGCTGATTTCGGTCAGAACGGCGTGGTTGATCTGCATGCCAACATGGGCGATGTGCGTCCACATGCGCTGATGCAAACCGCAGCACCGCTGGTGGCGGGCAAGCTGGTGATCGTTGGCGGTTCAGTGATGGACAACGGCTTCAACAGCGGCAACCCGTCAGGCGTGATTCGTGCGTATGACGTGCAATCGGGCCGTTTGGTGTGGAACTTTGATCCGGCTAACCCGGAAAACACCGCACCGATCGCCGCAGGTCAGAACTATCCGCAGGACACGCCAGTGGCGTGGGGCACGCTGAGTGCTGACCTGAAAAACGGCGTAGTCTATGTGCCGTTTGGTAACGCTTCACCGGATGAAGTGGGCATTGAGCGCGATCCGAACAGCAACACCGAGAAGTTCCGCGATGCGCTGGTGGCGCTGGATCTGCAGACCGGTGCGTTCAAATGGCGCTATCAGAGCTCTAACCACGATCTGTGGGACCGCGATAATCCGTCACAGCCTTCGCTGGTGGACATCGATTATCAGGGCCAGAAGCAGCCCGTGGTGATTCTGCCGACCAAAACCGGCAACCTGTTTGTCCTGAATCGTCTTACCGGTCAGCCGGTGTATCCAGTGAATCAGGTGAAAGTGTCTACCGAAGGTGGCGTAGCGGGCGAGAAATTTGCCGCGACTCAGCCGGTATCGAGCCTGAACTTCATTCCACAGCCGTTGACCGAGAAGTCAATGTGGGGCATCACGCCGTTTGACCAGATGTCATGCCGCATGGATTTCCGCAGCCTGCGCTATGACGGCAATCCGTGGACGCCAGCAACCGAAGGCGGTTCACTGATCTTCCCGGGCAACATTGGTGTGTTCAACTGGGGTTCTGTCGCTGTCGATCCGCAGCGTCAAATGCTGATTGCCGCGCCAGTGCGTCTGGCCTACAAGTACAACCTGATCAAACGCAGCGAGCAGACCGCCACCGAGCGCCTGTTCACCAAAGATGGTCAGCCGTACTGGAACGAAAACTTCCACGGTGATTACGCCATTCATATCCAGCAGCTGGCTTCTGGCCTAGGCATTCCGTGTGTTGCGCCACCTTGGGGCCGCATGGTGGGCGTGGATCTGAAGACCGGTAAAACCGAATGGCTGCGCCGCGTCGGTGTCACCAAAAACCTGAAGACCAGCTTCCTGCCTGGCCGCTTCCCAATCGGTTTCCCGATGGGCATGGTGGCGCACGGTGGTCCGTTGCTGACGGCGGGTGATCTGGTGTTCCACGGTGCAACAGCGGATAACTTCTTCCGCGCCTACGACAGCACCACCGGTGAACTGCTGTGGCAGACCGAACTGAGTGCCGGTGCGCAAGCCACGCCATCTACCTTTATGGGTAAAGACGGCAAGCAGTACGTGGTGATTGCCGCTGGCGGTCACGGTTCGCTCGGCACCCAGGCGGGTGACAGCGTTGTCGCGTTCCGACTGAAATAATCGTTACAGAGCAGACTAAGGCGCCCAATGGGCGCCTTTTTTATTTGTCGCGTGACAGTCCCCATGCCTGATAGCAGGTGTTGAGCTGGGAGGGCGAGGTGACAAACAGCTTGGGCAGCGTCCACTGCTCGAACATACGACGATTGCGTTGCCGATGGCCCGGCGTGGTCACCAGCAAATAACGCGTCATCTCCCAGGTCAGGTGCTCGCGCTGATGTGCCGGGACAACACCGCCAATGCGTTGGGCATCAAACAGGGTGCGCCGGATATAACGCAGCAGGCTATGAGCAGGATGAATATCCAATAGAATCAGCCCACTGGCGCGCGCCAAACGTTCAGGCAGACAGCGCACATAGTTGCCGTCCATCACCCATTGCTCACCTGCAATGGCGTCAAGATGCAGCTGACGGAACGCCGCTTCGCTGCGCGGCTGCCAATGTGTATCCGGTAAGTGAAAAAGCTGATCGAGATGAATCAGGGGCAACGCAGTTTTAGCGGCAATGGCCTGCGCCAGCGTCGATTTCCCACTGTTCGATGGACCAAGAATGCAGATGCGCGGGCCCAGGTCGGTCAGCGAAAGAGAGGATGCCATGCTCAAATTCCTTGCAACGTTGCAATTAGCGTTTGAAATAAATGATTGATAATTTTATAAAATAATTCAATAAAGTGAAGCGCAAAAGCTAAACGGGAACAATCATGAACATTGCCTGCCTGCACACCGCTGCCAGTAACATCGCCATTTTCGATAACGCGGCGCATTCACTGGGAATGAAAAATACCGCGCTGAGCCATATCGTCATGCCACATCTGCTGGCTGAAGCCGAGCTAACAGGCGGCATGACGTCTCAGCAGCAGCATAAGCTGGAACAGCTGTTACATAGCCTGACGCCGTGGTTCGATGCCATTTTGATCACCTGCTCCACGCTTGGGCCGGTCGCCGATGGGTTTACTGCCGTGGGGAGCGCGTGTCCGGTCTATCGCACCGATGGTATGTTGGCAGATAAGGTGCATAGCCTGAGCGGTAAGTCGCTGGTGCTGTGCGCGGCAGAATCGACTCTCGCCGCCACGCGTGCACTGTTTTGCCCAGCAAAATTGCCGGCAGAACAGCATCCTGATGTACAGCTCATCCCCGGCGCCTGGACAGCCTTTAAAGCTGGCCAGCAGGAAGCGTATTTACAACTGATCGCCCAGGCAGTGAAAAACGGCAGGCAGCAGGGTGCCGATTATGTGGCGCTGGCGCAGGTGTCCATGGCCGCCGCGACAACGCTGTTTACGCATGATGAGCGGCCATTAACCAGCCCGCATTTGGCGCTCCAGGCGGTTTGGTCAGGAGATTGAAGATGAAAACTGCGCAGCCAGCGAAGGTTGGCTGTGCAGTTGTGTTATTGATCACTGACAATTTCAATCAGATTACCGTCGGGGTCGCGAATGATTGCCTCATAGAACCCATCACCGGTTTGCCGGGCGGCACTGACTAAAATTCCCTGCTCTGATGCGCGTTTCACCATCAAGTCGACCTCTTCTCTGCCGCCCACGTTGATGGCGATATGCGCCCAACCAGTAAGCTCCACGCCGTGCGGCCCTGGCGCTAACGCTTCAAGCGTCATCAGCTCGATGGTGGGTCCCTCCGATAAACTAATGAAGTGAGAGCGAAAACCAGGCCGGTTTTTGCTGACGTACAATGGATTTGAGGTTGCGCCAAAAAACTGATGCCAGAAGTGCTGCTGTGCAGCCAGATTTCGCGTCCATAACGCCACGTGGGCAATTTTCATACGCTTTCCCTTTCTGCCTTGTTTTGACCCAGATTCAGTGTGAGAGACAGCGCGCCAACCATCAGCATCAACACCATGATGAGTGAGAACGCAAAGGCCAGTGAACTGGCGTGCGCGATAAAGCCGATCATCGCTGGGCCGCTTAACACCCCGAGGTAGCCCATGGTGGTGATTGCCGGCACCGCAACGGCTTGCGGCATAACCTTCTGCTGGCCGACAGCAGAGAACATGACCGGTACAATATTGGCACAGCCGCCTCCCACCAGGACGTATCCCAGCAACGCCAACGGCCATGCAGGCGTATAGGTGACCAGCGCCAGTCCTACGGCGGCGGTTAAGGCACCAGCCAGCACCACAGGTAACCGACCCAGCGTGGCAATAATACAGTCACCGGTTAGCCGGGCTAACGTCATCGCAATGGCAAAACAGGTATAACCCAGACCACCGAGTGTCTCAGGGATATTTCTGACCTGCGTCAGGTAGACCGCGCTCCAGTCGAGCACCGTCCCTTCCGTCAGAAATACTGCAAAGCAGATGATGCCGAGCAGTAAAACGTTACCGCGCGGCACGGCAAAGGCGGGCCCCTCTTTGGGATTAGCATAGGTCAGCAGGCCGGGATAACTGAGCAGGGTTAACACTATCACCGCGCCAGTGACCCATAGCGTTGCGGTTAAAACGGACATCCCCAGCGACAGCAGCAGAGTCATGAAACCGGCACCAGCAATCCCCCCAAAGCTGTACATGCCGTGAAAGCCAGACATCAACGGAGCAGAGGATTGTTTCTCGACCAGAATCGCCTGAATGTTCATGGCGCAATCGGTCACGCCAACCCCGACGCCAAACACCAGCAGTACCAGCCCGAGCAGTAACGGATCCGCTATTACAGCCAGCAGTGGCGTGCTCAGGATGATTAAGCCGATGGCCACGATGATCACCCGGCGGCAGCCAAAACGGCTGGTTAATAAACCGGTTACGGGCATAGCGATCAACGCACCAAAACCCAGGCATAACAGCAGAGTACCAAGCATGGCTTCGTTGACGCCGGTATTATTGCGCGCGAAAGGCACAATCACGGCCCAGGTTGCCGTAACGAAGCCCGCCACGAAGAACGTCAGGCGTGTCGCAAGGCCGGAGGAGGTACTAAGGGCTTTTTGTATCATTTCATTCCTCGTTAAAAACGGATCAATGCCCTCTGCGCGAAAGGCAAATTCCCATAGGGTTGCACTTGAAAATTGACAATCACTGCACGTTTGCATGATTATGCTCAGTATAGATCGGTTGTGATGGTTTAAGGAATTAATATGCTCGATTATGCGGCTTTCCCCGAACAGCGACAGGCATTGATACGGCAGATTTTGCGTGAGCAGGGCCGCGTAGTGTGTGTGGATCTCGCCAGGCAAATGCAGGTATCTGAACACACTATCCGGCGCGATTTACATGAGCTGAGTAAAGAGGGGCTGTGCAAAAAAGTGTATGGTGGTGCAGTCTTGCAGCTGCCCGAAGCGGATGCATTTCAACAGCGAAAACAGCAAAACCACGCAGAAAAGGACAGAATCGCGAAACAGTGCGCAGCGCTGGTTAAAAGCGATAGCTGCATATTTGTTGATGCGGGCACCACTAATCTGGCGATGGTGCTGGCGCTGCCGGAGGCGCTCTCATTAACGGTGGCCACCAATGCACCGGATATTGCTGCCGTGCTGTTAAAACATCCCAATATCGACGTCATTATGCTGGGCGGACATATTCAGAAAAAAAGCGGCGGTTGCGTAGGGAATACCGCCATTGAGCAGCTTAGAAATATCATCTTTGACCAGGCCTTTATCGGCGGATGCGCCATGAGTCCCGACTCGGGGCTCACCGGTTTTGACTTTGCAGACTGTGAATTTAAAAAAGCGGCGATCAAGCAAAGCAATCAGACGATCGTTGGACTCACCGCCGATAAAATCCCCGCGGTTGCCAGATTTACAGTTGCAGGTTGCGAACAGATAAATGTGCTGGTGGTTGAAGAGAGTCTGAATAAAGAGTTTTACAACGCCTTTCGTGACGAGAATATCACCCTGATCACCGTATAAACGCGTTATCCGACACCCGCTTATGCATCAATATTGTCTCAGGATGGGCAGGTAAACAGCTGGCTTCCCTTATTCAAAAGTTTTGATGTAAGCGAGCAGTTTTGCCTGCTGTTCAGGATTTTTTCAGCCTCTATGATGGTTGTCAGAGAGAAATCATTGAGGAAAATAGCCATGAACATCTTGCGTGCCGATCGCGATCAACTGTTTGAATATGGCCCATTTACTATTCGGCGTCAGCGTCCTGGCGCAGCGTTCGGGCCGTTAGCGATTATCGACCAGATGACGCTGCAGCTGGGTGCGAAAATCCCGCTGCAAGCTCATCAGGACGACGAGATTTTTAGCTACGTCTGGCGCGGCTCGCTGCTGCACCGTACTGAGAATGGCGCCACTGTTTCACTCAACGCGAAACATGCGCTGATGATGAGTGCGGGCAGCGGTGCGCGTGTTGAACAATCTGCGCCCTTTATCGAAACCGAGATGCTGCAGGCCAGCATTCGCCCGGCCCGGTCTGGTGGCGAAGCACGTATTAATAGCTTTACCCGTGAAGACGGTGCAGCAGTTAACGCCTGGACGCTGCTGGCCGGGCCGCACGGCAGCGAAGCACCGTTGACGCTGGGCCAGGCCGTTTATATTTATGATGTGAAACTGGAACGCGGCGAGCGGGTGCAACTTCCGCAGCGCGCAGGCTATTCCAGCTGGATAACCGTGCTGGACGGTATTGTGAAAATAGATGCTGAGCGCCTGCATAAGGGCGACTCCGTCAGTGCGGCGACGGTATTGTCAGCGCTTACGGGTGAGCGTGATGCCACGCTGGTGGCGTTTATGGTGCAGGATGATGTGCCTGCGGTGCTGAGTGGCACCGTCAGCGGCGCCTAACGCAGCCTGTTGCGTTACCCTCCTCGTGTTATGATCGGCAGAACATCGACCGGAGGAGGGTAATTCAATGAAAAAGAAAGAGTTCATTACCCAGGATTTGCTGAGCAAGATCTATCAGGAAGACACATCGGCACCGCGCAAATTGCCTCCTGAACGCCAACTGGCGGAAGAGTACGGTGTCTCGCGTTTTACCATTCGCCAGGCGCTGGAGAAGTTGGTGAGTATCGGCGCCGTGCGCATCGTGCAGGGCTCAGGTATCTGGATCAATGAAACGGTACGTAATAACCCGCTGGTTTATAATTCCATCACCGAAAAACGCTTCGATCAGATGCATTACCGCGCGATTAGCCTGCGCAAACGACGCCCGGACAGCGATGAGCAGCAAATATTCGCCATCAATGATGACGCGTTTATTTGGGAGTTTTCCCGCCTGCGCTTTGTCGATAATGTCGCGGTGCAGATCGAAATATCACGCTTGCCCGCCAGCTTATTTGCTGACCTTAGCGGTGAAGTGATTGAGCGTTCGATACAGCAATACGTGTTAGCTAAGGGCTACCAGATTTCACATTTGCTCACCAGCTATCGGGCTATTAATGTCAATCGCGAACAGGCGGCTCTGTTGCAGTGTAAAAAAGGCAGCCCGGCGATGCACATTATTAACCGCGGCATTCTACAGGGCGGGCAGGTGTATGAAATCAGTGACATCATTGATATTAACTACACCTGCACCTACCTGATTCCGCACAATTCCGACAATTTGCGCTTCCGTCAGGAACAGCGCTAAATCACGGCGTGTGAATAGTACCATCCGGCAGACGGCTCTGCGTCCATTCATGCGGGCGGTACACCACCGGATATTTTTCTGCCAACGCCTGGTCAAACGTTACGCCAATGCCCGAGGCTTGCGGGGGATAAAGATAGCCCTCTTTGATATCCGGCGCGCCTGGGAAAATGGCATCCGTCAACGCCGAGCGCGGAATAAACTCCTGAATAGCGGCATTGTGAAGATGGATATTTAGATGCGTATTCACCGCGACGCCAATCGGTGTCATATCGCCTGGACCATGCCACGCCAGTCTGACGCCAAACGCCTGACACAGCGTCGCCAGTTTTAAAGCGGGCGTAATGCCACCGATTTGCGAGACGTGGCAGCGAATAAAGTCAATGCGGCGATTTACAATTAAGTCATGCCACTCAGCCGGATTGTTAAAGAGTTCACCTAATGCCAGCGGAACCGCACTTTGCTGACGCAACTGTGCCAGCCAGGCTGTTTGCGCCGGCGGCAGCACATCCTCGAGGAAATAGGGCATATAGGGTTCAAGCTGCTTTGCCAGCTGAATGGCCTGTTGCGGAAACAGGCGTTCATGAACGTCGTGCAGGATTTCAAAACGGTGGGCGTATTTCTCTCGCAACGCGCGGAACATCTCAAGGGTATTTGCCATGTACTCTTGCTGAGAATAATAGGCGCCAGCCGTGCTGTTCTCTGGCGAATTCAGCTCTTTCGCGGTGCCGCCATAAAAACCGAGCTGACAGCGAATATGGCGATAACCTTTTGCCAATGCGTTATCAACCGAACTAAAAAGTTCGGCCAGCGTTTCTCCACTGGCATGGGTATAAGCTGCAATGGCATCGCGCGCTTTACCGCCCCACAGCTGATAGAGAGGCATGTCCGCCAGCTGTGATTTAATATCCCACAACGCCATATCAATCCCTGAAATAGCATTATTGGTTACCGGGCCATTACGCCAATAGGCATTGACGCTCATCATCTGCCATAAATCTTCAATATTATTGGCATCACGTCCCACTAATAACGGTACCAGATACTCATCAACCATGGTTTTCACGGCCAGCGGACGCTGCTGAAAAGTCGCACAGCCATGACCGGTAATGCCTTTATTGGTGGTGACGCGTACGGTAATCAGATTATGGCGATCGGGACGGGTAATAAAACAGCTAATACTCTCAATAATCGTTGGGGTCACGAGAAATACTCCTGCAGCGCAGTGACTGCGTTCGACATCAAAGCAGTATGATAAGAATTTTTTTGCGTATAATTACTGGCTTTTTATTGAGGCGCAAACCCTTTTTTAATAAATAAATATTGGTTAGATAAACTTTAATTTTTCCTTAAAAAAACGGACCAATTAGGAATTTAATGGTTTATTTGTCCTGCTGTGGCAGGTTTTGTGATCTTCATCATGATTTATTGGTTTGTTTTGCACTCTGGCATTTATTACCATCCACGTCAGCTTTTATCACACCATTTTTCTTCCCTCAGGAGCCACTATGGGAACGCAGGAAGTCATAAAAAATATAATCCACTTAGTGGGTGGGAAGAGTAATATTAATAAAGTCTGGCACTGCATGACACGCCTGCGCTTTGATCTGATTGATGACAATAAAGTTAACCAGAGTGAAATTAAAACCTTGCCCGGCGTACTGGGTGCGCAAATGCAGAGCGAGCAGTTTCAAATCATTATTGGTCCGCAGGTGAATAGCTGGTATGAGCAGATCGCTCCGGTATTAAATAGCTATAGCGCACAGACTGCGTCGAGTGAAAAAACACGTAAAAGTGTGGTGTCGATGTTTATGGATACCGTCTCCGGCGTATTCGGGCCTATTGTCCCGGCGATTGCTGGGGCAGGGATGATCAAAGGATTGCTGGCCGGATTAGTGGCGTTAAAACTGATTTCGGCAAAGAGTGATACGGTAATGGTGATTGATTTAATCGCCAGCGGAGTATTCTATTTCCTACCGTTCTTTTTGGCAGTTTCTGCAGCCAAAATATTTAAAACCAATGAGTATCTCGCGGCGGCTGTTGCCGCGTGTTTAATGTATCCCACATTAATTGACGCGGCTAAAACGCTGGCGGCACATCAGGAAGGGGCGGTAAGTGCGTTTTGGCTGATGGGCGTGATTCCGGTTTCGGTGTTTAATTATGCCTCCAGCGTTATTCCGGTGATTTTTTCTATCCTGGCGCTCAGCTATATTCATCGCTGGGTGGATCGTATTATGCCCGAGGTGTTGAAGACCGTCTTTACGCCAACCTTGACCCTGTTCCTCGCGGCACTGACGGCGCTGGTGGTGATTGGCCCGATGGGCATCTGGTTGGGCAAAGGGTTAGCGTTATTTATTGAAGGCTTATTCAGTATTTCTTCCAGCTTTGCCGGCTTGATTGTCGGCGCGATCCGGCCTATTGCGGTGCTAACCGGTATGCACCATGCGATGACACCGATCGCGCTACAAAACTTCAGCGATCGCGGTTATGACATGTTAATGCCCATGATGTTTATGGCCAATATGTCGATTGCCGGCGCGACTTTTGCTATCTGGACATTGAGTAAACATCGCCAGGATAAAGTGGTAACACTTTCAGCCGCCATTTCAGCACTATTAGGCATCACGGAACCGGCGCTGTTTGGCGTATTAACCCGCTACAAAAAAGCCTTTATCGCCGCCACGGTTTCCAGCGCGTTGGCATCCGCGTTTATTGGTTTCTTTGGCGTGCGTTTATATGGCTACATTCTTTCCAGTATCTTTAGTCTGCCAGCCTATATTGGACCGTACTTTATCTGGGCGGTGTCTGGTGTGGCGATTGCCTTAATCATGTCCTTTAGCCTGACGCTGATATTGGTGGGCAAGGAACCTGATTTAGTGGTGCAGACAGAGAGCAAATAAGCGAACAGGTGCGCGCAACGGCGCACCTGAATCATAGTTAACTCACGCTACTGACCAGCCAGCTTTCCAGCTGGCTCAGTTCATTCAGCTGTTCTGGACATTCCGCTTTCAACTGCGCGACTTGCGTCGACATGGTTTCTGGTCGATATACCGCGCCCTGCAGGCGTAACGCCAGCGTCTCTAATGGCGCAGGGTTCAAGCTGTCGGTGAAAATCTGGCAGCGGGAAATCACGCCGCGTTCCACATCGAAATGGATCTCCACGCCGCCCCAGACAAAGCGCTCATTCAGCAAATGCGAGAAATCCGGCGCGTTGCCAAAATTCCACTCCCAGCTGCTTTGACGGGCAAACTGCTGCCTGAAGCCAGGTAAGTCAGGCAGCGCCTCAGGGGAGATATGCTCCGGTTCGCACTGCTCATGGTAGTAAGCGAAGTAGGCGGCAATCACCTCGCGGCATATCGCTGCAAAGCTGATGTCCGGCACCAAATCGGCGATGTTAGCCACACGCGATCGTACCGAACTGATGCCTTTCGCCTGTAATTTTTTGATGTCTGGATTGAGGTAATCGGCGAGACGCGACAGATCAGCATCCATTAAAAAGGTGCCGTGATGAAAACCCCGATCTGGCGTTTCACGGTAGGCGGAACCGGAAATTTTGCGCACGTCACCGTCAACATTCACCACGATATCGTTGCGCCCTGACGCTTCAGCGGCAATGCCGAGCTGCTCAAGCGCACGCAGGATGATCGCGGTAGAGACGGTTTTATCGTATTCCGGTTTGCCGGCCATAAAGGTGAAGCAGCAGTTGCCCAAATCGTGAAACACCGCGCCACCACCGCTACTGCGGCGCGCCAGCTTAATGCCGTCTTCTGCCATGCGCCGCGTATTGCACTCTTTCCATGGATTTTGTGCGCGCCCGATCACCACGGTTTCAGCATTCTGCCAAAGAAACAGCACACGCTGCGTCGTTGGCATCTGGCGGAAAATACACTCTTCCACCGCCAGATTGAACCAGGGATCGTGTGAGTCAGAGATGAGCAAACGTAAGGTGGACATGATTTCTCCAGTTCCATGAGAGAGAGTAAATGGGGATAGATTACCCGCAAGCGGATAGAAAGTAACAAACGCGGGCGCATTTCATTGCAGTAAAAAATGGTTTAACCTCTAGACGACTGGTCTATTTGCTGTTACTTTGAATTCAAGCGCTAGACGACTGGTCTAGTTTAGATGTTTAAATCCAGCAAGCAGGAGATTTACAATGAAGATTCTTATGGTTTTGACCTCACACGATCAATTGGGTAATACCGGTCGCAAAACCGGTTTCTGGCTGGAAGAACTGGCTGCGCCTTACTACGCCTTCAAGGATGCCGGCGCAGAAATCACCCTGGCGTCACCGAAAGGCGGCAACCCGCCGTTAGATCCGAAAAGCAACGAGCCCGATTTTCAGACCGAACAAACCCATCGCTTTGAAGCAGATGCTGCAGCAACCGCACAGCTCGCCGCCACCGTTCGTCTGGATAGCGTTTCACCTGCGGATTTTGACGCGGTGTTTTACCCGGGCGGCCACGGTCCGCTGTGGGATTTAGCCGAAGATAAGCACTCGATTGCCTTGATCGAAGGTTTCCTCGCAGCCAACAAACACGTGGCGCTGGTATGTCATGCGCCGGGCGTGCTGCGCCACGTCAAAACGCCAGCAGGAAAACCGCTGGTAGCAGGGCGCAAAGTCACCGGTTTTACCAATAGCGAAGAGGAAGCTGTCGGCCTGACGAAGGTGGTGCCGTTCCTGGTGGAAGACGAGCTGATCGCTAAGGGCGGTCTGTACTCGAAAGGTGCCGACTGGAGTTCATATGTGGTTAGCGATGGTTTGCTGATTACCGGACAAAACCCAACTTCTTCAGCAGAGACGGCGCAACAGTTAATCAAACAACTGGCGCAATAAACTTATCGGGATGAACCGCTGTCTACTCCCTTGTCGCACGGTGACGGAACTGAAAGGCAATCATGCTTTCTATGCCTCACAGCCAAGGGAAATGGCGGCGGCGATCGAGCAAGCGGCCCGTAGCTTATCGCAGTAATTTGCGTATAATCTGCTCATAGACGACTGGTCTAGTATTTGGTAATCTAACGCTATGACTACTACATCCCAATTACACAGTAATGAAATCCGCGATCACATCCTTGCCACCGGCCAACGTATTATGGCGGGCAAGGGGTTTTCGGCGGTCGGATTGAATGAAATCCTCACCGATGCGGGCGTGCCGAAAGGCTCTTTCTACCATTACTTTAGTTCGAAAGAAGCGTTCGGCGTCGCGATGCTGGCGCGCTATTTTGATGATTATCTGGCTGAGCTTGATACCACGCTTGCTCAGCCGGGGCTCACGATGGCGCAGCGGCTAATGAACTACTGGCAGCTGTGGCGCGAATCGCAATCGTTCTCCGATTGTCAGGGCAAGTGCCTGGCGGTGAAGCTGGGCGCTGAAGTTGCCGATCTGTCGGATTACATGCGCGTTACGTTGCAAAATGGCACCTCGGGTATCATCTCGCGACTGGCGGAAGCGTTGGAAGCGGGCGTTGAAGAGGGTTCACTGGCTATTGATGATACACCCGGCCGGGTAGCGGAAAGCCTGTATCAGCTTTGGGTGGGCGCCAGCGTGATGGTAAAAATCGTGCGCAATACCGGCCCGTTTGATTCAGCCATGAGCATGACGCAAAAAATCATTCGTATTACCGCGTAGTAAGAAGGGCGTCCCGCTGGGACGCCGCTTCACTCTCACAGAATCGATTTCGCCGTTTTAACCACGTTCTCAACGGTGAAGCCAAACGCTTTAAACAGCTGATCCGCTGGCGCTGACTCACCGAAGGTGGTCATGCCGACGATCGCGCCGTTCAGGCCGGTGTATTTGAACCAGTAGTCCGCGATACCCGCTTCGATCG